>NZ_QNUE01000012.1 GCF_003385595.1 Chryseobacterium flavum | reverse complement strand
CCTTCCTTTGCTTTATTCTACCATAATAACTCAAAAATATAATCTAAAAAAAAAAAATTCATTGAAAAATATGAGTTACAAAAAAATACGCCCATAAAAAAGGCTGTCCTTTTGAGACAGCCTCTTTTTATTTATTATGCAACAATCGGCCTATTTTTTTAGCCAGCTTTGATTATCCTTGTTATCAGATCGTTTTTTTCCATTATCAATATTATAGGCAAAACCTACTCCCAATGTCTGCTTTAACTGAGTTTTCTGTATCTGGTTATGGTCATATAGCAAATCCAATGTGACATTGGTAGATATATATTTATTGATCTTCATATTCAGCACCCCGCTATACGACAGTACCAGCCTTTCGGGATGATCCAGATAATTTGAAAATACTGATCCCGTATTGATGAGGCTGATATTTTCCATAATCTTCACCTTGTAAATAGCTGTTCCCAGGAAACCAAACTGGAAAAGAGAAGAGTCTCCGTCATTTTTAAGACCATAAGTTCCGGCTGTCTGAAGGTCTTTATCCAGAACAAAGGTCCATCTTGCATTAGCAGGACGTAAAGTCATTGTAAAATTATCATTGGGGCGGTAAGTAACACCGGCACCCACATTAAGATATCCGGGAGCCATAAAGTTTGATATTTTTTTGGCATCAGGATTATTGCCATCTTCATATCCCGGAGCAAATTGAGTCTGTAGACTTACTCCCGCAGAGAAATACCAGTTTTTGGCAAACTCCCTTCCATAATTTGTAGAAAGATTAATAACATCCTGTGTTTTTCTTACTCCGGTTCCCTGTGTATTATTCTGCCCATACCCCAGAATAATGATATTTTCCCAGAGATCCTTACCTTTTTCGTAGGTCATGTTGTAGTTTACTCCGGCAAGCCATCCTACATTGTTGGCTCCACCGCCGACCCAATTGGAAAAGGCTGCCTGATTAAGCATTAATGTATTTTGTCCCTGAATAGACCAGGCTTTGGCGGTATCAGCTACAGGAGCTTCAGTTTTTGTTTCCTGCGCTGCTGCTGCAACCCCTAAAGAGAAGGAAGCGATCAATAAAAGTTTTTTCATAATTAACTATTTTCCTTACAAATGTATAAATAATAATTTACGCCCGGAGAAAATTCACCTTAACTTGAATTTTCACCTTTACACCCAATGACATAACTTATTAAAAAGAAAACTTTTAAAATACCAAATTTGCAAAAGGAATATTTGAACAGAAATTTGCTTAACTGATCATTTCTATAATAAAAAAAGATACTTCAACGTTGAAGTACCTTTTTTGTCATAAATAATTTTCAATCTATTTCTTAATCCACCATTGGCTGTCTTTACGGTCGGAACGCTTAACTCCATTATCCAGCGTATAGGCAAAACCAATTCCAAGAGTCTGCTTTAGCTGTGTTTTTGCAATTTGATTGTGGTCATACAGCAGGTCTACAGTTATATTTGAAGAGATATATTTATTAACCTTAAGATTTAAAACAGCTCCATAAGCCAATACAAGCCTTTCAGGATGATCCAGATAATTTGAAAATACTGAAGCCGTATTCGTTAAGTTCACCCCTTCCATTACTTTTAGTTTATACACCGCTGTTCCCAAAAAACCAAACTGCAGCAATGAAGCATCTCCATCACTTTTAAGACCGTAATTTCCGGCAATCTGAAGCTCCCTATCAGATACAAAAGTCCATCTTCCGTTGGTAGGTCGTAATGTTACCGTTAAATCATCGTTAGGCCTGTAAGTAATACCCATACCTATATTCAGATAACCGGGAGCCATAAAATTAGATATTTTCTTGGCTTCAGGATTATTGCCATCTTCATAACCTGCTGAAAACTGAGACTGAAGTCCGGCTCCTAGAGAAAAATACCAGCTTTTAGAAAATTTTCTGCCATAATTTGTAGAGACATTTATAACATCCTGTGTTTTTCTTACCCCCAATCCTTTGGTATCATTCTGTCCGTAGCCTAAAACAATGATGTTTTCCCACAGATCTTTGTCTTTTTCATACGTAATGTTATAATCAATACCAGCAAGCCATCCTACGTTATTGGCACCACCGCCAACCCAATTTGAAAAAGAGGCCTGATTAATCATTAAGCTGTTTTTCCCTAACACAGACCAGTATCTTACTGTATCTGTTACAATGGAATCTTTTTTTAACTCTTCTTGTGCACATACATAAATCCCCGTAAAAAAGGAAAGAATCAATAAAAACTTCTTCATTATTCTAAACAATTTTCAATACAAAAGTATTAATATAATTTTTTTTGAGGGTAAACCGACCACTAAAAGAATATGTTTTCTCTCTAATTTTAGAAACTATCCAAATAATTCAATGCCATATCATGAATTGAAAAATTAAAATTAATACCTTTTGTCTTAAAATCAGGTCAGTATCAATACTTTGATCGACAAATTTTCCGAAATTTATTCTTGGCTTTTGATTTGACATAAAATCCTCATGTTTAAAAATGTAATTTCCAAAAAAGCAATTATAAACCCCTTGCTGATGCTTTCAGCAATGTGGTTAGGATATTTTTTACAGATGCACGGCTTTTTTGAAAGTTGCTTTGGAGCCATCATTCCTTTACTTCCGGAAGGGCTTCTAGGAATTATCACCTCTCCTCTTTTACATGGAAATATAGATCATATTATAGGAAACTCTATTCCTATAGCTGCTCTTATGTTCCTCTTGTATCAGTTCTATCCTTTAGTAGCCAGCAAGGTTTTTATTATAGGCTGGCTGGCAACAGGATTTTTGGTTTGGCTTCTCCCTCCAATTGATATTCTCACCGGTGAATATATGTATACTTGTACCATAGGAGCCAGTGGCGTAGTTTATGTTCTTGCCTTTTTCCTATTCTTCAGCGGCGTATTCAAATGGAATATGAAACTGCTTACGATATCATTACTTGTTGTGTTGTATTATGGCAGTCTGGTTTGGGGAATGCTGCCGGAAGAATTGTTCTACAATATGCCGGAACCAAGCAAAATCTCCTGGCAGGCTCACCTTTCCGGTGCTGTTGTAGGAAGTATTATAGCTTTTGTTTTTAAAAACGTAGGCGAAAAGAAGAAGAAGTTCATCTGGGAATTTCCCAATTATTACAGTGAAAAGGATGATAAGTTATGGCAGGAATATAAAGAAAATCACCCTGAAGATTTTTTAGAGCTTCCTTACAAAAAAAGGGATGATATCTGGGATCACCTGGATGAGTTAAGAAAGAAATAAAACTTATTTCATTACATTTGAAAAAAAACACATATGATCTCCGAAGAATATTTATATGCAATTGCTCTGCGGGAGTGCAGCTACATTGGTGATATTAACTTCTATAAACTTATAAGAACATTTGGAAGCGCAAAAGAGGCGTGGTACAACGCCGGAAAAGAATATAAAAAGATTGAAGGAATGGGATCCAGGTCAGTTTCTGACATTGGTAATGCACAACATCTCAAATTTGCAGAAAAAGAAATAAAATTTTGCGAAAAGAATAATATCCAGATCAGGTTAAGGCATCTCAGTACGGCATTCAACCTGTTGAATGAGTGCATTGATGCTCCCGCTGTACTTTATCAAAAAGGAAATTTTGAAGACTCCCAGAGAAAAATAAGTATTGTGGGAACCCGTAATATGACGTCTTACGGCCGTGAGTTTATCCACAATTTTTTTGATGCTACTGAATCTTCCTCTTATTTAACCGTAAGTGGTCTGGCCCTGGGTGTGGATAAAGAGGTTCATGAACAGTCCATACTTCATAGAAAACCAACCGTAGCCGTTCTTGCACACGGATTTGAGTATCTGTATCCTGCCAAAAACAGAAAGCTCTCGGAAAAAATTGTTCATGAAGGAGGCACATTACTCACTGAATTTAGCTCGTCAAGAAAGCCGGACCGGGAAAATTTCATCCAGAGGAACAGAATTGTTGCAGGTATATCTTCTTCAACGGTTGTAGTGGAGAGTGGATTTGGCGGCGGATCGATAAGTACAGCTGCCTTCGCCAATGATTATAACAGGGATGTATTTGCTCTTCCCGGCAAAATTACTGACCCCTGTAGCCAGGGATGTAACCAATTGATTTTCCATCATAAGGCAACTGCTATTTCCACAATTAAAGATCTTATACGTTTGCTTGGGCTGAATAATCCCCGGGAAAAAAGCGGAGAGCTTTTTCCTTACCATGAAACAGTTACACAATTAACTGATAATCAAAATACAATCTATCAATTTATAAAAGCAAACCCACAGATATCTTTGGATGATATGGCCCAGGAGATTGCTATTTCTCCATACAAAATTTTACCTGTAATCTTAGAATTGGAGCTTTTAGGGAAAGTAAAATCATATTCCGGGAGACAATTTACAGCAATTTAAGAATTAACGATTTCTTAATATTGCATTATTTCATACATAACATTTCATTTTTAATAAAATTTAATCATAAATTATTGATTTAATAATATTCCGAAACATTATTATTTAATTTTTAACAATCTTAAAATAGAGTGTTGTGAATCTTGAAAAAAAAATTAAATTTGTTGACAATAATATTCAACCTTAATATATGGAACAATATAATATTGACCAGAAAATCCAAGAGTTTATTGCAAAAATTGAAGCAAAAAATCCTAACGAACCGGAATTCTTACAGGCTGTAAAAGAAGTTGCCGTAACTGTGATTCCATTCATTGCTACTAAAAAAGAATATAACGGAATGAAGCTGCTTGAAAGAATGGCTGAAGCTGAAAGAATTATCATTTTCAGAGTTCCATGGGTTGATGATAAAGGAGAAATTCAGGTTAACAGAGGTTTCAGAATTCAAATGAATTCTGCTATTGGCCCATATAAAGGAGGAATCCGTTTCCATCCTACTGTAAACTTATCGGTTCTTAAATTCTTAGCTTTTGAACAGGTATTTAAAAACTCATTAACAACTCTTCCAATGGGAGGAGGTAAAGGAGGTTCAGATTTTGATCCACAAGGGAAATCTGATATGGAAGTAATGCGTTTCTGCCAGGCTTTCATGACTGAGCTTTGCAAGCACATTGGCCCTGAAACAGATGTACCAGCCGGCGATATCGGTGTAGGAGCAAGAGAGATCGGATATTTATTCGGACAGTATAAAAAAATCAGAAATGAATTTACCGGAGTTCTTACAGGAAAAGGCCTTGCTTACGGAGGTTCTCTAATCCGACCTGAAGCTACAGGATATGGTGTAGTGTACTTTGCTGAGCAGATGCTTAAAACAATCGGGCAAGACTTCAATGGCAAAACAGTAACAGTATCAGGTTTCGGAAACGTAGCCTGGGGAGTAATCAAAAAAGCAACTGAGCTGGGAGCTAAGGTGGTAACCATTTCTGGTCCTGACGGATATATTTATGATAAAGACGGTATCAGCGGAGAAAAGATTGACTATTTATTGGAATTAAGATCTTCAGGAAACAACAGAGCTGAAGATTATGCTAAAAAGTATCCTTCTGCAGAGTTCCATGCCGGAAAACGTCCTTGGGAAGTAAAATGTGATGTGGCTTTCCCTTCTGCTACTCAAAACGAGCTGGATCTTGAAGATGCCAAAAAACTGGTTGAAAGCGGATGTCTTTGTGTAACAGAAGCAGCAAACATGCCTTCTACCTTAGATGCCATCAATTATTTCCTTGACAATAAAGTATTGTTCTCTCCTGGTAAAGCTTCCAATGCCGGAGGTGTAGCTACATCAGGATTAGAAATGACTCAGAACTCTATCCGTTTAAACTGGACTTCTGAAGAGGTGGACGCAAGATTAAAAGAGATCATGATTGGTATCCATAAAGCCTGCAGAGATTACGGAAAAGAAGAAAATGGTTATGTAAACTACGTAAAAGGGGCAAATATTGCGGGCTTCGTAAAAGTAGCTGAAGCAATGCTAGCTCAGGGAGTGGTATAATAAAATATAAAGGTTGGGAAAACTCCCGACCTTTTTTGATATAGCCTGTTCCCGGGAAAATGGGAAAAAAGTAAAAAGTGAAAGGAGAAAGTGCTGCTATATGCGGCACTTTTTTTATTTTTATATCATGAAAGGTGCTTTCAAAAATATTGATGAATATATTATATATTCTTTTATTTCCTGAAGAAGTGCAGGAAAAACTTAATGAATTAAGAAAGTCTATTCACAAACAAATCCCTGATCTCGAAGAATATATTGGCTACCAGATGCCTGCATTCAAATATAAAAACAAACCCCTGATCTATTTTGCGGGCTATAAAAAGCACATCGGTTTTTATCCGGGTGCTGAAGCAATCAGGAATTTTGAAAAACAATTTAAAGAGCTGAATTATAAATTTTCAAAGGGAGCAGTACAATTTCCTATCCATAAAAAATTACCTTTGGATCTAATCATCAACATCGTAAAATTCAGGAAATTAGAAATAGAACAAAAAAAATCCTGAAATACAGGATTTCAGGATTCCGACTAGTGTTTGCTAAAATTTTTACTTTTTCTTTTTAGTCTTCTTTTCTTCTTTTGTTGCTTCCGCAGGCTTAGTAGCTTCCATTGTGCTTCCTGTGCTTACTGTTGCATCTGTAGTTGTTGCTGAAGGATCCGTAGAAGCTGCTGGTGTATTTTTTTGAGTACCCGCATCTGTAGTCGTAGTCTGAGGACTCTGCTGTTGTGTTTGAGTTGTCGTTGGGTTACTGTTAGAATTTTCGGCTGGTTTCTGTGTTTCTGTTTGAGCCGATACTGCGATTACTCCGACTAATGTAAGCGCAGCCGTTAAAAATAACTTTTTCATAATGTAATATTTTAAATGATTGTTTAAACTAAACGACACATTATTTATAAAATTATCTGGAAACGTGTTATTTAACGTACTTTATAATTATTTAAGAGGTTTTCACAATATTTTTTACTTTGCCTTCATCATTTTTTCTACAAATTCAAATGCAGCCGGGCATATGACTGTATTTTTCAACATTAAATTATTAATCTGATAAATCTTTTTGCGGTCGGTATGCGGATACTCACGGCAGGCCTTTGGTCTTACTTCATAAATAGAACAGGTATTATCATCATTCAGAAAGAAACAGGGAAGATCTTGGAGCACTTTATCATGATCTTCGTCAACTCTTAAAAATTTTGTCTCAAAATCAGCCGGCTTCATACGGAGGTGCTTCGCAATACGTTCAATATCTTTTTCTGTATATAAAGGGCCGGTTGTTTTACAGCAATTGGCACACTGTAAGCAATCTATTTCTTTAAAAACTTCATCATGGTTCTCCTGCACAATATAATCAAGATTTCTGGGAGGCTTCTTCTTCAGACTATCCAGAAATTTTTTATGCTCTTTCTGCTTTTGTAACGCTTGTTTCTTATAAAAATCTAAATCCATTATTATTTATTTCCAACCGATACCGGAAGGGTTTCGTTTTGATATTCGTTAATTTTATCCAGATCAAGAACTGTTGTCAAATTATCTTTATCCGGATAATACATTGGAACAAACCGTGCACCGTATACAATCTCTCCTGTTACATAGGATGATCGCTGCACCACAGTATTTGAAAATACTTCATCAAAGGCCCGGATCTGCACAATAAGTTCGATATCTGTAGTTTTAAAATCATCTTCTGAAAATCCATAAAAAGGTGAACTCTCATCTATTTTATGAACGATGGTCCAGTTTAGTGCCAGTGTATTAATTTTACTCAATTGGGTTTCAAGCCTGTAAAAATTGCTTTTAGTAACACCGTTTTCAATTACCTCTATTGCTGCAGATACAATGACATCAGCATCCGTCAGGGCATTATTTTTATACGGAGCCACCCTGAACATCAAGGCAGCAGATTCCTGAAAAGGAGCGATCAGCGCGATATCAGAAAATCTTAAATAAGCTCTGGGTCTTGAGAATCTTCCATAGAAAAGCCCGGTTGCAATAGCAAAGGTAAGTAATCCTAAAAAGGCTTCAAAAGTGGCTACAAGACTTGCCATAAATCCTACAGGAGCAATTCTTCCGTAACCCACTGTTGTGAATGTCTGTGAACTGAAGAAAAAAACATCAATAAATTCATTGACCGGATCACTTTTATCAATTCCCGTGAGATGCTCTACCCCGATCATATAATAGATCATAGCAAATACGAGATTAATCAGAACATAGGCTATAACAAGGTAGGAAATAAAACGAAATGACGACAGGTTGAGCATGGTATGGTACCAGCTTAATCTGTTGAATACATTTACGCCTGTTCTGGTAACATTCGGAAGCCCATCCTTGTTTATAAACCTTCCGGACGCATTATTCCCAAAACCAGTGTTTTCAGCATTTTTCTGACGGATTATTTTTCTGAACCCTTTTGTCATATTTACATTATTTCTTGATGAAGAACAACGGTAAACCGCCATACTTCAATTTTTATATTGCCTTACTTTTCATGCAAAGATAAAATATTGTTTTCATGAATTTTATCAATTATATGATGAGATTTTTAATCTGTTTTTGCTGTACATTTGAAATATGAAAAAGCTGGAATCAAGAGAGGACATTGAGCTCCTTGTCAATTCATTTTATACAAAAGTCATTAAAGATGAAACAATTGGGTTCTTTTTCAATGACATTGCCAAAGTAGACTGGGATAAGCACCTCCCAAAAATGTATTCTTTTTGGGAATCTATACTTTTTGGGCAGATGACCTACAAGGGAAATCCTATGGGGGTCCACTTTCCAATCAATGAGATACAGGCTATGGAGCAAAAGCACTTTGACAGATGGCTCCAACTTTGGCGGACAACCATTGAAGAAAATTTTGTAGGAGAAAATGCTGATATGGCTATTTACAAATCTGAGAATATTGCTAAATTAATGGCATATAAGATGGAACTGGCCAGAAGACTTTAAGATTTTATTATATCTTGATATAATCAGGGTATTTCTTTGTTTTTTTACTTTCACGTGAATCATAAGCTGTATTTCATTAGCTTCAGACTACTTTCAGTTGAAATATAGAACTGAACATCAGTAATCTAAAAAATAATATTTCACTCTTTTGATACTTTTTCTTAAATGTTTGAATTTTAGGTATTTATACTGATGCTAAATATTTTTCCAATCTCTACCTTTACCCTATTAAAATTACCCGGGACATTTTAATCAAATTTAAATGCGGTATCCGAAAAGCAATCAGAGTAGGAATTAGAAAAACTTAGAAATCATGGAACTTATTAAAGAAAATGTAAAAACAGCTAAAGTAATTTTATTACAGGCCCAAGGAAAAGAAACAGGGAAATTCTTAAGTCATGGAAATGCAGATGTTTTCCTTCAGAATGGTATTCAGGGATTAGGA
Source organism: Chryseobacterium flavum (assembly GCF_003385595.1). Lineage (GTDB taxonomy): Bacteria > Bacteroidota > Bacteroidia > Flavobacteriales > Weeksellaceae > Chryseobacterium > Chryseobacterium flavum. The sequence continues at coordinate 131,872 of NZ_QNUE01000012.1, read as the reverse complement.
GAAGTCTTCATTCTTGAAGAATTGTCAAACAATAGAGTTGCCCTGAAATGTGTCAGTAAAGAAAATGGCTTATATTTAAGTCATGCTTTTGATAAATTATGGCTTCAGAAAGGAATACAGGGAGAAGGGGAAGAATGGGAAATGAAAGTACACAGCCCTAATAAGGTTTCCTTTAATTGTTATGGTAAAGAAGCAGGTAAAACCCTTAGCCATGCCTTTGACAAAATGTGGCTGCAAAATGGTTACCAGGGTGAAGGAGAGCTATGGCAAATGCTAGATTAACAGAGATATAGACATTAAGTAAAAAGGCTTACAGTGATAATATTGTAGGTCTTTTTGCTATTTTACTAAATCGAGATGTAATCTTAAGGAACGATTACCGTAAATATATAAGCCGCCAGATTCACTAAAAGCACTGTTCCGTATAAAATGTTCGTTTTTCCCCGGCTAAGCGACAGCATTACAATAAATACGGACAGAGAGAGAAGAATAATGTCTTTTTTGTCCAGTCCTAATACCAATGGTATATCATACATAATGCAAACCACGGAAACTGCCGGAATGGTAAGCCCTATACTCGCAAGAGCAGAGCCTAATGCCAAATTCAGGCTGGACTGAATCTGATTTCCTCTTGCGGCACGTATAGCAGCTACGCCTTCGGGCAGCAGGACAACTGCAGCAATAATGACACCTACCAAAGATTTTGGAGCCCCCAAACTTTGTACCATTCCTTCAATAGTATCCGACAGACCTTTCGCCATTAAAACAACAATCCCAAGGCAGATAACAAGAAAAGCAAAGCTTATCAGAGTTTTGGTCAGTGTCGGAATATAATGCTCTTCAGGATGCTCATCAGGCACAATAAAATAGCTTCTGTGCCGGACGGTCTGTACCATCAGAAACACCCCATAGATAGCGAGGCAGGCAATAGAAATAAATATGAGCTGAGCTTCATTATAAAAAGGTCCATTGACACTTGATGTGAAATTAGGAAGCACAAGGGTAAGTACTAAAATTGAAACAATACTTACCAGATAAGTTGTAGCAGAAGTTCTCGCAAAGAACTGTTCATGATATTTAACGCCGCCCACCAGGATACAAATTCCTAAAATTCCGTTAAGGATTAGCATTACAGCGGCAAAAACGGTGTCTCTGGCCAGCGTGATCGCCTGATCTCCGCCGGCTACCATCAGTGAGATGATTAATGCTACTTCAATAATTGTAATACAAAGAGCCAGGATAATCGTTCCGAAGGGCTCTCCTACTTTATGTGCAACTACTTCAGCATGATGTACCGCAGATAATACACTTCCAATAAGTAAAATTCCTGCAATAATATCATAAAAGACCCCACCACCCATTAATCCGGAAAAGTAATACCCTACCGCAAGAACAGGAAAAACATAGGTATAATGTAAAAGTTCTTTAAGTTTCATAAAGTGATTACAAAATACAAAAAATCTATGAATTTTGAAATATTAAAAGGAAATATTAATCATATTTTAATGCTGCCAAAGGCTAAAATCCTGAAAATCTGTGAACATATGAAACAAGAGTCCAACAGCAATAATTCTGATATTTCCTTTAAAAAACAGCATCAGAAAGTAAATTCCTATAGCATAATATGAATGCAGAAAATGAAATCCTATACTATTTCTTGAAGGATCAAAAACAGGGTTGGCAAAAAGGTGATCCAGATCCACAAGCATTGTTGCCAGCATAATAAGATAAGCTTTTTTCCAGTTTTTACGGAAAAAGACCAGGGCAATAAACACCGGAAAGACCAGGTGTAAGAAATAATGTGTAAAAGATTTTAACAGGCTAATTTCTTCTGACAAGATCATTGATACAGATTATGGTTAAAAAATTGACTTTACCACCTCAAAATTAAAGGTATTTTCTCATCCTTTGCTTTTATGGTCATCCAAAAATGCTGATCTTTACTTTCGTAAAAAATATAATGAACTTCAGACAGAATTCTTTTTTCAGTGTCACTCAGGGTTTTCAAAGAAGAAAGTAGCAATGGATTGTTTCTGATAAAAATATAATTCTCATTAAGTTTTGAAGGTGGATATACAGGTTTTCTGGTAGAGTGTATCACAATTCCCTTATTATCTTTAATGATAGTATTTGGTAGGAAAGGAATTGCTGTAAACTGATTCTGTCCATTGACCCATTTCCTGAATTGAAAATACTCCAAAGTTTTATCAGGAGACAGACTTTGAAGCTCAATAATATAGTTGGGCTGAATAATCTTCTGATAGGTTTTCTTTTCAATTTCATTGAAATTATCATCATATCCGTAACTGATAATTGTATCGTTTACCTGTTCAATATCCGCAGCAATACTCAGGGAGCTGATCTCCGATATTGAGTCTAATGCCTTTTTGCTAAAAAAAACACTGCATCTCCTGATATTTTCAACATCTAATTCCAGTTCTAAAAGACAGTTCCTTTGTTTCAGTTTTGAAATTATTGACCGGCCGGGGCCCGGGGCCTCATTATTTTTTATCTGGATATCATTTTCATTCAGCTCGACTGAAAAATTTTGAATTTTATTGCCCCTAATAAAAGAAATACTTCCCGAAGTATTATGAATAAACTGATCGGCTGTAAAGTTGTTTTTACCTGAAGATTGAATAAATCTATCACCAGCAGCTCCAAAAACGTAATCTGAAGTCCCGGCAATACAATGGTTATCCTTTACAGCAATGTAAAGCTGACCTTTTTGAAAGAAATATTTTCCTTTACTTACAAATTTTTGTTTTTTTAAGAATGCAATAAATTTTTCCCGGTCTTTAAGTTCAAGAACGCTATACCATTCGGAAAAATTTGTATTTTTTATATGAAACACCTGCAAAAAATCCGGGATTTTAACTCCCGAATTTTTAAAGGATTCCCTTTTTCTGTCTTTAGGTCCGCCACCACCCCATCGGGAAGGATGCAGTATTAAGCTGGAAATATATTGCCCCGTCAGCTTCTTTACATCAATCAAAGCAACCACATCTGCATTTTCAGGAATATATTTCAGTTTTTTATCCTTATCAAAAAACACAAAATAAACAGCCGTCACCAATAGCAGAACCAGCGGTACAATAAGTTTCTTTTTGTTCATTATAATATTTGCAGCTTTTTCTCTGATTCTTTAGCCTTAAAGACTTCATTAAATAAATCAAAAAAATACATCAGACTGTTTTCAGAAGAATTTTTAATATTATAATCCATCTCTGTCTGGATGCTTTCTCCTTTAACTTCAGTTTTATAATACAGTTCTCCTATGTTTTTCCTGAATATATTCAATGTTTTTCTTTCCGAAGGGCTTTTAAATTCCTTATCTAAGCCCGTTAAAAGTTTCTGTAGATCCAATCTTCCTGTTAAAGGATATCTGGCTGAGTCTTTTGCCCACTTTTTTGAAACTTCAGACTGGCTGTTTGAGAAAATATTATCTGTAGAGCTTGTAAAATAAACAACACCATCTTTTACAGTAAAGAATATCTGATCAAGATAACCGCCATTCTTAGGATCTTTAAAAGTGTAGAAATTCCCGGCTTTTGAAAATTTTTCCGCCAGTTTCTTATTGGTGATCAACAAATTAAAAATGCGCGACCAGTATCCTTCATTTTCAGTTGCAAAAGCAAAAGTGAAATTAGGAACAGCTACATCTTTGGTTTTCTTTACTTCCTTTTCATTATAATCATCATCATATTCATAATCCGTATACTCTACCTTTTTTGAGGTAAGCTCATTCAGAACAAAAATACCATTTCCAGGGGCTATTTTAGTAATTGCTTCTTCATCCAGAACAATTTTCATAGTCTCAAGAATCAGTTCCATTTCCTTCTTATATTCGCTTTCTCCGGTATTTTTAAGAAGACTGTAAACTACATCAAAAACTTTTCCTCCATTTACATTGATTGCATAATATCCTACACTTTTGTCATTGATCAGTGCCAGCAGCTTTTTGTTTTTCTTCCCTTTGTAGATTGAAGAGATATTCTGCTGCATTTCTTTGTTCTTGTGCTGGTAATTATTGACCAGCCTTACTTTATCTTTATCAAAATATAAGTTGTATGCTGAATTCGAGTCATACATATTCTGAAAAATCTGTCCAAACTCATTTTGCTTCAGCATTTTTCCATACACTCCATCAGTAAGCATTTTTCCATAATCTGTGTACACAAAAACATCAGAAGCGGTATCCCTGAAAGCAAGCATTTCTTCAGGCACTTCCAATTCTAAATTTGAATTGAAATATCGGTCAAATTCCCCCTCGGCAATACCTTTAACTATTTTAAAATTTTCTTTCCGGATAGAATCCTGTTCTTTCCGGTAGGCTGAATCGGCATCACCTTCCTCCCAGTCATCAGCAGGAGACGTTTCCTCATTTTCATAAGGATTTGTATTTTTTTCAGGAGGATACTGATGGTGTTTCTGAAGGTATTTGATATCTTTTTGAATTCTGGCAATCTCCAGATTGTTTTCTTTGATATTATCTTTCAGATACTGAATCTCATCCTTTAAGTTCTGTATTTCTTCTCTATAATCAAAAGATTTTTCCGGCTCCGCCTCTTCAGCATAAGCACTGTCAACAGCAGCTGTACTGTCTTCGGATACCACTACACTATCTTCATCCGCAGATCCTTCCCAAATATCTTTATATGGCTTGGTATAGCTTACCATACTAAGAACAGCGCGGTTTCCGTTCCAGGCAACAAAGATATCATCATCTATATCAACATAGGAATAATTGCTTTTCTTTGAAACCTCTAATCCTTTTTTCTTAACCGAATTAACAAACTCCTGAAACTTTTCCTTATTATCAATTATAAAATGAGTGTTATAGGTTTTAACCGAATCATTAACACTGGCGTAATGATATTGAACAGCATCATATTTAATTCCCGTCTTGGAATAATCAGTCCAGGTTGGCTTTTCTTTATCTTTCCTGCTTAGTTCAAGCAATAAAGGGTTCAGTTTATTCCAGTTGATTTTATTATTAAGCTGTTTCCCATTAACTTCCATATAAAATATAGCATCAGCAGGAAGCTTCATACTTTTTTGCGCAAAAACAAGCATAAAGCTAAAAAGTAAGAAAACAATTTTTTGTGTTTTTAAAAATATATATTTCATGGCTATTGTTATAAATTATTGGAATAATATTGTGTTCTGTACATTTTTTTTCTGAAGAATTAAATCCAGGATATCAGCTTCAAATTTTATAGCTTTTCTATTCGGAGAAAGCTGATAGGATTTATTTGACTGAGATTTTATCGTATTTTCAAACTGCATTACTGCAATATATTTTGCGCCATTAAAAACTTCTTTGTCAGCCTTACTCATCTTATCATAATCTGTCTTAAAAGTATTTACCTTATTTCTTGTCAATACTTTCTTCTCATAATTCTGACTATAGATTTGAGTCGGAATCATTTTACCCAATATATTCTGAGCCTTTAATTTTTCCAATCCGGCATTGATGTTTTCAATCTTTTTGAAGTTACAGCTTAGCTTAATGATATAATTATCGAAATCCAGGGTTGTTTTTACATTGCTAATCCCGGGAGTACCCCTGAAAGTTTTTGCAGCTTCATTGATCTTATTTTCAATTTCAGCTTTTTTAGGAACCTTTTTTCCGTTAATAGTTTCCATTTTAGAGATTGATGCCAGCCTTGTTTTACTTTTACTTGCATTAAGAATTATCGTATATTCTCCACTACCATCAGCTTTTACATTAGCTTTATCTAAAATATCAAAACAACTGGTAAGCAATATCAAAGGAAAAAATGAAAGAAATAATTTGAAAAATATTTTCATAAATTGGGTTTAAAAGGCAAAAATACTTAATTCTGAATCAATATTTTATTCTCATGAATAGATTCAACACTGTGCTATTATAATTTATTCATCTACAGCCTAAACCCTCCCTTTCAAATAATCCTGACGAAGATTTTCATCCAGTTTTTCAATGGCATATCTCAGGCAGGTTCTCGGCATTTCTTTATAATATAAGTTCAGGTATGCCAGCAGTTCAGCCTCATTTTTCTGTCCCATTTCCCGCAACAGCCATCCGTTTGCCTTGTGCATAAGATCGTGGCTATGTGTCAGATTTCTTGTTACAAACTCTTTTGTAAGGTGAAAGACTCCCTTCTTTACATAATGCATTGTTCCTACAACAGCAATTCTTTTATGCCACATTTCCTCAGATTCCGAAAGTTTCCTCAGAATTTCTTCTTTCTGATTTTCAAATGCATATCTTCCCAGGATTTTATAACAGCTTGAATCAACTAAATCCCAGTTATTGATGTATGGAAGGTGGCTGAGGTAAAATGTGACTGCTTCATTTTTTATTGCAGGATCTTTTGTCTTTTCAAATTTTGAAATCAGCATAAAAAGCGCCGTCAGTCTATGCTCATGATATTCAGAGGAAAGAAGCTCACTCAGTTCTTCCAGATTTATCTTTGAATAATATTCTTTTGCTACAGATCTCTGATCCGGAACCTTAACTCCAAGGAAAAGATCTCCTTCACCATATTCTCCTTTTCCGGTTTTGAAAAACCTGGGAAAAAATTCGGCTTTTTCAGGGAGCGACAGGACTGCCAGTGCTTCCCGGATCTCTTTCACAATGTGGCTTTCGTTCATAAGCTCATTTTAACATATTATGGAATGGCAGTTAAACCTTTTCATCTGATATGATACCCTCCTGTTCTTCCTCTTCTTTAGCTATCTGCTTAGGATTTGCAACTTTTGCAATGGTAAGCCCCTGGACAATAATAGAAAATACTACTACACAATACGTAATACTAAGAATAATTTCACTGTATTCACCTTTGGGAACAGACATTGCCAGGGCAATTGAAACGCCTCCGCGAATTCCTCCCCAAACGAGCACTTTAACAGTCTGCGGACTAAATCTTGTTCTCAGAGACATAAATTTGGTAGGTCCCCATATGGAAATAAATCTGGCAAGTAAGACCACGATAATCGCCAACAGCCCCGGAATCATAAAATTCTTCAGGTCTTTGATCATCAAAAGTTCAAAGCCTATGAAAAGGAATAGTACCGCATTCAGAATTTCATCAATGAGTTCCCAGAATTTAATAAGATAATCCTGAGTAATTGATTTCATTTTAAATCTGACATTAAAATTCCCCATAAACAATCCTGCAGCTACCATAGTCAACGGTCCTGAAATATGCATTTGTCTCGCAATAAGATACCCTCCCATCACCACAGAAAGTGTTACCAGTACGGAGATAATATAATCATCTACTTCACGCATAAGCCTGGAAGTGATCCAACCCAGAAGTCCACCCAGTAAAATACCGCCACCTGCTTCTCTCAACAATAGTAATCCTATATTTTCAATTCCAAGATCCACTTCTTTTCCTATAGCGAGCTGTAAAACGACGGTAAACACCACAACTGCCATACCATCATTGAAAAGAGATTCTCCTGCTACTTTTGTTTCAAGTGCTTTGGAAACCTTTGCCTGTTTTAGTACGCTTAATACAGCCACCGGATCTGTAGGTGAGATTAGTGCACCAAAAACAAGACAGTAAATAAATGGAAGATTTATTCCAACAAGCGGAAGCAGGTAAAACATTCCGAAACCCACCACAAAAGTAGAGATCACAACTCCTACTGTTGAAAATATCAATACAGGCCTGAACTGCTCTTTCAGGTCATTGATATTAATATGAATCCCTCCCGCAAAGAGAAGAAAATTAAGCATAGCTCCCATCAGGATCTCTGTAAAGTCTATACTTTCCATAAGGTTATTAAGATGACCAAAAGTTTTTGGAAGTGCCACTTCTCCAAACATAACCAGGAAAATAGACACCACAATGGCTATTACCATAATCCCGATAGTACTCGGAAGTTTTAAAAATCTGTAGTTGAGATATGCAAATATAGAAGCAAGAACAATCAATGCTGAAAATGAATAATATAATTCCACTATGTGTTTTTTTAATTTTAAATTTATAGATCTAAATAAAGTACTTTGATATAGGTTTTAACACCATCTTTATCCCAGATATCAAACATCCCGTCTTTGGATGGTTTTGATCCCCTTGTATAATCCTGTCCGATATTCAGAATGTTAAGCAGAATATATTCATCTCCTACGGAATTAACAAGATAGGCTGTTTTTTCTGTTTTTCCGTCCCCCGAACTTTTTATTCCGTCTGTTAACGAACGGAACTGGCTAAGATGATGCATAAAATTGTTTCCGTCTTTCAGAGAATCATAGGATCTCAGGAGAATCAGAAGGATATCCAGATTGGTGGGATCTTTATCATACATCGCCTTACCCTGCCTGATACATTCTTCAAATTTATTTTCTTTAAAGGCTTCCGCCAGATCTTTGAAACTATCATCTGAAGTATATACCCTATCGTTCCTGAAGTTTCTTCCATAGTAAAGATACTGTGATTCAATACTGTCCAAAGATCTTGGAACCCCTTTGTATTTAAATATAAGCTTCTCGTAATTGTAAGGGGAATCTGATGATTTGAGGCTTTTTTCGATAGCCTTCAGATCGATTCTTGATTTTTGGCTGAACCCAAAAACCGAAAACAAAATGAATAAAAGGAAAAAGTAATATTTCATTAACTGTTATTTTCTTCCTCATCGTTATCGAAATACTCGAAGAGAAAATCATTGTATGGGAACCTGGAAATATGGATTTTCATAACCTCATCATAAATCATTCTCTTCATTTCCGGAAAATTTTCTTTTGTCAGAGCAGAAATAAAGACAGTAGGATACTTGGATTTTGCCATCCACGTTTTTTTCCACTCATCCAGAGAAACATTCTTGCGGGTAGCCGGGGTCAGGTCATCTTCATCTTTTTTCTCATAACTGAAGTCATCAATTTTATTAAATACCATGACCATTGGTTTTCTATGGGCATCAATTTCCTGTAATATCTGATTTACTGAAGCAATATGATCTTCAAAACTTTCATGTGAAATATCAACAACATGAATCAGCAGGTCCGCTTCCCTTACTTCATCCAATGTCGATTTAAAAGATTCAACAAGCTGTGTCGGCAATTTCCGGATAAATCCTACTGTATCGGTCAGCAAAAAAGGAAGGTTTCCGATCACCACTTTTCTTACTGTGGTATCAAGTGTGGCAAACAGCTTATTTTCTGCAAAAACTTCTGACTTCGAAAGAGAGTTCATCAAGGTAGATTTTCCTACGTTTGTATACCCTACCAACGCAACCCTTACCATTTTCCCTCTGTTATTTCTTTGTGTAGCCATTTGTTTATCAATGGTTTTCAACTTGTCTTTGAGCAGGGAGATCCTGTCCCGGATGATACGACGGTCGGTTTCAATTTCCGTTTCACCCGGACCTCTCATCCCAATTCCCCCCCGTTGTCTTTCAAGGTGGGTCCACATTCTTGTTAATCTTGGTAAAAGATATTCATATTGTGCCAGTTCTACCTGCGTTCTTGCATAAGATGTTTGAGCCCTTTGGGCAAAAATGTCCAGAATAAGGTTTGTTCTGTCTAATATTTTAACCTCCATCTCCCTTTCAAGGTTTTTAAGCTGGGATGGAGAAAGTTCATCATCAAAAATTACCGTTCCGATCTCATTTTCCTTTACATACTCTTTAATTTCCAGAGCTTTTCCGCTTCCTACAAATGTTCTGGAATCTGGCTGGGATAGTTTTTGAGTAAATCTTTTATCTACTGTTGCTCCTGCAGTATAGGCAAGAAACTCCAGCTCATCCATATATTCCGTTAATTTTTCCTCGTCCTGGTCTTTGGTGATCAAGCCCACCAAAACTGCCCTTTCATAATTATGTTCTTTCTTTTCTAACATTAAGTTCTATCTGTATTTATGATTTTTACAAGATAATATTTTTCAGAAAAAAAACAAAATCAAATTTTATTAAATAACATTTTTTTACAAAATTTAAAATGAAAGTAGGTATTGTTGTTTAAAAATCGATAACTTTATGTAATAATTTACTGATTATTAAATCTTTAAATCAAAAAAATGTTAAAACTAAATTCCAGTGGATCATGATTACCCATATTAGGTGTATGATTATAGATGATGATGAACTGGACAGACTGGTTCTTCAGCATTATATCAAACAGTATGAAAATATTGAAGTTGTCGCCTCTTTTGATTCGGCAGAAAAAGCAATTCCCTACCTTGAGCTACCCATCGACCTCCTGATTACCGAAACTAATTTAAAAGGAATGAGCGGCCTGGAATTCAGAAAGCTGGCACACAAAATACCAGCCTGTATTTTTGTAAGTTCCCATCCTGAAATGGCAGCCTGTGTTTTTGAAATTAATACCCTGGATTTCATTACCAAACCTTTAACCTCTGAACGGTTCCATTATTCCATGCAAAGGCTGTTCGATTTTTTAAAAATAAAGGAAAAATGTGAATGCTATGATGCCATGTTTGGGGAAAGTTTTATAAAAATTAAGGAAGGAGGGAATATTTCTCTCATCAAAAAAACAGATGTTTTATATCTGGAAGCTTTAAAAGATTACACCCGTATCATAACCCTTGAAAAAAAACACTGTATTTTAGATTCATTGGGAAACCTTCTGCGCAAAAGTTTTTTTGATTCTTTTATAAGGATACACCGGAGCTATGCCGTTCCACGTCATCTGATCCGTGGAAAGAACTGTCATGAAATAGAACTGACCCATCATATCAGACTTCCTATCGGCAGAACATACAAAGATAATCTTTCCTTTTTTGAACCCTAAGCAATATCTCTGAACTTTAAAATAATTCACAAAATGCCATTGGTCGATTATTTCTGTCGTTGGTCTATTTTTCTGTAATCAAATTCCAATAGATATTAATTTAGTCTTCCCAAATTTCCCTCTATCTACTAACTTAAAAACTGTTATTCATGAAAAAAAAATTTATTTATTACCTCACCTTGCTTGTATTTCCAACCGCAGCGCTCCATGCACAATCAGCAATTTTGGTTACTGGTGCAAATGCGTCATCGGGTAACGGATCTGTTTCATACAGCATAGGCCAGACGACATATCTTAATAAGGGAACACCAACTCAAGTCCTGGAAGGTGTACAGCAGGGTTTCGAAATTACCACACTTTCTACTCAGGAGTCTTCAACTGATCAGAATGATATCTTAATCTATCCTAATCCTTTTAAAGATTATCTCTATCTGGATTTCACAACAAATGATTACAGAGGATCAGAATATCAATTATTTGATGCTCAGGGAAAACTGATCAAAAAAGACATGATTCTGCAACCCAAATCTGAGCTTAATTTCTCTTCCCTACCTTCTGCGATGTACATTATTAGAATTAACCGGCATGGAGAGAATGTTAAAACCTTTAAAATTATCAAAAAATAATCACCATGAAAAAAATATTATTATTGTCCTGGATTCTGTCAGGCCTTTTTATGGGGCTCTCACAGGTTCCAGAGAAAATGAGTTACCAGGCCGTCATGCGAAGCGGCTCAGGACAGCTACTGATCAATCAGTCTATTGCTGTTAAAGTAAGCATACTGCAGGGCTCTCCTGCCGGCGCCCCTGTCTATTCTGAAAGACTTACCGGTAATACCAATGCTAACGGACTGGCCACCCTTGAAATAGGAACCGGCACAGTTCTTACAGGAACATTTAATACAATTGACTGGCCTTCAGGAAACTATTATTTAAAAACAGAAACTGACCCTAGCGGCGGAACGAACTATACGATAACAGGAACCAGTCAGTTACTGAGCGTTCCCTATGCTATGTATGCCAAATCAGCGGGAAATAGTGGTGGTGCATTTACTATTCCTTATACCAGTGTTGTAAATAACGCTGCTACTCTATTTTCTTTAACCAATGATGGAGACGGTACTTCTTTAGAAGGTAGTAATAATACTGCTACATCAAATATTGCAGCCGTACGGGGGATTGTTACGAGTGCTGCTCCCGGAGGATTTTCTGCAGGGGTCCGGGGTATAAACAACGGAACAGGTGGTTTAGGTGTAGGAGTATATGGAAGCCAGGCCGGAAGCGGATGGGGAGTATATGGTGTAACCCCTAACGGACTTGGGGTATATGGAAATGCCAGTGGAAACGGATATGGAGTATATGCAAACAGTAATACGGGAACCGGTCTGAATGCGACCAGTAACAATGGTATTGCTGCCAATATTTCTATTTACAATAATGCAAACAGCAACAATGTACTTACAGCCTCTACCGTAGGAAACGGAACTGTTGTGAATGTTACCACGACAGGAAACGGAGCCGGAGTACGGAGCTCTACAGGTTCCGGGTTTGGGGTTCATGGCATAACCAGTGCCCTGACTTCTGCCGGCGTTGTAGGTGATAATAATGGAAACGGTGAAGCGGTTGTGGGAAGGACTACCAGTGATATTGCCGGAGCAGTAGTAGGCCGGAATGACGGAGGTGGATATGGTGTAAGAGGGTTTATTGCGACCAATACTTCCGGAACCGGAATAGGGGTTTTTGGACAGGTAGGGTTAAATAACAGTACAGGACGTGCCGGAAGATTTGAAAATCTTAACGCAACCAATACAACCAATAACACCCTTGAAGTTGAAACAAACGGAAACGGAAACATCCCGGACAACACCCAGGGAAATGCAGCATCTTTTCTTGTTAATAATACCAATAGTGTAGCTGCCGCAGTCCGGGGAGAAGTAAAAACAATTTTCGGAAACTTTGGAGCAGCAGCTATATTTGGAGTCTCTTCAGGAACAGGCGGCTTTGCAGGATTATTCCATTCCTCCAATTCATCAGGTAATGGCCCTGCATTGGTTGCCATCAATGATGGAAACGGAAATGCAATCACAGCAAACAGCAGCAAAGACGGAAACGGAGTGGAAACCAATATTGACGGTGGCGGAAATGCGCTCTATGCCTGGGTCCCGACTTTTGCAACAGGACGTGCAGGACGTTTCAATATTTTTAATGAAGCCAATACCAGTGACGTTATAACAGTGACCACCGTAGGAAATGGTATTGCTGGAAACTTTAAAGTAGATAAGGTAACCGGGACCTCTCCTGCAGTAAGGGGGGAAGTAAATTCACAGTTTGCCAACTTCGGAACAGCAGGGATTTACGGGGTCTCATCCGGAACAGGCGGATACGCCGGCTTATTCCACGCCAGCAACCCTGCCGGAAACGGTCCGGCCCTGATTGCTCTTGCTGATGGAAATGGAAATGGAATTACGGCTAATGCCTCTAACTCCGGAGATGGAGTGGAAACCACTGCGGACGGAACAGGAAATGCCCTTTTTGCCTGGGTTCCCAATTTCGGTAACGGAAGGGCCGCTAGACTTGTCAATTTCAATACAGCCAATACCAATCCGGTCCTTACTGTAGAAACCCACAGCACAGGATCAATAGCTGTATTCAAATCCGGAAACCCGGGAACCGTAAATGTAGCCAGAATCAATTCTGCCGGAAGAGGTTTCTTTAACGGAGGTACACAAAACAGCGGTGCCGACGTTGCGGAAGTCTTTGATGTGGAAGGTTCCGTTTCAGAATATGAAACCGGGGATATCCTTGTAATTTCTACAAGTACTGACAGAACCGTAGAAAAATCTTCAAAACCTTATTCTAATCTTGTTGCCGGTGTATATGCCACCAAACCCGGAGTTCTTCTTACTGAAGAACATATAGATGCTGACATTTCAGAAAAGGTTCCGATGGGAGTCATCGGAGTCATTCCTACCAAAGTATGTCTGGAAAACGGAAAAATAAAAAGAGGAGACCTTCTTGTTACTTCCTCAAAACCGGGGGTTGCCATGAAGGCCGACCTTAAAAAAGTGAAAATAGGCCAGGTGATCGGAAAATCCCTACAGGATTATGATCAAAAAGAAATTGGAAAAATTCAGGTATTAGTCAATATAAAATAATCCGTCATGAAAATAGTATACATTACCTCATTATTATTTTTAAGCTCTGTTATATATGCGCAGGAAAGTAATAAACAGGCGGCTCCGGCAGAAGACCAGTCCCAGGTTTTAAAGCAGGCCAAAGAACAGCAAACCAGAATTCTGAAAGAAAACCAGGAAAGCACAGAAAAAACGACAACGGGCACAGCACTGGTTTCAGACCAGGGGCTTGCAGTGAAAAAACAGGAATCTAAACAAAAAGTTCCTGCAGACCATTCAGGAAAGCTGCTGTCTAATACAGTCAGCCTTGAAGAACTAAAAAAAACAATTCCCAACAGACAGGCATCTCGTAATACGACTCATTCTAGGAACACAAATAATACAATCGGGTTACCCAATACTGCTACTCTTGAAGAAATAAAGAAAACGATCCCTAAAAACTGATAACCCTAAAACTAATAACCAATCTAGATTTTTCAAACAAAAGAAGTCCGCTAAATGGCGGACTTTTTATTGATATCTTTAATAATGCGGTTAATCCCAATCGGCAGCAACAAATTTCATTGAATTTCCGCTTTCATCTGACAATGTAAGAAAATGCCCTTCTACAGCGTAGTGGGTCATTGTGTCAAAAATTTTCTGAAAAGAAGTTTCAAGTTCCATATCCTGGCATGCCTTCGTTGTACTGACCCCTTTTGAAATCTTTACTTTTCCACCTTTTTTAAATTCAGCAGTAAAAGACATTCTGTTGCATCCCATATAAGCACTCCCTTGTATTTTACCATTCTCCATTATTCCGGACATGTTGATTTCAGCCTGATGAGCAACCAGCTTATCTTTAGAAAAACCATTGAAAGAAATGAACATCCATTGCCTTTGGAGGGCTGGATTTTTATCAGATATTGCAGAACAGTTCAAAACAATACCCAGAAACAAAACAGCAAAAATTGATAACAGTATTTTTTTCATGTATATTATCATCCCATTTTCATACCAACGCCAGACTGAATCTCATAAAAATTAGTAAATTAGCGACACAAAAATTATTTTATAAAATGAAAAGACTATTTCTACTATTCACTTTCTTATTGAGCTTTGCTCAGATGAGGGCGGATGAGGGGATGTGGCTGCTAATGCTCATCAAAAGACTTAACGGTGTTGATATGCAGAAAGAGGGGTTACATCTGACGCCTGAAGAAATTTATTCAGTAAATAATTCCAGCTTAAAAGATGCTATTGTAAGCTTCGGAGGATTCTGTACTGGAGAAATTGTTTCTGACAAAGGCCTGATTTTTACCAACCACCACTGTGGTTATGGTGCTGTAGCTGCTGCCTCCACACCAGAAAAAGATTATTTGAAGAATGGTTTCTGGGCCATGAAACAAAAAGACGAATTCAACGCAAAAGATCTGTATGTGAGATTTTTAGTAAGAATGGATGATGCTACCCAAAGAATCAATTCCAAGCTAAACAACAACATGACCGGTGCAGAGAGAAAAGCTGTCATTGATGCTGAAACAAAAGCAATTCAGGCAGAAAACTCTGAAAACGGAAAATACACTGTAGTTGTAAAAGACTTCTTCAACGGAAATGAGTTTTATTATTTCGTATATCAGGATTATAAAGATATCAGATTAGTAGGTGCTCCGCCTTCTTCATTAGGAAAATTCGGAGGAGATACAGATAACTGGGAATGGCCAAGACATACTGCTGACTTTACCGTTTTCAGAGTATATGCTGATGCTGCAGGAAATCCTGCTGAATATTCTCCAAGCAACACTCCGTTAAAACCGAAGCATTTCCTTCCTGTTTCTCTTAAAGGAATTAAGCCTGGTGATTTCTCTATGATCCTTGGATATCCCGGAAGAACAAACCGTTACCTGACTTCTTATGGAATTCAGCAAATGGTAAACAAAGATTATCCGGCATGGGTGGAAGCTTCTAAAGTAGCTATGGATGTTATGAAAAAGTACATGGATAAGGATAAGGCTACTCAGCTTAATTATGCTTCTCAGTACGCTTCAGTAGCAAACTACTGGAAAAACAGACAAGGTACGATTGATGCTGTAAACAAAAACGGAACAATCACTGATAAACAAAAGGTTGAAGAGACCTACAAAAAATGGGCTGCAATGCCAGGAAATGATCAGTATAATGGTGTTCTGGAAGATATCGGAGCATATTACACACAGGTTTCAGACAGAAATGTAGAAAGAAACTATGCTGCTCAGTTCTCAAGAAATGCAAAATACATCACCCTTGCTTTACAGGTAGGATCGGCACTTAAAGCATATGCTGCTCAGGATATGCAGGGAAGATTAGCTATGAAAGCTAAAACAGAAGCAGCGATCAAATCTGCTTATGAAAACTTCAATCCTGCTTTAGAAGGAGAAATGCTTGCCGCAATGACCAGTCTTTACCAGGCCAGAGTTAAGAATCCTGAAGTAGCATCTGCTACAATTCTGGGATTGGATGCTAAAACGGTTTCAAACCTTGCTTATTCTTCAATTTTTGCTAACAAAACTTCTGCAACAAATTTCTTACTGAATCCGGATGCATTAAAACTTGATGCTGATCCACTTTGGAAAACAGCAAACGGAATTGTTGCTGATCAGAAAATAAGTACTGAAAGATTTGTTAAAATAGATGATAATTTTGCAAAAAACAACCGTTTATTCCTGGCTGGATTAATGAAAGCTATGCCTGAGAAAAAATTCTATCCGGATGCTAATTCTACCATGAGATTAACATACGGTACAGTAGATAAACTTCCTATCAGAGATGACAGAAACTACTTTGGCGTTACTGATAACTACTATACAGATATGACAGGTCTTGTAGGAAAATATAAAAAAGGTGATGAAGAATTTGATCTTCCTCAAAGAGTGATCGACCTTTACAACCTTAAAGATTTCGGGCAATATGCTGATGCTGCCGGTTATATGCCGGTAAACTTCCTTTCCAACAATGATATTACAGGAGGGAACTCCGGTTCTCCGGTAATCGACGGAGACGGAAACCTTATTGGTATTGCTTTTGACGGTAACAGCGAAGCATTAAGCGGAGATATTGTATTTGAGCCTGAATGGCAGAAAACCATTAACGTAGATGTACGTTTCGTTCTTTGGACCATTGATAAATTTGCAGGTGCAAGAAGATTAATTGACGAATTAAAACTTGTAAGAGGAGAAAACACTCCGGCCGATACAAAAACCAAGAATTCAGGAACGACTGCAACACCTAAGAAAACAAAGAAAAAATAATCTTTTCAGATATATTTTTAAAACCGTGAAATCAAGTTTCACGGTTTTTTTATTTTTGAATTCTAAATATTCCGGATTATGAGCCCTCAAACGATAGAATTTACAGCTGTTATAAAGCAAAACGGAGAAATAAATGCTGCCTATGTAGAGTTTCCCTTTTCTACTGAAGAACTTTTCAACAAAAAAGGACAGGTAAAAGTACAGGTATTGTTTGACAATACGGTGCAATACCGCGGAAGTCTTGCCAAAATGAAATCCAGCTGCCACGTTTTAGGATTAACACAGGATGTTAGAAAACAACTTGGAAAAACTTTCGGAGATGAAGTATTCATTTCTCTTGTTGAAGATAAAGAAGAAAGAATTATTGAAATTGCACAGGATATTGCTATCATATTTGAAAAAAATTCAAAAGCAAAGGAACTTTTCTACAAAATGAGCTACACCCATAAAAAAGAATATATCCGCTGGATCGAAGAAGCAAAAAAACCGGAAACAAGAGAAAACAGAAAAATTAAAATGATTCAGATGATTCTGGATGGGAAAAAAGGAATTTAGACTGGGGCATAATCACTCAGTTCAGCCTTCAGATGCTGGATACCTCCACCATTCGTAATCGTAATGAATCCATCATAATGAGCAACTTTCACACCCAGCTCATTAATTATTTCTTTAAAATATCCTGTATCAGATACTATATTCTCCTGCCATATAAAATTGGCTGACTGCCCCGTTTTATTCCGGAATAACAAAGATCTCAAAGGTCTTTCGGAACCCAAAGACTTAATATCTACTACAGCACTTTCATTTGCAACAAAATCTTTGGTTAATATTGTAAAATTCTCCATAGGTTATTATTTTATTAAAAATAGAGGTAACCTCTTATTCTGATGCAAATATTACCCTGTATAGCGACAAAACTCGACGTATTTTATGAAAGGCAAAGAAAAGCCGGACAACATGATAGATTGTCCGGCTTTAATATGGAATAATGGTTAAGAAATCGGTATTCCAAGATAATTTAAATAGGCATCCAGTATTTTCTTATCAAATACAGGTTCATTAATTCCCGACCCCTCAAGAAATCGGATGACATTTGTGCAATCCCATACATAGGTATTCTGGTAAAGTTCTACCGTTGAAAGCCCTTCATGCATATTATCCCTGAACAGGCTGGTAAGTGGATAAAGACGGTTTTTACTGTCATTTTCCCATTGCTTTCTCCACTCTTTATACGGAAGCGATTTTAATGCAAAAGGATAATATTGATTGATCAGATTAAAGAAGTCTTCCAATGTCAGGTTGGTTTTTGGACTGGCAATCAAGTTAAATTTCTTTCCTATAGCCTGTCTGTTTTTAGTGATATAGGCCATTGATCTGGTCATATAATCTACTGTAATAAGCCCTTCTCTTAACTCTGTAAGTGCCGGATAGGACCTGAATTCAACACAATTCTTCACAAGGCCTGACCACCATTGATAAGGAGCACTTGCTCCTGTCTCGCTATGGCACATTGCATAACCGAGACGATAAGTTATTAATGGTAATCCTTTTTGTGCCGCAAGATCTGCTATTGCCTCCATCACCCATTTACTTCTGACATATCCTATATCTTTGCTGACCGACATCAGGTTTTGGGAAATATCATCTGACTCCAGCATCTCTTTTTTTCCTGTGAATCTGTGCCCCCAACTGTACACTGAGATCGTTGACAATAGAGCCAGACACTTCGTTCTTTCTGCTCCGGCCAATCTGATTATTTCTCTTAATCCTTCTACATTGGGAGCCTTCATATAAGAATACGGTTCAATAAAATTCACGGAGCTTCCGGAGTGATAGATTAAATCAGTTTTTTCAGCTAACATGGTAAATGTTTCACCAGACAAACCTAATGAAGGTAAAGAAAGATCTCCTATAACAGGAATAATTCTTGGTTTCTGTATATTTTTCTGTGAAATATGATACTGCTTGTAACAACGGTCTATCTTTTCCATAGCATGAAACTCATCCTGTGCCCTGACCAGGCAGTAAATATCTGCATTTGTGGTATCAAGCAACTCCTGCAATAAATGTATTCCCACAAATCCGGTGACCCCTGTTAAAAATATTGCTGAAGGGTTTTCCAGCTGTTTTGGATTAAAATCTCCGGCGAATACCGTTCCCGGTGCCAGGTAAACATCTTTCTGTAATTCTACATAAGGTTCCATATCTTCTGCTGCAATGGCCTCCCGGGCTGCTTTGGACCTGGTTATTAAAGTTTCTGAAAGCTGCTGCAACACAGGGTATTGATAAATATCCCTCAGATATACCTTTATCCCAAGTCTGGCTTCTAACGCAACAGCCACTATAGCTACCAACAGGGAATTTCCTCCGATATCAAAAAAATTATCGGTAATATTAATAACCGGTCTTTCCAGTTCCTCGGACCAGATATCAGCAATAACTCTCTCTGTTTCATTAGTCGGCGGCTCAAATGAAACAAGCTCACGGGCCTCTCTGTCGGCGAGGTCTTTCAGAATATGCGTATCTGTTTTACCGTTTGCCGTTATTGGTATTTTATCAATGAATATAATTTGTGCAGGGACCATATACCCTGGCAGTTCTTCTTTTAAGCGGTTCCTGACCAGAGCAACATTTTTTTCTGCACAGGATTCCTGTACGATAAAAGCAACAAGATATTTATTATTACTTCCTGATGAATCTTTTGTAATCACTACTGCTTCCCTTATATTTTCCTGCTGGGCAAGCGTACGTTCTATTTCTCCCAGTTCCACCCGAAACCCCCGGATCTTCACCTGATTATCAATTCGTCCTAAAAACTCAATATCTCCATCCGGATGCCATCGGGCCAAATCACCGGTACGATATAATTTTTCACTTTCGTTAAACGGATTGGTAATAAACTTTTCAGCTGTAAGTTCTTCGTTATTGAGATAGCCCTTAGCCAGCAGCTTCCCACCAATGTATAGTTCTCCAATAGCACCCACCGGAAGGAGTTCCAGCTTTTCTCCCAGAATATATGCCTTAGCGTTTGCTATCGGCTTACCTATTGAAGAAAAATACTGTCCGTTTACATCTTTTACTTTCTTGAAGGTTGCAAATACCGTACATTCTGTAGGCCCATAATAATCAACCAGTTCATAATTCAGTTCAGAAGTAAGTACTGGTTTAAGTTTTTCTCCTCCCGTAAAGAGGTATTTTAATGTGAGATCATTATAGTTTTGAGTTTCTTCTACAACAGCCGGTGCTAAAACAGTTGGTACAAACCCATGGGTAATCTGATTTTTACGGTAAAAATTTACCAGCGCCGAAGAATTTGTTCTTTCTTCATGATCTGCAATAAATACTGTTCCGCCCGAAGTAAGGGCAGACCATACTTCCCAGACAGAAATATCAAAAGCCAATCCTGCAACTACAGTTAGTTTCGAAGTATGATCTACATGAAAATGATGATTATGCCATGTCACAAGATGCTGAATAGCATGATGGGTAATCATTACTCCCTTAGGCTTTCCCGTAGAGCCTGAAGTATAAATCGTATAAGCCAATGCATTATGAGAAATTTTAATATCTACCTGATCCGGCAGATGATCCAAAACATCCATAGGGTCCAGAACAAGAACTTTAATGCTTTCATTGGTTGTCAACAGGGCTCCCAGCAACTGATTGGTAACTATAATTTCAGAAGAGGTATCCGTAAGGATATATTCAACTCTTTTTACCGGATAAGCAGGGTCTATAGGAACATATGCGGCTCCGGCTTTCAATATTCCCAATATTGCTATTGTCCACTCCAGTGAACGGTCAAGCCATACCGGAATATACATTCCTTCCTTTACTCCCTTTGCTATTAAAGCGTTGGCCAGCTGATTGCTTTTTTTATCTAATTCTTCATAAGTTATAGACTGATCCTGACA
Organism: Chryseobacterium flavum; assembly: GCF_003385595.1. Classification (GTDB taxonomy): domain Bacteria; phylum Bacteroidota; class Bacteroidia; order Flavobacteriales; family Weeksellaceae; genus Chryseobacterium; species Chryseobacterium flavum. Next base: position 110,818 of record NZ_QNUE01000012.1, on the reverse strand, counting down.
CACTACTGCAATATTTTCAGGATGAAGGCCAGCCTGTTTCCGGAAAAGGGAGACCAGCGTTTCTTCTTCATGATAATCCCATCCTGTCTTATTAAATCTATGCAAAAGTTTTTCTCTGTCTTCAGCAGACAGTAATACTGCAGGACCAAATGGCTGTCCCTCTAATGTTGTTGTTTGGGTTGACATTTCAATAAAAGTTTTTGGGTTAAAAGTTTTTTGTTTTCACAGACCTGATTAATTGTACGATATATTATCAGGAGATCTACATTTTTCCATGCAGAACTATAAACAATGCTATTCACATTATTTATTACAATCTAAAAGAAACATAACAGAATGTGTTATAAAACTACCCAATTAAGGGTAATTAAATAAATTAATTTTTCATAATTAAATATTTTTATCAATTTGGTAATCAAATTTAACATAATAATTTTAGCTATGCGTTACATAATTACAATACAGATCCCACAATAATGAATTAAACTTATAAAACAACAAGCCTTAAATCCCTGTTGCACTGATATTTAAATAAAAAAATCAGGCATTCCAGAATTCTCTGTCTAAGCTTCTGTATTGTATTGCCTCAGAAATATGATGGGAAAGAATTTTTTCAGATCCTTCAAGGTCAGCTATGGTCCGTGCAACTTTAAGGATCCGGTCATAAGCCCTTGCTGAAAGGTTGAGCTTTTCCATTGCGCGCTTTATAAGACTGAAGGATGTTTCATCCAACTCACAAAAAGCTTCAAGTTCTTTAGGGCCAATCTGTGCATTGCAGCTTATATTAAGAGTTTTATAGCGTTCATTCTGAATATCCCGGGCCTTCAGTACCCGCTCCCTGATCACCTCGCTTTTTTCTCCTTTTCTTTTTTCAGAAAGTTGTTCAAATTCAACTTTCTGAACCTCTATATGAATATCAATCCTATCTAAAAGTGGTCCGGAAAGCCTGTTCATATATCGCTGCATTTCATAAGCAGAGGAAGTATTGTTCGGATCATCAGGAAAGAAACCGCTGGGACTGGGATTCATTGAAGCAACCAGCATAAAGCTTGCAGGATAGTTCACCGTAAATCTGGCTCTGGAAATAGTCACTTCACGGTCTTCCAGAGGCTGTCTCATAACTTCAAGAACAGTCCGCTTAAATTCAGGCATTTCATCAAGAAACAACACTCCGTTGTGTGCCAGGGAAATCTCTCCCGGCTGAGGATAGCTTCCTCCTCCTACCAGGGCCACATCAGAAATTGTATGATGAGGAGATCTGAAAGGCCGGACGGTCATTAAAGAAGCTTCTGCTCCCATTTTACCTGCGACAGAATGTATCTTTGTTGTTTCAAGTGCTTCTTTTAAAGTTAATGGAGGTAAAATACCGGGAACTCTTTTGGCCAGCATTGTTTTTCCACTTCCCGGCGGTCCTATCAAAATAATATTATGTCCTCCTGCTGCCGCTACTTCCATCGCTCTTTTAGCGGTCTCCTGTCCCTTAACTTCAGAAAAGTCAAACGGAAATTCATTGATCTTTTCCTGGAACTCCTTTCTGGTATCCAAAATAATTTTTTCAATAGGTTTTCCTTCATTAAAAAAATCAATAACTTCTTTAATATTTTCAACGCCATATACATCAAGATCATTAACAATAGCCGCTTCCCGTGCATTTTGCAGAGGAAGGATAATTCCTTTGAAGCCCTCTTCCCTGGCCTGAATTGCAATAGGAAGGACTCCCCGGATAGGCTGCAGACTTCCGTCCAGAGAAAGTTCCCCCATAATAATATAATCACAAACCTTTTCAGCAAAAATCTGGTCTGATGCAGCCAAAATACCGATAGCAATACTCAGATCATAAGCTGAACCTTCTTTCCTGAGGTCCGCAGGAGCCATATTAATCGTTATTTTTTTTCCGGGAATTTTGTACCCCACATTTTTTAAAGCTGCTGAAATCCTGTAACTGCTTTCTTTGATTGCGTTATCAGGAAGACCCACCAAATGATATCCTACTCCGCCTGTATCAATATTAACTTCTATCGTAATGGTTTGTGCTGCAACTCCGTGGATTGCACTTCCGTAAATTTTTATCAGCATGGACGTGTTTTTGGAGTAAATATAATTAATATACTATTTTAGAAAACAGTTAGTTACATTGATAAAATTCTATAATAAAAACTATAAATATGAATATTTAAACAAAAATCAGATGTCCAAAACTGATGTCTATAAACCCGTTTAATTAAAAAACCGGCACAAATTACTTTGTACCGGTTAACCACTATTAAAACTAACAAAAAAGATTATGTAATCTTTTATTTCTTAATGAACTTGTTCTTATATACTTTCCCGTCCTTGTTTTTGGAAACAATCATATAATTTCCGGGAACCAGGTGACTCACATCAATCCCCTGGTTATATTGATGGTCAGACTTTTTAAGAACCAGCTTTCCTGACATATCAATAATTGTGATTTCGCTGTATGTTTTATCTGATGCTTTTCCTATATAAAGGAACTGAGCTGTAGGATTCGGATAAATACTCATATTGCTGTCTTTAGGACTGGCTTCGCCGGTTCCCAAATTTTCACAGAACTGCCAGTTTCCGAAATTCAGCTGAACAAATGAAAACGGATCTAACATCTCACATTGTTCCGGACAATACTCCGTACAGGCATAGAACCCATATTTTCCAGATTCTGTTGCAGTATATGCATCCCCTGTCACTCCTGCAATGATACACGGATCACCTGCGGTTGGTGGATTGCTTCCAGGAACACATTTAAACCAGGTATGTGTACCATAGACTACAGGGAATACATTTTCAAACTTAACAGAAGCTCCATTGCAGACATTTACTACCCCCATATCAATTTCTTCATAAGTTCCCGGTGTATAGGTAGACATCATAGCCGGAAGCCCGTAAACATAACCGTCTGCCATAATTGCCGGGCTTTCTGCTGTACAGTCCCCCTGAGTAACCTTTACTTTAAAATAATACAACTGGTCATTACCATTGATTGTTAACTGCTGGGATGTTGCTCCGGAAATTGCTACCCACGGATTGTTATTGGGAGTCTGCCAGGTCCATTCCTGCTTATACCATTGGTAAGAGTCATAAGCCTGTGTAGAAAGTACTTCATTCTCTGTAGTGCAAAACAGGACTTTGTCCGGAAATATGGCACCTAGCCTTGGGCTGGTAATTGTAGGATTACACTGTGCCTTGATCGTCAGAATACCCAGTAACAGGCATGTTAAAAAAATTAGTTTTGTTTTCATATATATACATTTTAGATTGTTTCTGGTGTTTAACAGCTATATCAGTCAAGCAGTAACCTGATACCAAATTTTATGTTGAACTGAAGTGGTTTTTCCTTATAGACCGTATTAAGGTCGTTATTAGCCTTAAAATGATACCCAATACCGGGTTCTGCATAAATCCCAAACTTATCAATGACTTTCAGCTGGACCCCAACTCCTGTATTTACCGAAAGCTGTACAGATTTATTTTCCAGCTTCTCTTTTGAAGTTTCCTTTATCTGATCATTTACCACATATGTAGTCGTAAGACTGCCTGAAACAGGTTTTTCTACTAACGCTCCTCCGGTAATATATCCGGTAACCCGTCCTTTCTGAATAACATTATAATTGATCTGTACAGGAACTCCTATATAATGAACAGACTGCTCTCCTTTTATATAGTTATTATCACTTCCGGAATGCAGCTCTGAGGTCAGTTTCGTATAATTCAATCCTGTACCTATTCCCCATCTTTTACCCAGGCTTCGATAAACAGATAATCCGAACGTAACCGGAACTTTATGTCTTATCCTGGCTTCCACCTGCTGGCTCTGGTTGGCTAGCAGTACTGCCGTTAGAGGATTATCTTCGTAAGTGGATGTGCTCCATACTTCTTCCACTCCCATCGGCTTTCCATTCATTGAAACATAACCGGGAAATTGTTGTTCGGCATTTGAGGATGCATTTCCTGTAAGCATACTTAACATCCAGGGCTTTTTTGCCGGATTCTTTGTGTTATCCGCAAACTTATCTTCATCATCTTCCTGTTTAAAAAGAATATCATTGGCACCCTTTTCCGGAACAATTACCGGATCCTTAAGCTGAAATAATCCCTGAGCAATCTGAAGGTCCTGTGGGATTATTCCTGCTGTTTTCTGCCCTTTAAAAACCCTTTCAATAAATAGTTCATTAAACCCAACTCTGTCAACTGGTGAATCCGTAGTATTTTTTTCTTTTAAAACATCTTTGCCTTGCTCTTTTACCATTAAGCTTCCCGAATCGAATTTTTCTTCAGTGAACTGCTCTTTCTGAATAACCGGATTTTTTCTGTTATCTTTTTTAGCTCCCGATGAATTCAATGATATGATATTATCTTTTTTATCCTGAGGAAGAATTCTCATCAGAAAAAATAATAATACCGCAACAGCTGCTGCAAGGCCTCCAATACGATATAACAGGTGATCATTACTTTTCCCTGGGCCTTTCATAACATTCCGTTCCTGAGAAGCAGCTCCTGCAATGAACTTATCTGTCTCTTCTTCAGAAAACAGATCTTCTCTGATGTCATCCCACAACCCCTCCGGAACATCCTCTTCATGGTCTTCCATTCTGCTACGCAGTTTATTTAACCATTCATTATTCATATTGTGCTTTTTTTGACATTTTAAATTCGTTTATCTTCTGGGCAAGCAGTCCTTTTGCCCGATGAAACTGTGAAGCAGAAGAATTTTCTGCAATACCTAAAAGCCCTGAGATTTCTTTATGGCTTTTTTTCTCAAATACATACAAGTTAAAAACGGTCCTATAGCCATCCGGAAGAGCTCTGATCATCTCCATAATAACATCTTTGGGAATTTCCTCGAAATCCGGATCGTCTTCATCAGGAAAGTCGGGTAGTTCATTCACCTCAACTACTGTAAAGTCTGTTCTTTTTTTTATGTGCTTCAATGATTCATTCACTGTGATTCTTGTCATCCATGCCTTCAACGATCCTTTTCCACGGTACTCAAAAGAATCTATCGAACGAAACATTTTAATAAAACTGTTCTGAAGTACATCATGAACATCTTCTTTTTCGGTCATATAACGGGAGCATACATAGGACAGATTTCCGGAATAGGCTCCGAAAAGCTCTTTCCAGGCTGCCTCCTCCTTCATCAGAAGGCGCTTTACCAAAATCTGTTCTTTACTTTCATCCATGTACAGTTATCGTATCCGATTGAATATTGATTAAATTTTCTCTACAAAAATAGATTGCATTTGATCAGATGCAATCCATTTATGACAATTTCTCTACTAATTAGTCTTTACACAGAATGGAAAATTATAATTAATTGTTTCATAAGGTTCAAGAACAGCCCCGTCTACTGTAATCTTTTCTGCCACTATAGCAAATCTCAATGAATGATCCATTCCTACAAAAAAGCCTTTTTGCTTGGCGGCCAGCAAAACTGTGGTATTTTTATTTATCCCGTCTACCGGAATTTTAAGCTCCAGTACTTTAGGAGTAAAAGCCAGCTCCAATACATTATTTTCCGCGTTAACCGTTGCTTTATAATCAAGATTATATTTCACTTTCGCCATTTGTTTCAACGCTGCTTCTGCTTTTTCAGGGTCTTTTACAACAGACTCCACAATTTCTTTGATTGGAAATTCATCAAACTGCATGGTATCCTGTTTTACTTTAAAATCTATGATTTTCTCTTTCTTATAATTACCCTGGATCGTGATGAGTCTTCCTTTATAATTTCCTTTAACATCTTCCAGCTTTACCGGTGGTATATCCGGTCCGTCATCATTAAGGCATGAAAACAGGGTAAGGCCTGCCAATACAACTAAAACAGTCATAAAAATTCTTGGTACTGTAAATTTCTTCATTACATTATTTTTTACATTAAACATTAATTAATTCGAGTACTCATTATATAAATCCTGTTTTATAAAAATCTTGCATGGCTTTTTATAAAAAAATCAATCATTTTCATAAACAATTGATTTTAAGCAATAAAATATGTATCTGTATGAGTTTTATTTTTCAAAAAAATGACCATGTATAAAAATCTGATCAGAAACATACCGGATTTCAGGTAAAGAAAAAACATGATTTTTATGTATTGTACATACCGTCAGCCATGTCCTACATTTGCCGGTGGATAAATCAGGCCAGATAGAGGAAAACTATTTAATTTTAAATCATATCAATATTTTGTAAATGAAAGAAGCTGCAATGTGCAGCCTCTTTTTTATTTTTATTCTACTCCTCCTCCTAATGCCCGATACAATTCCACCTCAGCATTTAATTTTTCAAGAGTCACATTAATTGTTTCAAGGTCATTCTGAAGTTTATTATTCTGAGCAGTGATCACTTCCAGATAGGTTGCCATTCCGCTTTTATATAGCTTGAGGGCATCATCAATTCCTTTATCCAAAATGTTTGTTCTCTGTCCAAGAAGTTGTAACCTTTCTGTTGACCCTTTGGATTTTGCCATTGCATCAGAAACTTCTCCTACAGCTGTCATGACTGACTGCTTAAATTGTACTGCTGCTTTTTCCTGTTCTATTAGTGCTGTTTCATAGGCGGTTCTCAATTCTTTCTTCTGAAAAACAGGAGCAGCAAGGTTAGCAGCAATGGCTTTAGTAACAGATCCCGGAATATCGAACCAGGTATTAAACTTATTAGAGTTCAGTCCTATTTGCGGCGATAAACTGATACTGGGATACATAACTGCTTTTGCCAGTCCTGTTTTCGAATTGAGGCTGACAACATTAAGTTCTGCAGCCTTTATATCCGGCCTTCTGCTTAGCAATTGGGCAGGCAGCCCATCTGATAGTTTATTATCCGGAATCATCGTCTGCAGATTGCCTGTTCTTTCTACAGTATCAGGATACTCCCCACAAAGAATACTCAATGCATTCTCCTGAATAGAAATATTTTGTTTCGCAAGAGGAATCAGTAATTCAGCCGTTTTCTTCTGTGCTTCTGATTGCTGAACTGCTAATGAATTAATTTGTCCCGCCTTAAACTGAAGTTCCATCATCTTCAGCGTACTGTTACTTAATTCTATATTTTGCTCTGCAATCTTTAGCTGTTCGTCCAGAGCTATTAAATTATAATAAGCCTGCGCTACCTGAACCACAATCCTGCTTTTTATTGCATGTAAATTTTCCTTTTGGGCAAAATATTCCGCAGCAGCAGCTTCTTTCTGCATTTTGGATTTTCCCCAGATATCTACTTCCCAGGAAAGTCTGAGAGTTGCGTTAAAATCATCTATATATTTCGTGCCAAGAAACTGTTCATTAAGGGATCCGTTAAGACTGTTTTTAGAGGCCCAGCTTCTGTTCGCTCCGGCATTGAAATCCAATGTTGGCATCAGAGATAACTTAGCCTGCTTATACACAAGGTCAAGCTGCTCCATATTCTTCAGTGCTACTTTCACTTCATTATTCCTGGTCAGTGCTTTATTTATCAAACCAATCAGTTTAGAATCCTTAAAAAAGGTTTTCCAGGGAAGTACTACCGTATCTCCTGTTACCTGAGCAACTTCTTTGTAACGTTCAGGTAACTGCAAATCAGTCCTTGTATAGGGTTTTCCCACGTTGCAGGACACCAAAGCTGATATGATTGCACCTGAAATAAGGAAATCCTTTATATTAAATATTTTCATTTTATCGTTATTTTCAGATTTTCTATTTATTCTCTATAATCCGATTATTCCTGAGCTACAGAGACTTCAGTGGCAACATATTTCTTTCCGGCTGAAAATTTCTCATCCAGATACTGAAATGCCATATACAGTACAGGAATCACAAAAACCCCCAGCACAACTCCACTTAACATCCCTATTGCTGCACTTACACTGATTGACTTATTCCCGGACGCCATTCCTCCGGTAGAAACCATCAATGGAATCATCCCTACTATAAAAGCCAATGAGGTCATAATAATCGGACGTAACCGTGCTTTAGCCCCTTCCAGTGCAGAATCAAGAATTGAAAGCCCTGCTTTACGCCTTTGTATGGCAAATTCTACAATAAGAATTGCATTCTTCGCCAGTAATCCGATAAGCATGATGAGCCCTACCTGTACATAGATATTGTTATCAAATCCTATTGCTTTAATTCCCAGAAACGCCCCCACAACTCCTGTTGGTATTGAAAGCATTACAGCCAGTGGGAGAATATAGCTTTCATATTGTGCAGCAAGAAGAAGATAAACAAACAGTAAACACAGCCCCAAAATTACTATGGTTTGGTTTCCTGCTGACTTTTCTTCCAGGCTTAATCCCGTCCATTCGTAACTATAATCAGAAGGAAGCTTGTTCAGTGTAGTTTCTATCTTGTCCATCAGCTCTCCGTTACTGATCCCCGGCTTAGGAACCACATTAATATTCAATGAATTATAAAGGTTATACCGGTTTACAGACTCTGGCCCATATACTTTTTTCAAGGTAACCAATGTATTTACCGGAACCATTTCTCCAGTATTATTCTTAACAAAAATATCATTGAATGCCTTCTCATCCATTCTGAAAACTCCATCTGCCTTTATATTCACTCTATAAAACTTTCCAAACCTTGAGAAATTCTGGGACTGGTCTCCTGAAAAATAGGTCTGTACTGTTCCGAGCAGATTAGAAATACTCACGCCCAGCTGTTTAGCTTTATCTTCATTTACTTCAAGTTCCAGCTGAGGGTAATCTGCTCTGAACATGGTATACGCATATGCTACTTCCGGCACCTGCATTAATTGTCCGATCACATCATCCGCCTTTGTTTTAAGAACCTGTGGGTCCCTGCCCATACGGTCCTGCAGTACAATTTCCGCATCATTGGTTACTCCATATCCTTCTACCGGAGGCATTCTGAAACTCATCACAGTTCCTTCTTTAATGACAGCAAGTTTCCCATTTACAATATTCATGATTTCATCAATATCCTGAACCTTTCCTCTTTCTTTTTTGGGTTTCAGTTTTACAAATCCCATTGCATAGGCAGGCCCTGCGCTATTGCTTAAAAGATTATATCCTGTAATGGAAGTATTTTCCTGAACGGCATCAATACTTTTTAAAATCGTATTGATCTTATCTGATACTTCCGTTGTTTTTGTCAGTCCGGTTCCCGGAGGCATGCTTAGGGAATAGATAAAGAAACCATCATCTTCCATAGGCACAAAACTCTTAGGAGTTATCGTCAACAGCCATGCAGCTAATCCTATAATCCCGGCTATCAGACCTGTTGCAATCCACTTACGCCCTATCAGAAACCGTACTCCTTTTGCATAACGATTGGTTATATTATTGAATCCTGCATTAAATGCAACAGCAAATCTTTTCCCGAATCCTTTTTGTTTTCCATCTTCGTCCGCATGATTGTTTTTCAGGAATACAGCACATAAAGCTGGTGTTAGCGTAAGTGCATTTACTGCAGAAATGATAATGGCAATGGCCAGGGTGTAAGCAAACTGCTTATAGAACAATCCTGCTGAACCTGACATAAATCCTATCGGAATAAATACTGCAGACATCACCAGGGTAATGGAAATTACAGCACCGGTAATTTCGCTCATGGCTTTATGAGTAGCATCTCTCCCTGAAAGTTCGGTTCCCTCCATATTACTATGAACCGCTTCTACAACAACAATAGCATCATCCACCACAATACCGATCGCCAGTACAAGGGCAAAAAGTGTTAATACATTAATGGTAAACCCCAATACCAAAAGAAAGAAGAAAGTTCCGATAATAGCTACCGGAACTGCAATAGCCGGAATAATTGTAGATCTGAAGTCCTGAAGGAAAATAAACACCACAATAAATACAAGAATAAAAGCTTCAATCAAAGTAGACTTTACCTGTCCTGTGGCCTCATCCAGTCTTTCTTTTGTACTCATCACCTTGGTATATTTTATACCTGGCGGGAATGATTTCGACAATTGCTCAATTGCTTTATTAACTCCTATCTCAATTTCATTGGCATTCGATCCTGTCGTCTGCATGATTGCTACGGTAACTGCATTTTTCCCATTGGAAAGGTTATCCCCACTATTAGAAATAGATCCGAATTCTACACGGGCTACATCTTTTAGTCTAACCACACTGGTTCCATCATTTTTAACAATGATATTTTCATACTCTTCAGGTTTATTCTTTTTTCCTTTGTACCGGATGACATATTCCAGGGCTGCATTGGATTCTTCACCCAATTTACCCGGTGCAGATTCCAGACTGTGATCGGCAATGGCACTGGAAATATCAGAAGGCTCCAGTCCATACGATGACATTTTCTGTGGATTCAGCCATATTCTCATTGAATAATCCTTAATCCCGAAAATCTGAGCCTGCCCTACTCCTTTTACTCTTTTAACCTGAGGAATAAGATTAATATTTGCATAATTCTGCAGAAATGTTTCGTCATACTTCTGGTTGTCTTCTGTATACAGGTTAAAAATCAGCACCATGCTATTTTGCTGCTTTGATGTCGTTAATCCCATTCTTATTACTTCTTGGGGAAGTATGGGAGTAGCCTGCTGTACCCTGTTCTGTACATTTACAGCAGCCTGATCCGGATTTACACCCTGCTTAAAAATGATGGAAATCGTAAATGTTCCGTCATTACTGGCTGTGGATTTCATGTACTGCATGTCTTCCACCCCGTTAATCTGTTCTTCCAATGGTGTTACCACGGAACGAATCACCGTTTCACTGTTCCCTCCCGGATAAGAACCTGAAACAGTAATTGTGGGCGGAGAAATATCCGGAAATCTGGTTACTGCCAGCTGATTTAATCCAATGATCCCCAATATCACGATGATGAGGGATATTACCGTCGCGAGTACCGGACGGTCAATTATTTTTTTTAACATTTCAAACGTTCTAAATGATGATATACTATTTTGAAGGAGTGATTTTCGCAGCTACCGGAGCCCCATCAGTAAGAACATCAATCCTGTTTACTGCTATTTTGTCTCCTGGGTTCACCCCTTTTTTCACAAAGTAATCCTGAGAAGTACTTCCTGAAATTTCAATCTGGGACATTTTTACTTTATCCTTACCTTCCAGCTTATAGACAAAGAATTTATCCTGGATATCTTTTACTGCTGTTTTCGGAAGTTTGATGACTCCATTCAGGGCATTGTATATCATGACTCTACCCGTTCCTCCCGCTCTCAATAATTTTTCGGGATTCTGAAAAACAGCTTTCATCTGAATACTCCCCGTATTTCTGTCAAAATTTCCACTGGCATTTTCCAGTTTTCCTTTATAAGAATAGGTGGAACCGTCGGCCAAAATGAGTTCAACATTTTCAGGATTTTGTTCTGAAGCTGCAGCTCTGCTGTAGGCTATAAAGTCAGCTTCATTCATAGAAAAATAAACGTTTACACGGGTGATATCAGAAAGTGTGGTTAGCGGAGACTGGTCTGACGGACTGATGAGGTTCCCTACACGGTTCGGGATCCTGCCAATATACCCACTTACCGGAGCCTTAATTTGAGTAAAATCAGCATTAATTTTTGATGAGCCTAACGATGACTGAGCCTGTGCTACCTGCGCAGAAGCAGCTTTATAACTAGCCTGAGCTGTTTTCAGCTGCATATCGGAAACTACTTTACCTTCTACAAGCGGTTTCAGTTTTTCAACTTCCAGTCTCGCGGTTTCCTGCGCCGCCAAAGCAGACTTTAAGGCCGCTTTGTTCATATTAACCTGTTCATTATATACGGATGGGCTGATCCTGAACAATGTTTGTCCTTTATTAACATATTGACCTTCTTTCACATAAACAGCCTGCAGATATCCTGTAACCTGGGTTTTAATTTCTACATTATCCTGTCCTTCTATACTTCCGGGATATCCCGTAGAAACATCTTCATTTCCTGTCTCCACCCGGATAAAGTCTGTAGGTAATGCCTGAACCTGGGGAGTATTCTCCTGGCTGTTACCAGAGCCGCATGAATACAATACTGCTGCGGTGAGTGAAAGTGCCAGATATCCTTTTCTGTAATTCATAACATTGGTTTTTAAATTTTACTGGGCAAAATAAAACCATATCATAAGGAGGCCCGCTTAGAAATCAGATGAAGTGTAGTTAATCGCAGATGAACCGTATGATAAGAAAAATGAAAAGAAAAGGAAATATTTCCGCATCTCCGCAATCATAAACAAATCTGCCTTTTAATATTTCAAAAGGCAGCAATCACCGGAGATTCTGTTTCTATCTTTACAGTTGTAAAGATCTGTCAGAATCAATAAATAGAATGAATCAGGAACTTAATAATCCAGCCATGATTTAAAAACAGAAGATTTTTCTCTGCTTATAATCACTTCCATATCAGGATGCTTTCTCAACTCAAGTTTCAGCTTACCGTTAAAATGATTAAAAATCTGTTTTACTGAATCTATATGAATAATAAATTGTCTGTTAGCTCTGAAAAAGAACTTCGGATCCATTTGTTTTTCGAGCTCTTCCAGTGTCTGAGGGATATTTTCCACAATACCCGTGGTCAGCATGGCCTTACTGCCCCCAAATTCAGTATAAAAATATAAAATATCCTCTGCCATAACTGTTTTATATCCATCCCGGTGAGGGATAAGGAAACGTTTTCTGTAATTTTTCGGCTGCATATAATTCAGCAATCCTTCTATGGCTGTTCCTATAAAAGGAGCCGTTTCAATGAATGTTTCATAACGTCTTAATGCCTGATCAAGCTCTTCCTCTTCTATAGGTTTGAGAAGATAATCTATACTGTTGTATTTGAATGCCTGTACCGCATATTCATCATAGGCGGTAGTGAAAATTACAGGGCTTCTGATATCGAATTTATTAAATATTTCAAAGCTTAAACCATCTGCCAGACGCACATCCATCATAATTATATCCGGAACAACATTGTTTTCAAGCCAGTTCACAGCTGAAATAATAGAATCCTCCACAGATAATATTTCCATATGAGGTCTTAATTTCAGCAACAATCTTTTTAGCCGGTCTGCATTGGGTTTTTCATCTTCAATTATTAAAATTTTATTAATCTTCATATTAACGGAAGTTTTACAATGAATTTATTTTCAGTCTTTTCTATTATTGGCTTTGTATATCCCAAAATCTCATATCTGGCAATAACATTGGTAAGCCCCACCCCTGAAGAATCCGGTTTATTAATCAGCGGCAGAAATGTGTTGGAAACAACCAGCTCTTCATCAGAACTTGTATAAACATGTATTTCCAGAGGATTTGCCTTTGAGGTCTGGTTATGCTTAATCGCATTTTCAACGAGCAATTGCAGAGACAAAGGGAGGGTATACATTGTTCTGTATTCTTCATCGATATCAATTTTAAATACAACACCCCTTCCAATTCTTTTTTCAATTAAAAAAATGTAGGAGTCTAAAAACCTCAGCTCTTCTTCCAGAACAATGATGTCTTTTTTAGAATTGACAAGAAGATACCGGTATACTCTTGCAAATTTTTCTGAATATTCATAGCCAAGCTGCTGATCTTCAAGAATGAGCTCGGATAATACACTCAGGTTATTAAATATAAAATGCGGATCAATCTGTAATTTAAGAGCCTGGAGTTCAGCTGTCATTGCAGCCTGCTTATGCTTAGATGCCCGTAATTTATGCTGGGCAGCTTCAACAGCTGTTTTCTTCCAGTTCTCAAGCAGATAATCCACGGTATTAAATGCACTGATAACCAACGATATTACAATATTTGTTGCCACCCATTGCCCCAGCAATGTATATTCCTTACGTGCATCCATATCAGGTATACTATCTGAAGTGTTGTCAATAATGAAATTAACAATAATTACAATAAGTATGCTTCCTACCACCTGAAGGCTGCCCTGGATCAATAATCGTTTTACGGTTCTGTTTTTCCAGGGAAGCAATCGATTAAGGATCCGGTCAATGAATATGCTAACCTCTGAAATAATCACTGAAAAGAAGAATACCCACAAAAGATCTTCAATAATTGTTTTTAACGGAGTCTCCAGATATCCTTCCCAGACCGGATCAAACGGATCAATCAGATAAGAAAAAACACAAAACGTAATAATGGCTACCGTCCAGATAACCAGCCTTCTTTTCATTGCAGAAAGAATTTTTTTACTCCGCGCTATCTTTTTTCTGATGTTGGAAATCTTATTCATATCGGGTCTTTGCAAATGTAAAGATAGAAATAGATTTACAGGAATTTCTTCTATTTTCAATGAGACTGCCAAAACGGTCTCTGAAGTGTTAAATCAGAGCTCTAAAATGAAGGAACGTTTCATCTCCTTAAAAATACATTTCAACGCCATTTTATGCTATGTCAGTATTTTTTTAATAATTACTATCTTTTTCTGTCTTAATTTTATATTATCAATTCCGGAACAATGAAAACAATAATTATTTGCACAGATTTTTCCCAGGAAGCTGAAAATGCAACCCATTATGCTGCTTCAATGGCTAAAGAAAATAAGTATAAAGTAATCCTGTTCAACTTACAAAGTATTTCCATTCATGCCTTAAATGCCCAGGTTTCTGCAGATTTTTTTTATGAGCAAACGCTTAAAAATCAAAAAAAAATCTCCGATAAAGCCACAGAAATTGGAAGACTCTACACCATAAAAACAGGACATTACCTGGCTTCGGGCAATTTTATTGAAGAACTCAATAATTGCATACAAGCCGTAAAAGGGGATTTCATTGTTATGGGAATGGGAGAAAAGACCCTTGAACAAAGACTTTTAGGAAATACGGTTGTAAAGGCCATTCACAGAATAAAAAAACCTATACTAATTATCCCGTCTCATATAGAATATACAGGGATCAGGAAAATTCTTTTTGCATACGACACTCATAGAAATATGACCTGGACCGCCATGGATGATATATACTCTTTTATTAAAGACTTCAATGCTGAAATTGAGGTATTCAATGTCAGTGAAAGACTGGAAGATTTCACGGAGGTTGTTCATGATACTGATCTCAATTCAGGTCATAACCTCGATGATCTTAAATACAGTTTTAAAATAATTCAGTCCATTGAGGTAATAAAAGCGATTGAGGAAGAAGTAAAGATTACCAATTCCGATCTGCTGACTATGATCCCCTATAAATACAATTTTGTGGAATCTCTTTTCCACCGTAGCAAGACGGCCATTATGGCTTATAAAAATAAAGTTCCATTGTTATCAATTCCCTTAAATTTAGATTAAGTTTCAATAAAAATCTGCAAACATTAAATGATCCTTTCCCTTAAGGACAAATTACACTTAATCTTGTTAACAAGGCCGGAAATAATTTCCGGCCTTGTTTTTTAAATATTCACTATTACTTTCCCAACAACATGGTTGGTCTCCACTTCCAGATGTGCATTCCTGATATCTTCGAAAGAAAATGTCTTGTAAACAGCCGGTTTAAGGATAGTTTTCTTAAGTAAATCTGAAATTTCTCTTATTGTTTTGGTCTGAGATTCAACCATCATAAACTCAATATTTACCTTTTTCTGCTCTGCTTTTGTTTTTACTTCCTCAGGAATCTCAGGAGAAGGAAGCGTTACAATAATACCATGCTGACGTACAACATCTACAGAATCCTGTAAAGTTTCACCCTGAATAGTATCTATCACTACATCTATATTCTGAAGTTTATCTCTGAAGTTTTCAGTAGTATAATCAATATGTTCATCTGCGCCTGATGACAATACAAAATTTCTGTTTTTTGCGGAGGATACTCCTATCACATATGCACCGAAATGTTTGGCGATCTGTACAGCCATGTGCCCCACTCCTCCTGAAGCTGCATGGATCAGCACTTTATCTCCCTGTTTGATCTTAGCTACATGTACCAATGCCTGATACGCTGTAGAAGCTGCCATTGCCGCGGCTGCAGCTTGCTGGTGGGTCGTATTTTCAGGTTTTAATGCTAAATGAGCGGCAGGAGCAGCAACATATTCCGCATAAGCTTTTCCGTTTCCAAAAAAGTTGACCATCCCAAAAACTTCATCCCCAGTTTTAAACTCAGTTACGTTTTTTCCTGTTTCTATTACTTCTCCCGAAATATCCCATCCTAAAATTACAGGGCGTTTATCTTCAAAAATCCAGTTTAAAACACCTTCATACCCTCTTGCTTTTACATCAACAGGATTAATGCTTATGGAAATTACTTTTACCAAAACTTCATTATCACTGATCATTGGTTTTTCTATTTCTGTAAACTGAAGGTTTTCAACACCTCCGGCTTCATTTAAAATTACAGCTTTCATTTTTTTCTTTTAAAATTGTATGGCAAATGTAGCCTGAACGTATATTTGCTGCAAGTATGTACTTTTTTGTACGCTACATACTTAATTTATACTATTATTGATTATCAATTTATTAAAAATGAAAAAATTTATATCCAATGAACCGTCATGTCCTGTTGACTATGCTTTTAAGCGGATTGGTGGAAAATATAAAGGTCGGATTTTATGGTATCTGCATATGAATTCTGTTATGAGGTATGGTGAATTGCGAAAAGCATTATCTGATATTACCCCTAAAATGCTTACCCAGACTGTACGGGAACTTGAAGATGATGCCCTGGTCCACCGGAAGGTATACCATGAGGTTCCTCCAAAGGTGGAATATTCTTTAACGGAAACCGGCAATGAACTTATTCCATTTATCACCTATTTAAAACAGTGGGGAGAAAAACAGATTGAAAAAGAAAGGTAATAAGGTTCTGAATCTGTTTCCAAACGATATGAAAATTCTATTATTTTAATACATTTGTTATAAAACAATATATTTCAGATGAATTTCGAGCAGGTTAATCTACACCTTAATGCTTATAAAAAGCATAATCAAATATTGGATGCAGCAAAATATCTGATCCATTCCTTTGATCTGGAGCATGAAAACTTTGCAGGATTTGGTTTCAGGGAAGAGCTTTCTCCTACATCAATGCTTCTTACAGCAGAAGGAGAGCTGGGAGGGCCTCAAACAGTAATGATCCCAAGAAATTTATTTGATTTTGACCTGAACCTTGTACTCAATATGATCGCCCATGAAATGCTTCATGTAAGACAAAAAGCTCCGGGACAGGTCATAGAAGACAAAAACGAGAGAGAATTCCAGGCGTATTATGAAATGCTTTTCCATAAAGTTTTTCCACAGGTGCCTGAAGTTTCCGATTTTCATAAAAAATTTTTTGGAGGGAAAGCTCTTGAATACTACAAAAGAATGGGCGAAGGCTCAGAGCTCCAACAAAAATATGCAGAACAGAGAGCAGAAGTAGAACATTTAATTAACGAATTATTATGACCGTAAAGCCAGATATCACTTGGGCAGATTTTGAAAAAATAGACATCCGATGCGGAACCATCATTTCAGTGAATGACTTTGAAAAAGCAAGAAACCCATCTTACCAGCTGGAAATAGATTTTGGAGATTTAGGAATCAGAAAATCCTCTGCACAGATTACTTCATTATACTCAAAAGAGGAACTGATTGGAAAGCAAATTTTAGCGGTGGTTAACTTTCCCAAAAAACAGATTGCCAATTTTTTCAGTGAATGCCTGGTGTTGGGATTATACGGTGAAGATAAAAAAGACGTCACCCTTTTAACTCCTTCATTACCGACAAAGAACGGAATGCAGGTAGGATAACTCCTAATTAAAAAACCTTACAGGCAGTAACCTATAAGGTTTAATAGCTTGTTCTGATTGATTATTGGTGTAAGGTCTTGGTCCCAAGATCAGTGATCTGCCCAAAAGTAACTGACACATTGCTTACATTTTCATCAGCATACCCTGTACTGTTGTCTGCATCATAAGAAACTGTATAGTTTCCTTGCGGAAGACCGGAGAACATAAAGAATCCATCCGGATTAGGAATAGCAGTAGCAAGGGTATCTGCTGCTGTAATGGCATGAACTACAGTCTGTGCAGCCTGTGGCTGTACATATCCTTTGATCTGTCCGTTGGTCAGTTCAGAGAAAGTACGAATTACCGGTTTCAGAATATAAGATCCATTTCCGGTTGTGACAATAGACCTTCCGGCATCGAAATCAATCCATACCGTATATGCTCCATTTGCTGCGAGAGTCTGATGCCAGTTAAATTTTAGCCCGCTCTGTTGAGCCGATGGAGTTTGCAGCGGATGAGTGACTCCGTTTACAACCACATTATTATTAGGACCCAATACCATTCTCATCTGAGAAACATTTCCCTCGGGAAGTATGGCCTGCCCCAGAACTACATCTGTCCCATTTTTAAAATTAAGAAGATTATAAACTCCGGGATTTGGAAAGTTGAGTGCTGTCCATTCTCCATTACTGTTAATTTCAATTCTTTGAATATCAATATTAACAGCATTATATGCAGCAGGGCCGTCTGTAAGCCTTACATTCACTGTAGCAGTACCTTTTTCATCGGAATCATTACATGATGCTAAAAATAACAAGCAGATACCGCTTCCTATAACGAATAATTTCTTCATAAGGTTTAATTTTATGTATTATAAAAACGTTTTGGATAATTGGTTTATTATGTCATATATTTCCATGATAAAAAACAAAAAATGATCCAAAACATACCATTGGAAAGAATCTTATTTCTTGACATTGAAACTGTTCCACAATCCGGCTCCTGGAACGAGCTATCCGAAACAGAACAATATCTGTGGGATAAAAAAACCAAATTTCAGAGAAAAGAAGATGTTTCTGCAGAACAATTTTATGAGAGGGCCGGAATTATGGCAGAATTTGGTAAAATTATCTGTATCACTATCGGGATGCTGGAAAAGAATGAAACTTTAAAAATAAAAAGTTTCTCAGGTCATGATGAGAAAAAAATACTTCAGGACTTCGGTGAGATTTTCAACAGCCCAAGGCTTCGTGACGTTATTTTATGTGCACATAACGGAAAAGAATTTGATTTTCCATGGATTGCCAGAAGATATCTGATCAATGGCATGCAGCCTCCCTCTCCTTTCCAGATGTTTGGAAAAAAGCCATGGGAGATTCCCCATCTGGATACTATGGAACTATGGAAATTCGGCGATTATAAAAGTTTTGTTTCCCTGGAATTGCTTGCGCATGTCTTTGGTATTCCTACTCCCAAGGATGATATTGACGGCTCAATGGTTTCATCAATTTACTACATAGAAAAAGACTTGCAGCGAATTGTTGACTATTGTGAAAAAGATGTCTTAACTTTGGCAAATATTTTCCGGCGCATGCGTCAGGAAGATTTGTTGAAAAGGAATATCAATCTAGATTAAAAAATGAAATTTACAGACGATCAAATTGCTGACATTGGTGAGGAAATCATCAAAGTACTGAAAACCGTATACGACCCTGAGATCCCCGTAGATATTTACGAATTAGGGCTGGTTTATGATGTACAGATCTCCGATGACGCTGACGTAAAAATTGTAATGACACTAACTACTCCCAACTGCCCCGTTGCAGAAACACTCCCTCAGGAGGTAAAAGACAAGGTGGCAGAAGTAGAAAATGTAAAAAGTGTTGATTTAGAGCTTACCTTCGAGCCAAGCTGGAATAAGGATATGATGAGCGAAGAAGCCAAATTTGAATTGGGAATGCTTTAATTGCTTTTAAAATATAAAACCTCAGAAAATTCTGAGGTTTATGTTTTAGATTTCCTTTGCAATTTCTTTCCCTTCCCTTCTGCTCCATTCACTCCACGAGCCTACATACAGATCCGGAATCTCAAAACCGGCATAATCCAGGGCCAGGATTGTATGACATGCTGTAACTCCGGAACCACAATGAACAATCAGGTGTCCGGGTTTGTTTTCTAATAGTTTACTGTATTTTTTCTTTAAGATTTCAGGCTTCAGGAAATTACCTTCTTCATCAAGGTTTTCAGAGAAAGGAATATTGATTGCGCCGGGAATATGCCCTGCTATCAGGTCAATAGGTTCTGACTCTCCTCTGTAACGGTACGCATCTCTGACATCAATTACGACAGAATTATTGTTTTTCAATTCATTTTCAACGTTTTCGAGACTCGAAACCGGAAGATCCCAATGTTCTTTTTTAATAACAGGAGTCTTTACAGCAGATTCTTTTCCAGCAGAAAATTCTATCCCGTTTTTTTCTGCAGCCTGCATTCCTCCATCAAGAACCTGTACCTTTCCCAATCCAAATGCTCTTAACATCCACCAGGCTCTCGCTGCAGCATTTGAACCGTTTTTATCATCATACACCACGATGTGTGAGTCTTGAGTAATCCCAAGGTCCGAGAGAGTTTCAGCAAACCTCCCGATAGAAGGAAGCGGATGCCTCCCTCCAAAAGCTGCATCTTTTCCGATATCAGCGAGATCTTTATCCAGGTCTATAAATTTTGCTCCCCTGATATGTTTTTCAAGATAATTCTGATACACCTCTTTTCCCGTTCTTGCATCAAGAATAATGAGATTTTCTGTTGGTAAACTTTTTAATTCCGCTGATGAGAGTATTGGAGACATTCTTATTTTTTTAGGTTATACTAATAATCTATTTCATTGAATATTAAAGCGGGATGAACCCGCTTTATATTTTTGTTCCTGTAAATTTACAGAACCGTTAATCTGTATGATATATTTCTAAGGCTTATTACTCATTTTTAAAAATGAAAGATATCCTTCGCTTTATTATAGGAGCTTTCAAAATTTAAAAGATTCAGTTTGTGATCTGCCTTTTCTACACTCATAAAATTGATCACCTGCTCGGTTGGCATATTTCCCACAAGATCATCTTTAGCCATAGGACATCCGCCAATTCCCTTAATAGCACTGTCAAATCTTCTGCATCCCTTATCATAAGCTGCCTTTAATTTGGAGTAGGAATCTTCATAACGGTTATGAAAATGTCCGCCAAAATTGATCTCAGGATATTTTGATGGTATTTTTTCAAATAAAAGTGCTATGGTTTCAGGTGTTGCCACTCCTGTTGTATCAGACAGAAGAATATCTTTGATACCGATCTCTGAAAACCGTTGTGCCCATTGATCCACATCTTCCCACTTCCACATTTCCCCGTATGGATTCCCAAAGGCCATAGAGAAGTAAATATTCAGTTGTTTTCCTTCACTTCTTACCAGTTCAAGCATTTTTATAATTTCCTCAAAAGCTTCTTCCTGGCTTTTGTTGGTATTCCTATGCTGAAATGTCTCAGAAATGGAAAAAGGAAATCCAAGAATATCTACAGACTGATGTTTTAATGCTTTTTCTGCTCCCCTGTAATTTCCGATAATAGCAGAAACTTTTGTATTGGAGCGGGATTTATCAATATGTTCAGCCACTTCATCAGAATCAGCCATCTGTGGAATTGCTTTAGGAGATACAAAACTCAGACAATCCAATACATCAAATCCAACATCCATTAAGGAGTTGATATAATCAATTTTTTTTTCGGTAGGGATAAACTCCCCCCATCCCTGCATGGCATCTCTAGGACATTCGGTAAGAAACATTTTTACTTTTTGATTTTCTCAAATATAATAAAACTAAACAATTTTATATCCGTCACATACAAATCTAACATTATTTTGATTTTCAAACATTTATCTTTGATTTAAAATTTCAATAACTGATATTCACCCACAGATAATGCCTTCCATCCATTAAAATATTACTTGCGTGAGAAAATTTAACTTCATAATTCCCATACATACAGGTATTATTATAATAAGCATAAATCTGAAACATCAAAAATCTCTATGGATAGACAGTTTTTTTCCTGTATGGTTAAAATATGATGGTTTAATGACCAAGCCTATACTATTCAAATAACTATTTCTGTATAAAACACCAACTGCTGATATTCAGCTCCAAATAATGTGTTCTCAGCCGCAAATTTGCTAACTTTGTTGAAATTTATGATTAATCTGATGAGTACAATTGAATTCAATCCATTGTGGAAAGAGAAATTGCTGAACCGTTTTCTCAGCTATGTAAAAATATATTCAACCAGTGATGCAGAAAGCGAGGCCACTCCTTCTACTTCCAGGCAGTGGGATATTGCCAATTATATCACTGAAGAGCTAAAGACAATCGGCCTTGAGGATGTTTCAATAGATGAGAACGGATATATTATGGGTTATGTTCCATCCAACCTGGAGCATGATGACAGGCCTACAATCGGGTTCATTTCACATTATGATACTTCACCTGATTTCAGTGGTGAGAATGTAAAACCGCAGGTTTGGAAAAACTATGATGGGAATGATCTGCTGCTGAACCAGGCTACAGGGTTCACCTTATCGCCTTCAAAATTTGAAAGTTTAAAAAAGTATATCGGACAGACCTTAATTACTACTGACGGGAATACACTTCTGGGTGCTGATGATAAAGCAGGTTGTGCAGAAATTGTAACAGCAGCAGAGTACCTGATTGCACACCCGGAGATCAAACATGGAAGAATTGCAGTAGGCTTTACTCCTGATGAAGAGATTGGAAGAGGAGCACATAAATTTGATGTTGCTAAATTCGGTGCTGAGTGGGCATATACCATGGACGGCGGAGAAGTGGGAGAACTTGAATACGAAAACTTCAATGCCGCAGGAGCTGTTGTTAAAATTCACGGTTTGAGTGTTCATCCCGGATATGCTTACGGAAAAATGATCAACGCGGCACTTTTGGCTGCCGAATTCGCGCAAATGCTCCCTGCCAATGAAACCCCTGCTACTACAAAAGGCTTTGACGGGTTCTATCATTTAATGGATATTACAGCTGATATCTCTGAAGCTAAACTCCAATACATCATCCGGGATCATGATGCTGATAAATTTGAAGCCAGAAAAAAATTCCTGGAAGAGAAAGTTTCCGAATTCAACCAGAAACATGGTGAAGGAACTGCTGAAGTTGAAATCAAAGAACAATACAGAAATATGAAGCAGCAGTTTGAAGGCAAAATGCATATCGTGGATCTTGCTGCTAAAGCAATGACAGAAGCAGGCATCGAGCCAAAGATCAAAGCAATCAGAGGTGGAACTGATGGGGCGCAGCTTTCTTATATGGGGCTGCCTTGTCCGAATATTTTCGCAGGAGGCATCAATTTCCACGGTCCGTATGAATATGTGGCTCTGGAAAGTATGGAAAAGGCAACTGAAGTAATTATTAATATTGTAAAAGCTTAATAATAATGAAAAGGCTCTTCGCATTAGCGTTTATTTTAATTTTTGTTTTCGGCAGTGCCCAGATTTCTGAATTTCAAAAAGCAGACTCCCGATATGACAGAAAGAAAAAGGCTCTGTATAAAAAATATCCTAAGCCTAATGATTTAAGAACTAAGCAGGAGTGGCTTCTTACGGAAGACAAAATAACTTCATATAAAAATGCATTAGATAAAATTTCCACAGAGGAAAAACAATTGATTGCATTAGATCCGCCCGTGAAGGGTAAGGTTACCAAAGATGCAGAATACGACCAGGGAAAGGCGTCTTTTCAGAAACTTTTATATGAAGCAACAGATCTTGATTTTCTGAATTATGTCTCAGATTCCTATAAAGCAACAGTGTCCTTTGTGGTAGACTCGAAAGGAAACGCACTGGATGCCCAGGTAAAGGGAAATAATGAAGATGTAAATGCTTTTATCGAAGCGGCCTTCTACCGCATCAGAGAAAAAGGCAAATGGAGGCCGGCAGAGGAAAAAGGGAAGCCTGTTTCTTCAACAGTCATTCTCCCTTTACAGCTGACATTTAAAAAATAATTTACCATAAACCTGCTATCCGGCAGGTTTATTTTTTAAACTCAACAGTCCATCGATTATTGACCTGCAACATTATATTTATTTACAATCACTTAGCATACATTCATTTATTTTTTCATTATATTTACTCCAGACCTATCAAACTATTAGCTTTAAACATCAAATTGTACTATGAAAACAATGAAAAAACTTTTAAGAAAAGACTTATCTTCAATTCTTGGCAACGGAATCGGAAATAACTGCCATATGGGAGGAGACTTCTATAATTGTCAGAGCGACTGTGAGTGTGCCTTCGGCAAAGCTTGTGAAATGTATGAAGATGGAAGCCCCGGCCAATGTATCGCTGTAGGAGGCGGAGGAACTCCTGGCGGAGGTGGATGTATCCCCTCGACTACTTGTGAGGAACAACCCTATTAGTGATTTTAAATCGGAAGAGCTTCTTTCGATTTTTTTATTATAACATCTCCTTTGAAAAAGGATATTTATCAAAACAATCCTGCCATTCATCAAATAAAGTTTTGTTCCATCTTTCTGCTTTGTTGTTTTGCACAAGATTTTAACAGCAATTCATTTATGAAACAACAATTTTTAGCATTGAGCACACTGCTATTATGTATTATCTGTTCAACAGATGTTCAGGCACAGCAAACACCTGCTTTCCATATCGGGATCAAAGGAGGGGCAAATTTTACAAAAACCTCAACGGAATCTTCTTCATTGGAAGGGAAATACGGATTCGGATATCAGGGAGGAATTATGACGAGAATGGATATTGGAAGCCTTTATGTACAAGGAGAAGCCTTATTCAACAAAAGAAAAACTTCTTACGAAGCAAAAGACGGAACCTCATCAAAACTGACGTGGAACGCTATCGATATTCCGGTAGTAATGGGATATAAGGTTATAAAAAAGGATGATTTTAATGTAAGAGTATTCGCCGGAGGAGTTTACAGCTATGCCTTTAAAAACAATCTGTCTACCTCACAAGCCCTCCGGGAAGGCTTTAAAAAATTTGACAAATCCAATATTGGATTAACAGGCGGTATAGGTGTAGATTATAAAAACTTTACTGTAGATGTGAGATACGAAACCGGGCTTTCAAACATCAGCAAAGATTTTAAATCAAAACCTCATAGCTTTAGCCTTGGAATAGGTTATTTCTTATTCTAAAAACTTAAATTATCTTTACCACTAGAAACTGTGCCTATGCAGTTTCTATTTTTTTATAAAATAACTTTGTAAAAACGCATGATCCATTCTTTTGTCTTAAGAAAGTATATTTTCATCACTCTTTTCTGGCTTACATTTGCTGTAGCCATATGGATTAATTTCCAGGCTACATCGGGTGCTTCCATAGCTTTATTGCAGACCTCCGTTCTTGTAATCACCTCTTTTTTTTTCACCCATTTTCTTACCACAAGGCTTCTCCCGAAAGCTCTGAGGTTAAAAAGAATGAAACTGTTTTTGATACAGGCTACAGTGGTTATTTTTATTTTAAGCATTATATATTCGCTGATATTTACCTATATTGAAGGTAGCGCTGAAGCTCCTCTGCCTCCTCGTTTTTCAGATCAGATTCCTATTTTATGGAAAGGTTTCTATATTGCTCTACCTGCATCTTTCCTGATCAATGGTGTCGCCTGTGGCATTAAATTTTATCAGGAGCATGGGAAAATAGAACGTGATCATATTCTTCTTCAGCAGGCCCATCTGGAAAATCAGCTTAAATTATTACAGGACCAGATTAACCCCCATGTAGTATTTAATATTCTGAACCATATCCATATCCTCATGCGGACGGATATAAAGCTCGCGGACTATTTATTGCTTAAATTTTCAGATATTCTCCGTTATCAGCTTTATCACTGTAATCAGAACCTGGTTCCTCTGGATAAAGATGTAGAACATATCCAGAATCTCGTGGAGGTAGAAAAATTAAGATGGGGCAATGAACTGGATGTAAAAACAGATTGGGAGATCGGTAACAAACAAGCATTTATTGCTCCCCTTCTTCTTGTTCCTTTTATTGAAAATGCTTTCAAATACGTCTGTCGCCTTCCCGGCCACAGAGGCTACATTATTATTTTGTGTAAAGAAAAAGACGGTTTTCTTTTCTTTTATACAGAAAATTCATACTCGGATCTGGCCAACTATAAAAAGAGAGAGAATAATGGGGGAATTGGGCTTCAAAATGTTCAGAAGCGTTTAAAATTACAATATCCGGATGCTCATGATCTAAAAATTGAATCTGAAAATAATGTATTCAAAATAACTTTAACTCTAAAATTATCTGACAATAATGAGCAATAATATTCCTAAAATAAAATGCCTGATCATAGATGATGAGCCATTGGCAAGATTTCACCTGAAAGAACTGGCAGACCAGATTGATTTTTTGTCTGTGGAAGGTACCTGCGCAACAGCGTTAGAGGCAGATTCGAGAGTAAAAGAGACAGAAATAGATCTTATTTTCCTGGATATAAATATGCCATATCTAACTGGTTTAGAGTTTTTGGAACAGCTGGAAAACCCTCCTTTATGTATTCTTACTACCGCATATTCCGAATATGCTCTCGAAGGATTCCGGTTACAGGTTATAGATTACCTTTTAAAACCTATTGCCTTTAACCGTTTTTATCAGGCCGTGAATAAAGCTCAGCAACAATTTATAACCAACGAAAAGCTGAGAAAAAATACTCCCCTGGATGATCCTTTTTTGTATGTAAGGCAGTCTGATACTTTTGTCAAAGTTTCATGGGTGGATATCCTGTACGTTGAAAGTATGCAGAATTATACCAAGCTTCATTTCAAAGATAAGTTTCTGATCATCCACCAAACGATGAAGGCTATTGAAGAGTCATTGCCTTCAGAACATTTTTTCAGGATCCATAAATCATTCCTGATCAACATCATCCATATTGACATGATCTCCGGAGGGCGTCTATTCATCAATAAAACAGAGCTTCCCATTTCACGGACACGAAAAGAAGAGCTCCTCAATCAGGTCGTTTATAAGAAGCTGATCAGTAAGTAATAAGGATAAGGCTTGAAAATAATAATATTTTCAAGCCTTATTTTAAGGAAGATTCCAACGTACTGCCAACGCAACATAAAATGTACTGGCAAATCTCGGATCATCCATTTTTTTGTCTTTAAAAATACTTTTGATCTTCCGGTCACTTTCACTAAAGCTTCTCAATAATGCAGTACCTCCTGTAATCCGAAGGCTCAGCTTATCATTCAGTTTTATTTCAGGCCTCAATCCGGCGGTGATCTGCTGATATCCTAGCAGTGTGGATTTTCCATCCTTATTCCGTTCCACAGACATTCCACTGAGATTAACAACAGCTTTCAATGCAAACCGGTCAGAGAACTGATAGCCTGCCTCCATTCCTTCCGGAAAGTTGATATTAAATTTAATTTTTCCATTTGTTTTCCAGTCAAAATAGATCCACGGAAGGATCATGGGAACTCCAAATGCAGTAGTCAGTACAGGACCTCCTCCCAAGGCAAGATTAGGGCTAAAATGCCTGATAAATACAATTCCCCCCTGCCCAAGGACATCATCAAAATTTATTCTCTCCATATCCGTATAAACCCCTACAGTAGCGGTCATCATCATGCTCCACTTTTTCCCCAGAGGCCTCATATGCATGATACCCACCTGAGCATTCAGCATTTGATCCGGAAATAACTGATTCTCATAATTTTTATGAGACACCTTTGCATATGAACCTCCTAACAGCATAGACCATACCTTTACTTTACCGTCACTGTCTTTTTTTACTGATAACGGAATGCTCAGATTCAGATCAACCCGTTTAAAGTCACTCTTAGAATTTGTTTTCACACTGTCTTCCGGACGAATGTAACTGGAATGTGGAATATATTCTGTTTTAAGCTCTCCTGATATCCCTGATTGAGCTTTGAACCAATATCCCATACACCATAAACAGCAAAAAGCTGTTAAAAGATTTCTCTTCATAATTTAAATTTTATGCAAAGAGACTTCTTTGGTTATCGTTGGCAAAAAATACTTGATTAAATGTCTGTTTCCTATGACAACAGGATAGAATAGCCGGACCAATAATTTACAAATATAACATCTGGTACATTTATTCTGCTATATTTGTTATTACTAAAACCATTGGATGCAGTTTAGAAATGATATACAGGGAATAAGAGCTCTCGCTTTCTTTTTGGTATTTATTTTTCATTTAAATTACACTTGGCTACAGGGAGGCTTTATCGGCGTAGATGTTTTTTTTGTTATTTCTGGATACCTGATGACATCCATCATTATTGACCAGAAAGACAGAAAAACCTTCAGCTTTTCCGGCTTTTACTGGAAACGATTAAAAAGAATATTTCCTGCTTATCTTGCGCTTATCATCATTGTGACGCTCGCAGGATCTTTTGTTTACCTGAGAAGGGACATCTGGACTCTCCAAAAATCTGCCGGTGCTTCAGTTGTCTTTTTATCCAATCTGCTATTTTCAAGAGGAGATTCTTATTTTGGAGCCCAGCTTAATGAAAATCCCTTTCTTCATACCTGGTCATTGGCTATAGAAATGCAGTTTTATCTTTTACTCCCCCTGCTTCTCATATGGATAAAAAAGCAATATCTACCTACAGTCATCCTTTTCCTGACAATCACTATAACACTATATATCAGCACATTGATATCTTTGGAAAATAACAGCTCTTCAGAATATTTTTCGTTACTTTCCAGAGTTCCGGAGTTTCTGACCGGAGGTTTTTACAGTCTTTGTTTTAAAAGAAGAATCAACTTCAATAGATGTTATAATAATTTATTTGCCTCACTGAATTTAATAATTCTGATATTATCTGCTGTTTTCATCAGTAAGGATTCTTTTTTTCCGGGGATTTTAGCTTTAGTTCCAGCAATAACAACGGCTAATTTGCTGGTAACAGACAATAATTTTGTTTCTGATTTTCTTGGTAAAAGGATCCCTGCTTATCTGGGTGAACTTTCTTATTCTCTTTATTTATGGCACTGGCCCATAATTGCCCTGATCAGATATTACAATGATGAGTACTTTTTAAATGTGGAAGAAACTATATTTGTCTGTATTCTGACCTTTGTTTTAGCATGGTTTTCCTACCGTTTTATTGAAAATTTTTTCAGAAAAAAGAATAATAAAATTCTTATCTACAGTTCCTTTTCGGGAGGAATTATATTAACTTTCATTGCTTTCTATGCTCCTAAACTGGCCGCTCCGTATCAAATTCCTGATACATATACCTCTCCTTCTTTTGGAGTGTATTCTCATAATAAAAAGGCTATTGAAACTTTCGGGGATAAAACATCTGAAAATAAAGATATCTTACTGATCGGTGATAGTCATGCCCTTACCATTAAACCATTTCTGGACTATATAGGAAAACGCAATCACTTTTCTTTCTCTACAGTGACTACAGATGGCGTACCTGCTTTAAAAGGAGTCAGACGGGAAGATTATAACCATAATGAAGTAAAATTTTATGATGCCTCTCAGGAACTGGTAGAATTCACCCTACAGAATATCAGAAAAAATAAAATCATTCTGATCAACTGTTCTTCCTTTATAGAGCCTATGTCTGTGTATGAATCAGTGGAAAAGCTGGCAGCATCTTTAAAACCAGATCAAAAATTGATTGTTTTCAATACTTTCCCATTCATAGACAGAGATCCTGTAAAGATAAACCGTGATTATATCAGAAGAACATCAAAAGAATTTAAAATAATATACAAGGAAAAGAACAAAGAGGCATTGGAAAAATTAGCTGCCACCCGCCAAAATGTTTATTTCTATAATCTGTCCAAAGGAAATGCAATAAAAAATATCCCTTTTTATAAGGATACTCTAATGTACTACAATGCTTCTCACCTCAACACTTATGGTGCCGTTGCTCTGGCTAAAGAGCAGGAAAAGGATTTCATGTCGTTTTTTAGCCCGCTTCTGACCGATTAGGTGAGGTTTACAGCGAACTTTGAATTTCTCTTTTTTGTGTTCTGAAAATCCTGTATCCAAACCAAACCGCTATCAATGCAAATCCTGTACGGGCTACAACCATTGGGATAATTGAATCTGCTTCTAATAAGCCAATCAGTCCGGACATTAAGAAAGTAACCATAAGCTGCATAAACCCAAGCAATGCAGCAGCTGTTCCGCGTCCTTCTTTAAAAGGAGACAACGCATGTGCTGATGTAATGGGAAATAGAATTCCTATAGCTAATAATGAGATAAATAAAATTACAATTTCCAGGCCTACAGAAATATCTACGGCTGCAATCAGGATGTGAAGAACACATGCACATAGCAATACAAGAGTAGCAATAAACAGAAGCTTGGTGTTACTTATTCTTTTTATAAGTTTTGGAGTAATGTATGCAGCTGTGATCAGAGCCAGAGAATTAAAAGCAAAAATAAAACTGAATACACTGCTTGAAAATCCATGAAGCTCCATAAATAAGAACGGAGCATTGGAAATATAGATAATTAATGAGGCAAATGCAATACTTCCGATCATGGTACTGTTAATGAAATCTCTATTGGAAACAATCATTTTCAACTGGTCTTTTAATCTTTTATCATTTTCTGAATCATCAGGAAAATAAATTCTGGAATTGGTTTCAGGAACATATTGATACACCATAAAAAGTGTAAAGAGTCCCATAACAACCAGAAATGCAAATGAACTGTTCCATCCCCAGAATTTCAGGAATACACTTCCCAGCAGTGGGGCTATAATCGGAGCAATACCACTGATCTGTGACTGCTGCGAAAAAATAGTGACTGATTTTTGTTTGTCATAGAGATCAATAATAATGGCGCGCCCAATAACAATTCCTGCACTTCCTCCAAAAGCCTGCAGAAAACGCATCGCCCATAAAACATAAATATCTGATGTAAAATAAATTGCAGTTGCTCCGATAATAAAGAGTAACAATCCACAGTATAATATAGGCTTTCGTCCCTTTTTATCAGATAATGGCCCCCATACTAACTGCCCGAAAGCAAATCCGGCAAAAAAAACAGAAATTGAAATCTGTATATGCCCGATATCAGTGTTAAAAATTTTGGACATGCTTGGAAAGGCAGGAAGGTAAAGGTCTATACTTAATGACTCCAACGTGTTAAGCAGTGCCAGAATAAACACCACAATATTCAAATTCTTCTTCATAAATAACGGTAACCCTTACAGGTATTTTTTGCAGCTGCAAATTTGCTTTAAAAAGCCACGCTTTTCAATAAAAGAACTGAAGGAAGTATAGGACAAAATGAAGTTTTAAAATCAAATAGCAAATAAAAAATGCATTTAAATTCAATATAACAGTAAATACTGAAGATTACCTTTTTTCACTATTCTTAAAATAATCTGGGGTTTGGCCGGTATGTTTCTTGAAAAACCTTGAAAAATATGAAGCATCATTAAAACCGAGTTTAAAAGCAATTTCCTTCACGGTAAGAGCACCAAAACTAAGTTCTCTTTTAGCTTCCAGGATAAGACGTTGGGAAATCATTTTTTTTACAGTTGTTCCCCTCAAAAGGCGTACAACATCATTAAGATGATGACCGGTTATTTTTAACTGAGCAGCATAGAAATCTGTTTCTTTATGCACAATATAATGCCTCTCAATAAGCCCCACCAATTCCTGAATACGCTGACGGTCATTCAATAAAGGTTCCTGAGGAATAATCTGTTCTCCGATGATGATACAAAATGCTTTCAGATAGGCCTTTAAGAGTTCTGTCCTTGCTGTGGTTTTATACTCCCGTTCTATCAAAGATATAATGGTAAGGCAGGTATTTTCATTTTCCGGATTTAAAAGAAAAGGAAGCTCTCCTCCTGTGATCACCGATTCTATATCACATGCTTCGTTGAAAATTTCCCTGCTTATAGCCATTGCATATCCTTCCTCTCCTTTCAATTTCATATTGAATGCCTGCCCCGGTGCAATGATACAGATGTGATTGTTCTCAAGTTCATAACTTTCAAAATCCAATTCCAGGCGGCTGTTTTCATGGACTTCTCTGAACCAGATAATTTCAAAAAAATTATGCCGGTGAACATCATGAAAGTTTTCAGGGCCCGCCGCGCTCAGGGTACTCATCTGAAATTCTTCAGAAGTCAGATGGTGAACAGGGATTTCTTTTTCTGGTGTAATCACAGTCTTGTAAAATAGTTAACGAGAAACAAAAACCACAGCAAAAAAAAGTGCTGCGGTTTTCTTACAATATTTAAAATTAAATATAATTTTTCGGTTTTTATTGGTTTAAAAAAGCATCCCATCCCTGAGCAGTAAGTGCTACCAATTGGTTAGATCCCCTTGCCACCATAAAGTTTCCTTCTTCCTTTTCTACAGCATGCCCTATAATAGTAAAATCCGGATGATTTTTAATTTTATCATAGTCGTCAGGAGAAATAGTGAACAAAAGTTCATAATCCTCTCCTCCACTTAATGCTGTCATAACCGGATTCAGGTTCATCTCATCTGCGGTAGAAATAGTGAGACTATCCAACGGCACTTTTTCTTCATATAATCTGAATCCTACATTAGACTGATCCGAAAGATGCAGAATTTCAGAGGCAAGCCCATCGGAAATATCAATCATGGAAGTAGGTTTTATTCCCAATTCTTCCAGAATCTGTTTAATGTCCGTTCTCGCTTCAGGTTTCAGCTGTCTTTCCAGGATATAGTCATATCCTTCCATTTCCGGCTGCATATTAGGGTTTGTCAGATATACGGCATGTTCCCGCTCCAGAATCTGCAATCCCATATAGGCACCTCCCAAATCGCCTGTTACGACAAGAAGATCATTTGGTTTTGCCCCGCTCCTTTTTATGATATTCTCTTCATTTTCAATTCCTACAGCAGTAATACTCATTACCAGACCTGAATTTGAACTGGTGGTATCTCCTCCTATCAAATCAACTTTGTATCTGGTACATGCAGCTTGAATTCCGGCATAAATTTCCTCCAGAGCTTCTACCGGAAAGCGGTTTGATACCGCTAAAGACACCAGAATCTGAGTAGGAACAGCATTCATTGCAGCAATGTCACTGAGATTTACTACAACAGCTTTGTAGCCTAAATGTTTTAACGGAACATATCCAAGATTAAAATGTACCCCTTCCGCCAGGACATCTGTTGTGAGAACAACTTTCTTATTTTCAGGATTAATAACTGCCGCATCATCACCTACGCCAAGTTCAGAAGAAGCATTGGATAAGGGAAAGTGTTCTGTCAGATGTTTAATGAGACCAAACTCTCCCAGCTTTGATATGGGTGTCAGTTCCTGTGATTTATCTTCAAACATAATTTTTTGTATTAATGTCCAATGTAAAAGTAACAATGATTAAACTGCAACTCTAAACATTGAGACTGAATTACTTAGTAAATTCCGCCGGGTCAATATTATGTGGATGGAATGGAAGTTTCTTGAAATCTTCTTTTGACAATACCACTGTTTCCGGACTTTTATATTTATTCATAGCTTCTACCACATCGTCAGGCGGAGTTGTCATTTTTCTCAACATCATATCAATCCACACTCCCGTAGCCTCAGAAGTTGCACAATGTACTCCGTCCGGTGTATAAAATTTGTGAACAAAACGATAAATAGAAGAATCCTCTGAACAACCGTCTATTTCTACACTTACGATTACCGTCTGATCAGCGTAGATCTCTTTGAAAAAAGAATATCTTTCATGGAGGATAACCGGACCTATTCCCCATCTGCTCAATTGGGTAACACCCATTTTTTCCTTCGTCATAAAGGCCATTCTGGCTTGAGCACAGTATTGTACATATGATGAATTGGCCAGGTGCTTATTAGCATCAAGATCGCTCCAGCGTACTTCGAATTTATGGTAAAATATCATTTGAAAAACCGTTTTTGGAATCATTAAATTATATTCTTCAAAAATACTCAAATAAGATGGTTTATAAAAATTGTACTTTTGGAAAAATAATCTTCAGCATAAGATTACCCATACATGAAACATATCATTATTATCGGAGGGGGAGCTGCAGGCTTTTTCTGCGCTTCTAACATTGACGAAAAGAAATATCATATTACGGTTTTAGAACAGAACTCGGATGTCCTTCAGAAAGTAAAAATATCCGGAGGAGGCCGTTGCAATGTCACAAACGCATGTTTTGACCCCAGAGAGCTGGTACAGTTTTATCCTCGCGGCAACAAAGAATTGTTAAGCGTTTTTACCAGATTTCAGCCGGGAGATACTATGGAGTGGTTCGATCAGCGCAACGTCCCATTAAAAATTGAAAGCGACAACAGGACTTTTCCTGAAAGCAATTCTTCACAAACTATCATTAATACTTTTCTGAACGAAACCCAGAAGAAGAATGTAACCGTAAAAACAAAATGCACGGTAAAAGAGATTAAAAAACAGAATGATCAATATCTTGTCAGAACCAATTCCGGAGATTTTGAGGCAGATTATATTGTGTATACCACCGGAAGTTCACCGAAATCATTGAAAATTGTTGAAAATCTGGGTCATAAGATTGTAGACCTTGTCCCTTCACTTTTCACCTTCAATATTAAAGATGAATTGCTGAAAGATCTTCCTGGAACAAGCTTTGAAAATGCAGGAATTTCTATTCCTAAGCTGAAAACTGAGGAAAGCGGACCTTTGCTTATTACGCATTGGGGGCTTTCCGGGCCTGCTGTTCTGAAAATTTCTGCGTGGGAAGCGATAAGCCTGGCAAAGTTGAAATACAACTTTGAAATTGAGGTTAATTTCATTTCCATAGATAGAGAGGAAGCGGAAGAAATCTTTCATAATTTTAAACAAAGTAATCCTAAAAAGACTATAGGGCAATCCAAGATCTTTGATATTACCAATCGATTCTGGCAGAAAATCTTAGAAATTTCAAAGGTCGATCTCAACAAACAGGCAGCTAATATTTCCGGAAAAGAAATCCAGAAAATACTTGAAAACCTCTGCCAAAAGAAATTTCAGGTGACCGGAAAATCCACATTTAAGGACGAGTTTGTAACGGCCGGAGGCATTGATTTAAAGGAAATTAACTTTAAAAACATGTCTTCCAAATTACTTCCCAATTTCTATATCGCCGGAGAGGTTTTGAATATAGATGCCGTGACCGGAGGATTCAATTTCCAGGCATGCTGGAGTGAGGGATGGCTGATTGCACAGGATCTCAACAGCTTATAAAAAATTATTACTTTTAATAAAAACTAAATACATGAAAAAAAATTTAGGCTTCTTTCTTTTACTCTGGTTCTTTTTAGGATACAGCCAGGAAAAAACAATTGTCTCTGACTGGACTTCCTTTACACAGGCTGTCAATGTAGAAAATAAACCCAACTGGAACTTTCGCATCACAGTTAAAATCAGAAAAGATAATGAGGATAATGGTTCCAATTGTGGGTTATGGTGCAGAATAAATAATAAAGATGAGTCTACCAGTTTCTTTGAAAATCAATATTATGGAATCCAGGTAACCCATGAATGGAAAACCTACGAAATAAAGGGAACCATCAACCCATCTGCAAAGACCATGAATATTGGTGCGTTTGCCCAAAACAATGGGGATTTTTATTTTGACGATTTTAAGTTGGAAGTCAATGATGGAAATTCAAAAAAGTGGATTGAAATCCCTTTGGAAAATTCAGGTTTTGAGAAAGATATCACATCCGGTGGCTGGTTTGAAGGAATCCATTCTCAGAAAATAAAGCACGTAAAGCATTTTACCATTGAAACTTCGGATTACAAACCATTCAGTGGCAGCAAATCTTTGTTGATCAAAGGTCGTGGTATTATCGGAACAATGCCGCACGGAAAATATATGGATGTTAACGGCATCAAATTATATTATGAAACCTATGGAGAAGGCGAGCCGGTTCTTATGCTTCATGGCAATGGCCAATCTATCAGTGCTTTTATGAACCAGAAGGATACATTTTCCAAAAAATATAAAGTCATCATTGTAGATTGCCGTGAGCGCGGAAAGTCTACTTATGACAAAACGAAGGAACTTACCTTCGATATTCAGACAGAGGATATTAAGCAGTTTTTAGAGAAGCTGAACATCAAAAAAACAAAGATTCTGGGCTGGAGTGACGGAGGAATTCTCGCACTGTCTATGGCCATGAAATATCCGGAAATGGTAGACAAAATTGCCTGTTCAGGAGCCAATATTTTTCCGGAAGGAGTGAAAGATCATGATTTAAAATCCATGAAAGAAATGCTTGTAAGCCTTACTAAAGACAATAAAGACCACAAAAATGATATCTTTATTGATCTCCTGAATCTGGATTTGAAGTATCCACAATGGAAGTATGAAGACCTGAATAAAATTCAGTGCCCATCATTGATCATTGCTGGTGATAATGATCTTATAAAAACAGAACATACGGTAAAAATCGCAGAATCTATCCCAAAAGGACAATTAGCTATTATCCCCAATGCCAATCATTATGTTCCTGAAGAAAAACCGGAATTATTCAATGAGTTAGTGATTGATTTCTTTGAAAATAAATAACCTGAATACGATAATATTAATCATGAAAAAAACACTAGCATTCATTTTATGTCTTGGATTTGGGTTCGCCTTCTCACAAACGCAGAAAACCCAAACACCACCCACAGAAGATCATTCCAGAGATAAGTTTATTCCTGAACAAAGTAAGCAGGCAGAATATCCCGGGGGACTTTCAGCATTTATGCGTGAGGTATCTCAAAAAATAAATACGAACCGAATAAAAGGTGCCAAAGGAAGAACAAGTTCACAAGCAAGGTTTTCTGTCAATGCTAAAGGTTATATTGAAACGATTATCGTAACCGGAGACAATGAATCCCTTAATCATGAAGTAGAAAGAGTGATGAAATCTATGAAAACCCAATGGAAACCCGGAGAATATAAAGGGAACACTGTAATGATTTGGTTTAATCTTCCTTTCGTTATTAATTTTGAATAATCAGAATGCTTTCTGCTAAAAGAAACACATCTATCTTTTTTAAAACCCTTTTAGTTTTAGGGTTCGGGTATTTCTTTTGGCTGATGCTTAAGATTACATTAGAATATATTCCTTATAATCCTGAAGTCAGCTTTCTGATGATTAAACAGACAGAAGTATCGGAAAGACCGGAATATCTTGCGTTTTTCTATACTCATGTTTATACGAGTATTTTTGTACTTTTTTCAGGTTTTCTTGCCCTCCTCAGAAAGAATTTTGGTGTAAAAAATTTCCACAGGAATATGGGAAAAGTATATATTTTTCTCATTCTGATCTTTGCAGCACCTTCAGGAATTTATATGGGAGTTTTTGCCAACGGAGGCCTTCTGTCAAAAATTTCTTTTGTTATTTTAGGATTTTTATGGTGGTTTTCAACATTGAAAGCGTATCAATTAGCCAGACAGAAAAGGTTTAATGAGCACAAACAGTGGATGTGGCGGAGTTTTGCTTTTACTTTATCTGCTGTTACCCTGAGAATGTGGAAGGTAATTATTGTATATTTATTTCATCCTAACCCAATGGACGTTTATCAGATCATTGCATGGCTGGGATGGATTCCTAATATCCTTATTATTGAATACTTAATTACAAAAAAACAGCTATGAAAATTCTAAATTACACTCTTATTTCCTTGTTGACAGCAGCATTAATAGCCTGTAAAAAAGAAGGAAAAACCAGTGAATCAGGGAAAGATTCATTAACCGCGAAAAAAGATTCTATTGTTATTCCTGAAATCCATAAAGAATATTATGGTATCTATACCGGAGAATTTGCCGGGATGGAAAAGGTAATGGACGAAATGGACGGCTCTGAATATGAAGTGGAAAACTACAAAAGGATCTCACTAAAAATCAACAGAATAACAAAAGACAGTGTCTATGGTCAAAGCATCGTCAATGGAAATCAAAGACCATTCCGGGGAATTTTTAACGAAGCTACAAAGTCTTTTGTTCTGGATGAACCGGGAAATGATAAAACAGATGGCAGGTTTGAAGTAAAAATGAATGGAGACAGTTTAACCGGAAGGTGGAATGCCTTTAATAGTAAGGCAGTAAAAGCGCCCGTTAAAACCCTTAAGCTGATCCGGAAAGAATTTGTTTACAACCCCAATTTTATGCTGGATCAGGATTCTGACCTGGTAGACTGGTCTAACCCAAAAGAATTTGTAGAAAAATACACCGATGAACAAACCGGAGAAACAGAAAGCTATAAAACTTCAAAAAACAGGGTTGCATCCGAGGCCATCTTTAAGCTCAACGCCTCTAAACAGAAACTGACTGAAAAAGACTTGAAAAATTTAAGAAAGCTTGATTTGGAAATTATTAAGAATTCTGTATTTGCGAGACATGGCTATTCTTTCAAAAAGGAAACCTATAGAAATTTCTTTGAACAGACGGATTGGTATATTCCTGTTTCTGGTAATGTTGATCATGATCTCTCTCCTATGGAAAAGGAAAATGTTGCATTACTGAACCGTTTTATTAAATATGCAGAAGATAAATATGACAGTTTCGGAAGATAGCAGACAGAATTACAAGTTACGTTTATAAGCCAGGATACCCTTCTCTTTAATCTGTACAAAGAAATAAAGCATCAGACAACCTGCTATATAACACAAAATATCAATCCAGGAGAAAGAGTTTCCGATGACAATATACATCAGGCTTCCATGACGGAAGCCTGATTTTTCTGCAATATTGAAATACTGTGCAAACTCCACAACACAGGAAAAAATTAAAATCCCGAGAATAAGTTTATGATCATTTACTTTAAAGAAGCTTTTTACAAGAGCGTATAGAAACATTACCACAATAACATCACCCAGATATGCTCTTATAAAAAAAATATTTTCAAGCTTGACAGCAATGAAAACCTCCACCAGAAAAATAAAAAGGGCAAAAAGAAAATAACTCAGGTTGAATCTAAACTGTATATTTTTCATTTATTCATCAAGATATATAAAACCGGTACTCTCTGAATACCGCCCTTCATTTCATATATATACTATTTCTTTACTTTGATTGTACACCCGATCGCAACTGTTTTGGCCATTTTTACCGGCTCTCCTTTAATCAGAGCATTTACGGCATCCTGAACATAATATTCAGAAACATCATCCGGATTGTCATAATTGTTATCAATAGCTCCAATATATTTTACAATATTTTTGCTTCCTTCTTTTTGTAATACAAATACATGAGGTGTTTTTGTTGCTCCATACTGCGGATAAATTTTTTGTCCTTCATCTACTAAATATGGGAACTCAAATCCTTTCTGTTTTGCCCTTTCAATCATTTGTTCATAACCATCTTCAGGCTGAACATTAGGGTCATTGGGATTAATGGCAATCACAGGATATCCCTGATCTTTAAATTTTTTATCCAGTTCAATGATTCTGTTTTCATATTTTTTAGCATAAGGACAATGGTTACAGGTAAATATGACAATAAATCCTTTTGCGCTTTTAAAATCACTTAAGGAAACCATTTTCCCGTCAATATTTTTTAATTTAAAATCTGTGGCAGCATCCCCTACTTCATAGCCTTTCCCAGAGTAATCCTCTACTTTTATGGCTGCATCCTTACTATACCCGGCTCTGGTAAAACTTAAGAGGCTCAGAGCTAACAAAAATGCCGTTATTAAAATTTTCATATTTTTCATAATTCAGTTATTTTTATAAATGTTCAGTTATTGTTGTCTCCAGATCCTGCCTACTCATTTCACCATCATTGAAATATACCTTATCACCATTCTTATAAAAAATTGTTACCGGAATATTTCCGTCCCAGTTTTTCTCAAATCTGGAAATCCATGTATTCATTCTTTTAATATCATCCAAAAGAATAACTTCAGCAGTAAGATTCTTATTCTTTATAAATTTTAAAACCCGTTCTTGATCCACTAATCTATCCAATGAAACCAATAGCATTTTAAAATTCGGATTATCTGCATATTTTTCATTAACCTCCATAAAATGAGGAAGTTCTTTTACACATGGTGCACAGGTTGTTGCCCAGAAATTAACAACCAATGTTTTACTTTTTTCCTGCTCAATACGTTTCTCAAGTTCTTCGTATGTAACGACTTCAATCTGATTCTGCTGGGCTTTTAAAATCATACAAAACAGAAACAGCATTAATAGAGCCACTATTTTTTTCATATTCAAATTTAATAAATTATTGCATGCAAATCATTCTTCCTCTGTATCATCGCACTTGATATGATTCTAAAATTTGCTTCAAACAGTTATTTTTATTTAACAATGAATTCTTTTTTATATTTTTACGACTTATAAATAAAAGCTATGAAAAAAAATTATTTACTTCTGCCAATTTTCTTTTTGGCATCATGTTCAGGTAGTAATGATGATACTGACATTCCAGATAATAACGGAAATAACAACAACAATAATAACACCCCTGTTTTGGTCACTAAAATGGTTGTTGATGGAGAAATTTCCACTTACACTTACAATGGAACAAAATTATCACAGTTAAAAAATCTTACTGATGGGAGTGTCACCAACTTTACCTACACCGGTGAGCTGATCACCAAATCTGTAACATCTTCGGGAAGCTCTACTTATACAACTTCTTATGTATATGACAGCAATAACAGATTGAGCAAAAAAACAGATGTGCACACAGCTCCCAATCTTACCGCAACCACTGAGATAAACTATACTTATCCTTCATCCAATACGGTAAAAATGGTCGTTACTCTATCAACAGCAGGATTCAACACGGTAAAAACCTATACCAGAAATGCTACTCTGAATTCAGACGGATCCATTAACAGCTGGACAGAAACGGTTTCAAGCCCAAATTCAACAGGAGGCATGGATACGGGAACAGGTGCATTACAGCCTATTGTATATGATTCAAAAAATGCACCTTTTAAAAATGTAACAGGTTATTTAAAAATAATCGATCAGGAAAATGAAAACGGGTCAACCCACAATGTATCAGATTATAAAAGTGTAATTCAATACAACAGTGGAGGAACTGAATGGACAATATTCAAATCGATTTACGAATATAACACCAGTGGTTATCCTACAAAAGATATCCGTAAATATTATGACAAAACAGGAAGTACAGTCAGTTCTACTGAAGTCTCAACTTACGAATACAACCATTTATAATAACCGGAGAGCTTAAGGCTCTCTTTTTTATTTTGAAAAAGACTAATTTATTCACAATGAATAGAATTAATTAATAAAATTGTATATTAGCTTACAATCAAATTAAAAATATCATGAAAAATTCAAACATTCAAAAAAGGAGACTTACCAAAAAAGAATTAAAAGAAATTAACGGCGGTAATGGGCCGGTATGTGTCACTACCTGCTTTTGTAATATTGATGGTGAGATATCAATAAGACCTTGCAGTGCTAAAGGAGTTTGCTGTTAGCAAATTTTAGGAGTTCCGGTTATTTATTTAACAATACCAAATTCAAATATTATGAAAAATTCAGACATTCAAAAAAAGAGACTTACCAAAGAAGAATTGAAAAAAATTAGTGGTGCAGGCCCTGTTTGCCCATTAGTAATAAGTTGCACAGATCCGAATACCGGAGAGGAATTGTATGGAGTTTATGGAATTCAGGATGGCCCGTGCTGTTAATTATAAATACCAAATCCAGAGAATATGAAAACATTAAGCATTCAAAAAAGAAAGCTGACCAAAAGTGAGCTTAAGGAGATTAATGGAGGTGCTGCTGCCTGTGCAGAAGGGACATGCAAACTCAGAGGAGTTGATCATTTTCTGATCATCGGACCGAGAGGCAGTGACGGATATTGCTGTTAGACCGGACTCGATTAATAAAAAATGATTGGATTATCCTCCAATCATTTTTTTTATGGCATTCAGCTTCATTAAAGCTTCAATAGGTGTTAATGTATTGATATCTATCTTTGTCAGCTCCTCCCGTATATTTTCCAGAACAGGGTCATCAAGCTGGAAAAAGGAAAGCTGCATATTTTCTTCTGTTACTCTTTTAATACTTTCAGAAGTTCCTCCACCCTGGGTTCTGCTTGCTTCAAGAGTTTTCAGAATCTCATTGGCTCTGCTTACTACTTTCGCAGGCATTCCTGCAAGTTTCGCAACATGGATACCAAAACTATGCTCACTTCCTCCGGGAATCAGCTTTCTTAAAAAGATGATATTCCCTTTATTTTCCTGAATGGATACATGGAAGTTTTTTACGCGTTCAAAATTCACAGTCATCTCATTAAGCTCATGATAATGGGTGGCAAACAGGGTTTTAGCCTGTGTAGGATGCTGATGAAGGTATTCCGCTATAGCCCAGGCAATAGAAACCCCATCATAAGTAGACGTTCCGCGACCTATTTCATCCAGAAGGATAAGGCTTCTTTCAGAAATGTTATTAAGAATATTCGCGGCTTCATTCATTTCTACCATGAAAGTAGATTCTCCGGCAGAAATATTATCCGTAGCTCCTACCCTTGTAAAGATTCTATCCAGCATCCCGATCTCTGCGTGTTTTGCAGGGACAAAACTTCCAATCTGAGCCAAAAGACATACAATAGCCGTCTGACGCAGAATTGCCGATTTACCGGCCATGTTAGGTCCTGTTACCATAATAATCTGCTGCGAATCTTTATCCAGGAAGATATCATTCGGGATATATTTTTCTCCTAATGGCAGCGCATTTTCAATAATCGGGTGTCTGGCTTCTTTTAAATCGATCGCATACCCATCATTCAAAACAGGTCTGGTATAACTTTCGGAAACAGCAAGTTCAGATAATCCTGCAGCCACGTCAAGCTGTGCAATAATAGTAGAGTTCCCCTGAATCTGATCAATATACACCATGGTTTCAGAGCATACATTCCTGTAAAGTTCATTTTCGAGAACACTTATTTTCTCTTCAGCACCCAGGATCTGGTTTTCATACTCTTTTAGCTCTTCTGTAATATATCTTTCCGCATTTACAAGGGTCTGTTTTCTTACCCAATCATCAGGAACTTTATCTTTATGGGTATTCCTTACTTCTATATAATATCCGAAAACATTATTAAAATCTATTTTAAGGCTTGAAATTCCTGTTCTTTCAATTTCCCTCTGACACATCTCATCAAGAAATCCACGTCCTTTACTCTGAAGGTTTCGTAACCTGTCAAGCTCATCAGAAACACCTTCCCTGATTATATTTCCTTTGGCAATACTTACCGGAAGGTCTTCATTAAGATTACAATGCAGGAATTTTATCAATTCCTCCAGATCATATAAAGGTTCCAGCCACGCAAGAACTTCTGCATGAGGATGAAGAAGTTGTTTTATCTTATGAATATTGATAAGACTTTGACGCAGATACCCTAATTCTTTTGGTGAAATTTTTTCAGCTGCCAGTTTACCCATTAACCTGTCTAAATCTGAAATTGATTTTAACAGCTGGCAAATTTCATACTTCAAAGGATCATTTTCATTCAGGAAGTCGATCAGGGAAAGCCTTCTCGTGATTTCTTCCACTGATTTTAAAGGAAGAATAATTCTTCTTCTTAGCAGCCGTCCTCCCATTGGAGTACATGTCTTATCAATAATATCCAGTAATGATTTTCCCTGAGGATTACTTGGATAAACAATTTCAAGATTTCTTAATGTGAAATTATCCATCATCAGATAGTCTTCCTGTGGAATAATCTGGATCTTTGTAATATGAGACAGCAGGTTATGATGGGTATCTTCCACAAGATAAGCAAAAACAGCTCCTGCAGCAGTAATAGCTAATGGAAGATTCTCTACTCCAAATCCTTTTAATGAACTGGTTTTAAAATGCCCGGTTAATTTTTCATAGGCAAAATTGTACTGGAAAGCCCAGTCTTCAAGTTTAAAAGCATTCTTATTTT
Organism: Chryseobacterium flavum; assembly: GCF_003385595.1. GTDB lineage: Bacteria > Bacteroidota > Bacteroidia > Flavobacteriales > Weeksellaceae > Chryseobacterium > Chryseobacterium flavum. The sequence goes on along the minus strand of NZ_QNUE01000012.1, from coordinate 67,259 downwards.
TAAATTGCTCAGGGATCGGTACACTTCTTTGAAAGATAATTTCACTGGGATCAAAAGTATTGACAATATGCACCAGTTTATCAAGGTTTCCTTCACTTACCAAAAACTCACCGGTAGAAATGTCCACTAAAGCAATTCCATACTTTTCTTTTTCTTTATGTAAGGAAAGCAGGAAGTTATTCTTTTTAGAATTCAGGACCTGGTCATTGAACGTTACTCCAGGAGTTACCAGTTCTGTAACCCCTCTTTTTACAATTCCTTTTACCATCTTCGGATCTTCCAACTGGTCACATATCGCAACCCTCATCCCGGCCCTTACTAATTTGGGTAAGTAAGAATCTATTGAGTGATGCGGGAATCCGGCCAGTTCTGTACTTCCTTCTCCATTATTTCTTTTGGTAAGCACTATTCCCAGTATTTGTGATGTTTTCACGGCATCCTGCCCAAAAGTTTCATAAAAGTCCCCTACCCTGAAAAGTAAAAGAGCATCAGGATACTTAGCCTTGATGGTATTATACTGAGTCATTAGCGGGGTTTCTTTCTTCGTCTTTGCCATAGTAAAAAATGAGCCCCAAATTTAAAAAAATAAATTAGGGTTACGGAAGTGTTTGTCTGTTAATCTTTGAGCAGACTTTTCCTTATCATTATTTAATTGTATTTTCACCATAAAATACCATTCATGAAATTTCCTGTTTTAGAAACTGAAAGACTTATTTTGCGCCAGCTAACCCTAAATGACACACAAGACCTGTTCGAATACTTTTCCAGGGATGAGGTTATGGAATATTATGATCTTGAAACTTTTAAAACGGAAGAAGATGCCCGGCGGATCATCCGGCATTTCAACAGTTCGTTTGAAAAGGGAAAAGGATACAGATGGGCGCTGGAGTTAAAATCTTCAAAAAAGGTAATCGGTACCTGTGGATATCACAACTGGTACAGGGAGCATTTCAAAGCTGAAGTCGGATATGAGCTGAATCCTCTGTTCTGGAGACAATCTTTTATGAAGGAGGCACTCCTCCCTGTATTGACCTTTGGATTTGAAACAATGAGGCTCCATCGGGTAGATGCCTTTATCGATCCTTCAAACATTTCATCAGAAAAGCTCCTAACTTCTTTAAATTTCCAGGCGGAAGGAATACTCAGAGATTTCTTCTTTGAAAAAGGAAAATTTGTGGATGCTAAAATTTTCGGACTGATCAACAGGTAATCAACTACTTATTGGATTTTAAATACTGTTTCAGAGCTTCAGAGCTTTTTTCATATGCCCACTTCTGTTTGTAATTTACCCATTTAGCTTTAAATAACTTGCGTAACAGCTTATCGGTATACCTCATAATAAAAACGTGATACAGCATGTTCGCAAAAACTTTCGGTTTATTGGGAAGGGCTCTTAATGACAGAGAGAAGCCAGGCTCAAGATACCGGTTGAAATGCCAGAATGCACCAGGAATAAAAAGAGCATCACCATGCTCCATAAAAATCTCATATCCCCTGGCATATTTCAAAGCCGGAAATTTCTCATAATCAGGATTTTCATAATCCAGCTCATAAATCGTATGAACCGATAAAGGCACTTTATATAAAAAAGCAGACTGTTTCTGGTCGAATAATAAAATCCGCTTTTTCCCTTCAAAATGGATATGCATAAAATCTCCCAGATCCACATCATAATGCATTAAAACATGGGCTTCACTTCCTCCGAAGAATAATGTAGGTAACCTTTTAAAAAACTTCATTCCCAAATCAGGATAGGTAAAGTTTTTCAGCAGTTCCGGGAGCCTGTCTGTAATAATATAAAAGAAGATGCGAAGATCTGAAGGTTTGCTTTTTATCGTATCAATATACTCCTTCATTTTCATATGAGTAACAGGAGCATCAGAACTTTTTGCTGCATCAGCCGGCTTGTTATCATATAAGGGAACTTCCTGATCCCCTGCTTTTTCACGGATATAGGCCAGATTCCATTTATCAAAAGCATCCCATCGGCTTGCAAAATTTTTGATCAAAAGAGGCTTTTGTTTTTTAAAATAATTCTTTTGAAAGTCTTCTTTACTGATATCACTAACTGCATCTACGTTTTGGAGGATCATTATTTTGGTATTTAATGCGAAATAAAAATAGTGTTTTTTTGAAATCTAAAAAAATTTTAAAAAGAGATCGTTGAATTGCAAAATATAATGTCCTTCACTTTATTCAATCCAAGACTCAGTTCAGCATTTACATGAAAAAAATTATATTTGTGGTAACAAGTAATTTATGAGAGTCTACAACACCAAACATTTCCTTAAGATCCTTTTCAGCCTTCACAAGAGTGATACTCTTAAAATTCTTTTTCCAAGTATGATTCTTGTTGGGTTATATTCCTGGGGCATTCAGTACTTAGAGGTTGAATATTTCCACCTTACCTCAAAATCAGGTGTCAGCAATGTAGGAATGATTCATTCCCTTTTAGGATTTGTTCTGTCTCTCTTGCTTGTTTTCAGGACAAATACAGCTTATGACCGCTGGTGGGAAGGCAGAAAACTGTGGGGAAAACTGGTAAATGACACCAGGAATATGGCTATAAAAATAAACACTCTTCTTGGGGATAATCAACAGGATATAGACCAGATCTCAAGATACTTAAAATTTTTCCCTCACTTTTTAGCCAAACACCTTTCCAGGGAATCTACCAGGCTTGCTCTGGATGAGGATTATTCTGAAATTGAAAAATCATTAAAAAACCATGGCCCAAGTGAAATTGTTATTCTCTTATCTCATAAGCTGAACCAGTTAAAAAAGGAAGCAAAAATCTCGGAAGTGGAGCTTCTTTACTTAGATAATCAGCTTTCAGGTTTTCTGGAGGTTTGCGGAGGGTGCGAAAGAATTAAAAACACTCCGATTCCTTATTCTTATTCCTCCTTTATTAAAAAGTTTATTATTCTGTATGTTTTTGCTCTTCCTATAGCTTATGTTATTACTATCGGGCTCTTCATGATTCCTCTTACGGTCTTTGTTTATTATGTACTGATGAGCCTTGAACTTATTGCTGAAGAAATAGAAGACCCTTTTAACAATGATGAAAATGATATTCCGATGGAAACATTAGCACAAAATATTGAAAAGAATGTTCACCAGATCATGAGCAAGAAATAAAAAAATAAACACTAAAGGCTGATTTCTTTTAATTCGCCGTCCTGCTTTATTTCTACAAATTTGCTTTCCCTGTTGGCAGCATCATAACCATAAAAAAATGTGCTGTAAATCGGAGTAGAATACAGATAGTTTCCAAAACCGTTATAGGTATCTGTAGTTCCCGTCTGCTGCTGATAGCTTGCTGTCGCTGTAAAATTCACAATGGTTTCCAGATAATATTTTCCGGGCTTTAGTTTTTCAAATTTAAATCTGCCGTGATCATCTGTTAATGCTTCTACTCTGTATTTAAATGCTTCCTCTGACATATATACCGTTGTTTTTTTATTTTCATACTTCTTTCTCATATTGTAAAACTCTTCAAAATAAGGAGTTACAGGAAAAAGCATAACAACAGTCCCTTTAGGAGCATAATGTTTCTGTCCCAGTAATGGTTTGATTCCCCAATTATTTTTCTGCTTGGTAGATGCTACACCTTCAATGGTCGAGTTTCCGAATCCAAGCATATCCCTTGCTAATTTTTTGTCAAAAAAAGCTTGTGGATAATACGTATTCTGGGCCCTTAAACCCATCATAACAAACATTAACATGCATAAACTGAATAATTTTTTCATAGTATATTTTTGAATCAAATATAACTATTTTACTATTTTTGAAATAAAATAGCCATGAACTCCATTTTTTTATTCTTATTTTCTGCTTCTGTTATGGTGTCTGCACAAAAGCCCTGTGGTTTTAAGGACGGATTACAGGAAGGAACCTGTAAAGAATTTTATGATAACGGGCAGATAAAAAATGTGGTTGAATGGAAAAAAGGTAAAAAAGAAGGTGACGCTGTTTTTTATCATGATAACGGAAAAATAAGTGCTCAGGGAACGTTTAAAAAAGACTTTAAGGTAAAAGAATGGTCTTACTATAATAAAAACGGAGATCTGACATCCAAAGAAGAGTTTACAAATGGGGAAAAAAATATATATGACAACAGTTTCACAGGAACGTTTTATTATCCTTCCGGAAAAATAGAAGAAATTTCCCATTATAAATTTGCCAAGCTTCACGGAGAAACAAAACTGTTCCATGAAGATGGAAAGTCAATAAAACAAATCGGCTACTATGAAAACGGTCTTGCTACCGGAAAATGGAAAACCTTTTACAAGTCCGGAAAGTTAGAAAGAGAAACAGAGTTGACAAACGATAAACGCAACGGAAACCGTGTTTATTATCGTGAAGACGGAAGCATTGAAAAAACAGAGGTCTATAAAGACGGAAAATTAATCTCAACAAAATAATACAATTGGTACAGAAACTAAAACTGGAAGAACTGAACAGGATAGATGTAGAAACATTTAAGAAAACTGAAAAAATCCCGTTGGTTATCATTTTAGACAACTTAAGAAGCATGCATAATGTAGGAGCTGCATTCAGAACTGCAGATGCTTTCCTCGTTGAAAAAATTATTCTTTGCGGTATTACTCCCCAGCCTCCTCACCGTGAAATCCATAAGGCTGCACTGGGAGCAACGGAAAGTGTGGATTGGGTCCATGAAAAAGACATTAATACTGCTATTGCTGATCTGAAAAGTAAAGATTATGAAATTATAGGAATCGAGCAGACAACCGATAGCCGGCTCCTTACTGATTTTACCATTGACCGATCAAAGAAATATGTGTTGATCCTTGGAAATGAGGTTGAAGGAATCAGTGATGAAGCACTCCCTAATATTGATGTTTTTTTAGAGGTTCCCCAGCTTGGTACAAAACATTCCCTAAACGTAAGTGTATGCGGTGGAATTGTGATGTGGGAATTTGCGAAAGCTCTAAAATAAAAAAACTGCATATGTCCTTAAATAGACAGTGCAGTTTGAAATAAATCTAATAAAAAGTAAAAATGAAAGGCGACAAAGGTACTTTTTTTTTCTTTACAAACAAATTATGCCGGCACTTTTTTTGATCAATCTTAAAAAAAGTCTCCTTTTCAGAAAAAGTTTCATTTAATTTTTTATAAATTAGCACAATGTTTATCAAGGACTATATCTCAAAAGACTTCCCGTGTTTTAGCTTGTCTGATTCAATAGAGTCAGCAAGAGACATGTTAGAGGATTTTGGATATTCCCATATTTTCATAAAAAAATCCCACCACTTTTACGGAGCAATTGCCCAGGATTTTCTTTATGAAGAAGACGGGGGTACGCTGAAGGACCTTGAACACCAGATCGAACGTTTTGCTATTCTGGAAGACAGTAATGTAATGGACAGTATTCGTCTTTTTCATACGTTCAGCTCCAATGTTATTCCGGTGATCAATAAAAATGAAAAATATCTCGGTTATATTACCTGTGAGGATATTTTTCAGGACTTTTCCCGCTATCCGTTATTTTCAGAATCAGGCGCTATACTTACCATAGAAACTCCTGCCAGAAAATATTCAATGACAGAGATTGCTAATATTGTAGAAAGTAATAACTCCAAATTCTATGGCGGATTTATAAGTTTTATGACGGATGAGGTAATCCATATTACCATAAAAATCAGCAATGAAAATCTGGCCTCAATAGATTCAACTTTTGATCGGTATGACTATAGAATTGTTGAAAAATTCTATTCTGATGAGAAAACCGATCTCTTTAAAGACCGATTTGGTTTTTTCCAAAAATTCATAGAAATATAACATGAAGGCAGCCATATATTCTCAGAAAAAAGATCTTGATACTTTTTTATATTTAAGCAAGTTTATCTCTGAGCTGGAAAGCAGAGGGGTAAAATCCGTTCTTTATGATGAGATGGCTGAAGCACTTCAATTTTCCAAGATTTTTGAAACATTTAATAATAAACAGGACCTTTTGGACAAGGAAGTGGATCTTTTTTTCACTTTTGGAGGAGACGGAACCATCGTAAACTCCCTGACATTTATTGAAGATCTGGAAATCCCCGTAGTAGGGGTAAATACGGGAAGGCTTGGGTTTCTTGCTTTTTTTACCAAAGAAGAAGCATTTAAAGAGCTTGATTCTATTTTGAAAGGAGATGTAAAAACAAGCAGGCGTTCAGTAATAGAAGTTGTTTCACCTGATCTGGAAGGGTCCTTTCCTTATGCCTTGAATGATGTTACAGTTTCCCGGAAAGAAACCACATCAATGATCACAGTAGATTCTTACATCAATAACGAATTCCTGAATGTTTTTTGGGGAGATGGTGTCATTATTTCTACCCCCACAGGTTCTACAGCCTACTCTCTAAGCTGCGGAGGGCCGATCATTTCTCCGAATAACGAAAACTTTGTCATCACTCCGATTGCACCTCACAACCTGAATGTAAGACCTTTAGTTGTAAATGATAAAGTAGAAATAAAATTTAAAGTGGAAAGCCGTGTCCCTCAATACTCCCTTTCATTAGACTCCCGGCTGATACACATAGAAACAGATAAAGAAATTATCATTAAAAAGGCTTCTTTTCAGCTTCTGCTGGTACAGCCGAATAATTTAAGCTTCTATGAAACCATTCGCCAGAAGCTTCTTTGGGGAAGGGATAAAAGAAATTAGCAATTCCCTAAAAATGATTACCTTTACAGGAACAAAAACACCTAATAAAATTTATAATAAAAAGTAAAACATGAGCAGAATTTTTCCGGCAGGAGTTGCCACAGGTCAGTTAGTTACTGATATTTTTCAGTATGCTAAAGAAAACAAATTTGCATTACCTGCAGTAAACGTAATTGGATCAAGCAACGTAAACGCTACGATGGAAACTGCAGCGAAATTAAACTCTCCTGTAATTATTCAGTTTTCAAATGGCGGAGCTGCTTTCAATGCAGGAAAAGGATTAAGCAATGACGGACAAAAGTCTGCAATCTTAGGAGCTATTGCAGGAGCTAAACATATTCACACTCTTGCTGAAGCTTACGGGGCTACTGTAATTTTACATACAGACCACTGTGCAAAGAAATTGCTTCCATGGATTGACGGACTGATGGATGCAAATGAGGAATTCTTCAAGCAGACAGGAAAATCTCTTTATTCATCTCACATGTTAGATCTTTCTGAAGAATCTTTAGAAGAAAATCTTGAAATTTCCGCTAAATATTTCGAAAGAATGGCTAAGCTGCAGATGACTCTTGAGGTAGAAATCGGAGTTACCGGTGGTGAAGAAGACGGTGTTGACAACTCAGACGTTGATAATTCTAAATTATATACTCAGCCTGAAGATGTAGCTTATACGTATGAAAAATTAAAAGCTATTTCTGATAACTTCACAATTGCGGCTGCTTTTGGTAATGTACACGGAGTTTACAAACCAGGAAACGTAGTTCTTACTCCAAAAATCCTTGACAATTCTCAGAAATATGTTCAGGAGAAATTCGGAACAGCTGCAAAGCCAATCAACTTTGTATTCCACGGAGGTTCAGGGTCTACTTTAGAAGAGATCAGAGAAGCTATTGATTACGGAGTAATTAAAATGAATATCGATACTGACCTTCAGTTTGCATATACAGAAGGAATCAGAGATTATATGATAAACAATATTGAATATTTAAGAGCTCAGATCGGAAACCCTGAAGGAGAAGAAAAACCGAACAAAAAATTCTATGATCCAAGAGTTTGGGTAAGAAAAGGTGAGGAAACCTTCTCTGCAAGATTGGTGAAAGCATTTGAAGATTTAAATAACGTAAATACTTTAAAATAAGAATTGTATCTGTATAAATGTAAAGGGATTCTTACGAGTACCTTTACATTTATACATTTTACATTTATACATTAATACTAATATAAAATGGCATTCGACTGGTTTAAAAGAAAAGCAAAAAACATTACCACCTCTACTGATGAAAAAAAGGACGTTCCCAAAGGCCTGTGGCATCAGACTCCATCCGGAAAAGTTGTGGAACATGATGAACTAAAGAGAAATAATTATGTTTCTCCTGAAGACGGATTTCATGTAAGAATAGGAAGTGCAGAATTTTTTGACATCCTTTTTGACGGCGGTAAATTCACCGAACTGGATGCCAATGTAGAAAGTATTGATATCTTGAATTTTAAAGATACAAAGCCTTATAAGGACCGTCTAAAAGAAGTAAAAGCGAAGACAAAGCTTACGGACTCCATCAGAAATGCAGTAGGAACCGTAAAAGGGACTGAAATGGTTGTTTCATGTATGGATTTTGCTTTTATCGGTGGCTCTTTAGGTTCTGTAATGGGAGAAAAGATCAGAAGAGCTGTAGATTACTGTATTGAGCACAAACTTCCATATATGATTATCTGTCAGTCGGGAGGAGCAAGAATGCAGGAGGCAACCTATTCTCTGATGCAGCTGGCTAAAGTACAGGCTAAGCTAGCTCAGCTATCAGAAGCAGGACTTTTATATATAGCATACCTTTGTGACCCTACTTTTGGAGGAATTACTGCCTCATTTGCAATGACAGCTGATATCATTATGGCTGAGCCGGGAGCGCTGATCGGGTTTGCCGGGCCAAGAGTAATCCGTGAAACTATCGGAAGAGATCTTCCGGAAGGATTCCAGACATCAGAATTCCTACAGGAAAAAGGATTTGTAGATTTCATTGTAAAAAGAACTGAAATTCAGGATACTGTTGCCAAAACAGTTAATTTATTAGCTGTAAAAGCATAATAACTGTAACAAAAACAATACAGTCTCTCTCTAATTAGGGAGAGATTTTTATTTATGAGGACTTTCAAGATATTTTTCAATACAATCAGGAGCATGAGTTTTAAAAAGATAATGCGTCTTTTATCACTCGTTCTTCCCCACCCTCTGTTTTCTTTATTAAGTTTTCATGCTACCGTGCAAGCCTTCACGATTGCACAGAGAAAATATCCTCAGACAGCTTCCAATAACGGTATAGGAAATGCATTCAGGCATGCTTTATGGTGCTGTTTTATAATGATGTATTGCTGTAAGGTTTCTTCGCCTCAAAAAGCATTGGATTTTTGTAAAAGAATGACTGACCTGCACGAAGAACTTTTCCCCAATAATCCTCTGGAAACTAAAATGGACCTTCATAATAACAAAATAGGAATGGATTATTTCATGGAACTTTTACCCGGTATCCATCGTCAGTTTTTTGAAAAAAGCTTTTTCATTGACGGGCTGGTAAAAAAAATGGAAAACGCTAAAGTCCTGAAGAATTTGGATGACAATTTTGAAGGACATCTTGTATACCTGGAAGAATAGTAACACACTTTGTCATAAAGGTGTTAATCAATAACATCCGCAACACATAATCAGCTGAATAAAATGCTGTAAAAAATACGAATTCACAAACTTCATGTTTAATTCTTTTGCGGCTTTGTGGTTTAAAGTATTTTTGATAAGTTTAAACAATTAATTCAATCAGATGGTCCTCAGCAGAATTTGGTCGGCTTTTATTATTATTGCCATTACCATTGCAAGTATAAAATACATCTCATCAGGTAACTACAAGACTATATTCAATGATATGGTCGTAGGAAAAGGCGGAGATACAGTGCAGATTGCATCCCAGCCAATAAACAAACTCTCTCCTGTTATCAGAGACAGCCTGATGAGGAAAAATGACTTTACGGATAACAGAATTCATTATAAAACAGATTCCTTAAAACAGAATGTAAGTGTATATCGTGTCCAGGAAGCAGACGGCGTAATAGGAACCTCAGAAACAGCAGTAAAGATATGCTTAGGACTTATTGGCATTATGACCCTGTTTATGGGGTTTATGAGTATTGCTGAGAAGGCAGGTGGTATTAATCTTTTAAGCCGTTTTATCCAGCCTTTCTTCTCGAAATTATTCCCCGACATTCCCAAAAACCACCCGGCATTCGGGCATATGCTGATGAATTTCAGCGCCAACCTCCTTGGACTGGACAATGCTGCTACGCCTTTTGGATTAAAAGCTATGGAAAGTCTCCAGACACTAAATCCAAATAAAGACACTGCCAGCAATTCGCAGATCATGTTCCTCTGCCTTCACGCCGGAGGAATGACCTTAATTCCCGTTTCTATCATTGCCATCAGGGCTTCAATGGGATCCAAAACCCCTACTGATATCTTCCTGCCATGTATGATCGCAACATTTGCAGCAACTCTTGCCGCTATGATTATTGTTTCTCTATACCAGAAGATCAATTTGCTGCGTCCGGTAGTCATTGCATATGTTGGCGGAATTTCAGCTGTTATAGCTTTACTTGTTCTTTATCTTGTACAATTGAGTAAAGATGAACTTGACGATTTCAGCAAAGTGTTAAGTAATGGTCTCATTCTCTTTATTTTCCTGGCTATTGTACTTGGGGCTGTCTATAAAAAAATCAACGTCTTTGATGCTTTTATTGAAGGGGCAAAAGAAGGCTTCACAACATGTGTAAAAATTATTCCTTACCTCGTTGGAATGCTCATTGCTATTTCGTTATTAAGGACTTCAGGAGTTTTTGATGTCATCATTGACGGAATGAAATGGGTGGCCAATATTGCAAGTCTTGACCCAAGATTTGTGGACGGACTTCCAACAGCTTTGATCAAACCTTTATCTGGTTCAGGAGCAAGAGGAATGATGGTAGATACCATGACAACATTTGGCGCAGACAGTTTTCAGGGAAAATTAGCCGCAGTTTTGCAGGGAAGCTCAGATACGACATTTTACGTAATTGCAGTTTACTTCGGGGCCGTAGCTGTAAAGAACACCAGATATACCGTAATTGCGATGCTTCTGGCCGATTTAGTGGGTATTATCACATCAATTGCTTTAGCATATTTGTTCTTTGCTTAAATTGAGCTTATTCCCAAGCAGCTTGCAACCAAATTTAATATAAACCCAAACTTTAAAACAATTTATGATCACCGATAAAGAATTTACACTAAGGCTCATCCGCCAGTTAACCCAGGCACTTGAGAAGCTTATCCTGGACAAACCGGAAGAAAGCTTAATGCAGAAAGAACTTGATTTTGATACTTTGATGAGGGATATTTTCAAGATGAGCTTCACAGAGGTTTCTTCAATGACAAAACAAGAAATGATTGCCCTGGTCAATGAAAGACAGGAAAGAGATCATAAAGATTATTATGAAATGCTTGGAAACCTTTTCTATTTTAACAGCAAACATGATCACAACAGAGATTTTCAGGATAAAGCAAAGACATTCTACGAGCTGTATCTTCAGACCAGCGGAATTTTTGCCCTTCCGGTAATCAACAGAATAAATGAATTAAAAAAAGCACTTGAATAAAGTGCTTTTGTATTTTAGAATGTAATCTTATAGGTTCCGGTAGAAGAAGTATTGGCTTTTTCAGCTTTTACGTATTTTTTTACCCATGCTACAGAGGTAGAAGAGATACAAGGATCTGAAACTCCACCTGCTCTTCTTGCCGAGACAACATTTCCGGCTTTATCAACAGTATAGGCAACGGTAATCGATCCGCTTGCTGTGCAGCTGTGGGATGGCTGTGCTCCTCCTCTTCCCATTGTTCCGGGAATATATCCTATCAGTTTCCTGTCTATTCCTACTTTACTGTCTCCATTTCCATCGCCTCCTAAAGGATCACCGGCATTTCCTATTCCGGTTCCAGTTCCCTGGCTTCCTGCTTTTGTCCCTCTTCCTCTGATCAGATTCCCGATTGCAGCATTTCCTTTACCATCACCACTTCCTGTTTTAGAATTTGCAGTAGTAGATCCTGCTTTTTTAGTATTTTTTGAAGCAGTCGTACTGGTTGCTTCTTTTTTATCTGCTTTTCTTGATTCTTCTTTTTTAGGAACGGTTGTTTTTGTATTATTTCCCGATATTATTTTTTCTTTGGCTTCAGATTTTTCAGCCTCCGGAGCAGGCTCAGGCTTCACAACCGTTTTTGTCTCGGGTACCGGAGTTTCTGCAGGCTCAGGAGTAATCTCTTCAGCAGCAGCAAGGCTACCAGGCTGATCTGCAGGCTCTTCAATACCACTTCCGTTTCTGTTGTCACCAAAATTGACAAGCATTGTTGTAATGACCTCAGGTTCTTTATCCAGCTCGGGTTTTAGCTTATATAAAAATACAAAAAGCAAAATGGCAGCCCAGATAAGAACAGAAAGCAGAGCGCTTTTTATCCTGTCTTTATTTTCTTCGTTTCTATTTGCTGTATAGCTTTTCATCTTAAAACAGAATCTCCTTCCGGAATCTTAAAGGGTTATTTATCTTTAACTGTTGCGATGGCAATGTTAAATTTATACTTCTCAGCGATTTCCATAACAAAAACAACATCTTTATGCAATGTATTTTCATCCGCCCTGATTGTGAAAGACTTATTTGTCTGACTAGCCAGTTTATCCACGATGATCTTCTCTAATTCTCCTCTGCTTACCGGATTATCATCTACAAAAAAAGATCCGTCCGGCTTAATGCTTACGGTCAAAGGATTGGGTATATTATCTTCAACGGCCCCGGTTTTTGGCAGGTTAACGTCTATTGCGCTTTGGTTGGCTGCAGAAGAAGTTACCATAAAGAAGATCAGCATCAGCAGGATAACGTCTGTCATCGCTGCTAAACTGAATTCCGGATTCGCTTTATTTCTTCTTTGAATTTTCATCGTAAGAAAGCTTATAAAGGTTTATTGATAAGGTCTAAAAATTCTCCTGACATATTCTGAGCCTTCAGTACAAATTTATCAATCCTGGTAAGAAGGATATTATAACAGAAGTTCGCAGGAATTGCCACAGCCAAACCTACAGCAGTCTGTCCTAAAGCGGTATAAATGCCTTCTGAAAGTGTTTTGGGGGAGAATGATCCTGTTGCATGAGACAAATTAAAGAAAGCAATAATCATCCCGATTACCGTACCTAAAAGCCCCAGCATCGGTGCAATACTTGGCACTACAGCCAAAAGGTTCAGGTTTTTCTCCATATTGGCTACTTCTACCTGTGCCTGTGCTTCCATAGCACTTACAATATCAGAAACAGGGCGCCCCAATCTTGAAATTCCTTTTTCTAAAATTCTTCCTTCCGGAGAGTTTTGGGTTTTGCAATAATCTGCTGCAGCCTCTATTTTTCCGGCCTTGATGAAGTCTTCGATATTGTTCATGAAGTTGGAATCTGTTTTTGAAGTCAGCCTTTTGATAAAGAAAAATCTTTCAAAAAACAAGTATAGAGAAAATACCCCTAACAGTAATACGGTGACCATCACTATTTTAGCAAAAGCTCCTCCGTGGAACATGATCTTCCAAAATGAGAACTCTAAATTGTCTGTAGCAACTGCAGGTGTAGTGATTTGTGCAAATAAAATCTGAGAAAGTTCCGTTAACAGCATTAAATGTGAATTTTATTAAAGTTTCAACGACAAATGTAGTAGAATATTATGAATTGAACTCTTAAAAATTGCTTAAAAACAACTTAAAATTTTGTTATGAAATATAAACAGCAAATTTCTTTCCAAAAGAAATTTTGAAAAGAAATCAATATAAAAAATTACAGGCCGACTAATCTTCGTCTACCTCAATATCATCCTGTTTGAATTCGCATTTTAATCTGAAAGGAATCGGGGTATCTGATCCTGTATAGAAATCATCAATGGTCCCTTTCCAGATTACCTGAAGCTCTCCTTCCTCGTTTTTTTCAAAAAGGAGCTCATTATCATAGATATAAGCATCTTCATCATCGAAAAGGTCTACTTCTGTGTAGGTTTCCTCATCAGAATCATTGATTTTGATGGTTTTGCCTTCTATTTCCGCCGAATCAATAGGGAAATCAAAAACTTCTAGTGAAAGCTGTGGAAAGTTGTACTGTAAAGAATCATCGTCAACATGATCCAAACTGTCATCCGTTATAATTTCAACCTCTAAAAAGTGCTGTTGGTTACTGTAGACTGCTTTACAATAAGTATTTCTGATATTGTATTTTAAAGTCTCGTCCGGATGGTAAATTTTTAAAATCCCTTTCATTTTTCCTTAAAAAAGAACTGTAATAATATGATTGTTAAACGTTTTAGACAAAGATAAAAAATTGATTTAAAGTTAAAAGGATTTTGAAAATAATTTTTTAAAATCAAGACAGAATATGAGCCGGGATCTCCCAATAATACTTACTTTTGTTTTCATAAAGATTCTGGAAATGAAAAACATTTTATCAAAAAGTATTTTAGGGTTAGGATTAATTGTCAGTCTTGTCTCGTGCAGAAAGTCTGATTCTCCTCTTACAAAGGTTACGCCTTCCAATCTGGATTCCATCGCCTCCAACTACTATGAACAGTATCTTAAATTATACCCTTTAGATGCTACCTCTCAGGGGGATACAAGATACAATGATCAGCTTCCTATTAATATTGATAAAGATTTTATTTCAGGTGAGATTACGTTTTATAATTCAGTGCAAAAACAGCTTGAGAATGTAGATTATAAAAACCTTTCTGATGAAAAAAAGGTTATCTATGATGTTCTGGACTATACTTTAAAAGATAAGATTGAAGCCTACGCCTATCATCCTGAATATATTCCATTCACTCAGTTTGGGGGACTTCCTTTGACTTTTCCTTTATATGGGAGCGGACAGGGAAGCCAGCCCTTCAAAACCGAAAAAGATTATAATGACTGGCTGAAAAGAATGGAAAAGTTTCCGGAATGGATGAATGCTGCAACGGAAAATTTCCGGGAAGGAATCAATAATAAAATTGTCCTGCCTAAAAAGCTGGTGGCTAAAATGATTCCTCAAATGGAAGCTCAGGAAATCATCACTTCCGATATGGAAAAAAATATCTTTTATGGTCCTGTTAAAAATTTCCCTAAAGATTTCACACAAGCCCAGAAAGATAAATTTTCAGCACTTTATAAAGATGCTATTATCCAAAAGATTATTCCTGCTTATACTAAAATGGGAGCCTTCTTAGAAAAGGAATATCTTCCAAAGGCAAGAGATACTGACGGATATAACAGCCTTCCTAATGGAAATGAAATTTACGGCTATTATGTAAAAAGCTGGACCACTACAAAAAAGTCTCCGGAAGAGATAAATAAAATCGGGCAGCAACAAGTTGCTATGCTTCGAAATGAAATGGAAAAGGTGAAACAACAGGTTGGATTTACCGGAACCCTGGAAGAGTTTATCACTTTCGTAAAAACAGACCAAAAAGCAATGCCTTATAAAACATCTAAAGAGGTTTTAAATGGGTTCAACGGAATTTTAGCTAAAATAACTCCAAAGCTAAAAACAATGTTTAATGTTACTCCAAAAACAAAGTTTGAAATAAGGCAGACAGAGAAATTCAGGGAGGCAAGTGCAAGTGCAGAATATATTCCCGGTACTCCTGATGGAAAAAGACCCGGAATTTTCTATGTTCCCTTACCTGATCCATCCAAGTTCAATGTAACATCTGGAATGGAATCTTTATTTCTCCATGAGGCTATTCCTGGACATCATTATCAGGTTTCCCTGCAACAGGAAAACCTAAATCTTCCTAAGTTCATGAGATTCGGATGGTTTGGTGCTTACGGTGAAGGATGGGCACATTACTGCGAGACATTAGGTCCCGAATTCGGGTTGTATACGGATCCATATCAAAAGATGGGATATTTAAGTGATCAGATGCTCAGAGCAGTAAGGCTGGTAATAGATACAGGTCTTCATACCGGAAAGATGAGCCGGGAGGAAGCTATCAGATATTTTTTAAGTAATATTTCCTACGATGAAGGATCAGCTACTGCTGAAGTGGAAAGATATATGGCAATGCCAGGACAGGCTTTGGGATACAAAATCGGATCTTTAAGAATCCGTGAATTGAGAGAAAAATACCAGAAAGAACTTGGTAAGAAATTTAATCTGGCCAGTTTCCATGATGAAGTGCTAAGCCAGGGCTGTCTTCCATTAGAAGTCCTGAACAGAAAAATGGAACTTTGGGCTAAAAAACAAAAATAATACACAATAAAATCAAAAGGTGCTGCTAAACACAGTACCTTTTTCAATTCCAGAAATTAATAATTTTATGATAAAAAGTATATTTGCTATCAAGAATAAACGTTATTGTAATTATTTGTTAAAAGGCATATGGAATTTAAAATTCATTGAACGAAACAAATGAAGAAAAAGAACTTTAAATAAATGAAAACCTAACCACACTTTTACTCCTTGCTTTTGTATTGCAGTCTTGTGAAAACAAAACGAAAAAAGCAACGAAAAACGAACCACAACAAACCGTAAAAAACGATAAAATCCATCCTTCCAAATATGATGAACCAATTGAGAATGAAGAAATTATTTTGGGAGAAGATGTGGAGGAAATAAATGCTTACGCAAAAAACATTTATGAAAAAACGAAATTGTTTATGTTGACCTTGATTTTGTGGAAATCCAATACAAAAACGTTGATGAAAGAGTTATCGTGAACAAAATCCTAAAATAAGAACTTATATCATCGAACTCTATACCGAAATTGCAACCAAAGACTGTAAGGAATTAACAGCATTGGATATGCTGAAGCACAAAAATATTTTGCTGAAAGACAAAACTGCTATTGTAATCGGCAAATCGAAAGACGGAAAAATGTTGAGCATTAATTTTGGCTGTTATGGATAATAAATTAAAAAACAAAATGAAAAAAATACTATTGCTTTTAGCCCTGTCCGTTTTTATATGCGTATTTGTTTTTACCTCTTTCTTCGGGAATCTATATTCGATAGTAACAGAAAACGGTTATGAAATTCCCAAAGAAAGTTCTGTCTTCACTTTTGAAGCAACAAAAATGAATAGCGGTTCAGGCGGTTGGTGGATGTATGGAGAAGACCACAAAAAATATTATGCTTTGACCAATGATTCTATAAGTACAATTATCAGTATTAATAAAACGAAATCAAAAAAAATTAAAACCTTTGATAAATTAGATTATAAAACTTGGAAACAAAAATGAAAAAACTAATCCCACTTTTACTCTTCGCTTTCGCACTGCAGAATTTTCTTCGGTATTTCCATTATCGGAATAAAATAATCCATATCGGTTTTCTCCCGTTTTCCCATAATCCACTGCTGTCCGTCAATAGATAAATTAATTGCTCTTTGGTTAATTTAAAGGTGTCAATGTAGGATAAACCGGAAAAGCAACAAAAAATGAAAACATCTCTTGTCTGTTCCAACTTTTTATCCAGTTTCCAATTCATTAAAATTTCAACTTCTCTTTGTGTCAGATAGCCTCGTTCGGATTTTTCGTCTTCTATCTTATAATGACAAACGGATTCCAGAAAATCCATTCGTTCTTATAAGCCAGCTCAACTATTTTCTTCACATTTATTAAATATTGGGCAATGGTACTTTGCTTGTTTCCACGAACTATCAGCAAATACATTTCAAAATCACGGATAAACTGATAGTTTATTTCCCGAAGCGGAATATCCGAAAGATGATATTTTTCGGTAAAGAATTCCGATAGCCTAACCCGAAGATAGTAATATCTATTATAGGTGGATTTCACAATTCTTTTGCCTATTAGATTAAATTTTCCTCAACATGCTCGTCAAATGCTTTCAGCAGCATATATTGTTTACTATCTATTCCCAAGAAA
This sequence comes from Chryseobacterium flavum, assembly GCF_003385595.1. Taxonomy (GTDB): domain Bacteria; phylum Bacteroidota; class Bacteroidia; order Flavobacteriales; family Weeksellaceae; genus Chryseobacterium; species Chryseobacterium flavum. Next base: position 49,639 of record NZ_QNUE01000012.1, on the reverse strand, counting down.
ATATTTTTTACTTTCTCGGCGGAAACTGCATTTTCCCGTTCCTGAATATCCCTATAAATTTTGTGAATTCCTGCTTTTGTTTTTTCAAGCAGCGCATTGACTTCGGAAGATTCTGCACTTTTTCCGGTTGCTTTTCCTTCTTTGACGTTCCAGAGTTTGGGGTCAATGTTTTTCTTCATTCCAAAACGGGCTTCTTTTCCGTCAATAGTAATCCTGCAATATACAGGTACACTTCCATCTTTTTTCTGTTTGTCTCTTTTCAGAAAGAAAAGGCCTTTGAATGTACTTCTCATACGCTTCATTTTTATTGCTGTAAAATTAAATTCAACCTCTAAAAATGAGCGGTTTGCAGGGTAGACAATATCAGTCGGTTATAAGTCAAACACTGCCATTTCAGCCTTTTTATTGTCTCCCTTTTGTCTGCATAATAAAGGGGTACGATTTCGAGCGTGAACTTTGGCTCTTGATGTCCGATTTATAGCTTTTTATGTCTAAATTTGCACCTTATGAAATCATAAATATGTTGACACTTTCCTCTTTTTGTCGGGGTTTGTCTGCATATTGGGTATTATTTTATAATTTTATTTGAAAAACAATGATTATCGAAAGTCTTAAATCTTTATATAACAGAGATCTGAACAAGCTAAAAACAGAGATAGAAGCCTATCAAAATGAAGAAAATATCTGGAAGACGGATAAAAACATTACTAATTCAGCGGGCAATCTGTGCCTGCATCTGGTAGGAAACCTCAATCATTTCATAGGAACACACCTCGGAAATACCGGATATGTAAGACAGCGTGACCTCGAATTTTCTCTGAAAAATATTCCACAGGCTGAACTAACCGCAAAAATTGAGGCCACGGCTACTATGATCGATTCGACTCTTTCTCAGTTATCTGAAGAGGATCTGAAAAAAGAATATCCAGTTGTTGTTTTTGAGAGCGGAATGACCACAGATTATTTTCTGATTCATCTGATTGCTCATCTCGATTATCATTTGGGACAGATTAACTATCACAGAAGGCTATTAGACCTGTAAATCTTTTATGCACAGAATTCCCTTGAGTCAGGAAATTTTGTGCATGTCAAAAACGACTTATTTCTCAAATAGCATTTTAGTAATAAAATCCTTATCTCCTTTTCCTCTTGCCGGAGAATATTCTCTGCCATAAAAAATAATCTGAAGATGAAGCTTGTTCCAGACTTCTTCCGGAAATAGTTTTTTAGCGTCACGTTCTGTTTCAACCACATTTTTACCTGATGTAAGTTTCCATTGAGTCATCAGGCGGTGAATATGGGTGTCAACGGGGAAAGCAGGAAATCCGAATCCCTGGCTCATTACTACTGAAGCAGTCTTATGCCCTACTCCCGGAAGAGCTTCTAATTCTTCATAAGTCTGAGGAACTACCCCGTTATGCCTTTCCAATAAAAGTTCTGCCATTCTTTTCAGGTTTTTGGCTTTGGTATTGGATAATCCTATTTCTTTAATGAGCTCTTTAATCTGGTATTCTTCCAGTTTAGCCATTCTTTGTGGTGTTCCGGCAACCTCAAAAAGATTTGGGGTAACTTCATTTACTTTTTTATCAGTGGTCTGTGCTGAAAGTGCTACAGCAACCATTAAGGTATAGGGATCTGTATGATCTAACGGTATCGGTGTGGTAGGATATAATTTATCCAGTTCTCTCTGAACGAGCTCAGCTCTTTGCTTTTTTGTCATGTAACCCTTAAATTTGAACAAAATTAAATTATTATGCTGAAAGTTGGAGACAAATTACCTGAATTTGAAGGATTAAATCAAGATGGAAAATCAGTAAACTCATCAAAATTAATTGGAAAAAAACTGGTGGTTTTCTTTTACCCGCAAGCCAATACTCCAACCTGTACTGTGGAAGCCTGTAACCTTAGTGATAATTACGCCAAGCTTAAAAAAGCCGGATTTCAGTTATTGGGAATAAGCGGGGACTCTGTAAAAAAACAGAAAAACTTCCATAGCAAATTTGCGTTCCCTTATGACCTCATCGCTGATGAAACCCATGATATCATTGAGAAGTTTGGCGTATGGCAGGAAAAAAAGACGTTTGGAAAAACATATATGGGAATTGTAAGAACAACCTTTATTTTTGATGAAAACGGAATCTGTACAAGGGTTATTGAAAAGGTAACTTCAAAAACTGCTGCAGAACAGATCCTGGAGGGATAAGATAAAAAGCCACTAATAACACTTGATTTAGTTATTGGCGGCTTTTTTATAATTAAATATCCATTCTATTCAGTTTCGTAATATTTCAGCTCTTCATCTTCTCCGGGAAGCGTGATATATTTTTGAAACTTCAATCCTAATTTCTCTATCAGTTTCTGGGAAGACAAATTATCTTTCGAGATAATTGCAGATATTTTTGTCAGCCCAAACTCGTCCATTCCTATAGATTTTACTTTTTCAGCCGCTTCATAAGCATATCCTTTACCTTCAAATTCTTCCAGCAGGGAGTATCCTATATCTACAATATCCAACCCTTCCCTCTCAAAGATTCCTACTCCACCAATCTTTTCATTCCCATCTTTGGTCATAACAAGATAATTCCCAAAACCAAGTCTTTCAAATTGAGGAAGGAATCTGCTTTTAATATATTCTTCCGCATCAGCAATTGTTTTAATATTACGGTCACCGATATATTGAATGAATTTCGGGCTGTTATAAAGCTTAAATATAAGTTCACCGTCTTCCGGGGATATAGGACGGATTAGTAATCGCTCTGTTTCGTAACTATTACCTCCGTTTATTTGTTTTTTTAGGCTCATCTTTTGGTTCTTCTTTTTTCTCAATCTTTAAAAGACGTGGGTTATTAGCACATTTTTTATTATAAAGCTCAATATAAGTCCCATTGTCCTTTACATGAGCTATTTCTCCTGTAGACTTATTTACAGTTATGGTGTAATGAGTTTTCTGATACGGACACTCTCTGGAAGTCAGTTTTCCCAAATCTAAATAATAATTTGACTGATCTTCATGATAATTACCTGCAAGGTCCTTAAACTCTTCATCTACCATATACCCTTCTGCAGCCAAAATTACCGCTGCCTCCTGAGCATTATTTATTTTGCCTACAAACTTTTTTAAATCTTCAGTATTGGTTACGTAACCCACATTTCCACCAGAAGAATAAGCAATATAATAAAAACTGTCCTCCGTAGGAAATAGATTGAACCCGGAAAACTGAGGCGTATAATTTACCTTTCCTGAAGTTTTTATCTCTTCCCCTTTTCCGTAGCTGTTATAGACCAATACCCATGAATCTATTTTATGATCCGGATCAATCTGCTGTAAAATGTTGGGAATACTTGAAAACTTCTTCTTTTCCTGAGTATATCCCAGGAAGCTGGAAAGTATAAGTACTAAAACTGTAAATCGGGTGATAAGTAATTGTATCATAATTAAAAAATCAGCAGAAATATACCAATTTTTTACATAAACTTCTCTCCTTTTTTGAAGTTCTTCAAATCAAGAACATAATCTTTGATCAGTTGGTCATTATCGCGCGGGCAAATCAGAAGGGCCTTGTCTGTGTCCACAACAATATAATTTTCAAGCCCGTCAATAATTACGGCTTTGTTATTATTTTTCAGACGGATAATATTACCTTTTGCATTATAGGCCAGCAAATGTTTTAGCTTTACAGCATTTCCATTCTGATCTTTTTCTGTATTTTCATAAACTGATGTCCAGGTTCCCAAATCACTCCATCCGAGATCGGAAGGAATTACGTAAACATTTTTTGCCTTTTCCAGAATTCCATTATCTATAGAGATTTTCTGAACTTTCGGGTAAATAATTTCAATACAGTTGTTCTCATTCTCAGAGTTATATTCACAAGACATGAAATGCTGCACCATTTCAGGAAGATACAGTTCAAAAGCCTGTTGAATACTCTTTATGTTCCAGATAAATATTCCTGCATTCCAGAGAAAATCGCCGCTTTCCAGGAAACTCTGGGCAATTTCCAAAATTGGTTTTTCTGTAAAAGTTTTTACTTTGAAATAGTCTGATCCTTTTTTTTCTACAAACTGAATATATCCGTATCCTGTATCAGGTCTTGTCGGGGTAATTCCTAGGGTAACAAGATAATCATGTTTTGAAGCAAGATCGAAGGCCAGCTCCACTTTCTCTAAAAAGACATCTTCCTTGAGAATCAGGTGATCTGCCGGAAGCACTATCATCGTAGCATCCGGATTTATTTCAGCAATTTTATTAGCCATATACAGATTACAGGCTGCTGTATTTTTCATTAACGGCTCACCCACAATATTCCCCTCAGGAATCTCAGGAAGCTGTTGCTGAGATAGAGCAACATATTCCTTATTCGTAATCACAAATATCTGTTCTTTAGGAATTATTTTACTGATTCTGTCATAAGTCTGCTGAATCATGGTACGTCCAACTCCTAAAATATCCTGAAATTGTTTTGGAAATTTCTGTGTACTCATTGGCCAGAACCGGCTACCGATTCCTCCTGCCATTATCACACAGTATCTATCTGACTTTAACATTCTTAGCTACATTTTTCTACCCTTGCTAAAGGCTTGAAAGAGTACTTCCTTCCTGTAGCCAGGTTTTTACAAAGATAGTTTTTTTTAACCAGACCTTCTAATAAATACTTTTCGTTGCGATAGATAAAGAACTCCCCTTTTTGAAGTTCTTCAATAAACAGCAATCTATCGTCTTGTTTTTCAGTATGGAAATACCTCACAAGATCAGGGCTGGCCATAAAGTTTGCCTTTGGTGACTTTGAAAACTTTATGATAACAGGTTTCAGGTCCTCATCATAGACTTCCAGACTTTCAAGGAGCATATTCCTGAAAGTTTCTTTCCACTCATTTCCATGGGGAGAAATTCTTCGCCCGTACTTTTCAAATGCAATTAAATGTGCTAATTCATGAGTCAGTACAAAGAAAAAAAGCTGTGGTGTAAGCGTTGAATTTACAGTAATTTCATGAGAATTGTCCGGAAGCTTTCTATAATCTCCCAGTTTGGAATTTCTATTTCTTGTTACTTTTATATGTATAAAATAATCTGAAAACCAGACTCTTAAATATTTAAGCGTGTTTTGTGGTAAATATTTTTCTAGTGCTTGAATTGGCATTTTACAAACTTAATGGAATTCCTGCATAGAAGTTCAATAGTTTAAGACTAAAAAGGTAATTATATTTTGCCTGTGCTACTGATCCCTGTGCATTCGCATAATTATTTCTCGCAACATTTACATCATAGATCGTGGATCGTCCTGCAGCATAACTTTTATCCGCAAAATCAAGAGCCAGTTTAGAGCTTTTTTCTGCTTCTACTGCGGCCAGATAGGTTTCATAATTGGCATCAGCATCAAACTGAGCTTTCTGTACATTCTGTCTTACTGTCTGCTTCTGCTGTTCCAACGCATTTTTGGCAATACTTTCGTTTATTTTAGACTGTTCAACCTGTAATTTTGTTTTCCCTTTGTTAAAAATAGGAATATTAAGGGATAGCCCCACATTTTGTCCGAACTGATCTTTATATTGTTCAAAAAAAGTTCCCTGCACCGTACCTGGCATAGGATCAAACTGCCTGTTATAGAAAGTATTCAGACCCGCGCTGGCTGTTAATGTAGGCCAGAATGCTGTTTTGGTTACCTCAGTTTGTGCTTCGGCAGATCTTATCCTGCTTTCAGCAGCTTTGATCTGAGGTTGTATTTCATACGCTGTTGTAAGCACTTCATCCACAGAATTAAGCTGTAAATCAAGTTTTTCCGGAACATTTACGTCTTCCACATCAAAACCCTTATAATCTGACAGTTGTAAAAGCTGAGCGATAGCAAACAAGGCACGTCCAACGTTTACTTCTGCTGTTTTAAGATTTTGTTTTTCTCTTGCCAGCGCTGCTTCAGCCTCTGCCAAAACCGTCTGTGCGGTTGTTCCAACCTGAGTCGTGATTTTAGCCCTGTCAAACTGTTTCTGGGCATTATCCACAGCACTCTGAGAGATTTTAACGATCTCTTTATTCAACAAGGCGGTAAGATACTGCTGAGCAATCTGAAGAGAAATATCATTTTTAATGGTTTCAATGTCATATTGACTTGCTTCTACATCAAACTGGGCTTTTCTTACATTCTTCTCTAATCTTCCATTGTTATAGAGCAAAATATCGGTACTCAGACCAATACTGTTATTGAATCTATCGTTTCTAAAACTTCCGGCTCCTAATGACCCCTGCCCGAAACTTACCCCATTTATCATACTCCCCGATACAGAAGGCAAATATTCTTTTTTGGCTGCTTTAAGATTATATTCCTGATTTTGTTTGTTATACTGATTTTGGATAACCTGAAGATTATGCTCCACTGCATAGTTTACACATTCTTTTAAGGACCATTTCTTCTGAGCGCTTAAACCCAGATAACCTAATCCAAAAACGATGATCCAAACTTTTTTCATATGTATATGTTTATTTTGTTTTTAATGGTCATATGGAATCGTGTTATCTTCATCAGTACGGTAACTTATAAATCACAGCGATTTCATATTAAGATTTTTCCATATTAGACGAATCAAATATAAAAAAGTTACAGATTCAAAAAATTATTGTTTCATTTTAATAAAACTTTTGGGAATTTTGCAGTATGACACACAAACAATACCAGGAAGCTATTGACTGGCTTTTTATACAAATGCCCAACTATCAGGTAGATGGACAGAAAGCTTACAAACCAGGACTTGATAATATTACCAAACTTTGTGCTTTTTTTGGAAATCCACAGGAAAAGATAAGATGCATTCATATCGGAGGAACCAACGGAAAGGGTTCTTCAAGCAATATGCTTGCCTCTGTGCTTCAGGAAGCGGGTTATAAAACCGGATTATATAATTCTCCCCACCTTATTGATTTTACTGAACGGATTAAAGTAAACGGAAAGAATTGTAATAAGCAATTTGTATTTGATTTCATCAGTAAACTAAAAAAACTGCCAGAGGATATACGTCCTTCTTTTTTTGAATTCACTACGATCATGGCTTTTGAATATTTCTATCAACAACAGGTAGATTTTGCTATAATTGAGGTTGGATTGGGAGGACGGCTGGATTCTACCAATATTATACATCCTATGCTTACTGCCATCACTAATGTTCAGCTTGATCACCAGAATATCCTGGGTAACACCATTGAAGAGATTGCAAATGAAAAATCCGGCATTATTAAACACAATACTCCGGTTATTTCAGGAGATGAAAATGAAGTTGTAAAAAGAATCATCCGGGAAAAAGCATTAACGTTAAACGCTCCGTTTACAGATGCCTCCCTTTTGAATTCTGATCTTTCATCGGATTTGAAAGGAAATTATCAGCAGAAGAATATCCGTGTGGTACTGGCCATGGTTGAAGAATTAAGAAAATTAAATGTTGTGATTTCAGATAAAGACCTAAAAGAAGGGTTACTGAGTGTGCATCAGAATACAGGATTTATCGGCCGATGGTTTGAATTTTCAAAAAACCCGCTTACCATATGTGACACTGCACATAACCAGGCCGGCCTGGAGTATGTTTTTAAACAATTAAACTCAATTGACAAACATAAGCATATCATTTTAGGTTTTGTAAATGATAAAAAAATAGATGAAGTCATGACCCTACTTCCGGCAAATTCAGAATTTTATTTTGCGAAACCTTCCATCAACAGAGGGAGAGATCCTAAAGATTATGAAAACCTGCTTCAGGAAGCAAAAATTATTTATAAAATTTTCAACTCAGTGCAGGAAGCATATCTATCTGCAAAAGAGCGATGTACAAATAATGAAATGATCTTTATTGGCGGAAGCAATTTTGTAGTGGGAGATTTTTTGGAAAAAAATTTGGAGATTCATGAATAAGTTGTATATTTGCACCACTCTAAACGAGGAAACAAGTATAGAGGGTTCTTAGCTCAGTTGGTTCAGAGCATCTGGTTTACACCCAGAGGGTCGGGGGTTCGAATCCCTCAGGACCCACAAAAAAGGAAACGAAACCTTTAAAAAAAATTCGGGTTCTTAGCTCAGTTGGTTCAGAGCATCTGGTTTACACCCAGAGGGTCGGGGGTTCGAATCCCTCAGGACCCACAGAAATCTCTCAAGAAATTGGGAGATTTTTTTGTTTTAATGTCTGATCATCGTAATCCTTTTCTTTTATTCATCTGAACTATTTATTTTCCCGATCAGCAATGCCAGTTTATATAAATCAAAAAAACGGATGTTGGGATTCCCGGAAGTCAGGTTACGTTTTATTCTTTTTTCAAATATATTATAGAAAAAGAGAAAGACAGAAGCCAGCCTTAATTGTTTTAATACAGCAGCGGCCCTGTAAACTTTTATTCCTTTAATAAACTCTCTGTTTTGCGGGCTTTTTGAGAGCATTAATAAAGAGTCGATACTTATCTCTGTTTTTTGCAGAAACACTTCGTTGCTGGTACAGTCAAAATGAATAACAGGATTATTAATCGCCAGAAAGGTTACTCTATTCTGTTCAAGAAGTTTTGCAAAGATGAAGTCCTCGTATCCATATTGTGTCAGCTCTTCATTAAAGGGAAATTTCTCAAAAATATCCTTCCTGATCACAAAATTTACAGTTTTAAAAACTGAAAAGTTTGTCGTTCGATTGCCTGTAAAAATCTCTCTTTCCAAAGAATATCTGTTTCTAAGAGAAGTTTTTTCCTGATCGGAAATTTTAAAATTTCCGTATATTAATCCTATATCTGGTTCTTTTCTTATTACAGACATGTAATTATAAAGAAAGTTTTTATTGTCAATTTTGACATCACAATCTAAAAACAAAAGGTATTTTCCGTGTGAGTACTTCAGGAAGAGATTACGGATTTTGGAACGTCCTATATTTTTGTCAAGAAAAACCAGTGTTTGAACTTTATCCTGAAGTAATTTATTGACTTGTATAAATGAGTAATCAGAAGCATCATCAATCAGGATAATTTCAGCATCAATATTATTATCCTTTATTTCTTTATTAAGGTCATGAACCAAATCACTAACATCAAAGTTAAATACCGGAATACAGATTGAAAGCTCCATTAATCAGATTTTCGCAATGACTTTTTGAATATCAAATTCCTCCAGACAAGCCCAGTCTCCCCTGTAACATTCTTTATCTCCAAAGACCGAACATGGCCTGCAGGTAAGGTCTTTCACTTGTATTACATCATCTTCGCTTTGTCCAAACCCCAAGAATCCGGCATACGGATGGGTCGCTCCCCAGATAGAAATACATCTTGTTCCCACAAGGCTGGCAAGATGCATATTTGCAGAGTCCATAGAAATCATTAATTCCAGTTGTCCGATCTTCTCAAGCTCTTCTGTAAGACTTAATTTACCTGAGAGACTTTTTGTATTTGGAATCTTCGCTTCCCAGTTTTCAAGAGTTTCTGTTTCCTTTTTTCCTCCTCCAAAAAAATAAATCGTATGTTTATTCGCCAGTACCCTCGCCAGTTCAAAAGATTTTTCCAAAGGAAGCATTTTCCCTTTATGCTGTGCAAAAGGAGCAAAGCCAATTCCTGACTTAGGTCCCGGCTGTGGTCTCAATTTTTGAGAAAGCTCTACCTTAAACCCCATTGCCCTGAACACGTCTGCATAACGTTCATCTGTTTTTTTAAGCTGAACTTTATTGAGGTTCCAGACATTTGTGAGGTTTTCTTTTTCTTCCTTTCCTTTATCTATTTTAAAGACCTTCAAGCCTTTTCTTACATAAATTTTGTCTAAAACCTTAGTCCGGATCACATCATGAAGATTTGCAATAAAGTCAGGATTAAATTCCCTGATCAGCTCATTGGCAAGCCTTCTTAAACCAAAAAACCCTTTATAATCATCCAGGTCAATTCCTTTGAACGTAACATTTGGAATTCCTGCAAATAATGGTTCAAAATTTTTCCTGGAAACCATGACGATCTCAACATCCGGATTTTGTTCCAGAAATTCCCTGAAAACAGGAACTGTCATGGCAACGTCTCCAAATGCAGAAAAACGATATGCTAAAATTCTGGTCACAGTTATGATTTCAGTTGATATGCAACTGCATAAAATTTAATTTGTTTGGTCATAGCCATCAATCCGTTGGCTCTTGACGGAGAAAGAAATTCCTGCAGTCCTATTTCTGAGATAAATTCAAAATCAGAGTCCAGGATTTCCTGGGTAGAGTGACCGCTATATATACTTACTAAAAGAGAAACAATACCTTTGGGCAAAATCCCGTCTGAATCTGCATTAAAGAAAAGCTTTCCATCTTTAAACTCAGCATCAATCCACACTTTACTCTGACAGCCTTTAATAAGGTTTTCTTCTGTCTTCTTGTCTTCAGGAAGCCCTTTTAATTCTTTTCCAAGATCTATGATATACTCATATTTCTGCTCCCAATCGTCAAGAAATGCAAATTCGTCAATTATTTCCTGCTGTTTTTCCTTAATGGTCATCTTAAAAAAATTTCTTTGTGCAAAGATAATTAATTTTAAACTTTTATTTTTTTTATTCAATTTTTAATATCTCAACAAAAGGTATTAACAGTTTTCAATTAAGAAATCAATGAAATTATTAAATTACTGTATTTTTACGATGGATTATCATAGATTGATATAAAGACTATAAACAATAGCTATTTTTTATTGGGCTGCTTTTTGAAAGATATCCAGCAATTTTTTTTCTTCGTTTTCCCAGCAGAGAATCTCTGATGCTTTTTCAAGCTCAGCCTGATAACTCAGTCTGCCATTATTTAAGACCGTTTTAATCGCCTCTGCTATGGCTTCAGGAGTATGATTTTTTATTATTTCTCCCACATCAAACCTCTTTTTAATATTCTGCATTTCAGGAAAGTCAGACAAAATTAAAGGGACCCGTGCCTGTATACAGTCCAAAACTTTATTCGGAAGTGAATAGAAATAGCTTTCTCCCTCATTTTCTTCGATACTCATACCACAATCCGCCGACAAGGTCATATTCCTGAGATCTTCAGGGTTTAGCTTTCCAAGAAATTGTACCTTATGCTGAAGGTTTTCATTTATAACAAGGTTTTCATATTCCTGCTTCCTGGGGCCATCTCCGGCAATTTTCAGAACTACATGATCCAAATAACGCATGGCCAGAATCACTTTGTCAATTCCACGGAACGGATTAACCGCCCCCTGATATAAAATGATTTTAGGATGATTCTCAGGGATTTCAATATTAAAATTTAATCTTCGGGGAGCATTCTGTACAACCACCGGCATTATTTTATATTTATTCTGAAACCATTGCGCGTAACTGTTGCTGGCAGTGATCATATAAGTAAGCTTAGGAATAATCGTTTTTTCAACGTATCTCCATAGTTTTTGAGACATTTTGCCCTGAATGGCAGGCATTTCTGAAAAGATCTCATGGCTGTCAAAAATAAGAGGAATATTTAATTTCCTGGAGATAAGGTAATTAGGAACTAATGCATCAATATCATTAGCATGCAGAATGGTATACTGATCCGCTTTGTTTTTCAGCTCATGATACAATTTCCAGTTAAATTCAAAATAAGCAGTTTTTAAAGTTTTAGAAGAAAGGGAAATTCTGGAAAAAGAATAAGGACGTTCCATTTTTTCGGCTCCATTCCAGTTATTTCCTATCAAGTCTATCTGATAACCATTTTCATGCAAGGTCCTGCACACTTTTTCTATACGCTGATCGGTATATAAATTACTGAAGGCAGATATAATGATTTTTTTTCTCATTACCCTTTCTTTCCTGTCAGTAAATGGTAGATCTGAATAAAACAAATAAGCCCGTTCGGAATAATCACCGGCCAGAGCATTCCATTGAAGATACCATAAATAACAAAGCAGATACAGCCAATCATATTGACTATTCTAATTTTTCTTACATCTTTCAGTATGAAACTCAATACAATAAAAACTGAGGCAGAATATCCAATATATGTAGTAATTTCAGGATTCATGGGGAATTTTTAAGGACAACAAACTTAATCATTTTCAATAAGATAATAAAATTTTTTCTGCCATAAAGTCATTAATTGATTTTTGGTAAAATATTTGTAATTTAGATAATGAATAAATGGCAACGTTGCCTTTATTCTAATGAGATATATTATGGATTATAAGTTTTCACAAGGTTTGAGCCAGGTGTTCAAACAAAGCAAAAGCGAAGCTAAAAGGCTGAAAAGTGAATTTCTTAATACAGAACATCTACTTTTAGGTATTATAAAAACGGAAAACTCTGCAAAAGAAATCCTTCAAAACCTTAATGCGGATTTAACACAAATCAGAAGAAAAATTGAAACTCTAAATACAGCAAGTCTTAATCCTATTTCTGAGGAGGTTACTAATATTTCTTTCACTAAAATGGCAGATCATGCTATAAAACGTGCAGAGTTAGAATGCAGACAATACAAAAGCAATGAAATTAATACCGTTCACCTGCTTTTAGGCATTCTTTATAAATATGAGGACCCTACTTCAAATATTCTAGGCGCTTATGACATCGATTATGAAGGTGTTTCAAGAGAGTATCAGACTATGCTTAAAAATTCCGGACAGGCACCACAGATGAGTGCTTATGATGACGATGATGAAAGAGAGGAATTTGAGCAGATGAGAAAGCCTGCAGGAAATTTAGGTTCTGCCAAAAGTAAAACACCAACCCTGGATAATTTTGGTAGAGACCTGACTTCTTTGGCAAGAGATGGAAAATTAGACCCTGTAATTGGTCGTGAAAAAGAAATTGAGAGGGTTTCTCAGATTCTTTCACGAAGAAAGAAAAACAACCCGCTCCTTATAGGAGAACCCGGAGTTGGAAAATCAGCAATTGCAGAGGGGCTGGCATTAAGAATTCAACAGAAAAAAGTATCCAGAGTTCTGTATGGAAAACGGGTTATTACCCTGGATCTGGCAAGTTTAGTTGCAGGAACCAAGTACCGTGGCCAGTTTGAAGAAAGAATGAAGGCCATTATGACCGAACTGGAAAAGAACAGAGATGTCATCCTGTTTATTGATGAGCTCCATACGATTGTAGGGGCAGGAAGTTCAACAGGAAGTTTAGATGCATCAAACATGTTCAAACCAGCTTTGGCAAGAGGTGAAATTCAATGCATCGGAGCAACTACTCTGGATGAGTACCGTCAGTATATTGAAAAAGATGGTGCTCTGGAAAGAAGATTCCAGAAAGTAATGGTAGAACCTACTTCCATTGATGAAACTATCCAGATCCTCAACCAGATCAAGGACAAGTATGAAGAACATCACAATGTAATTTATACTCCTGAAGCCATTGCAGCCTGTGTCAATTTGACATCAAGATATATTACGGACCGTTTCTTACCGGATAAAGCGATAGACGCTATGGACGAAGCCGGATCCCGTGTTTATATCAAGAACATGAAAGTTCCGACTGAGATTATTGATTTCGAAAAGAAAATTGAAGAAATTAAAGAACTGAAACAGAAAGCTGTAAAAGCTCAGGATTACCTTGAAGCAAGAAAGCTTAAAGATGAAGAAGAACGTCTTCAGATGGAACTGAATGCAGCACAGGAGAAATGGGATAAGGATGTAAAAGAGAAGAAAGAAACTGTCACAGAGGAAAATGTAGCTGAAGTTGTTTCAATGATGAGTGGCGTTCCGGTAACCAAAGTAGGTAAAAATGAGCTTGATAAACTTGCCCAGATGGACGGAAAACTGAACGGAAAAGTAATCGGTCAGGAAGATGCTGTGAAGAAAGTAGTAAAAGCTATTCAGAGAAACAGAGCAGGCCTTAAAGACCCGAACCGCCCTATCGGAACTTTTATATTCCTGGGTACTACCGGGGTTGGTAAGACTGAGCTTGCAAAAGTAATGGCCAGAGAATTATTTGATTCCGATGAAGCACTGATCAGAATTGACATGAGTGAATACATGGAAAAATTTGCAGTGTCGAGATTAGTAGGTGCGCCTCCGGGATATGTTGGATATGAAGAAGGGGGTCAATTAACTGAAGCCGTACGAAGAAAGCCTTATGCTGTCGTTCTTTTGGATGAGATTGAAAAGGCTCATCCTGATGTATTCAATATTCTGCTGCAGATTCTTGATGAAGGACATGTTACAGACAGCCTGGGACGAAAAATTGACTTTAGAAACACGATTATTATCCTTACCTCCAATATCGGAACCAGAGATCTTAAAGACTTCGGAGACGGTGTAGGGTTCGGAACATCTGCTAAAAAGTCAAGTTCAGATACAAGAGCCAGAAGTACTATTGAAAATGCTCTTAAAAAGGCATTTGCTCCTGAATTCCTGAACAGAATTGATGACATTATTATCTTCAACTCTCTTGAGCAGAATGACATTAAAAAGATCATTGATCTTGAACTGAACAAACTTTATGGCAGACTTGAAAAACTAGGCTATAAAGTGGAATTAACTGAAGAAGCAAAAGACTTTATTTCTGAAAAAGGATGGGATAAAGACTTCGGTGCAAGACCATTAAAACGGGCGATCCAGAAATATATTGAAGATTTACTGGCCGAAATGCTGGTAAACAAGCAATTAAATGAAGGTGAAACTGTAGTTCTTGATCTTAATGAAGCAAAAGACGGATTGGCCGGCAAAACCTCAAAGCCTAAAAAATCAGCCGCTGAAAAGTCTTCTCAATCATAAAACATTCAACTTTACATAAAAAAGCATCGGGAAATTCGATGCTTTTTTTTTGATCTTTATCCTGATCAATATCTTATAGGCCTACTACAAATCCGATATTTGGAATCAGCCCGCTTGAAAATATGCTTGAATCTTCTTTCCATAATACGTTATACATTACACCAATCTGCATGAAAGAATTATTTCCGATTCTTTGCATATATCCTCCGCCCAGATAGAGAGCTGTTTCTTCTTTATTGAATTTATAGTCGTAATATTTATCTTTATAATTGATAAAATAATGCTGAAGATTAGCCCCTAAATAGAATGACCTTGCAAAATAGTAATTCATAAATGGCCCTACACCGAACATGGTGGATCTATAATAGTCGGATGTTTGCCAGGAGACACTTCCTACCACACCTCCCTCAAGATCATTAGTAAGCCTGTATCCGACCCTTGGTGAAGCCTGCAGATAAAATGCACTATTACTTCCGAATCCTAAACCGATACCTCCCCCAAAAGTCCATTTATTGTTCTCCTGCCCTGATGTGCCTACCGAAACCTGGGAAAAGACTGATCCTGAAAACATCAGCATCACGGGGATAATAAACTTTTTCATATGTATTTATTTTTAAGTATTACCTTTCATTTGACTTATCAGTATGAAACCCTGTTTAGTTACATTTTTATACTGATATCGTTTTTATCAATGTTTAAAATTATGGTTTTTTTACGAATTTATTAATTGTATTTTTGCAGCGTCAAACTAAGAACTCCCGTTAAGAGTTTCGTAAAATTGAAATAAATGAAAATAGTAGTAGGCCTCTCAGGAGGTGTAGACTCTAGTGTTACAGCATATCTGCTGCAACAGCAAGGTCATGAAGTAGTGGCTTTGTTTATGAGAAACTGGAATGATGCTTCCGTAACCTTAGAAGATGAATGTCCGTGGATAGAGGATAGCAATGATGCCTTAATGGTTGCACAAAAATTAGGAATCCCCTTTCAGGTGATTGATATGAGTGAACTTTATAAGGAACGTATTGTAGATTATATGTTTGCTGAATATGAGAAAGGCAGAACTCCGAATCCTGATGTTTTGTGTAACAGAGAGGTAAAATTTGATGTTTTTATGAAGACTGCAATGTCTTTAGGTGCTGATAAGGTAGCAACCGGACATTATGCCAGAGTCAACTCTACTTTTGATGAAAACGGGAAAGAAATTTTCCATCTGTTAGCAGGGAAAGATAACAATAAAGATCAATCTTATTTCCTGTGTCAGCTGAGCCAGGATCAACTTTCCAAGGCATTATTTCCAATTGGGGAACTTACCAAACCCCAGGTAAGGGAGATTGCAAAAGAAATCGGGTTGGTAACAGCCGATAAAAAAGACTCTCAGGGGTTGTGTTTTATCGGAAAAGTAAGTCTTCCGCAATTTTTACAGCAACAGTTAAAACCTAATGAAGGGGAAATTGTAGAAATTTTCAAAGATTCTCCTCTTTTTTCAGAAGAAAAACCTGAATTTTCATCTAAAGAAGAAGAGCTTGAGTATTTATCCAGAAAAATCAATTATAGAAAATCTGACGGAAAAGTTATTGGAAAACATCAGGGAGCTCAGTTTTTTACGATCGGACAAAGCAAAGGACTTGGAATAGGCGGACACAAAGAAAGCTGTTTTATCATCTCGAGAGACATGGAAAACAATATCCTTTTCGTAGGAGAAGGAAGCCATTTCCCCGGATTACACAAAAAAGCCCTGAAAATTGATAATTCAGAACTGCACTGGGTACGTGAGGACATGAGACTTCAGAATGGCGAATCTATGGAAGTAATGGCCAGATTCCGATACAGACAGCCTTTGCAGAAAGCAACTTTATATCAGTTTGAAAATGCCTTTTATATTGAGTTTGACGAGCTTCAGTCTGCTATTGCTGAAGGTCAGTTCGCTTCGTGGTATATTGATGAAGAGCTTACCGGCAGCGGGGTGATTTCGTAAAGACGAGAGGTCCGGATTTTTGGGTTACGGATGATTTAAAAAAATAGTTTTAAATTTTTCTGTAACGTTTTTTAAGTTGTTATACTTACTAAACAGATAATTCTGGTAATTCTGACTTCGGTTATAATCAGAAAATATGCCCCACAAACCAACCAATAAAAAGAAAGATATTTAATATCAACAATGCATAATAAAACCCGGAACATTTGTTTCGGGTTTGTTTTTTACAGAAGCATTTTACTTTATCTTTTCATTAATATGACTTAACATAAAGATCACTGTAACAATACATTCTGACATTAAAATCATAGCCAGGAATCCAATAGGTTTTCCCAATACGATTCCTCTGATCAGCTTTATGATTCCCAATAAAAAAATAAAGCCGGCAAAATAAAGAGTCACTTCTGATACTTTTCCTTTAAAGGAATTGAGCATAAAAACTGAAGCATAGAAACCAAAAACCAGTAAGAGGTAGAACTTTAGAAAATCGGGGCCTTTAAGCGTAATAGGATTTAATGTCTGACATACTGTCCAAAGCCACATAAAGCTTATGGAAACAGGAACTGAGTGAATGATGACCTTTTTCATAACCAATAATTTTTATCCTCCACAGCCCCCACAACCACCGCAGCCTCCTCCACAGCCCCCTCCTCCGCTACAGCTTGATCCACTGCAACCACTTCCATCATTATTCTGATTGTTCTTTTTATTCGGATCTGATATCTCACGATCTCCGAGGATGGATACAACCGTTCCCAGAATGAAAATAATTGCAAATACCACTCCTGTTACGAGTAAACCCGTAAATTTTTTTCCTTCTGTGCATGAGAACAGCATCAGCAAAACAAAACCCAAGGCAAAGTAAATTATCTTTTTTATCCAGAACTGCGTTTTAGATTTTTCCTTTAATTCTTTCCATATTTCTTCAGGAGCTTCCTGCTGAAATACTTTTCGGTAGCTTGTCAATGTATCTTCAAACCATCTCTGATGTTTTTCTTTCTCTGCAGCACCTCCTTTAGAAGGATGATGGTGAAGTGGCCTTCTTAGAATATGAGGGCAGAATTCTTCCCAATAATTCCGGGTATAGATCAGATGCATATGCCAGACTTTATCCACTATTCTGCTTGGAGAAGCTCCATTGGGAAGAATACAGCAGAGATAAATGAACTTTTTATATTCTTCTATTGCTTTTCTTGTAAAATCAAGGCTCCAGCTTTCTTCTTTTGCCAACTTTTTCGAGAATGGAAAATCAATGCCGGGAGCATCCAGAGAAAATTCCTGTATTCTGGCCCAAAGGGACTCATCTTTTAGTATCATTTTTGTTTCCATTGTTCTACATTTTGTTTTCTATTCAAATATCAATGGATTTAACAATATAAAAGTCTTTCAAAAATCTTTTTAGGTTTTATAAAAATCTTAAATTAGTCTCATAAAAGCCATCATGAAAAAAGAAGATATTTTGCATCTTGAGAAGTTAATGAATTTTTTAAGCCGGCAGTTTTTAAAGAAGAACCATTGGGAAGATGTCACTAAAACGGAATGGTCTTATATAAGCAGCGAAATTAACGATCTGATAATCAATGATCATTCTGAGAAAGAAATTAAAAAAAAGCCAGACCTTCTGGGTATAAATTACCTGTATGAACATCTGATTATTAATAAGCTAAAGAAATACAGACAAAATGAAAATGCCAATCTGAGCAGACCAAACCTTGCCAAACTGAGTCTTATTGTCAGAGTTCTGGGCTATTCGAATTATATAGATTTTATTAATTCCAATACAGAAGCATTTAATTTTAATGATCTGAGAATTGATATGAATAATGTTAATCTGAATACAAATCTTTTAGACCATCTTGTGGGGTGTTGGTATTCTTATAACAGAAATCTGCCTGATAATCCTTTGATGGCAAAAGAAAACCGTATATGGCGGTCTGCTATGGAGATTTATAAGTCGGAAACAAGCGGAGAATATTTTATTGAAAGAAGCGGTGGAGATCATCATAAATATTTTGGAAAAGTAACAGCCTATTCGGATTATATCTTTATCATCATGAACAGTAATACTTTTATACGTCAGAGACATTTTATTTCAAGAATAAAAGATAGTAAAGAAAAACTTAAGAACCCTGACTATAAACTCCACGAAATCCACTTTATAAGTACTTGTATAAGTTTTAATCAGGAGCCTATTGCCCTGTTTGAAATTTTCAGAAAAGCAGATAGAAAAAACTTTATCTCGGATTCCATCAGTTTTCCGATTGACAGTGATGAAATTCCTGAATCTATTGTGAAACAGCTTGAAGACACTGAGTCTAACAGAATTGATTACAGATAATTAAGACATTAAAAGATAACAATAAAGTTTCGATTTAAGGCTCATTATTCCGGATTTTATTTATTTCTTTATGTCAGGAATATATTTAGTTACTCAAAACCAAGAGATTACAACAATAATTTCCTAACTTGATAGTTTAATTATGAACCCCTCAATCCTCCTGTTATGGAATATTATGAATTGTATGAAGTTTTGAAGAGTCATTTTGATTCCGGAAAAGAAAGGATTGAAATAAAGGAACTGAATGTAATCATTGAATCAATTTCTTTTGAATCCAAGGTTTCTGATCTTCTCTATGGCTCGGAACATCAACACTGCGGCAAACATAAGCAACCTTTGGAAATCAACCAAAAAGGTTATCTCATTTACAATCATCCCACAGTAGACATCAAAGATTTTGATATTGAATGCAATAAAAAATTTGAATACTACATCTTAAAAAAAGCCGATATTGAAAGAGCTGAAGGATGCATATTCTTTTTTCACGGGCTGAACGAGAAGAAATGGGATAAATACTTGCCATGGGCTTATGAGTTGGCCCAAAGAACAAAAAAAGCCATTATACTGTTCCCTATCGCTTTTCATATGAACCGTGCGGAGCCTATCTGGAGCGACCGCCATCACATGATGGAAGTAGTCAGTTTCAGAAAGAAAAAGTATCCGGAAAACATGAATTTTTCTTATGTAAATGCAGCAATAAGCTCCCGGTTGGAAGCCCACCCTCAAAGGATATTCTGGTCCGGGCTCCAAACCTATTCTGATGTTACTGAAGTTGTAAAAAGTATTAAATCCGGTAAAATTAAAAGCATTGCTCCGGAAGCAAGCCTGGATCTATTCGGATATTCGATAGGATCTTTCCTTTCAATGATTATCAAAATGGCTGATCCGAACCACTATTTTGTCCAATCAAAAGTCTTCTGTTTTTGTGGAGGAATGACCATTGACCGGATGTTTCCGATATCGAAATACATTATGGATACTCAGGCAACTGTCAAAATGTTGTCTGTCTTTACAGAACTTCTAAGCTCAGATTTTAAGTCAGATTCACGTCTGAAACACTATCAGACTGATTCCTTACATCCACAGGAAAGCTGGTTCAAAAAAATGCTCCGCTATAATTATTTTCAAAAGGAGAGGGAGGAAAGAATTCGGGAAATCCAATCACAGATCAAAGCCTATGTATTGGAGAAAGACAGTGTTGCCCCACCAATTGAAGCTTTAAATACGCTGCAGGGTGGTTACAGGAATATTAATGTGGATATTGAAATCAAAGATTTTCCATATGAATATTCTCACATGGTTCCCTTTCCTCTTACCCATAAACATAAAAAAGATGTTACGGAAGCTTTTCACCAGTTTATAAAATCTGCCAGCGATTTTTACAATACCTAATTATTCATCTGATCTCAGGGATAAAACAGAGAAAGGAATAATTTAAAAATTAATAATATAAGATCCATGGTATTTGTTTTTAGTTTATCAACTGACTAACCAGTCCTTGAAATCTTTCACGCGATCTCTGCTTACCGTAATTTCATCTTCCGGCTGAAACTCCAGTTCCACTTTGTAATAGGGAGAAGTATGGATGTTTCTGATGTAATCTGAGCTTATAATAAACTGTCTGTTGACACGGAAAAACTTTTTATCATCCAGGACATCTTCCAGCTCATCAAGCGTAAAATCTGATGGATAAGTACGGTCTTCCGTCTGAAGGTAAACGATTTTATTTTCACTGAAAAAACAGCTTATTTCATGAGTCTGTATAATTTTAAGGTTATACCCTATTTTAACCAGAACTCTGGAAAGAGTAGATTTTTCTTTTCTGATCAGCTGTTTGATATCCTGAGAAGCATTGGTATTATTGGCAGGAATGAATGATTTGAACTTCTCTACAGCGCCTTCCAGATCTTCATCAAGGATAGGCTTTAAAAGATAATCAATGCTGTTCAGTTTAAATGCTTTAAGTGTATACTGATCAAAAGCTGTCGTATAAATGATGAAACCTTTGGTGGGTACTTTTTCAAAGATATCAAAAGAGAGACCGTCACCTAAAACAATATCTGAGAAGATCAGCTGGGGATGTTCATTTTCAGAAAACCAGGCAATCCCCTCTTCTACTGATTCTATTTTGGCAACTATTTCAATTTCAGGAAAATTACCCAGCATTCTTTCTAATTTCCTTGAAGCTGGTTTTTCGTCTTCTATAATGACAGTTTTGATCATTGAGCTTTACTTTTGGTTTTCAGATTTTAGGAAATAAAGGTAGATAAAAGCACAGAGATTTTAATAGTCTATGGGCTTTTTCTCTTTTCTGAGTTCTTTTTCAATCATATCCCTTTCCCATTCGAAATCAAAGAGAAACAGCTTTAAGGCTTTTACAAGAAGGATAAGTCCCCATACTCCAAGTATGGCATACCTGTCGAATAATTGAATTCTGATCATCTTTTCATCAAATATATCGTCGGGAGCAATAAGCACAGCAACGACCGCAAATATGAAAATGCTTCTGTAGAATTTTTTGATGTTTTGAGTTCTTGTGTACGCAGTTTGATAATCCATGATTGTATAATTTTTTTAGATATTATGGGCTAAAATGTTTTTATTTTTGGCTTTTCTTCTTTATCCATCAGTTCTTTTATTTTCCTTTCCTCCCATTCTTTACCAATTCCATATACATTAACAGCATGAAATGCAAGTCCGATTCCCCAGCCCAATGCAGGCCATAAAAACCATAAATATCCGGGTGCAGTAAGAATATTCAATACTGCTAAAAATGGAATTACAAGACAGTATGAAATAAGATTTCCATAAAACTCTTTCAGTTCTTTTACTCTTCTTGTAGCTTTTCTGTAAGCAATTGTTTCTTTATCAGGTAAAATTTCCATAATGTTTTGTTTTAAAGGTTAATTTGTTTTTTTCTTGAGTCAAAGGTAGTTCAGAAAAAAGCCTCCAATCAATTTTATATTACCGAACGGTAGAAAATGATACCTGAATGGTAGGAACTTCAACTTAATAGATAAAAGGTATCAGCTTTTTAGTACTTTTTCTGTAAGCGATATATTCTTCTCCAAACTGCTCTACCAAAACCTGTTCTTCAATTTTAATCCTGTAGGCGAAAGCTAAAAAAGGAGGCACAAAAGCAAAGAGTAATGAAAGCCAGTTATTGAGATACAAGCCAAGTCCAAGTGATGTTAGCAGGGAAAAAGTATAGGAAGGATGCCTCACGTATTTATAAAAACCTTCTTTTTTGATTTTATGATCCTGTCTGATGGTAACATCTACCGTAAAGTATTTTCCCAGAGACCTGATAATAATGTATCTGAAAATAATCCCGGCCAGAATGAAAAACTCCCCAAGATAAAGAATCCAGTTATCTTTAATGATCGGCAAACGGGTATTATAGGATATGATTACTGAACTCATGATGGAAAAAGGAATGGCCAGCCATAAGATATTAAGAGTAGATCTGTCCTTATCTTTTTTGTCTTCTTTGCCGGATTTCAGCATGTTTTTATACAATATCTCCGTAAGAAACCAGGCTGCCATTGAAATATAAAATAGAATGGATAAAGTGTACATTTTTCAGAGTTTTAAAGTTATGTTTAGATGAAATGAGGGAACACTAAATTGCAGAATATCACCATGCAATTTTGGTGTTTTATTTTCTAATGATCTTTCTTCTTGTCTATAATCTCCCGGATTTTATCTTCCTCCCATTTTTTCACAGCTCCTATTTTGGGTAAGAAAACAGCCGCCGCATGAGCCAGAAGTCCGATACCCCAAAAAGTGGCAGTAAAGAAATTTTTAAATTGAAAATAGCTTTCTCCGGGTTCAAGATGTGAAATATTATAAAAAACAATAATAATGTTTACAGCCACATAAACGAATAAATGTCCATAAAACCCGGTAAGTTGTTCCACCTGCTTTTTAGCCTGCTGATAGTGAATATCATTTTCATCAAATTTTTCCATTGCTTCTGTTTTTTTGTTGATTCATAATTTCTCTGATCTTCTTTTCCTGCCAGGACTCCCCAATTCCGAAAATCTTGAAAGCCCTGAAAGCCAAAACCATTCCCCACACTAATGCCGGATACCAAAACCAATACTCCCCTTTACTTGTAAAAAGATTGACAAAGAATAAAAAAGGAATAATAATACAATACGTAATCAGACTGGAATAAAACTTTTTCATTTCCCTTACCCTCTTTTGGGCTCTTTTATAAGCAGCAGCTTCTTCTTCAGGCTCTTCACTGGAAACTTGTGGCTTAACTAAAAGCATCGGAAGCTTTACTTTAAAATGATCCTCAGACTTTTCTATAAACACATTCCGTTCTGTAAGCAGAGAATAACGCTGTACAATATTGGCAAGACCAATCCCGGAGCTTTCTTTGATCTGCTCTCTTACCTGCAGATTATTTTCAATGCAGAGGGTATTCCCGTCTGAAAAAATTCTGATAGTAAGTGGTTTTGATGATGTCGCAAAGTTATGTTTGATACAGTTTTCAAGCAGCAGCTGCAGAGAAAGCGGAACCACATATTTCTGATAATCTTCCCTGGGAACATCAAAACTAAAATACACACTGTCTTCAAATCTGGTTTTTAAAAGTTCACAATAGGTTTTTGCAAATTCTATTTCATCTTCTACCGTCACCATCTCTTTATCCTTCTGTTCAAGTACATATCGGTAAATCTTTGACATTGAAGCAGTAAATTTCTGTGCCTGTCGGGGATTTTCATCAATCAGGGAGCTTAAAACATTCAATGAATTAAAAAGAAAATGAGGATCCAGCTGGTTCTTTAAACTTTCAAACTGTGCATTGGCAGATTTGGCGATAAGCTTCTGCTCCACCACTTCCTTTCTGGAAGTCTTCTTCAGCTCCTCCATAAAACTTTTCGCATGCAGAAAAGCAGAGATCAGCAAAGCAATATTGATCATAAACCAATTGGTAACCCCATATTTTGATGAGAAGAACTCTTCTGCAGTGGCTGTTTTCTGAATGACAACATAGTTCATATAATTACAGAAATAGACCAGAATAAAGTTCCCGATAATAATGGAAACAATACTTAAGACGGCCCTCGTACGGGTAGCTTCTGACCAGGGAAACTTCCTGTTGAGGAATTCATTGATAAATCCGTTTCCAAATCCCAGAACAAAAGAATACATCGTCGAAAGGAGCAGCGTGATCAAAAAGGTCCGCAATGTCTTTTCATCATTAAAAAATAAAAAGAAAAACAATGTGGTTCCTAATGAGGTCCAAAGTAATGTGGTAAGGTATTTACGCTTCATGATCTGTTTTCTTGGCTCAAAATTAGTTTTTATTAAAGGTATCAAAAATTAATTCTTACCGAAGGGCTGATTTTCTTTTCTGAATGGTATAAAAAAACCTTCACGGATGAAGGTTAAAATAAGAAAAGGTATAATCTTCTCTATTTATTTTTTTCAGCTGATAAACTGATAAAATATTCTGCCTCTGCCCTTCCCCAGTTCGGATCCAATGCTGTTTTAGGTTTATAAGCATTGAATTTGGCCAATGCTTCTTTAAATTGTTCCAGTCCTTTGGTTTTACTTCCTCCGTATTGCTCGGGAGTAAAATATGTATCCTCTGCCTTGATAAGTGCTATTCTGGGGTTAGCAGCATCCAGCTTTTCCGCAATATTAAGTTCTTCTGCTGCTCTTGCCCCATCTGTCATAAAACGTTGTGCCGGGTTCACCATCATTCGTAAAGAAAAAGCCATCTTTCTAAGTAAGTGGATCTCTGCATTATCAGCTCCGGCAAGACTTTGGGCAGTTCCCAGGTATTTCTCTGCCTGTGCCGCTATACCATCAAGCTCCTGCATGTTCCCGTTTCTCATTAAAATTCTTCCCTTTTGAATCTGAGAGAAAGCTGCATAGTAAGGAGGCAGCCACTGATTGCTTTCCTTACTTCCTATTCTCTGGAAATCATTAGACAGCGCCTGAAATTCTTCCGGAGTCTTGCAAACTTCTATTCTGGCAATTTTTTCGGACATAATTTTCTCATAATCTGCCTGAGCAAAAGATGTTAAGCTCATAAGAGCTAAAGCAAAGCTTAAAAGGTATTTTTTCATGATATTAAATTTAAAAGTTCGTTATGTTTGTTTTCCTAAGGTATGTTTTTATAAGTTATTATTGATAGCATCCTCTGTTTTATCCACTCCGAAGCTTATAAATGCTCCTATGAATACAAAAGTATTGACTGGTGGCACTATTGCAGAGCTTCTTGATCCATCCGCTGAGAAATTATAGCCATATACATTTTTTGATCCTAAAACATTACTGATACTCAGTACAAATACAGGAAAAGCTTTCACATCCTTTTTTCCGATATTGGGAAGATAATTGACGCTGAAGTTCAATGCATTGTAATCTTTCAACCGCCCTTCATCCCGGGTATAGTTAATCATTTGCCCATTATCTACCTTAGAAGCAATGTCATAGTAAGGACGCCCCTTGGCATAGGTATAAGACAAGTTTACCCCAAACTTCCATTCCGGAATAAATCTTTTTGCCACTGCTGAAAGTGTATGTTCTGCTGCAAAACCTGGCTGCAGACTCACAGGATAATTCAGGAAATCTCTTTTTGAATCCAGATACGAGTAACTGATCCAGTAATCAATATTTTCAAATGTTTTCTTATTATCTCTCCAGAAAAACTCCAGTCCTTTTGCATATCCGTACCCATTATTGTTCAATGCAGTCTGGATCTGCTGATTCTGCTCTTTATCCTGGGTGATATTGAAAGTTTTAATCAACTGTTCATATTTTTTATAAAATGCTTCAAAACGTAATGTTCTGCCCTCTGAAGCTCTCTGAACCTGAAAAATATAATGCTGAGATTTCTGGATTCTGATAGAAAAGTCCGTAAGCTAATGAAGTGGTCCAGTCTTTTGCCAGACGGTAGGCAATCGCGAAACGTGGTGCAATATTGTTCTTTTCTAAAAAAGAAGAATGTTCTGCTCTTACTCCTATTTTCGCTGACAATGCATTACTGAAGCCGAGATCTGTTTCAACAAAAGCTGATGAGATCAGATCCTTGTAATGCTTATTTACGGCTTCAAAATTCAGATTTTCATCGGTATTATTAAATTCAAGACCTCCCCTTACTGCACTGATCCTGTTGATTTTTCTTTCAAGGACAGCTTTAAAATTCAGGTAATTTCCATCAGTCAGAAGCTGGCTGCTGTTGGATTCGACATCATTGGTTTCTGTAGAAAAATGGAGATCCGATCTGTTATAAGTGTAAGAACCACCCACATTCAACAGATATTTTCCAAATTTTTGTTTAAAAGACAGATTATGAAAAGTGTTTTTACCATTAAGCTTTACCAGGCTGAAATCATATCCAGGCTCAAGACTTTCCGATTTTGCCCCCATTTTATTGGAGTTGAACATTCCGTAATATTTGAAAAATCCACCTGATTTTGTTTTAAATCTGAAATTCAAATCTCCGTTAAAACCCTGAGGCGCTTCTACGAAATCAGTATTAAAATTAAAGACTTTCTGCATCAGGCTTAAAAGAGAATATCCTGCTGTAGCCCCGTAGGAATAGTTTTTATTATCTGATAACTTCTGAAAACCGGCATTCAGGAAAATAGGTGAAATCCCAACATTATAAGACGTTTCATCCGGAAGGTCGACACTTTCCAGCATCAACGCTCCTGAAAGAGCCTGGCCATACAGTGCAGAATAGCCACCACTTGAAAATATATTTCCTTTAAAAAGAGAGGTATTGAACTGGTCTCTTCCTGCAATTCCCGGAACCGAATTGGAAAAATAATTGTTGATAAGACTTCCGTCCATAAAAATCTTAGACTCCGTTCCTGTACCTCCTCTGATGAAAAGACCTTCAGTTCCTCCCACTTTTTGTACCCCTGGAAGATAAGTCAAGGCCGAAGAAATCTGCCCATCCGCTCCTGCTGTGGTATAAATATCAATGGGAGTAAGCAGTGCTGTTGCTCTTTTCTTATCGCTGGCTTCAATTGACCCAGCAGAAACAACAACTGCATCAATCTCACTGATCTGTTCTTTAAGGTCAACATTCAAAGAAATATCCTGACTTTCAATAGAGATTGTCCTTTCTATGTTTTCATATTTAGGATGGGTAAAAGTAATTATATGAGTTCCTTTTTCAGAAGTTTCAAATGTAAAATTACCCTGAACATCTGTAGTTGTTCCGTCGTAAGTAT
Organism: Chryseobacterium flavum; assembly: GCF_003385595.1. Classification (GTDB taxonomy): domain Bacteria; phylum Bacteroidota; class Bacteroidia; order Flavobacteriales; family Weeksellaceae; genus Chryseobacterium; species Chryseobacterium flavum. Next base: position 22,451 of record NZ_QNUE01000012.1, on the reverse strand, counting down.
CTTTAAGTGTTACATTTACCTCAGCGACCCCTTTGTTTTTGAAAGATACTTTCCCCGATATCTTTAGCTGCGAATAACCCATGATGGATGCAATCAGGAAAAAAAGAACCAGTATGTTTTGTCCTTGTGTTTTCATTCTTATTGTTTTCTGGATCAAAAATAGCATGGTAAACACCTTCTTGTAAAAAAATTGTTACCGAAAGGCATTCTTTTGCTACCGAATGGTAATTAATGATTCGTTTTTCTATTATTGTTATTGTCAAAAATTCCTGTATTCATTAGTTATAAAACAGTATTTTTCCAATGCCTGTTCATTATTTACTATTTCAGTATTTTGAATCCAGAAGAAATAAATAAGCTTTCTTGGGCTGTTTTAAAGCCATTTATGTTCTGATCTTACGTTGTAGAATCCGGGTTCAAAAACTTAACAGATTAAGCTGTAATACACGGTATCTTTTTGAAAAAAGACGGGAATCATAAAGCGCATTGGAAAATCTTTTTTATTTTTATAGGTAAAATCACTATAAATCATTTAAAAATGAAAGTACAAACATTAGCATTATTGGCAGGCTGTGCATTTTTAGCCGCTTCTTGCGGAACCACAAAAACCTATGCTGTAAATGCCAAAAGCGGAACACAGACAGGAGGAACAGTTAAGTTTACCCAAGCTGGAAATGATGTAGTTATGAAGCTTGATGTGACTAATCTTACTCCCGGAATTCATGCAGTACATATTCATGAAAAAGGAGATTGCTCTGCAGCTGATGGTACATCTACAGGCGGGCACTGGAACCCTGCAAAAGATGACCATGGAAAATGGGGGGCTGAACACTTCCATATGGGAGATATCGGGAACCTGGTAGCGGATGAAAGTGGAAATGCTACTCTTACGTTCAAGACAGACAAATGGTGTCTGGGCTGTACAGATGAGTCTAAAAACATTATCGGCAAAGGCCTTATTGTACACGCAGCAGCCGATGATTTCCATACTCAGCCTACCGGAAATGCAGGAGGAAGAGTTGGATGCGTAGAAATTAAATAGTAACCTGTTTTCATAAAAAAACCGCTAATTCTTATTAGCGGTTTTTTTTATGATTAGTAAGCCTGTTCATTATGATTTAGCTCCCATATCTGAAACAATATTCATTGCTTCCTGCAGATACGGATCTTTTTTCAGGTTCTTGATCCACATTTCAGATTTCTTCTTGAATGCTTCATCTTTCTTCTCTCTTTCGATCTCGCCAGGATACATAACAAACTGAAGCCCATTCTCAAATTTGGTTAAAGCCTTGAACTTTTCAATCTGAGATTTTCTGTGTTTCATCAATTCATTAAACTTATTGATATTCAAAGTAATTGTTTCTTCTTTATCCAGTTTTTCCCTCCATTGAGCAGACTCAAGTAACAGCTGATAGTTACTGTTTTTAGCCATTCTTTCCGCACTGGCTTTCTCAAGAGCCTGGATATTGAAATAATTAAGTTTATCGAATTTTGTAGACGGAATTTTATCCCATGCCAACGCAAAGTCATCATAACGCTCTCCTACCTCAGCATACGTAAAGAAATCTTTCATCTGAATATCAGAAACAATTCCTTTTCTTTGGGTTGACTCTCCTGTAATTCTATAGAATTTCTGGATCGTAAGTTTTAAAGATCCGAAATCATCCTCTGTATTCAGGAATCTGTTCAGGTCTACGAAAGTCTGAACTGTTCCTTTACCAAACGACTGTGGTGAGCCAATGATCATTGCTCTCCCATAATCCTGCATTACTCCGGCTAAAATTTCAGAAGCTGAAGCCGAAAGTTCATTTTGCATGATCACAAGAGGACCGGTCCATATCGGAGTTTCATACTTATTTTTTAAAGTTTGTATTTTACCGTTTCCATCTTTTACCTGAACATAAGGTCCTGCATCCATGAAAAGCCCCATAATATCCCCTACTTCAGTTAAAGACCCTCCTCCATTATTTCTGAGATCAAGAACAATTCCTTCAATATTCTGGCCTTTCAGTTTTATAATTTCATTTTTAATGTCATCCGAAGCGTTTCTTCCTTTGGCATTTTCAAAATCAGCATTAAAACTCGGCAGGTTAATGAAACCATATTTCTTTCCGTTAGGTGAGTTTACAACAATACTTCTTGCAAAAGTATCCTCAATAGCCACTTCTTCGCGGATCATTGTTACATCTTTGATGCTACCGTCCTTTTTCTGAACTGTCAACGTCACTGGTGTTCCTTTTTCACCTCTGATCAGTCTTACAGCTTCATCAGAAAGCATTCCTACAACATTTACGGCATCATCCTTCGGCTTAGACTTAACCTTCAGAATTTTATCTCCTTCCGAAAGCTGCTTGGATTTCCATGCAGGAGCTCCAATAGTAAGCGCCCCCAGATAAAGGTTTCCTTTCTTCTCCTGAATGATAGCTCCGATACCGATTACTTTTCCTGTAAACTGGCTGTCAAAATCTTCTTTATCCTTTGGAGAATAATAATTGGTATGTGGATCAAATACTTCAGTATATGCATTCATATATACGGTAAACCAATCCATTTTTTTTCTTTTCTTGAATCTTGTAAAGGTATCTTTTACCAGATCTTTTACCTCATCAGTTGCTTTTTTGATCTTTTCATCCTGAGTTAATACCTTAAGGCTGATGGTATCTTTAAGCTTATATTTCTGAACAGAGTCTTTCTTTTCTTTTTGTGCTTCCTCCTTACTGTTCATCGATTCAATTTCCTGAAGAATATTGTACTTGATGAATTTTTTCCATTCATTATACTGCTCCTGTTTATTGGCAGGTGTTTTTTTAAGCTTAGGTTCAAGGGTAAGGGTCTCATCTTCCTGAAGGTTGATAGGCTTGCTGAAGATATCCTGCGTAATTTTATCAATTTCGTCTACCCTCTGATACAGCCTGTCAATGGTAAGTTTATAAAAAGTAAGATCTCCCTGATTGATGTAATCATCAAGTTTTGTTTCATGCTTGCTGAATTCATCCATATCAGACTGCAGGAAATACCTCTTTGCAGGGTCTACCAATTCAAAATAATGCTTATAAACGTCCTTCGAATAGGCATCATTAATTGGCTTTGGGCTATAATGCAGATAAGAAAGTGTATTTTTTACGCTCACCATTATTGTTTGCATCTTTTCATCGTCATTCTTTGGCGAGTTGAAACAAAACATCAGACTGGTTAATGGAATTAGTAGTAAAAATTTATTCAGTTTGAAATTTTTCCACATAAACTGTCTCGTATTTATTAATTTTTTAAAATAAGTCTTGTAATTAGTAGCTCTAATTATTAGGACTGTTACAAACGATCAAATTTAATACCTTATTTACAAATATCGAACAGTTTTAGTTTTTTTTATTAAAAGTAAGCAGATAATATTCCGGACTTTTGCTTCTATTATAGCTTTTCAGCATAATTTTCAGGATATAAAACAGACTAAATTGAATTATTTTTTTCTTTTTTATTCAAAAAATAGATACCACAAAAATTAAATTAAAAGCATAAAGGCATAAAATATGCTGATACTTAAACAAATAACTTTAAAATGTATAGTCATGAGAAGTATATTATGGTTAGTCGCCGTCATTTGTATTGTTGTTTGGCTTTTAGGAATGCTGGGAATTGTTCCCGGAATCAGCACCGGATATTTAATACATATCCTGCTTGTAATTGCCATTATTGTTATTCTTTATAATCTTATAACAGGTAGAAAACCTTTAGATTAACTTACATCATTTATTAATCCAGAAACATTATCAGACTTTAAACAGATGTTTGTTCAACAGAATGGTCTTGTCTATTTTATTGTAAATAAATTTTTCAGATCAGTGGTATAAACATCTGTAAAAGGTCTGATATTATAACGGCTTTTCTATTTTTCTGAAACCATGACCTGGTCTGCAGTATATAATTTTATAGTGCTTTTTTCATCTTCAAAAACTTTTACCTACATTTGATATGTGAAATTCTCTGCCATTAAGTGCATAAATTCACACTATTTGTTGTCAAAATCTAATTTTTTATGGAAAGACCACTTATTCTGGTTACTAATGATGATGGAATTACCGCACCTGGTATCAGAAATCTTGTAAATTTTATGAACGAAATAGGAGAAGTAGTGGTGGTAGCACCCAATTCTCCCCAAAGCGGAAAAGGTCACGCAATTACTATTAACTCTACTTTAAGTTATGAGGAGGTTAACCTTGAAGGTCCTCAAACTGATTTTTCATGTAGTGGAACTCCTGTAGATTGTGTAAAAATGGCGTTGGATAAAATTCTAAAAAGGAGACCTGATATTGTTGTATCAGGAATTAACCATGGAGCAAACTCTTCAATCAATGTCATTTATTCAGGAACAATGTCTGCCGCTGTCGAAGCTGGTGTTGAAGGTATTCCGGCTATCGGATTCTCCTTACTGGATTTTAGCTGGGAGGCAGATTTTACTCAAGCTAAAGAATATATTCAGAACATTGTAAGAAGGACATTGGAAAGACCAATGCCAAGAGGAATTGTCTTAAATGTCAATATTCCGAAACTTCCTGCTGAAGAGATAAAGGGGGTAAAAGTATGTAAGCAGGCTCATGCAAAATGGGAAGAAAGCTTTGACGAAAGAATTAACCCTCACGGAAAAAAATATTATTGGCTTACAGGCTATTTCAATAATATGGATGAGTCTGAGGATGCTGATGAGACAGCACTGGCCAACGGATATATTTCAATTGTTCCGGTAAAATTTGACCTCACGGCATATGAATATATGAAAACACTGGGAGAGGTTATGGCTTTTGACAAAGTCCCGGAAGCCAAATAACAGGTTATAGTGACAGCTTTATATGAATAAGAGACGTGGAAAGTAATTTTCCGCGTCTCTTATTTATTGACTTTAATCAAAATAATACTTTATCTTCTCTTCTAAGCTCTTCCAGATAGTTTTTCTTATCATCCCTGTAAAAAAGGTTCATGGTCTCAAAAGGAATCAATTTCAGATCTTTATTAACAATATGAACACAGGATTTCTTTACTGCTCTTACATCAAAGTCATGGGCATCCATAAAGGTCATAATAATAATTCTGAACAGATTATCATAATCAAGTTCCGGAGCACATACTTCCGGAAGACAGCACAATAACTGATTCACTTTCGGCTGCACTTTGTCCACTGAAATACCTGTACTGAATATGTCCAGTAATTGCATATGGAGTCCTTTATCCTGCTCATAAACAATGGTGTTTTTTGATTCATTATTCAGAAGATCAGCAGGATTAATATAGCGGGTTAAAGGAATGGTCTCGCCCTGAAGTTTTAAAATGTATCCCATTGCCAAAGCATCAGGATTACAAGGGACCGGAATTATATCATCTGAATTTACAAGGGGAAACTGATCAATAATTTCCTGTCTGACTTCTGTTAAAGTAATTTTTTCATAAGCTGAATCATCCCTGCTCCTACCGGCAATTTCTACCGGCTGGAAAGTAATCCCTCTTACACATTTCTGTTTCAGGGCAAATTCGATAATTTTTCCGATTTCATCTATATTTTTTCCCTTTTGCAGAACCACAACCAATGTGGTGGAAAGATTAAGCTCATTAAGTTTTTCCAGAGCCTTCATCCGGATATCTGTTAAATCTTTCCCCCTGAAATCCCTCAATACTTCCGGCTTAAAAGAATCAAACTGAAGGTATATTTCAAACTCAGGGGCATAGGTAGCCAGCTTTTCAGCAAATCCGGGATCATTGGCAATCCTGATTCCATTAGTATTCAGCATCAGATGTTTTATGGGCTTTGACTTGGCAATGTCCATGATTTTAAAAAATTCAGGATGAATGGTAGGCTCTCCCCCACTGATCTGTACTACATCCGGCTCTCCTTCATTCTTAACAATAACATCAAGCATAGCCTCTATCTCTTCAAGACTTCTATGGCTTCCATAGTGTGGGGAAGACATTGCATAACAGGTTGGACAGGTAAGGTTACATCGGTCTGTCACTTCCACTATTGAAAGACAGCTATGCTGTTCATGGTCCACACAAAGTCCACAGTCGTACGGACATCCATATTCCACTTCAGTTCCGAAATGAAGGGGCATTTCGGAAGCTTTATTGTAATTTCTGATGTTTTTATAATAAGATACATCAGAGGCAATTTTTGTTTTGAAAAAGCCATGATCAGGGCATCTCTTTGTCATAAAAACAGTTTCATCTTCGATAACAATCTTAGCTCCCACCCTTTTAAGGCACTCAGGACAAAGACTTATCGTATAGTCGTAATAGGTATAGTTTCTAACCGGCATAATTAAGTTTTAAGCACCACCACAAATATATCCGCTGATCAGACCACAGATTAAAAGACTTATCAGCATTGTCTGTATAAATTGCTTTCTGCTGAATTTCCTGTCTCCTTTCCACTCATAAATTATTTTTGCAACAAGCGCAACTACCAAGGAAATAAACAACGCACCTAAAATAATTATTCCGATGATCATTACGACCACTCCTCCCAGGTTGCCAACTTCTAAAATTGTTAAAGATTTCATCTTAAATATTTTAAATATAGTGATCGGGTATTTTTAAGAGTATAAATGTAATAAATAATTACACAAATACATACAAACTGTATGGTTCCCAATGGCCCTGCAATTTCTATTCTGGGTTTAATAAAGTCTAACAGGAACCTAAAGGTAAAATAACCCAGCATAAATATCTGAAATATAAATCCTGAAGGATATCTTTCCAGTTTTTGGACATATTTTAGGACAGCCCACAGCATCACCAGAAAACCAATTTCATAAAGGGCTACGGGATGCCTCAGATATTCATCTCCCAAATACATTCCAAAAACAGAATCTGTAGGAATACCATAAGTCTCTTCGTAAATTCCTGTAAGAAAACATCCTACTCTTCCAATGATCATTGCAAGCATCAAAGGAAAAACAATCATATCACCGGTACTTTCTTTATGTCCCACCACTTTTTTAGCCAGTTCTACTCCTATTAATCCGAAAGCAAGCCCCCCGACAATAGTATTGTTTGACCAGAACTTTCCAAAACTGAAATCTTCAAATAACGCATAAGGATTTTCAAGATTCCCGACCAGCTTTGATCCTATTAATGCCCCAGCTGTTGCTCCTATTAAAACAGCTGCAGAAGTATTGAAAGACAATTTCTCTTTTGATCTCCTTTTGAGATAAAAGTAGTAACGCATTCCCAAAAACATTCCCACAGCCTCAAAAAGGGGATGCGCCAGAATTGTTTTGCCAAAAATATGAAAGGTAACAGGAAAATCCATTGCTTCAAAAATAATCCATTTCAGATAATTTACTACCTTTATTCAGACAAATAATTACAAAATGCGTATAGAATATGACATAAAACTGGGGTTTAAGGATGTAATGTTCCGCCCCAAACGTTCTACATTAAAATCAAGATCAGAAGTTAACCTGGAAAGAGAATTCACCTTCAGGCATACCAAAAAGAAATGGAATGGAGTTCCGGTTATTGCAGCCAATATGGATACCGTTGGAACATTTGAAATGGCTGTTGAACTTGCAAAAGATAAAATCATTACTGCGATTCACAAACATTATACTCCTGAAGAATGGGATCAGTTTCTACATAGTCAGCCTGAGAGCATTTATCAATATATTGCCTTAAGTACGGGGACTGGAAAGGCAGATGAAGAAAAAATAAGGCAAATCCTTGAAAAGCATCCAAAAATTGAGTTTTTGTGTATTGATGTAGCCAATGGTTATTCTGAACATTTTGTTCAATTTGTGAAGAAAACAAGAGCCAGTTTTCCGGACAAAATTATTATTGCAGGAAATGTTGTGACAGGAGAAATGGTAGAAGAGCTCCTTTTAGTAGGTGCAGATATTATAAAAGTGGGAATCGGGCCTGGTTCAGTGTGTACGACCAGAGTGAAAACAGGAGTGGGATATCCTCAGCTTTCAGCCATCATCGAATGTGCTGATGCTGCCCATGGCTTAGGGGGTCATATCATAGCAGACGGAGGCTGTAAAGTCCCGGGTGATGTAGCCAAAGCTTTCGGGGGTGGAGCAGATTTTGTTATGTTGGGAGGTATGTTTGCCGGTCATGATGAAAGTGGTGGAGAAATGATTGAGGAAAATGGAAAAAAATACCGTCTGTTTTATGGAATGAGTTCCAAAACAGCAATGGATAAACATTCTGGTGGAGTTGCTGAATACAGGGCTTCCGAAGGAAAAACAGTAAAAGTAGCCTATAAAGGACCGGTTTCGGAAACGGTTAAAGATATTTTAGGAGGAGTACGATCTACCTGTACCTATGTAGGAGCATCCAAGCTTAAAGAGCTTTCCAAAAGAACAACTTTTATCAGAGTTCAGGAACAGGAAAATCAGATTTTTAAAGATTAAAAACACTTTTATTCTTTTACGTTCTGATCAATTGTGTAATAAAAAAGCGGGCTGCACATGAATGTACAGCCCGTTTATATTTTAAGTTAACATTCCACCGTCAACGTTCAATGTTTGTCCCGTAACATAGGAAGCCATTTCACTTCCTAAAAATACGCAGGCATTTGCAACATCCGCAGGTTGCCCTCCTCTCTTCATAGGAATTCCTTCTCTCCATTCCTGAACTATTTTTTCATCTAAAACAGCGGTCATTTCAGTTTCAATGAATCCAGGGGCTATAGCATTACATCTGATATTTCTGGAGCCCAGTTCCAAAGCAATTGATTTGGTAAACCCAATTACACCGGCTTTGGATGCTGCATAGTTAGCTTGTCCTGCATGTCCTTGAATTCCAACAACTGAAGTCATATTGATAATTGACCCTGATCTTGCCTTCATCATCGGTTTAATTACAGCTTTTGTAAGGTTAAAAACCGAATCTAAATTTACTTTGATCACCTGATCCCAGTCTTCCTTGGACATTCTCAGTAACAGATTATCTTTTGTAATTCCTGCGTTGTTTATCAAAATATCAATTTGCCCAAACTCCTTCATCACTTCATCTACTAATTGCTGAGCAGCATCATAATCAGATGCATCAGACTGATATCCTTTAATTTGGGTTACAGAACTTAAAGCTGCTTCTAATTCTTTGGCTTTGTCCACAGAGCCGGCATAGGTAAATGCTACTTTTGCACCATGCTGTGCATACACTTCAGCAATCCCTTTTCCGATTCCTCGTGTAGCTCCGGTAATTAGCGCTACTTTTCCTTCTAATAGTCTCATATTCTTGATAATTATTTTCTTTATAACTCATTCAGCTTGTGAATGCTGACTCAATTGGTATATATAATTCTATTCAGAATTAAACGGTGTGCAAAGATATTACAAATTGTCATGCAATACATTCAATTTATTTAAATTACACAAAATTTTATCAATATCCCCCTATTCTGCTAAAATTGTGCGCCACTCCCTTTAAATCTTGTAAAATAAATAAAATCAGATGTATTGTTATAATCCATTCTCAAAACTTCTTTCTGCCAGAAATATTTATCATAGATAATTTCCCTAAGCGGTTCATTTTGAAAATTCAATACTCCGTATTTTCCATCTTTTTTTACAATAAATTCATTTTCAGAATTTTCAAATACAATAATATCTTCATAGATAAAGGGTATAATTTCTTTCCCTTTTCCGTCCAAAACACCATACAGCCTGTTATTATTCTGGCATACGACAGGTTTTGAATACAGGTTGAGCGGATTAAAGTAACCGGTATCATGCCCTTTGATCAGAGTAATATTTTTCAGTTCTGCCATAGACTGGTCATTAACTGAGAATCTGTAGTATTTATTCTGTTTATTGACTATTAAATTATCAGGATAAAAAGCAAGTATCTTTACATCAGTATCTATCCTATTTTTAAGATCTTTATCCAGAAGCTTTTCTTCTTTTCTATTTTTAAGATAAATAAAATTATGCCCGGATATGCTAAAGTTCCTGATAAAATCATATTCCTGAGGAACAACTAAATTTCCCTCAATATCTGTAACACCATATTTTCTTAATTTATCATTATAAACGCTGAAAAACTGTCCTGATAATGAATTTAAATACTTAAAGTTTCCGGGATAAAGTTTTTTATCTTTTTTATGGAAAACCGTTGTTTTATTATTTTTCCTGAGATAGATATATTCTTTATTACCAAAATATTCCGGCGTAATTTCACTAAAAATCTCATCAGCTATTATATTCTCCTCCGTGTCAATCAGCCCGTATTTCCCGGTAGTTTTATTTTTGGTAATAAGAAAAGGATAAGCTGTAATGTCAACAATATACTGTGTAAAAGTATGCAGGGTCTGCCCTTCTGGCCCTATAATCTCATTTTTATCTTCATCATTAATGATCAGGGCCTTACCATTTTCAAAATTGTAATCTTCTTTAAATCCACGCTCATTAAGCCGGTTACCATTAAAATCATACAAAAACCACTGCTTATCCTTCAGAACAAAAAAACGGTTTGGAGCAGCCAATCGTACCCGGTCCGAAAACGGAATAATCAGCTTTCCGCTATAGTCATAAACAGCCTCTTTATCTCCTTTAGAACAAATAATCCGTTCTTTGCTCAGCCACGGAGTATTAAAATCCTGTGTATCTAAAGAGATGATTTCATTTCCTTTTTCATCAATAATTCCGGACTTTGTTCTGTTTCCTTCTTCTGAGCTTAAAACAAATTTATTTTTGAAAATATGATAAATACTCCCCTTATAAGGAGATTCAAACGTAATGTTTCCTAATGAATCGACAATCCCCTGTTTTTTAGTAACTGCATCATACAATATGCCATATCCTTCTGAATAGGAAGTTACTTCCTTCCCTGTTTTTTTTGATAAAACAGTTTTTGTATACTGATGAGTCTGCGCAGCACATATTGTGGAGCACAGAATAAAAAATAAAGATCTCAATTAAATGGAATTATTCACAATAAGAACAATTTCTCCTTTTAAAGTTTTACTCTTGGAGAATTCTATTAATTCACTGATAGTCCCTCTTTTAGTTTCTTCAAATTTTTTGGAGATCTCACGGCTTAAACTCACTCTTGTTTCTTCGCCAAAAAACTCTCTGATCTGTTCCAGGGTTGTATTGATCTTGTGCGGACTTTCATATAAGACAACTGTCTTTTTTTCTTCAGCAAGCTGTTTCAGTTTGGTTTGTCTTCCTTTTTTCTGAGGTAAAAATCCTGCAAAAAGGAATTCATTGTTTGGAAGCCCTGAAACTACAAGGGCAGGAATCAGGGCAGTAGCTCCGGGAAGGCAGATCATTTCAATGTCATGATCAGCACCCGCTTTTGCCAATAAGTACCCGGGATCTGAAATTCCCGGTGTTCCTGCATCGGTAATAATGGCAATATCCTGCCCGTTTTTAAGATCGGCAATTACTTTTTCCGTTGCCTGATGTTCATTATGTAAGTGATAGGATTTCAAAGGTTTTGAAATCTCAAAATGTTTTAATAATATTCCGGAAGTTCTGGTATCTTCACATAAAATATAATCAACTTCTTTCAGGACATTTACTGCCCTGAAAGTCATATCTTCCAGATTTCCTACGGGGGTAGGAACAAAATAAAGGATTCCGCTCAAAATTATAAGAATTTATTTTCCACCAATATCCAAAGTCTCTGAGCGTATTCATCCACCTTATTCCATTTTCTGTCGTAGTAAAGATCACTCAGATACTCTTTTGCTTCTTCAATGGTTTTAAATTGATTCAAACGGGCTACTGTATCATTTAAATCAGACTGACTGCCATCAAATAACATTTTTGAAAAAGCAATTCTGTCATTTAAATCCAGCTTAAATTCAGGTTTTTGCTTCTCAGCTTCCATAAAATTGGTAGGAATATTAGATTTCAGAATACTCCCTGTATCTTCTTTGGGTATAGAAGCCGGATTCTCCTTAGGAATTTCCCTTTCCAGAGGATCGTCATCAAAAAGGGACTGAACAGCTTTTAATCCTTTGATATTGGCTAATTTTATTTTTCTCTCCTGATGGTATTGTTCTAAATTTTCAAAACTTTCATCAGAAGCATGTTTTTCTGTTTCTTCAGGAACAGGCTTATCGATTTCAACGATTTTTCTTCTGTCATATACTTCAGCAAGTACATTTCCTTCCTTTCCGGTATCTTTTGTATGATCATTCTTAATCTCATCAAGAATGTGTTCTACATTAGAAGTATCTGTTACCATTTCACCCTGCTCTATTGAAGTATTGGAAGAAATATACTGTTCTTCGTTTTCTTCGATGAGCATTTCATCTTCAAGCATTTCAGCATCAAATATGCTTGGAATTTTTTCTGTACCTTTTTTTACATCATCTGCAAAAGCCTGATCGCTTACTTTCTTATCTGAAAACTCGTCATCAGTACGGTCTATTTCATTCAGCTGATTGTTGAATATTACCTCTTCTGCGGTAATATCATCATCAAACATATTTTCATCAAGGTCTTCATCATAATCGGGTTCAGAATCAGCAAGCACTTTTTCTTCATCTATAAAACTTAATACTGCTTGATTTGAAGAGGATTCATTTTCGTCTATTTCCTTAAGTTGCTTATTGTAAACTGCCTCTTCTTCAGTAATTTCATAGGGTGAACGATGGGCCTGATTTTTTTCAGATTCCTGATGGCCGTAGCTTTCTTCTACAAAACTTACAATATTTTCATGGAATTCATTTTCCATGATTTCATTCAACTGATTATTGAAGGCTGCCTCCTCATCAATTATTCCGGAAAAGTTCTCATTTTCATTTTCATCAATCTCATTCAGCTCATTATTAAAGATCGCTTCTTCTTCGGTTACCTCATTCCCGGAATCATGGTTTTCCGGTTCACCAGATGTAAAAGAAACAGGGTAGTTTTCTATATTCTGAGCTGTATTTTCAATAATAAAATACTCAATATTTTTTTCCAGCAGTTTCAAAAAAGAAATCCTGTTAGCAAGCTCATCCACAAGATCCTGCTTGGAAAGTAACTCATCTACGTTATTTATTTTGTCCAGGTTATCAATGATATTCTTGGATTCAAAAAAAATCTTTTCCTTTAAATCTTGGATATTTTGCATAATAAGATTCTTATTAAAATTGCTTACTTTTGATGTTAAAAATATACGGCTAATTTAACAAATGTTTTTAGAAAATACAATTAATCATTCCAAACAAAGCGGTTGGATGGAAGTTATCTGTGGCTCTATGTTTTCGGGTAAAACGGAGGAGTTGATCCGAAGATTGAGAAGAGCAGAAATGGCGGGGCAGCTTGTAGAAATTTTTAAACCGAAACTGGATATCCGGTATTCTGAAGAGGATGTTGTTTCCCACAACCAGAATAAAATACGCAGTACTGCCGTAGAAAATCCTAATGAAATTCTTTTATTAGCATCCAATTGTGATGTTGTAGGAATTGATGAGGCCCAGTTTTTTGATGAAAGCATTGTTGATATAGCCAATCAGCTTGCCAACAGTGGCATCAGGGTAGTTATTGCCGGATTGGATATGGATTTTCTGGGACGTCCCTTTGGTCCTATGCCTAATCTGATGGCAACAGCAGAATATGTTACAAAAGTGCATGCTATTTGTAAGAGAACAGGTAATCTCGCCAATTATTCAATGAGAATTTCTCAGGGAGATAACCTCGTAGAACTGGGAGAAACTGAAAGTTATGAAGCAGTAAGCCGCAGGGTTTTTATTGATGAAGTACTTTCGAAAAGAATGTGAATTAGCAGTAATAAACAACAGAATTATAAAGCAGGTAATCAGCATAAAAGACTTTGCAATCAGCCAGCAGTTAAAATAAATAATGAAAAACGAAAAAGCAGCATCGTAAAATCCTGAAGGATGAATTAGCTTAACAGTAAACTCTACCTTACCTTTTTGCGGTTTTTGCAGTTTCAATTTAAATAAAGCAGATCAAATAAAAGCAGAAAGGCACCAATGAACTATACAGTACAACAAATTGCAGAAATCACCAATGCACAGGTAATTGGAGAAGGAGGAATCATAATCAAAAATATTGCCTTTGACAGCAGGATAATTTATTCAACAAAAAATACTGCTTTCATTGCAATTAATACCCATAAAAATTCCGGTGAAAAGTTTATTGAATCTGCAATTGACAAAGGTATCAATGTCATTATTTCCGAGCACCTGCACCCACAATTTGAGAATGTAACCTGGATCATTGTTGAGAATTCTGTAGATTTTCTTCAGAAATTAGCCAGATATCATTTCGAAAATTCCCATCTTAAATCAATAGGAATTACCGGGAGTAATGGTAAAACCATATTAAAAGAATGGTTGTATCAATGTCTGTGGAATGAATTCCTTACTGTAAAAAGTCCAAAGAGCTTTAATTCTCAGATCGGATTACCATTATCCCTTCTTCAGATCAACACCTCTCATCAGTTGGGCATTTTTGAAGTGGGAATATCCAAACCCGACGAAATGGAGAAACTTGAATCTGTTTTCCATCCTCAGATTGGTTTATTAACACATATCGGAACTGCCCATGCAGCCAATTTTACTTCTGAAGAAGAACTGATCAGCGAAAAGATCAGGCTTTTTAAAGATTCTGAAGTTATAATTTATAATGGTGACAATACAGTGACTGATCAAAAGATAAAAAGACTGTATGCTCATAAAAAATTAATTTCCTACGGATTTAAAGAAAAGAACCAGGTCTTCATAAAAAATAACATTTCTAAAGGAGAGAACATTATTGTTCAGTATTTTGATGAAGAAATCAGTTTTCCGGCCCATCAGAGAGATGAAGCTACATTAACCAATGCTCTGGCCCTGATCACAGTATTAAAGGAGCTACATATTGAAAACGAAAAGATCGTCGAAAAAATCAACGCTTTAAAGGCTGTTGAAATGAGACTTGAATCCATTGAAGGAATTAAGGGCAATATTATAATCAATGATTCCTTCAATCTGGATCTGGATTCGTTAAAAACCGCACTTCAATTTTTGAAAGAGTATAATAAATCTAAAAAGTCTTTGGTATTAACAGACTTTGTAGGGGTTAACAGTAACTTAAAAGAATTATATGAGGAAGTTTCAGAATTGGTTAATGAGCAGCACTTTGATTCTGTATTTCTTATTGGAGATGAAATCACAAAATTCAGTGACTTGTTTCACGCTGAAACTTTCACTTTCGTAGATACTAAAGAACTTATTGAAAACAAACATCTTACGGAAATAGAAAATCAGATTATTCTATTGAAAGGTGCCAGGAAATTTGAGATTGAAAAACTTAAAGATATCCTTGAACTAAGGAAACATGATACTGTTTTGGAAATCAATCTGAACGCTATACTTCACAATATCAATTATCACAAATCATTACTGAAACCTGCCACAAAGATGATGGCCATGGTAAAAGCAAATGCTTATGGACTGGGAAGCTATGAAATATCAGAGTTTTTACAGCATCATCATATTGATTATCTTGGAGTAGCTTTTGCCGATGAAGGGGCAGAGCTCCGTAAAAAGGGGATCACTACACCTATCGTAGTAATGAATCCTGAACAACACAGCTATCAGACCATAATCGATTATAACCTTGAACCCGAAATTTACAGTTTAAGGGTACTGGACCTTTTCTATGAAGCCCTTCAGAAGTCTGGTTATGACCAGAAATATCCTATCCATATTAAACTTGAAACCGGAATGCACCGTCTTGGGTTTAAAGATTTTGAACTGGACCAGCTAAGTAATACTCTAAGCAGCAGGAACCTTAAAGTACAAAGTATTTTCAGCCATCTGTCTTCTTCTGACGTACCGGAAGAAAAAGAATTTACTATGGACCAATTGAAAACTTTTGAAAAAAATTCAACCTATTTAATACAAAAGCTAGGCTACACTCCTATACGTCACATCCTGAATTCTTCCGGAATAACAAGCTATACGGAACACCAGTATGATATGGTTCGTATTGGGATAGGAATGCTAGGAGAATCACCAAATAGTGAAATACAAAAACAACTTCAACCAGTTGTAAGCTTTAAAACCGTAATTTCGCAAATATCAATGGTTGAAAACGGAGAATCTGTAGGTTACAGCAGAAAATATAAAACAGATCATCTGACCAGAATTGCTACCATACCGGTTGGTTATGCAGATGGTATCCCCAGGTTAATCGGGAACCAGATCGGGAATGTAGGTGTAAATAAAACCCTTGCTCCTATTGTAGGGAATATTTGTATGGATATGATGATGATCAATGTAGACCATATTCCAAATGTAAAAGAAGGCGATACAGTCACCGTTTTCAATGCGTATCCAAGTTTAAAAGAATTTGCAGGTTACTGCAAGACGATAACCTATGAAGTATTAACCTCTATTTCACCTCGGGTGAAACGGATATATATTAAAGATTAATTATGAGAAAACTCCTGATCCTTCTCTTCGTATTCCAGTTATTTATTATCCAGTCTCAGGTAAAAAAGAATCTGGTAATTCCTAAAAATCCGAAAATCGGACTATCGCTTGCCGGTGGTGGCGCCAAAGGGTTTTCACATGTTGGAGTGCTTAAAGTATTGGATTCATTGGGAGTCAAAGTAGATTATATCGGAGGAACAAGCATGGGTGCCATTGTCGGTGGGCTTTATGCTTCAGGATATTCCGGAAAAGAGATAGAGAAGATTGTAATGGATACAGACTTCTATTCTTTGATTATGGACCCGAAATCCAGGCAGGAAGCAAGTTTTTTTAATAAATCTGTAGATAAATATCTTTTGTCAATTCCTCTGAAAAACGGAAAGATCAATCTTCCTTCTTCAATAAGTACAGGCCAGAGAAATGTATATTTACTTAAAGAGCTTTTCAAAAATGTATCTAACATTGATGATTTTTCAAAATTACCGATACCGTTTTTTTGTGTTGCAACCAATCTCGAAAGCGGAAACATGCAGATTTTTGAAAAGGGAGATCTGGTACAGTCTATAATGGCGAGCTCGGCATTTCCGTCTTTAATGGATCCTGTTAAGATAGGTGACAGTATTTACATTGACGGGGCAATGACTGTTAATTACCCCTCAAAACCTTTAAAGGATAAAGGAATTGATATCGTCATTGGTGTGGATCTTAACCAGGATCTTTCAAAAAGAGAAGATCTAAACAATATTATTTCAATTCTGAACCAGGTTATTGATTTTGGAATTAAGAAGGACACAAGAAGACAATATAAATATACAGACATCAACATCAAACCCAACCTGAAAGGAATGACAGCTACCAGCTATGATGATAAGAAAAAAATACTGGACAGCGGTTATGCTGAAGGAATGAAGTACTCTCAGGTTTTAGATCAATTACCAAAACGTTCTTTTGACCGCCTCAGACAACGCGCAAATCCAATCTATTCTAATGTTTACAAGATAGATAGTATTGCCATAGAAGGAGGCAGAATATATGGTAAAAATTACGTTCTGGGAAAAATGGGTTTACGTCTCCCCTCTCTGCAGACCTATGGGAATGTTAACCGCATGATCGATAAACTTGTCGCCACCAATAACTATCGTTTTATCAATTATGATATCGTTCAGGAAAATGATACCAGTTATTTAAAACTTTATGTTACAGAAGATGACGCAAGGCATTTTCTGAAATTTGGACTCCATTATGATGAAGTTTTTAAAACAGGACTTCTTTTAAATTATTCAGCAAAAAGACTTCTATTCAAAAATTCCAATCTTTCGGTAGACGTGATCGTTGGTGATAAACTGAGATATTACCTGAACTATTTTATAGATAACGGATATATTCCGGGATTCGGTATTTATTCTTCCGGTATGAGTTTCGATCTTAAAAATGTAGATAATAATATTATTGATAAATGGGAATGGATCAGAAATGAAGCTTATATTCAATCTGTATGGAAAGATAAATACGCTATAGGAGGCGGTATAAGCCATGATTATTTCAAAGCGGAACTGAATGGTGATAACAGACGTTACAGCCGTTTTTTAAACCCTTATATTTTCTTAAAGACAGATACACAGGATGACAAGGAATTTCCTACAAAAGGCGTTTATTTTGCTGCGGAAGGAAAGGTTATAGATCTGTTGAAATCTGAAATTGATAAAAGGATTGTTCAGGTAAAAGCAGATCTGAGAGTAAATATTCCATTGGGAAAACAATTTACCTATCGTCTCAATCTCTTTGGAGGAATTACTATTGGTGAACATCTTCCACAGTATTATCAGTACCGGTTAGGTGGAATATTTGAGCAGAACATCATTAATTTTAAAAGCTTTGGAGGCTTTTATTTTGCTCAACTCTATACAAACAATGTGATTTTAGCATCTAACGACATCCAGTTCAGGTTTAATAAAAACTATTTTATCAGTGGTAACTTTAGCTTTGCCAACCTTTCAAATGATATTAATTTTGAAGATGCAGTTAAAGTAAATTATAGCTCACTGGGAATAACAGCAGGATACAAGTCCCCTTTCGGACAGATTAAAGTTAACTTTAGTCACTCATTAAAAAACAATCAAAAAGGCATATTCAGTGTTATTTTAGGACACTGGTTTTAAAACAATGATACAATTCTTTTACGAAAACTTACCGGAAACAGTAAGTGAAGACTACAAAAAATGGCTGGAAGATATCATACTTTCAGAAGGAAAAAAGCAGGGAGAAATCAACTATATTTTCTGTGATGATGAATATCTTTTACAGATCAACCGGGATTATTTACAACATGATTATTATACTGATATCATCACTTTTGATTATGTAAAAGGGAAAACAATAAGCGGAGAGATTTTCGTATCTTTGCAGCGCATTTCTGATAATGCTTCTACTCTTTCGCGGGATTATGAAGAAGAATTAAGAAGAGTTTTAGCTCACGGAATTTTACACCTTGCAGGATATAAAGACAAGACAGAAGAGGAAGAAAAAGAGATGCGGAGAATGGAAGATCTGTACCTGGATAAATACAGGGATTTAAAGTTTTAAAATTGAACAATCACTTAAAGTCCCATATCTAAAGTACTCATTTTTAGTGATAATGTAAGTTTATCTAGAGTGCATTTTCCAAAAATGTTTCACGTGAAACATTGGATAATAAAATAAGGTTTAAAGCTTAAAACAAGCAAATAAAAATGATTTCAGAAATATATGATGTGATAGTAGTAGGCGCCGGACACGCAGGTTGTGAAGCTGCCGCAGCAGCAGCCAACCTCGGTTCAAAAACACTACTCATTACAATGAATATGCAGACCATCGGACAGATGAGCTGCAACCCCGCAATGGGTGGAATCGCAAAAGGACAGATCGTAAGAGAAATTGATGCAATGGGAGGATATTCCGGAATTGTGGCAGACAAATCTGCCATCCAATTCAAAATGCTGAATCTTTCGAAAGGTCCTGCAATGTGGTCCCCTAGAACCCAGAACGACAGAATGCTTTTTGCTGAAGAATGGCGCCTAGCATTAGAAAATACTCCAAATCTTGATTTCTTTCAGGATATGGTGAAACAACTTATTGTTGAAAATAATAAAGTAACCGGAGTAATTACTTCTTTAGGAATTGAAATCAAAGGAAGATCTGTAGTTCTTACAAATGGAACTTTTCTTAACGGACTCATTCATGTCGGAGATAAACAATTAGGCGGAGGAAGAATGGGTGAACCTAGAGCCTTCGGAATTACAGAACAATTGGTAACTTTAGGCTTCGAAGCAGGAAGAATGAAAACCGGAACTCCACCAAGAGTAGACGGAAGAAGTCTGGATTACTCAAAAATGGAAGAACAGAAAGGAGATGAAAATCCTCAGAAATTCAGCTATCTTGATACTCCGAAATTAACAAAACAATTAAGCTGTCATATCGTATATACTAACGAAACGGTACACGATATTCTGAGAGAAGGTTTCGACAGAAGCCCAATGTTCAATGGTACAATACAAAGTTTAGGTCCAAGATACTGCCCCAGTATCGAAGATAAGATCAATCGTTTTGCAGAAAGAAACAGACACCAGCTCTTTGTAGAACCGGAAGGATGGAAAACAGTAGAAATATATGTAAACGGTTTCAGCTCTTCTCTTCCTGAAGATGTACAAATAAAGGCCATGAAACATATTCCCGGATTTGAAAACGTAAAAGTATTCCGCCCTGGTTATGCTATTGAATATGACTACTTCCCTCCTACTCAATTAAAGCATACATTAGAAACAAAATTAATTGATAATTTATATTTTGCAGGTCAGATTAATGGTACCACAGGATATGAAGAAGCAGCAGGACAGGGTCTGATTGCAGGAATAAATGCACACAATAAAGTTCATGAAAAAGATGAATTTATATTAAACCGTGATGAAGCATACATTGGAGTATTAATTGATGACCTGATTACAAAAGGAACTGAAGAACCCTACAGAATGTTTACTTCACGTGCCGAATACAGACTTCTTTTAAGACAGGATAATGCAGATATCCGCCTAACAGAGAAATCTTTTCAACTTGGATTGGCAAAAGAAGACAGATTAAGACGAGTAGAAACAAAAGTTACTGAAAGTCAATCACTTGAAGAGTTTCTTAGAGAAACTTCTTTAAAGCCAGGTGTCATCAATCCTATTCTTGAATCTATTGAAAGTAATCCTGTAGATCAAGCCTACAGAGCTGCCCAAATTCTTACCAGACCCAATATGACATTGGAAAAACTGGAAGAAATAGATTTCATCAAAGAAATTTCTGCTCAATATAGCGATGAAGTAAGGGAGCAGGCAGAAATTAATATTAAGTATAAAGGTTACATAGAAAAAGAAAAAGAGAACGTTGCTAAGCTAAACCGTCTGGAAAACATTAAAATCCCTGAAGATTTTGATTATACCAAACTATCAAGTCTTTCCGCAGAAGCAAAACAGAAGATGTCGAATGTACGTCCAAAAACTATTGCACAGGCAGGAAGAATAAGTGGTGTTTCTCCAGCTGATATAAACGTCTTACTGGTATATTTAGGCCGTTAAAAAGATAATGTTTCACGTGAAACATTATAAATAAATAAAACGAAAATTAAGGTATTTAAAAGCGTTTTTCGTTTTTAAATACCTTAATTTTTAATAAAAATATATGCGAATGAAAATAAAGGATCATTTTCTTTCACAAGAAATATTTGAAATAAAAGAAACAGAAACTAAAGGAGTATTTAAAACCTCTCCTATTCCATCAAATATTTCAAAATATTATGAAAGCGAAGATTATATATCACACCATCAGGATTCAGGAAGCTTAAAGGAAAAACTATATAAATTTTTACAGTCTTTTAATTTACAGTATAAAAAAAACATACTAATAGACAGAATCAGGAAAGGCTCAAGAATCTTAGACTATGGATGCGGTGCAGGAGAATTTGTGAAGTATATAGAAAATGATTTTGAAACATATGGATTTGAGCCAGATACTGACGCAAGAAAAGCAGCGCAGTCAAAAATAAATAAAGCTAAAATTCTGAATGATATCAATGCAATCGAAGATCACAGCCTAGATGCCATAACTTTATGGCATGTTTTTGAACATATTGAAAATCAAGATGAAATGCTTAATGTATTTCACACTAAGTTAAAAGAAAAAGCACTCCTTATTATTGCTGTCCCTAACCCTACTTCTTATGATGCAAAACATTATAAAGAATATTGGGCTGCCTATGATGTACCGAGACATATCTATCATTTTTCTAAAAATGGAATGGAAAACCTTATTTCGAAAAATCCGGATTGGAAACTTAGAAAAATAAAACCCTTGGTCCTTGACTCATATTACATCTCTATGTTAAGCGAAAAATACAAAAAATCTCCGTTATTTTGGTTAAAAGCGGTGGTTCACGGAACAATTTCTAACATAAAGGCGTTATTTTCGAACGAATTTTCAAGTTTGATATATATTATCGAAAAAAGATAGAAAATCGATTTTTACCCTATTTCTGAAGGTCAATTTTCAGCATTTTTAACTAAAAAAACAAAACTCAGGAATTTTTCTCCTGAGTTTTTTATTTTATGAAGCCATTTTTATTTTACAACTTTTAAGTATAAATAATTTTTGACTCAACCAACTCTCATTGAAACTTAATAAGGATCTCCCCTACTCCATTTCAAAATTCAAAAATGAAAACAGTAGCTTCTTAACACATTTAATTTTCACCTTACCATTTGAAATGTATCTTGAAAACTAAAAAAAAACAAAAATGCATCTCAAAATTTAAATTCTTACAAAAACAAAGATAATGTCTCTTAAAAATAAATTAACATATAAAATCCGGAAAAATACAGAAAGCAATTTAAAGCACATTTATGAAGGTCGGTTTTTCAGGGGTCTTAATGAAAATAAAAGACCAATAAGTATTCTCTTCTATTAATGTAAGACCATTAGAAAATAACTGAAGAAACAAAACAATGAAAAATGTAAACTTTCCTCCCCTACTACTATTACTTGAATTTTTAAAACAGAGTCTTAACAG
>NZ_QNUE01000011.1 GCF_003385595.1 Chryseobacterium flavum | reverse complement strand
ACACACAGCAAATTAATCAATTTGCAAATATTAGGAAAGCAAAAGCTTTCCTTTTTTTATGCTCAAAAAAAGACTGCCTCACTTTTGAGACAGCCTCTTTTATTTTTCTTCTATTTGTGATGTCCACGACCCCGGCCTTTGTGATGGTGATGACCCCGATCGTCATAAATATAGACTTTTTTAACCTGGCCAGGTGCATAATATCTTGCGCTGCCACCATATACCTTCTTCGCATGACCCGGAGGCATTCTTCTTACATGATGCTCATGAACCACACACGAGGATAGCATCAGCATAACCACACCTGCCCCTACAATTTTAAACATACTTTTCATTATTTTCACTTTTTCAAACTTAGTAGCGAAATATATCAAGGTTAATGCCAAATTGAAGAGTAAATTTGTTAAAGATTAAATTATTTCATAAATAAATATGATTTAAATTCTTTCACTTCTTTTTTCGAATAGAATCAGGTCTTTCCATTCTCCGTTCAGTTTTCCGATTTTTTTACGGACTCCCACTATTCTGAAGCCGTTCTTCTGATGAAATTTAATTGAAATTTCATTTTCCGGGAAGACGTTAGTCTGCAATGTCCAGAATCCATGATCTTCACTATCCAAAATCATCTTTTTTAACAATACGGAACCCAATCCTTTTCCCTGATAGTTTTTATCAAAATAGATGCTCACTTCTGCAACGCCTTTATAACATTCTCTTTTGCTGACCGGCTTTAATCCACACCATCCTACAATTTCATTATTTTCATTCTCCAATACCCAACGGCAATCATTAAAATATTCCATATCCCAGGCCTCAAAAGTAGGAACTTCTGTATCAAAAGTAGCAATACCACTATCTACTCCCTGTCTGAAGATTTCCAATACTCTCGCTCCATCCCCGGGAAGCATTTCTCTTAATTCGTAATTCATTGTGTTTAATAGTATTTTCTTTTTGGTTTTCTTTTAATTCTTGAATAATGGGTCTGCTTACTCTTTTCATCTTCAGCCACCACACTTATATTTCCATCTACTTCCAAAACCGATATTTTCACATTCTCTATTTTCTCAACTCCATGTTCTCTTATTGCCTCTTCCAGTTCATCCTGGGTAATTTTCACTCTATTTAAAGCAATGTGATTTATCACACCATCTTTTATAAGGATGACAGGCTCATCTTCCATAAAACTCTCAAAGGAACGACTGGAAAACATCAGTCTTTTTAATATAAAATTTGCAACAAACAGGACCAATGCAGCAATAAGCCCGCTTTGCAACGAGGTATCCGGGCCTACCATCGCATTCTGAACAGCATTGGAAATCAGTAACAGTAAAACCACATCTCCTGCATTAAGCTGAGAAAGCTGGTTTTTACCAAACAAACGGATTGCGATTACCATAAAAAAGTAAACGCAGAGGGAACGGACAACAACATTAAGAATAGGGTCCACAATTTTTTTTATCTACTCAAATGTATTGATTTTTTGCGATTGATCGATTCATTTATTTAAAATGTATCAGCAAACACCAGGAAAACGGGATTGGTTAGCAGCAAAGTTATGCTGCCCACATTTCATTATTTTTTGGTATGGCTTTTGGAATTCATCTGGAACAATGCAGAATTATGGCCAGATTATTTTTTTTATCCTTAAGTATTATTTTTAGTCTTATAGCTTGTAAGCGAATTTCATCTTTAGCATCAGATGACAAAACAGCCATCACTAAAAAAGTATATGACCTTTATATTCAGTATGGAAAGTCCAATGAATCAATATACAATAAGCCCATCTCACAGGAATTGTTTTCTCCTGATCTTAAAAATATTCTGGAGAATGCAGTCCGTGCATCAAAAGCTGATATCGAAAGAGTGAAAAAAAGTGATCACCCGGATGAAAAACCCTTAATATTTGAAGGTGCAATTTTTTCCAGCCTGTATGAAGGATATAGCGGCTATCAGATTCAATCGATCACCGTAAAGGACAAAACAGCAGAAGCAGCCGTCCGGTTTGAATATAATATGACTTCTCCAAAAGTATTATGGACGGATAAGATTCATCTTGTTAAGCACGAACATGAATGGAAAATTGATAATATTACTTTTGACAGGATAGGAAGTTCCAAAGATCTTAAAACCCAAATGACTGAATTTGTAAAAAGCGCCCATGAATAAGAAAAACCGCCTGTAAGAAGCGGTTTTAATTTTTTATGGACATTGAACGATTGGAATTTCGCTGCAGAAAATTTTATCTGCCCATTCACAATACGTGCAATATTGCTTTGGTTCTCCTCCATACACTGATTTTAAATCTGCCTTAGACAGTTTCTTTAAATTTTTCATATCGTTTTAATTTTATGATATTGTAAAATTATCATGAATTTCATATTTATCCATTACAGTTTTGCCTTTAACTTTTATAGAATTTTCATTTATAATTAATATACGCCAAACATAGTAATTCAAGAAGATTCAGTTCAGAGCACCAAAGCATGGAATAATATTTCATAACCAGTCTTGTGTTGTTTTGAGTAAAAATAAAAAAAGAATCTGCTCTTACAGATTCTTTTTATAATTATATTTTCTTATTTATTCCAGTTCTCTTTTCAGGAACTTTCCGGTTAAACTTTTTTTAGACTTTATAATCTCTTCCGGTGTTCCCTGCGCTACAATCTGTCCTCCGTGTTTTCCTCCTTCCGGTCCTACATCAATAATGTGATCTGCCAGTTTGATAACATCCATATTATGCTCAATGATTATAAATGAATTCCCCAGTTCTACCAACTGATTAATAGCATCCATCAGGATCTTTACATCTTCAAAATGCAGCCCTGTTGTAGGCTCATCAAGGATATAAAGGGTGTTCCCGGTTTGTCTTTTTGCCAGTTCGGTTGCCAGCTTTATACGCTGGGCCTCACCACCTGAAAGGGTGGTCGACTGTTGTCCTAAAGTAATGTATCCTAAACCTACATCCTGTAATGTTTTTACTTTAGCAAAAATCTTAGGGATTGGCTGGAAAAATTCTACAGCTTCATCTATAGTCATATCCAGCACATCAGAGATAGATTTCCCTTTATAACGGACCTCCAGAGTTTCCCTGTTGAAACGTTTCCCGTTACAGGTCTCACAATGAACATATACGTCCGGAAGGAAATTCATTTCAATGACTTTCAGTCCTCCCCCCTGGCATGTTTCACATCTTCCGCCTTTCACATTAAAAGAAAATCTTCCGGGTTTATAGCCACGGATTTTACTCTCCGGCAATTCCGCAAAAAGATTTCTGATATCGGTAAACATTCCTGTATAGGTAGCTGGATTAGAACGTGGCGTTCTTCCAATTGGAGTCTGGTCTACATCTACAATTTTATCAATATTCTCAAGCCCCTCTATTTTTTTATAAGGTAAAGGTTCCTGAACTGCTCTGTAGAAATGTTTGTTGAGGATAGGATATAAAGTTCCGTTGATCAGGGAAGACTTTCCGCTTCCCGATATTCCTGTTACTACAACAAGTTTTCCTAAAGGAATATCTAAAGTTACATTTTTAAGGTTATTTCCTGTAGCTCCTTTTAATATTATATTTTTCCCACTTCCGACTCTTCTTTCGGAAGGGATTTCAATTTTTCTTTTTCCATTAATATATTGAGCTGTAATGGTATCGGCTTTTAAAAGATCTTTTGGTTTTCCCTGCCAGAGAATCTCACCCCCGAATTTCCCGGCTTTGGGTCCAATATCCAGAACCTCATCAGCTTCCAGAATCATATCTTTATCATGCTCCACTACCAGTACAGAGTTTCCGATATCCCTGAGGTTTTTTAATGAATGAATCAATCTTTCATTGTCTCTTTGATGAAGACCTATACTAGGTTCATCAAGAATATACAAAACATTGACCAGCTGGGACCCGATCTGTGTCGCCAGGCGGATTCTCTGGGACTCTCCTCCGGAAAGGGTCTTTGAACTTCTGCTCAGACTCAGATAATCCAGACCTACATCCAGCAGGAACTGAAGCCTTGTTTCAATCTCTTTCAGGATCTCATGAGCAATGATTTTATTTTTCTCAGAAAATTTATCTTTAACATCTACTAACCAGTCTTTGAGATCGGCTAAACTTAAAGCATTAACTTCAGCAATATTTTTTCCATCAATTTTAAAGCTTAAACTTGAAGGCTGAAGACGGCTCCCATTACATACCGGACAGGTTTCCTCCGTTGTAAAATGCCTTTCCAGCAAAACAGCTTCATACGACTCCCTTTCATCAATAATTTCTTCCATAAAAGGAATCAGTCCGTCAAAGCTTATTTTAATTTTCTTCGTGATCCCGGCATATTTAAGGTCTTTATTAAATTCCTTATGACAGCCATTATAAATATAGTCCAGCGCTTCTTCCGGGACATCCTGTAATGGAGTTGTTAACCCCAATCCGAAGATTTCAAGAATATTTTTAACCTGTGACAGTATCCATTTATTTGATTTAATATCCTCCAACGGAAGTAAGCCTCCCTGGTTGATTGATAACTTTGGATTCTCAATAAAGTAGTCTGTATTAATTTTTTTGATCGTACCCAGTCCTTTACAGTCCGGGCAGCTTCCTTTCGGGGAATTGAATGAAAAAGTGTTGGGTTCCGGAAGGGCCAGAGAATGTCCTGTTTCGGAGTCCATCAGATTCTTAGAAAAGTATTCAATATCCGTACTCCCCAACTTCTGAATTCCAATGATCCCCTCTCCCATTTCCATTGCTGTCCGCAATGATTTTTCCATTCTTGTTTCTGAAGCATTTTCACCAATAATCCAACGGTCAATGACAATATCAATATCGTGGGTTTTGTAACGATCAAGTTTCAAATCATATTCAATGTCCTGCAATTCACCATCAATCCTTGCCTGGCCGTATCCTTTTTTAGCCATTTGTACAAAAAGTTCATGATAATGTCCTTTTCTGGATCGTACAACCGGAGCCAAAAGCATTATTTTTTCTGCTTTGTAATTTTCTTTAATGGTTTCAAGAATCTGATCTTCCGTATAACTTACCAGTTTTTTTCCGGTAGATAATGAGTATGCATCAGAAACCCTTGCATATAAAAGACGCAGGAAATCGTACAATTCTGTAACGGTTCCTACAGTAGAACGTGGATTTTTGTTTGTTGTTTTCTGCTCAATCGCAATAACAGGTGACAGTCCTTCTATTTTATCCACATCCGGACGTTCAAGCCCGCCTAAAAACTGACGTGCATAGGCAGAGAAAGTTTCAATATAACGACGTTGCCCTTCCGCAAAAATGGTATCAAAAGCCAGGGAAGATTTTCCACTTCCTGAAAGGCCTGTAATAACCACCAGTTCATTCCGAGGAATTTTAACGTTAATGTTTTTTAAGTTATGTTCACGTGCACCGTAAACTTCTATATATTCTGTTGATTTGCTCATAATTCAGCGTGATCTTGCCTGAAAATCACAACGTGCAAAATTACGGAATTTTATGGAATTTTGCTCACCGTAAATGACACAAAAATTGAACATTGAATAAATCTATTATATAAATAAAAAGACCGATCGCAAGTATCGGTCTGGTATAAATAATTATTTCTAATCAGTTTACAAATGAGTTATAAGCACTGAGTACGGATTCATAGGAAGAATCAATCTGTTCAATATTACTGTCCGGTATTTTTCCTGCTTCCTTAGAATCCCTGATTAATTTTCTATAAGTATCCAAAAAGTTAGATGCATATTTATTAAAGTTTTCAAATTGGCTTTTTTTATAAGCGTACTGCTGATCTTTAACATTAAATTCCATTTTTGAATTGGCTTCTGCAACTTTGGCAAATTCATCATATTTTTTCTGGGCCTCTGCTTCATTAAATTTTCCGGTATACTGTTTACCCAATACCTCTATCACAGAATCCAATGAATTCATTACTTTCTTAGAAGAGATGATATACTCCTTCATCGGGTGATCTTTCAGAATGACTTCTTCAGCAGCATCTGTTGCCGGTTTAATTTTTGCCATCAGGTTTTCTCCTGAAATATAGAAAGCGTTTGCTTCAGTCTCTATTTCTTTCCTGATCATTTCTGCCTTAGCGCCCCTATCATCCTTATAATCTTCGGAATTCATATAAGATTTAAGCTCTTCAAACTTTTTCTCTATGTTTTCTTTTTTTGTCTTATAAGTAGTAAAATCGGCCTCAATCGCAGCTTTATCTTTTCCAAATCCGGAAGGAACTCCTTTTATTCTTGAAAAACTATGGTCCATTGCACTCAGGACAATAGGCATGATCATCACATTTTCGCCTTTTGATTTTGCTGCTGCTGCCTCTGTATATTTTAAAACCCTTTCAATATGTTTTGAAGTATTTTTATAAGAATCTATAAGATTATTGTTAAATTCAATAATAGCATTTGCCTCTTCGGTTCCTCCTAAATTCAGAACTTTATTCCCCAGTTTATTAACTGCTTTTTTACAGCTTACGCTAACTGTAGTCAGAGACAAAGCCATAGCCAGTATAATAATCTTTTTCATATATTTTTATTTAGTTATTCCGTTACATATCCTGGAACTCAACATCTTCATTGCTTATTTTTACCAGGTATTCAATACCATCTATTGCTTTGGCAATAATCTGGTTTCTGAGAATATTAGACATATTCTCCCAATACGCCCTGCCATAAAAAGAATAATTCTGCGGAACAATTTCCACTTCAACAGTTCTTACAAAACCTTCTTTAGGCTTATTGCTGATCATTGTTCCTCTTCTCACCCTTACTTCTTTAACTTCATCTTTTAAAATCATTCTGCAATAATTTTTGACATCTTCAAGTGAAATGATCTTATCTCTGGTAGTCAGTGCATATTTATAAGCCTGAATACTATCTGTTCCTTTTTGTTCTTCTGCTCCTCCCAGAGTCTCGGTAAGCAAAACTATCGTCTGCGATTTC
This sequence comes from Chryseobacterium flavum, assembly GCF_003385595.1. Taxonomy (GTDB): domain Bacteria; phylum Bacteroidota; class Bacteroidia; order Flavobacteriales; family Weeksellaceae; genus Chryseobacterium; species Chryseobacterium flavum. Next base: position 142,876 of record NZ_QNUE01000011.1, on the reverse strand, counting down.
AGCTGATTGGAAAGCTCAGTTCCCGGACGCATATGGTTGGCCAGCGTACAATGTGTCACCCAGAAAGATGCATATGTGTGATCTGTTTTTTCCACAGGCTCCATAATTACATAATTCAGTTCTTGTCTGATATTCCTTTTGGCATTATTTACTTTCTGTACCATAGACTTCATCTTATCAGACATTTCACTGAGCACTCCTTTTACATTATCTCTGTTTAAAAGAGAGAATGCCGCAATCTCATCTCTGGTCAGCTCCAGCACATTGGCAATCATATCAACAGCATTTCGGCTGGTGAAACGTTCCATTCCTCCTTTTCTTACGGTATATAGTCCTTTTTTAAGATCATCTGCCGGTGTAAATGGAATTTCTGTATACTTTCTTCCATCTCCGTCCTGAACCTCATCTACATATAGGAAATGTTCACCTTCATCCGTTACTAAGGGAATGTTATTTCCCATTATATCCAGACTATACTCTGTTTTTTTCCAGCCCCTGTTATAGATTGGAAAGGCATTAAGCACGAATGAAAAATTATCCAGAATTTCAGCAGAAAATTGCGGGGGAAATTCAAAAGTAAGCCACAGGTATTTTTTGTTCTCTATATATTTTACAATCTCTTCTTTTGCCTGAAGAAATTCGAGATTCTCCGGCAGTTTCCCCGGCTCCGAGAATAAACTTTGGGAAAGTCCTGTAATTTCAATAAACTTATGCCGGTAAATACTCTTGATATCGTCGATCACTTTATTACGGATAGACTGTTCTCTGAACATTTGCTCATAACCATCAGGCCGGTTTTCTGTAAGATAGCTCAGTCCTTCTCTTACAAACAGTGGATTTCCATTGCTGGAAACCGTAATATAAGGTAACAGTTTATATACAAAATCCAGATGTTCAAAAGCGGGATTGGAGCAGAAAACACTTAAATACTTAGGGAAATTTTCGTTGGTATATCTGCTGACATCTACACCTATTGTAATTCTTCTATAGTCTTCAGGTCTTCCTGCAAACCTTGCAATAGGAATTTTATTGAACCGGTCATCAATGCTGTAACAGGTATTTCCCACAAACATTATGGAGGTATGAACCTTATTGATTCTTACATTTCCAACAGGTGTAAAAGGGATATTTACCTGCTTATCAGACTCTGACTTTATAGTAGAAGTCATTTGTTTGCGGAAGAAAAATTCCGTATGTTCCAGTAATACTTCCGAAGATTCGTAAGGCTGTGTAAAAGCCACTGAATGAGCAGGAATGGGATGGGTATAAATGGATGGTGTCAGAAGTTTTGCCAACTTTTCCAGAATACGTGCATTTACTGTCTGAATTTCATTGTTTGCTTTAAAGACTTCTGTACTGAATGCATCTATCAGTAATTTTACAAACGGGTCTAAAGATTGCGGACTTTTCAATCCCCATACTTTGGTAGCGTTCTGAAGCATTCTGGCTTTTACAGATTCTTTGGAATAAATATTCTGATCTAAATTCATAAATTTTGGTGCTGTTAAAAAACATTAATCAATAGACATCGGACTCAGGAATAATTCCGTTGAAAAACTAAAACGCTCTCCTGTTGCCTCCATTTTAGCATTGATGGCAATCCTCACTTTCTTCTTGATTTCTGTGTGTTCTTTCGTATCGTAACTGTGTTCTACAAACTGTATATGGGCTTCTATCTGCGGCTGTACAATCCGGGGTTCATATTCCTGGATCTGTCTCTTTAGGCTTTTGATGAAAACATTCTCCCAGATAGCACTGGTTACTCCGTTATCAAATTCGAGATTCCAGACATCATTTCCATAATTTTCATCATATCTGTTCTCCCCTTTCTTTGTTGTGATCAGCAGCATAATGTTGTGGGCAATACTTTCTCCCATATCGCATGTATCGATACTTCCGCCTTCGGTCATTAAAGTAGATGGAACAAAAGGCATTCTGTAATTTGGTGTATCCATAATCAACTTCTTATTTTACTTCATGGTCATGTTTACTTAAAAACGAAATACCAAAATACGCATTTTCGCTAAATAATTATCATAATAAATTAAATAAAATTCAAAAAACAGGGCTTTCAATTTGAATTGAAAGCCCTGTGTATGCCAGTTCTGAATCTTAGGCCTGTTTCTTCCGGTTAATAAAATAGTATACAGGAAGCCCGAGTAAAACCATAATAAATCCAGGCCATGTATATTGCTGCTTATAAATTAAAAGCAGAATACAGAATCCTGTCCCGATAATCAGATAGATAACAGGGGTTACCGGATACATCCATGTCTTATATGGTCTTTCAAGAGCCGGTTGTTTAATTCTTAAATAGATTACCCCAAAAACAGTAATCATATAAAACAGAACAATCACAAAAGAAATCATATCCAGAAGGTTTCCATACTGTCCGCTCAGACACAGTAAAGACGCCCAGATCCCCTGCATCCATAAAGCATTTTCCGGAACTTCATTTTTATTATTCTTTACTGCGGACTTAAAAAACATCCCATCTTTTGCCATCGTCTGGAAAACCCTTGCTCCCGCCAGAATAAGTCCGTTATCACATCCGAAAGTAGAAATCATCACCAGTAAAGCAATGATGATGGTTCCGGCACTTCCAAAAATATTCTGTGATGCAGCTACCGCAACCCTGTCATTTGCTGCAAAAGCAATTCCATCTCTGTCCAATGCGTTCAGATATACCAAATTGACTGCTATATATAGAATCATTACTGCTGAAGTACCATAGATCATAGATTTAACCACATTTTTCTTTGGGTTATCAATTTCTCCTGAAACAAAGGTCACACTTTCCCAGGCTACGGAACTGAATACAGAACCTACCATAGCAGCAGCTATTCCTCCCAGTAATGTCATCCCCTCAATGGGTGCCCAGCCTTCTTTTAGGAAATTGCCCTGTATATCTTTTTTCAGATTATTATATGAATCCGATATACTGAAATTTTCGGCCAGATGAGAAATGTCTACCAATATAAATCCAAGCGCAATTAAACCTACCAGGGCAATAATCTTGGAGCCCGTAAATATATTCTGCAGGATTTTTCCACTTTCCACTCCTCTGGTATTAACGTAAGTAAGCAGAATAATGACGGCAATGGCCAGAATCTGTACCCAGGTAATTTTAAATTCTCCACTTTGAAAAAGGGGTGCAGCATCATTTAATGACGGAACCAGATAAGCTGTAAATTTACCGAAAGCCATCGCTACTGCGGCAATAGTTCCTGTCTGAATTACAGTAAATAGTCCCCAGCCATAAAGGAAGCCCATCTTCTTCCCGAAAATCTCCTTCAGATAAGTATATTGCCCCCCGGCTTTCGGAAACAGTGCAGAAAGTTCCCCATAACTTATTGCTGCAGCTACAGTCATAACTCCTGTGATTACCCACACTATAATAAGCCAGAATCCTGATCCGAGATTACGCATCATATCAGCACTTACAATAAATATCCCGCTTCCGATCATAGACCCCATTACCAGCATAATGGCATCCCATAGTTTTAATTTTTTTTGCATAGTCAAGTATAGGTGTCAAATATAAACAAATATGCCTTTCATTTTGAATTTTATTACCAATCTACGAAAAGCACATGTTTTTTATCAACTTTTTATCGATTTATGATTCAATTTTAATTAGTACTTTTGAAAAAAATATTAAAAATGAAATTCAAAGCCATATTACTCGCAGCAGCTGTAAGTGTATCTGCTCTTGCTTTTGCACAAGAAACCTCGCAAACATTCGGGCCACCGGCAGGAAATGCCCTGGCAGGTGACACTTACGGAGGGGGAATTGATTCTTCTGCTGAATCGAAAGCAATTACAGCGGATAAACTGGGCAAACAGCTTAAAAAGGAAAATAAAAAACTGGAAAATGTAGCAGTCAAAGGTAAAGTAACAGATGTTTGTGAAAAAAAAGGATGCTGGTTAACCATACAGACCGAAGACAATTCTAAATTTTTCGTAAAAATGAAAGACTATGCTTTTTTCGTACCTACCGCTTTAAAGGGTAAAAATGTGGTACTGGAAGGAAGCGCAGAAAGAAAAGTAACATCGGTAAATGAACAGAAACATTACGCAGAAGATGCCAACAAGCCTCAGTCCGAGATTGATGCCATCACTCAGCCTAAAGAGGAAATCAGATTTGTAGCAAACGGAATTAAAGTGGTTAACTAGATTTCACCTGACTACAGAATCTGCAGGCTTATGAAAATACCAAAAAATAAAAACGGCAATCAATTAGTTTTGACTGCCGTTTTTTCTAATCTTCTATGGTAAAGCTTACTACTGCATCCAGTTTCGGATATTTGGTTTCTGAAATAAATTTTTTCCCTGTACAATCTATTTCCAGCCAGCCTTTTCTTTTTTTTACGTCTCCAACTTCCATAACAAACGGAATAAAGGAAATCTCATCTTTTCCTTCTTCTATGATTTCTCTGTACTGAACAGCAATATCAAGAATGCATTCATGCTCGGTATTTAATTTCACATTCCTGTAAACAATATCATAATGGGTTTCTTTATTTTCAGGAATATCAAGATAAGTTTCCCAGCCTGTGAAGTCAGAATTTAATTCACTGATTGCTTGTAAAGCGTAATAAAGAGCAATGGTATAATATTTCCTCGTCCCTTTTCTGGTATAGTCATCTATAAAATGACCGCCTTCAAATAAAATGGTAGGCATGCCGGCCTTTATAAAATTATCTCCTGTAGAAGTTGGATAGAATTCATCAGAATATCTTCCGATCTGGTTAGGAATCATATCTTTTAAATGACTGTATACCCTTCCGATTACGGCCATGCACTTTTTTCTGTTTTCAGTCACGGTGCGTTCCACATTTTCTGACGGAGCCAAAAAGGAAAGTGTTGCAGGATGAATACCATCAGTAGTAAAAATGGTTCTCTGCTCATGGAGATTTAATGCATAATCATACTTCTTTGAAGCAGCTGCATTTTTCAGAAACCTGATTTCTTTGCTTGCCTCGTTATGGAAATCCCTGTTCAGGTCAATATCGGCAGCATTCAGTCTGGTCCATCTTTCAGATCCATCCGGATTCAGCATGAATATAAAGTCAAGTCTTATTTTACTGAACAAATCCTCTTTCATTTTGGGAGCTTTATCAAGACTAACTAAAAGATCTAGCATGGCATGAGTAGCATTGGATTCATTTCCGTGCATTTGCGACCACGCCAGTACCTGGATATTTCCGGTCCCGATGCTTAACTGATAAATAGGCTTATCTAAATAGGAGGTTCCGATCTGCTGAATATAATCGCTGAGATTTGTCTGTAGGTAAGAAAATAATTTTTCAGGAGAAATATAGCGATTTGAGAAACCGGGGGTTTGAGAATAGATCTGTTCAAAATTCATTTTGAGAAATAATTTACAAGAATCAAATTTAGCCATTTTTAGGGAAAAACTTAAATTAACATTTGTGAAAACCAGTAAAAACACGTGAATTTACATTTGTTATTTTATTAAGAACCGGTTTACAAGGTTTAAATGCTTCCATTTTTAATTTAAAAAGATAAGTTAACTTCTGTAATGTTGTTAAACAACTACCTTAGACAAAATGTCTGTGGATAAAATTGTGAATTGCGAATAATTTAATTGAATATATACAAAATATTATTAATCAGTATGTTATAAAACTTATCTAAACTGTATTTCTAATATTACTTGAAGTAGAGAAATACAGGATTAATCGTATTTATCAGTTATTTTATTAAACATTTAAGTGGTCAATAAACTAATTATTATACAAATGTAAATCAAAAATTGTTAGCCTTTTTATTGAAATTAATGGATTTTTAAATAACAACCCTATGTCTATGCATACATGAGCGAGTTATCTCTTGATTATTGATTAGATTAGGATCTAATTGACCAGTTTATGAGGCTATTTACATATGTAATTAGGAATGATAAACTTCACAAATATCACAAAAACAGCATTTTAATTGGATTATTCCTAGAAAAGACGTTTAATAGTTTATTCATGTAAATAAACAAAAAGAAATAGCTTAAGAAGTGAAATTATCCCCTAAAAATAGCTATAATTTACATTATTAAACTTAATTCTGGTTATATAATTGAGGCTATTAGTCAATGTAGATGAAACTAATATTACAACCAGTAATATTATCTTTTTATTATATAATACTGATTTATAAATAGTTATATACATGTTACAATTGTATACTGTATGATTTTTCATTTATTTACATCTGTATTTTGCATTTGTAAATTATATATATTACATTTGTAAAATAATTAAAGGCTTATTTTTATGAGTTTGAATGAAAGAATTTCCAAAATTATAGAGTATTCCCAACTCACTCCGTCCGAGTTTGCTGATGAGATTGATGTACAGCGTTCATCCATTTCGCATATTACATCAGGAAGAAATAAACCATCTCTTGAATTTATCATAAAAATAAAATCCCGTTTTCCGGAGCTTATGTGGGACTGGCTGGTTACTGGTGAAGGAGAAATGCTGAAATCCCAACAGCCGGAAACTGCTGCTACGGATACTACTGCCGAAGAAGAAAGAGGAAAGCCTACTCCTCTCCCCGATCTTTTTACCATGATGAATGAGGATGATGAATTTGGAAGTGACGAAGAAGCCTTGCTACAAAGTCCCGGAGAATCCGTTATATCGTCCATAGGTAAAGCTCAGGAAAGAATATCCGATTCTCAGCAATTAGAAAATACACCAGATCATATTATTAGCCAAGCTATTGGAAATCAATCAAATAAAATAAAACGGATTGTTTTGTTCTATGAAAATGGAAAATTTGAAAGTTTCGAGCCCTAAAAAACCTGACCAAAGAAAAATGGTCAGGCTAAAAAATATTTGAAGAAGAAAACTAAAGCTATTGCTTTATTATTTTACGCTAAATTATTTCATGTGTTATCATTACACATTTCGAATGTTTTTTAGATTTTTACTAATCAATAAACGGCTATATAAATAAAGGAAAGTTTATCCGGAAGTTTTCATGTCAGTTTTTTATAGTTTATCAAATATAATAAAATCAAACGAAATTAACAATACTAATGAAATTATTTTATAATATATTCAACACAATTAATATTTAAAGAAATTATCACTAATTCAGATAAAATTAATATAATCCTATTAAACAAAAATACCTGTCAGTTGACAGGTATCTTTTATTGTTGTTATATATTCTTATTTTTTTCTTCTTTCCAGCTCCTTTTTTATAAGTCCCAGCTCTCTTCCCGTCTGTCCGGCCACAGAGGTATTTTCCTGGGCTCTTCTGGTTAAATATGGCACTACATCTTTTACAGGTCCGTATGGGAGGTATTTAGCCACGTTATAGCCTTTATCTGACAAATAGAATGTAATATTATCACTCATTCCATACAGCTGTCCAAAATAAATATGAGGATTCCCGTTTTCCAGAGATTTAGCCTTCATTTTATCCATAATCAGCTCTGATGAGATTTCATTATGAGTACCAAAGAAAGCAGATACCTTATCCAGATGGTTCATCACAAAATCAATTCCGGCATTGTAATTTCTGTCTGATGCTTCTTTAGTGGGCTGAATTGGATCTGCATATCCTTTCTCTGCTGCTCTTGCTCTTTCCTTCTCCATATAGGCTCCGCGAACAATTTTATATCCTATAAAATAGTTTTTCTCTCTTGCCCTTTGAAGATGTGCTTCCATATACTCCAGCCTTCCAGTTCTATACATCTGAATGGTATTCCAGACAATAGGTTTTTGCTGGTTATATTTCTCCATCATCTCTTCGCAAAGTTGGTCTGCTGCATCCTGCATCCATGTTTCCTCAGCATCTACCATCACTTTTTTATCATTTTCATGGCAAAGGCTGCATACCTCATCAAATCTTTTGACAACTCTTTCCCATTCTTCTTTTTGGCTTGATGTAAGTTCAGGTCCTTTTCCAACCGCTTCATACAGATCAATTCGTCCAAATGCAGTTGGTTTAAAAACGATAAAAGGAATTGCCGGATTTCCTACTGAGAATCTTACAATATCCTTAATCTCTTTACATACCGCATCAAAAGTTTCCTCATCCTCTTTTCCCTCAATAGAATAATCGAAAATACTTCCTACTCCTCTTTTAAAAAGCTGTTTTACTACTTTCATACTCTCTTCACGGGTTTCTCCCCCGCAAAACTGTTCAAAAAGAGTATTTTTAACAATTCCGGTTACGAATGGAAAATTGTTGTGTACTGTAAAATTAAGGATGGACGTTCCAAGGCTGGTAAGTGCAGGCTGTTCAATCATTTTAAACATCCAGTAAGCCTTTCTCAATTGTGCATCAGACTTGTCTGCAAATGCAACTTTAGTATCATTAAAAATGGGCATTCCTATTTATTAAATTTAGTTCTGCAAAGGTAATAATAACCACAGTATTATTTAAAGAATTTTTTTATAATTTACTTTCAATTCCATTTAAAAGCATAGCGATGATTCCCACAAAGACCCAAAGCCGTAATATATTAATGGTAAGGAAATTGTTTTTCCTCGTAGACTTCAAGAGCAGATAGATACATAAGATCATTACAAATAATCCTCCCACAAAATAATACGCCATAAAACTGGTTATTCCCGTCCTGGTAATAATTTTCATCGAAACCGCCATAGTTATGATCAACAGGGAAATCAGAATCGTTCTGGTGCTTTTTGTTTTAAAATAGTTGGGAATGGTAGTATAACCGAATGCCTTGTCAACACTCTTTGTAAGGGTATCTTTTACAATATCAATACAAAGCAGGATCAGGAAAAGAAAAACCGCCATTAAAAATACTTTTTTGGAAAAGGTCTCATAATAGACCATCATTCCAAAAAAAGGATATAAGGTAAGGCTTACAAAAGTAAGGTTATTGAGAATGAGGATGCGGCTTAATTTATGACTGTAAAACCACATAAAAAACTGATATACAAGAAAAAACACAAAAACATTATGGGAAATCAGCCATGCAACTCCCAGAGAAATGGCACTTAATCCCAGATAGGCATACAAAAAATACTTTTGCTTGATAAAGCTCTGGATTCTTGTTCTGAATGGTTTTGCAATATGATCTTTTTCCAGGTCATAAAACTGATTGATAATTCCTCCTGCTAAAATAGTAAGAACAGTACAGAAAATGATCCCGTGAACTTTGAAATCAAATACAAAATTCCTAAAGGTCTCATCCTGATTGAACAGGAAAAAAGTGGACACATAAAGTGCAAATGTCAGCAACGCTGCAACGAAAAAGCGGGCGCCGAGCATAAAGCCCACGAATTGTGAAAATCTGTAAAACAGAGATTTCGAAATATAATTTTTAGATTGGAAAGTTTCTTTTTCAGAATTCATTCCAATCTGTTTAAAATCTGTAAATCACCTCTTTTTGGAAGCCTTCAAGCATTTTCTCTGCCTTTTCATAATCTTTGGTAAATCCTAAGATATATCCACCTCCTCCGCTTCCGCAAAGTTTAAGGTAGTAAGCATTGGAATCCAGTCCTTTTTTCCAGATCTTAAAAATACTTTCGGGAATCATCGGACGGAAATGTTCGTAAGCCCAGTGGGAAAGTTTTTTAAGGTTTCTGAAGAAGGGATTCATATCTTTTTTCAGGAATGCATCTATACATGCGTTATTATACCGGATAAATTCTTCTTTCAGGGTTTTGCGGAAACCTTCTGTCTTCATTTTTTCAAAGAAAATCTGTATCATAGGCCCGGTTTCTCCCGTAATTCCGGAATCAATCAGGAAGATTGCTCCTTTTCCTTCTTCTCCGTCCGGGATTGCTACCCTGTCCAGGTTTTCTTTATTTTCAATAAGAATCGGAAGATTCATATAACAGATCAATGGATCCATTCCTGAACTTTTTCCATGGAAATAGCTTTCCATTTCACCAAAAACAGCCTTTAGCTTTTTTAAATTCTCCTTGGAAATATTCTCTGGATTCAGTTTACTGATTGAATATTTTTCAAAAATTGCAGCTACCAAAGCGCCTGAACTTCCCACTCCATACCCCTGTGGAATATTGGAATCAAAGAAAAGTCCTTTTGAAATATCTGCTTTAAAGCTTTCAATGTCCAGTTTAAAATCATCAGAAAGATCAAGTGCTGTCAGAAAATCAGCATATTTCTGCAGATGCCTGTTTGAATTAAGCTCAAAATCCGAACTTAAATCTGAAAATTTTAAAGTCCCTTTATAGAAGCTGTATGGTACAACAAGCCCCTGGGAATCTTCAATCATTCCATATTCTCCAAACAGAATTATTTTTGCATAAAATAGAGGGTTGGTCATTTTGACAATAAATCTTTTTGCAAAGTTAAAAATTATTCTGCTGAATATAAGCAAAACTCAGACCGAATTATTATTATTTTTCAGCAAAAGTTATAATAACAGAAATGGCACTAAAATAGTGCCATTTTATATTTATAGGGTATCTCTCTGTTTTCTCATTTTAACCTTTAAAAACCGGATTAATATCAGTCCCGCGCCAAAGAATATAGTCATCGAGAGGGCTGCGATACGCATATTATTAAAATGCTCTATCAATGTGGCAAAAATAAATGTTCCGATGATAATCGCAATCTTTTCCAGTACGTCATAAAAACTGAAATATGTTGTATTCTCCATTGAATCTTCAGGAAGTAGTTTTGAGTAGGTAGATCTCGACATAGCCTGAAGTCCTCCCATTACCAAACCTACCACGGCAGCAACACCATAAAACTGATACTCTACCGTTGGGTTTTCCTTATTTAAGAAATATGCCCAAAGACAAGCTACGATCCACAGAACAATTGCTATCGAAATTACATTTTTATTTCCGATTCTTTTTGATAGCCTTGAAAAAATCACGGCCCCGATAATGGCTTCAATCTGGATTACCAGGAGTGTAGCAATTAATTTATCCTGAGCCAGATTGATCTCACTTTTCCCAAATAAGGTTGCCATAAGGAAAATGGTCTGCATTCCGACACTGTAAAAAAAGAAGCTTGACAAAAAGAACTTCAGGTTTTTATCTTTGAAAAGCACTCCCCCCACTTTAAACAGCTCATGGAAACTTTCTTTGGCAATATCTTTATAGAAACTCATATTGTCTTTCAGTACTTCAAAGAAGCCTCCCTGTTCTTCATGCTTTTTAAAGATATTTTTATAGTTCAGTAATACCAGGTCTTTAGGAAGTTTGTCTTTTACATCTCCAAACTGAGGAAGATGTTTAAATGTATATTGAGAAAAACCAAACCACCATGCTCCGGTCAGCAGGAAACTGATCCTGGTAAACAACAACTGTTGTGCAGCTCCTTTAGCAAAAACCTGGATCAATACCAGACAGATCACCACCAAAACTACTGAACCAATATATCCGTATACATATCCCCTTGCAGAAAGCGCATCCTGCTTATCAGGCGTCGCAATATCCGGAAGGAAGGAATTATAAAACACCAGACTCCCCCAGAATCCCACACTGGCCGTTATACTGAAAAGAAGACCGAGAAACACGTTGTGCATCCCTGTAAACATAGCCAGCCCCATACAAGAAGTAGCTCCAAGATAGCAGAAGAACTGCAGGAATGATTTTTTATTTCCAATAGTATCCGCCAGAGAGGATAAAAACGGTGAAAGCAGTACAACAATAAAGAATGATATCGTTAATGAATATCCGTATACTGCATCCGGTTGATATTCTTCTCCGAAGACTCTGATCATATGCCTTACCGGAACATCAATCCATGTTTTAGTTTCCGATACATATTCCTTTTTCTCATACGCTGTGGTAAGGATGGAATAGTAAATAGGAAAAATGGTAGAGGTAATGACCAAGGAGTATACAGAATTTGCCCAGTCATATACAGCCCAGGCTTTCATAATCTTCGGATTATTTTTTATGTTTTTAGGCTGTCGGTTCTCAGTTTCAGACATTTCAAATAAATATTAGTAGCACAAAAATAAAAAAACCATTAAGAAATGAATAAGTTTTTAAAAAAATTATCCATTCCTTAATGGCAATATATTCTTAAACAGAATATTATATATTTTCAATCACGATAGCAGAAGCTCCTCCACCACCGTTGCAGATCGCTGCAGCACCGTATTTCGCATTATTTTGCTTCAATACATTGATCAATGTAACAATAATTCTTGAACCTGAGCTTCCCAGTGGATGTCCAAGGGCAACAGCACCTCCGTTAACATTTACTTTAGATGCATCTAACCCTAAAATCTTATTGTTGGCAAGTCCTACTACCGAAAATGCTTCATTAAATTCAAAGAAATCGATATCCGAAATCTCTAATCCTGCTTTTTTAAGAGCAATAGGTAATGCTTTGGCAGGTGCAGTTGTAAAGTTTTCAGGCTCCTGAGCTGCATCAGCATATGAAACAATTCTTGCCAGAGGCTTAAGTCCCAGTTCTTCCATTTTTTCTTTGGAAACAAGGATAAGGGCTGAAGCTCCATCATTTAATGTAGAAGCATTTGCTGCTGTAACTGTCCCATCTTCTTTTTTGAATACGGTAGGAAGAGTTGATATTCTGTCAAAATTTACCGCTTTATATTCTTCATCCTCAGCAAAGACCACAGGTTCTCCTTTTCTCTGAGGAATTGAAACAGGTATTATTTCATCATTGAATTTCCCTTCACTCCACGCTTTAGCAGATCTTTTATAGGATTCTACCGCAAAGTTATCCTGATCTTCTCTTGTAATACCATAATCTGCAGCACATTTTTCTGCACATACTCCCATATGCACTTTGTTGTAAACGTCTGTAAGACCATCCAGTACCATACCGTCCTGCATTTTAATATCGCCTAGCTTTGTTGCAACTCTTGCATTATAATAATGAGGAACCAGAGACATATTTTCCATACCTCCGGCTACGATCACTTCTGCATCTCCTGCTTTAATAGCCTGTGCAGCCATTGTTACAGCTTTCATTCCTGAAGCACAAACCTTATTTACTGTAGTAGAAGGTGTATTAATTGAAAGTCCTGCTCCTAAAGCTACCTGACGTGCCGGTGCCTGTCCTTCTCCTGCCTGCAGCACATTTCCCATATAGATTTCCTGTACATTTTTAGGATCAAGACCTATTTTATCTAATGCTCCTTTTACTGCAGCAGCTCCCAATTTTGTAGCCGGAACTGTTGATAAGCTTCCCATAAAGCTTCCCATAGGGGTTCTTACTGCAGAAACAATGAATACTTCTTTCATGTATATAATTTTTATTTTTAGCTAAAAGGAACTATTGTTCCATTTTATAATTTATAAGTTATTTTTCTTTAACATATATCACGTCAAATTGGGAATTTTCAATTTTCATATTGACTTTGATCAGGTTATCCTGAGTCGCAATGATTTTATTGTTGAAAACATCTCCTATCTGTGCGGGATCATTTTTATCTGATTTCTCCATGACAATTGCTTTATAATTACAATCATCCACAAAAACCAATGTAGATTTTATATAATCTTTTCCTCCATTAAAATATTCAGTCTGAATATTATCTTTAACAGTCATATACCAAATTGATTGTGGATAGTTAAGCCGTAAAAACTTTCCTTCTTTAATATTGGTACATTTAACAGGATTATCCACTTTTTTTTGTTCTGTCTTCTGCTGTGACTGTATCTGTGAAGCAGCCAGCAACAATATTCCAGTCGAAAATACTTTAAACAAATTCATTTTATATTTGTGTCCTTTTATTAACTTTTTTATTATTTCCGGCAAAAACCATAAGAAAAGCACCTAAAAATTCCACGGCCCAACCCCATTTTAACTTCACTACTCCAGCAAAAGCCTCTCTCCAGGATTTAAAGGGTAAAAAGCTGAAATATTCTAAAGACTGCATTTTTACAGCTATTAATGTAAAAATAAACAACAGGATAAGAAGTACCCCGAAAAACCTTACAATCCTGATACTGTTATTTACAATTCCAAAGACTGCACATGCAGCAAAAATCCAGCATGCAATAGCTAAATAATGATCAAGCTTCCAATAGTTCCAGTTTCCGATAACAGGCACATGTACCAAAGGCAAAAAACTGCCTGTAACCACTAATAATAATCCTAATAACTGAATATTTTTCATATTTAATAAAGTGCCAAAATACAAAAAAAAACACATTTTTAACGTTTCTGTTTCAAAACAAATTAATTAACAACCTAACACTCATTAGTCTCAAAGAAAAGTTATAAAATTTAACAATTTATTAATAAATAACCTTTTAAATTAATTAATTAAAAATAAACCCGTTGGTATTCCACAGCGTTTTCGTTACCAATTTTTGCTGAATAAGCCATTCTGATAATTATCTTGCCATAAAATAAAAATTGCACTTTCTTAACAAAAGTGCAATTTCATATCTTATTGGTAATTAATTTAATGATTTATTGAAGATACATCTTCCGGCTTATGTTTATGCCTGAAAAGAACCGCAAAGAATACAGCCAGTACCAATGCATAAATAGCGAAAGAAAGCCATATCTGATGCCAGTCTTTTACCATTACGACTGACGAAAGGGTTCCGTCAGAATTTACTGCTGCATTGAAACTGTTTTTTAAAATTTCCAGAAAGGTAGGATTATCTGCTGTTGTATCTAAATAGGCAGAAAGCTCTGAAACAGTAGTAAATTTATGGGTGAAAAATTTATCGATCGCCCAACCCGCTATATAACTTCCGAAAACAGCTCCGAAACCATTGGTCATCATCATAAATAATCCCTGGGCAGAAGACCGTATCTTTTTATCTGTTGTAGTTTCTACGAAAAGAGATCCTGAAATATTGAAAAAATCAAACGCCATACCATATACGATACAGGAAAGAATAATCAATGATAATCCAAAACCGTCAGGAACCCCATATGCAAAGAACCCAAATCTTAACACCCAGGCCAGCATAGACATCAGCATTACTTTTTTAATCCCAAACTTTTTCAGGAAGAATGGAATCGCCAAAATAAACAAGGTTTCAGATACCTGTGAAATTGACATAATAATGGTTGATCTCTGCACTACAAATGAATCTGCATATTTCGGGAAATGGGCAAATTCACTTAAAAAGACATCTCCGTAAGCATTGGTCAATTGAAGTGCAGCTCCCAGTAACATTGAAAATAAAAAGAACAATGCCATTTTATAATTTCCAAAAAGTTTGAATGCATTAAGCCCTAACTGCTCGGATAATGGAGCATCTTTATCTATTAATTTCTGCGGCGGACATTTTGGCAAGGTAAGGGCATAGATTCCCAAAAATATAGCTACAGCTCCTCCGATGTAAAATTGTCCTTCCGTTGCTTTATTTCCGGTTAGATTGGTAATCCACATGGCAACAATGAAGCCAATAGTTCCCCACACTCTGATGGGTGGAAAATCTTTTACCACATCTAAGTTATTATTCTTTAAAATAGTGTAGGAAATAGAGTTTGCAAGAGCAATAGTAGGCATATAAAAGCACATGGCAACAAGCATCACCGTAAAGAAAGAATTCGGGTCTGCAGAATGCGGCAATATGAAAAGAATAGCCCCATAAAGGATATGTAAGACAGAGAAAATACGTTCGGCATTTACCCAGCGGTCAGCAATAATCCCTGTAATGGTCGGCATAAAAATGGATGCAATCCCCATTGTTCCGAAAACAGCCCCAAATTGTGTTCCTTCCCAATGTTTTGTACCAAACCAGAAGTTAGCCATCGTAATCAGCCATGCTCCCCAAACAAAAAACTGGAGAAAACTGAGGATGGTCAGTCGTAATTTTAAATTCATAGTTTATATAAAAAGTATCTCTTTAGTCAATTTTCTTTTTCCTCCTCTTGATTTCTTCCTGGATTTCAAGGGCAGTATCATAATCTTCTTCCTTCACAGCTTCATCCAATAATTTCTGAAGCTCTTCCATAGAAAGAGATTTTAGGGTATCTTCGTTTTGTACAGTTTCTGAGAAAGACTGCTCTTCTTTTGAAACATCTTCCAGCTCCAATAAAATTCCAGCTTCGTTTAAGACCTGCTGAGTAGTAAAAATAGGAGCATCAAATCTTACAGCCATCGCAACGGCATCAGATGTTCTTGCGTCAAGAATTAATTCTTCTTCAGTAACTTTATTTTTAAAGTTGATATTTGAAAAGAAAACGCCATCTACAATCTGGTAAATGATCACTGAAACCAATTCATAATTGGCAGAAACTATAAATTTTGTGAATAAATCATGAGTAAGAGGACGCGGTGGATGAATGTCTTTCTCCAATCCGAGAGAGATAGACTGAGCTTCGAAATTTCCTATGACAACAGGTAATTTTATGTGTGTTTCTTCATGCTCCAATAACAATGCATACGCCCCCGACTGGGTTTGGCTGTATGATATTCCGCGAATAATTAGCTGCTTATAATCCATAGCTACAAATATAGATTAATTTTTTATTGTGTTTTCACTTTTTTACGCAAAAATAAAAGCCCGGAAAGCCGAGCTTTTATGATTTTTTGTGTATGATTAATAGTCAATAGTAAATCTTCTTTGCGGGTAATATTTAAAAAACTGATACGCAAATCAATTAGCTATTCACTGTTCATTTTTATCCTTTTAATGCTTTAATTTTTTCAGTTAAAGCTGGAATGATCTGGAAAGCATCTCCTACTACTCCGTAATCTGCAGACTTGAAGAATGGTGCTTCAGCATCATTATTGATTACAACAATAGTTTTTGAAGAGTTTACCCCCGCCAGGTGCTGAATAGCTCCGGAAATCCCTACTGCAATATAAAGGTTTGGAGAAATCGCCTTTCCTGTCTGTCCTACGTGTTCTGTATGAGGTCTCCATCCGATATCAGAAACCGGCTTGGAACATGCTGTAGCAGCTCCCAAAACGTTAGCAAGATCTTCTATCATTCCCCAGTTTTCAGGTCCTTTCATTCCTCTACCTGCAGAAACTACCACTTCTGCTTCTTTAAGATCCAGTTTACCTGAGCTTTGTTCATGAGAGATCACTTTAGTATCTTCATTCGCTACTGAAAGGTTTTTAACTTCTTCTGATCCTGACACTGCATTTTCTTTAACACCGAATGCGTTTTGAGAAACAGTAACAATTACTCCGTTTCCTTCGGCTTTTGCATGCATAAATCCTTTTCCAGAGAATGCTTTTCTTTTTACCTGGAATGGAGAAAGGCTTTCAGGAGCTTCCAAAGCGTTCGTAATTAAAGAATAATTCTTCATTACCGCCAGCATCGGAGCTACAGAAGAGGCATCAGTTGTATGTGGAAAAACAATAATGTTTCCGTCAGCCACTTCACTTACAGCCTGTGCAAATGCTTTTGCTGAAAAATTCTTAAGACCTTCGTCTTTGATATTGATAACATTTGATGCTCCATATTTGTATAATAAATCTGAAGAATCAGTAGGGTTTACAGTAATTGCCGTAACGGTATCTCCCGCTTTATCAGCAACAGCTTTAGCGTAAGAAACTGCTTCAAAAGCTGCTTTTTTGTAAACTCCGTTTATATTTTCTGCGTATACGAATACTGCCATTGTTTTACATTTAAAAATTTAAAGATTGAAAAATTTAAAGATTAGATTACTTTAGCTTCTTCGTGAAGTAATCTTACCAACTCATCCAGATTATCAGGAGAAACCATTTTCACAGCAGCTCTTGGCGGAACACTGTCATAAGAAACACCCTGAACTTTCACTTCAGAAGAAGCAGGCTCCACAACCTGTAGTGGCTTTGTTCTTGCTGACATAATTCCTCTCATGTTCGGAATGATAAGGTCTTTTTCATCCACTAATCCTTTCTGACCTGCAATAACTGCCGGTAATTTTACAGAAATAGTTTCCTTACCTCCTTCAATTTCTCTTACAGCAGTAGCTTCGCTTCCGTTTACATCCAATCCTACAGATGCATTAACAAAGGGCTGGTTTAATAACTGGGCAACCATTCCCGGAACAGAACCTCCGTTATAATCGATAGATTCTTTACCACAAAGAATAAGGTCATATCCCCCGTTTTGGGCTACAGCAGCAATTTCTTTCGCTGTTGAATAACTGTCTTTCGGATCAAGGTTCACTCTTACGGCATCATTTGCACCGATAGCCAGAGCTTTTCTGATTACCGGCTCCGTAGCAGCATCCCCTACATTAATTACTGTTACAGTGGCTCCCTGAGATTCCTGAAGTTTAATCGCTTTTGTCAACGCAAATTCATCTAAAGGGTTAATTACCCACTGAATTCCGTTTTTGTCGAAAGCAGATTTATCTGCTGTAAAGTTAATTTTGGAAGTAGTATCCGGAACACTACTAATACAAACTAATATTTTCATATGTTGTTCTTAATTTTTTATGGGTCCTAATGTAACCTTAAGGTTTCATGTACTATTTTATTTTCCTTTCTCACAAAATCAGTAACAGTCGAGACAAGATTTTGTTTGAATTAATTTTTGCTAATATAAATAAAAAATATATTATGCATGCATAATACTTATTAAATTATTATTCAATACATTAAATGTATTTATTTGGCTGGTTGTGTTGCCCTAAACTCTATTTTACTGGGTAGAACACGGGGATTCATCTTTAAAATATCCAATACCAGGTTTCCCATATCTTCAGGTTGAATCTTCCAGCTGTCTTTCTCTGATGGAATATTTCCGTTAAAATGGGTAGCCACTGATCCCGGCATAATCACAGTAGATTTGATGTTATATTTTCTTAAGTCAATCATTGCTGCCTGGGTAAATCCTACTACTCCAAATTTTGAGGCATTATATCCTGTTCCGTTTTCAAAGAAATTGGCTCCGGCCAGACTTGAAATGGTAATATAGTATCCTTCTGTCTTTTTCAGCTCTTCCACGGACGCCTTCAGCGTATAAAAAACTCCCGTAAGATTTGTTTCTATCATATCATTCCATTCTTCAGCTGTCAGCTCATCCACGGGTTTAAAAATACCCAGTCCTGCATTGGCTATAACATAATCCAGTCTTCCAAATTTCCTCAAAGCATATTGTACAGCTTCCTGTTCACTTTCAAGACTTCTTACATCAGAAACAATCCCAAGTACGTTTTCAGAGTACTGTTTAAGATCTTCTTCGGCTCTTATTACATCGTCTCTTTTTCTTCCCGAAAATGCCACTGATATGCCATTTTCAAGCAATATTTTAGCAATTCCAAATCCTATTCCTTTTGTTCCTCCCGTTATATAGGCTGTTTTATTTCCAGACATAACATAAAATTTAATTCCCTAAAATAACAAAAACGCTCCAATTGGAGCGCTATAGTGATACTAAGATTTATCAGGTGTTATTTTTTTATAAACTTCTCAGTTATTTTCCCCTCTTTGGTTTCAATATTAATGATATAACTTCCCGGATTAAGATTCTTTACATCTATTTTTTCGTTATCCAGGGCAACATTGATTTTTCTTCCACTGATATCAAAAATCTCTACATTACTTATTTTTTCTTTAGAGTTGATCATAAGAATATCCGACACAGGATTAGGATAAACGACAACTACAGAAGCCTTCTTCGAAACTTCAGAAGTAGCCAGTGTTCCCGTTGTTGTCACTTTAAAATCGTCAACGGCAAATCCGAATTGATCCTGGGAAGTACACTGAATGGCAATATAAACATTTTGTCCGCTGTATGCATCCAGATTATAAGTATATTGATGCCATGCCGAATCTGCAGGTGAAGATACCGGATTGGCGCTGACTAAAGTAAAACTCCCTGTTGCCGTACTGGTTGTAGACACCAGGACTTTAAATTTTTCATTTCCATAGGTAGAATCACAGGACTTAGCCCAAAAAGTAAGCACATTTCCTGAAGATCCAAGTTGTATCTGTGGTGAGATCATCCAGTCATTATTCCAGGGAAGAGCGGTAGAAGCAAAAGCAACCATCATTTTAGAACCTGTTTTGGCAGTCCAGTTTGATGTTGCCGTAGAAGTCATCGGAGGGGTTGTTGCCGTTGAATTGAAAACCTGGAATGATTTTGCTACTCCTGAGTTTAAAAAAGAAATTCCTGTAAAACCGTATGTGGTTTTCAGATCAACATCTGTCAGGGTCCAATTTCCCACACCACTAATTGCAAAATTAGTATACGTTTCAAAACTGTCTTCAAAAATTGTAGTTTGCGCACTTAAAGAATATAAACCTAAAAAAGCGCTTAATAGTAAATATTTCTTCATGATTATCATTTTTTAGTTCAAGTAAATATATATACTTTAAATCAAAAAAACAAACTTAATCACAAGAAAAACAGGCAATTATATAATATTTCACAAATTAAACCAGAAAATAAACTCTTTATTTTGGAAAGAAAACAATATTAAATATATTCTAATAACAATAAAATTTAATATAAAAAATACACATCTATTCTTTAATAAATTTTTCTGTGAAGCTCTTATTTCCTGATTTAATATGAATCATATATAATCCCTTATTTAAGCCTCTTACATCAATATTGTTCCCATTTATGACCGTCTCCGTTTTCTTACCGGAAGCATCATACATTTCTACAAGATCTATTTTATGTAATACGTTTATTTTCAGATAATCCCGGGCAGGATTTGGATAAACCAGTGCCTTATTTTGATCCTGAATTGTTTCTTTCACTGACATTACCGTTTCACTGTTAATTTTAATGTGATCAATATAAGCTGTTCCCAAGTCGTTATCATGTACAAAACGAAGCTGATCTATATCAAAAGAGCTGACCGCAATTCCTGTGTAAATAAGAATATCATTCATATAGTATCTGACAATTGCAGCGGTACCAACTATTTTAAACCTGTACCATGTATCCGGAGCCCAGACAGCCGGAGTAGAGACCAATTCTAAAGAACCTGATAACCTGTTTAAAATCTTGATAATTCCGGTTTTGTCAAAGTCAATCCGGACAACCATCTGCTCGGCTGTATTATTTACGCCCTGGAATCCAAAAACAGAACCATTGAGCTGCGACATATGAATATCAAAGGATACTGAGAAATCAGTAACAGAAAGCGGCGCTGATACATTATAAAATCCTCCTATTACAGATTCCGGTTGTGTCCCGAAAACATTTTCCCTGACAATTTTTAGTGAAGTATTTCCATTGCTGGCATTATCTGAGCTTATGACCTGGTGAGTAACATGAGCAGGCGTTCCCCCTGTAGGAGTACTGATCCAATTGCCCTGGCCGTGGATGCTGCCTGTTACAAATCCTTCGGCAGACTCAAAAGAGATCATTTCCTGAGCTAATGAAAACACTGAAAAAAAAGAAAGTGCAATGGAGTAATATTTTTTCATGGTAAGTCAAGTTTTTGTAATAAAAATATAAACTTTCCACGAAAATTAAAATATGAATTAATAAATAAAAAAATAAACTATTTATTATCAAGGATTTTA
Organism: Chryseobacterium flavum; assembly: GCF_003385595.1. Lineage (GTDB taxonomy): Bacteria > Bacteroidota > Bacteroidia > Flavobacteriales > Weeksellaceae > Chryseobacterium > Chryseobacterium flavum. The sequence continues at coordinate 121,518 of NZ_QNUE01000011.1, read as the reverse complement.
ATTTTCATACCCTCGACTATTATTTTTTAAATCGAATGAATCAAATCATAAATTCATCATAAAAAAATAATGCGCTTTTAGAAAGCGCATTATTTGTAATATAAAATCTGATTTAATTATTTCGAATAGTTTTCAAAAAATAACGGAATACTTTCAATTCCTTTATAGAAATTAAACAATCCATAGTGCTCGTTTGGAGAATGTATCGCATCAGAATCAAGTCCAAAGCCCATTAATACGGATTTTGCTCCTAAAACCTTCTCAAACATAGCTGTAATTGGAATACTTCCTCCGCTTCTGTAAGGTAATACCTCTTTACCAAATGCTGTTTCCATAGCTTTCTTGGCAGCGAGGAACTCTTTTGTATCACTTTGAAGAACATAAGGCATTCCACCGTGATGAGGGGTTACTTTAACTTTTACCGTGTCCGGCGCTATTTTTTCAAAATATTTAGTGAATTTCTCAGTAATTTCTTCCGGTGTCTGATAAGGAACCAGACGCATTGAAATTTTAGCAAAGGCTTTTGAAGGGATTACCGTTTTAGCTCCTTCTCCTGTGTATCCTCCCCAGATACCATTACAATCCAGTGTAGGACGAATAGACGCCCTTTCAAGGGTTGTATATCCTTGCTCCCCCTCAATATTGCTTAATCCGATTGACTTTTTAAATTCTTCAGGATTGTCTTTCAGCTTATTCATTTCCGTTCTGTCAGCATCTGATACGATTTCAACATTATCGTAGAAACCATCAATGGTAATATGCCCATCTTCATCAATAAGCTTAGCAATCATTCTGGAAAGTACGTGAATAGGATTCGGTACAGCTCCACCATAAAGTCCTGAATGCAGATCCCTGTTTGGACCTTCCACTTCTACTTCTACATAACTCAATCCTCTAAGGCCTGTAGTAACAGTAGGCTGCTCATTACTATAAATATGGGTATCCGAAATAAGTATACAGTCACAAGCCAGTTTCTCTTTATTTTCATTAACAAAGTCTCCCAGGCTTACTGATCCTACTTCTTCTTCACCCTCCAAAATAAATTTCACATTACAAGGAAGCGTATTGGTCTTCATCATCGCTTCAAATGCTTTCAGGTGCATAAAGAATTGTCCTTTATCATCTGCTGCTCCTCTTGCAAAAACAGCACCATCCGGATGAAGTTCTGTTTTTTCAATATATGGCTCAAAAGGAGGTTTTTTCCACAACTCAAGCGGATCTGCAGGCTGTACATCATAATGCCCGTATACCAATACTGTTGGCAGATTAGTATCTATTATTTTTTCGCCAAAAACAATAGGATAGCCTTTTGTCTGGCATATTTCAACGTGATCTGCTCCTGCATTTCTTAGGTGTTCCGCACATACATCCGCACACTTTAATACATCGTCCTTATAAGCCGGATCTGCAGAAATGGAAGGAATTCTCAATAACTCAAATAATTCATCCACGAAACGCTGTTTGTTTTCGTTAATGTAATTTAATGTCTCTTGCATTGTAAAAATTTATTTTGCTAAAATTAAAAAAAATGCCTCTCAGAACCAAGCAAAAACACAGGATTTTCTTACGTTACTGCCATCATTCGTCAAGTCACTTTTTAAACGAAAAATGCCCTGCAGAAACAGGGCATTATATATTTTGACTTCTAATTAGTGTTCAGCTTTTGGAGCCTTTTCAGCTTCAGCAGGTTTTGCAGCTGCCGTACTGTCTGTTTCAGGAGCTGCTGCTTCCGCTTTTGCCGGAGCCTCTTCTTTATGCTCTGCTGTAGCAGCTTCATGTCCGTGAGCTCCTCCCTGAGGGTCATCAGAATATCTTTCTACTCCTTCTTCAAGTTTCAAAGTACCTCTGTTTCCTCCTTGCGGAACTTTTTTACAGCTTACAGCAACAGTTGCAATCGCTAAACATATAACTAATTTTTTCATATGTAAATTTATTTTTTATAGATCCTATGGAATCGCAAATACTTAGTCTCTTTTAATTTTCTAAACAACGAGCGATTTCATGCTTAATTTTTTGATTGCCCAAAATTAAGAAATCCTGCTTTTTTCGGCAACATTTTTAGACTGATTTTAAAATTATTTTGCCTTTTTTGGATTGTGTAAAAATAAGGTAATCATTTCCACCGTCTTTGAGGGCATATTTCTTTTTAATTTCTTCAGGTTTTAATGGATAATTTTTTGAAATAATATTATATTGCTCTTTCTTCTTAATACCTTTAGAATCAATCATTTCCATCTCTAAAACCCTACCGGGAAAATTTTTATCTTCTTTGTTCAAAGTATATAGATGACTGTTAGGATGCAGTTTTTTCAATCCGAATTTCTGTGAAATCAAATTAAAAGTTCCTGCTTTCAAAATAGCATTATTGGGGATATAAATGTATTTTTCAGGTTCTGAATATTCAGATCGGGCAGTTTCCTCTTCCCCAAATTTAAATGTAAAAGCCGGTTCTCCACTATCAAGGTTTACACAGTTGCAGATAACCTTATCTGTATTTTCATCGGATAAAAAGACAATAACTTCCTTTACATCATTTTTCAAAGCGATAATATCAATTCTTGAAATACCCGGCAATACTGAAACAAGATATTTTAAATCAATGAGCGGGGAAAGCTTGATAACAACCTGGCCCGATATAGCCCGCAGCTTCTCCTGAATTTCAAGAATATCAGGAGACAAATCTTCCAAAAGGAATACTTTATTTTTTTGCTGATCTCTTCTGGCCGGATCAAGGTAAATCAAGTCAAAATATTCCTGAGTTTCATTCAAAAAATCTTCAAGTTTAAGATTGATAAACCTCGCCTGACGGTTTAAGATTTTCCAATTATGTTCAACAAGTTCCAAAAGTGTGGTGTCCTGCTCTACTAAAGTGATACTCTTAAAGTTTTGAGAAAGATAGTAGGCATCAACACCAAAACCGCTTGTAAGATCAATAAATGTATTCCCTTTTAAAATCCCGGATTTATAAAGGGCAGTTTTTTCTGATGATGATTGTTCCAGGTTAAGCTGTGGCGGAAAAAGGATGCCTTCTTTTAAGAGAAAAGGAAATTTTCTCCCTGCAACCTGCTTTCCTTTGATCTGCTGTACAATTTCCTGCATGGAAACTTCCGGAAACGGAGATTTTTTCAGCAGCAGAGCGTGTAAATCCGTATTCAGATTTGCATTGATGTAATTCTGGATTTCTTTATTTAATATTGTATCCACAGATTTTTTAAGGTTGTAAATGATACGATGCTGTAATCAAATATATTCAGAATAGCATCTCTATAAATTACTGCTAAAATAAGCTGTTAACAGCTAAAATTATTACTGAGTGGAAACGCAGCCTTATTATATTAAAAATCATCTCTTATAAAAAATATAATCCGTCAATACCGGAGATATACCATTCTCTTTAAGCAATAAATTGATTTGACCTCTGTGATAAGTAGAATGATTGACTGCATGAAAAAGCATTTCAAAAATGCTGTTTTTAAATTTTGTCCCTCTTGAATTTTGATATTCTATTTTTGTATCCAGATCAAGATTACTGATAATATCAATGCTCTTAAGAAAATTCCCATGGTTAATTTTCTCAAGGGATTCAAAAGGATTGATCTGCCAGACTTCAAAAGTTACTTCTCCAAGTATCCTGGCATTCCAAATCTGCTGTGCATTAAGGGTATGATTAATGAGGCTGATTGTTTTATCATTAACAAGCTTGCTGTTTTCAGAGATAACTTTAATCATCTCAGTATTGAAATGATAGGTGTATTCAAATAAATCTATCAGTTTTTCTTTCATTACTCAAACATTTCAGCCCAACGAACAGCTTTTATCTCATTTTCGTTATAAAGATCTTTAATAGACTTTTTTACATCCAGTTTCGGGTATAAATTAACCCCGATAAGTTTTATTTTCCCTTCTTCAATCCATTGCTGTTCTTCGACAGCGTGATCATAAATCTTTTTCTGAATAACTCCCTGTTTTAAAAGCTCAAGATATCCTCCCGCCTCTTCTGTTTCAACGAACAAATTCCATGCTTTTTCTGCAAACTGACGGGTAATATCTTCAATATAATAACTGCCGTTGGAAGCATCTTCAAATACATTGATAATACTTTCGTAGGCCAGAACGATCTGCTGCTTGAAAGAGATTTCTTCAGAGTTGTCCGTACTTCTGTCCACAAGATAATTATTGGAGAAAACGGCATCTGCTCCTCCGATCATTGCTGAAGCAAGTTCCAGAGTAGAGCGGATCAGGTTGTTTTCATTGTCAGAGAGAGCCTTATTTCGTAATGAAGTTTCAGCAAAAATGTAAGGAACTTCATCCAGCCCGTATTCTTTTGAAAGTTGGTTAAAAACTATTTTAAATGCTCTGAGCTTTGCCATTTCAAAGAAATAATTTCCGCCTACTGCTATCCTGAAAATCAAATTATTTAAAATTCCGGCACCATATGCTTCTACCAGTTCCTTTGTTTTTGCCAGAGCTATGCCAAGCTGCTGATATATTGCTGCTCCTGCGTTCTGGTGTAATGAAATATCTACACAGATGTTTCTTTTAAAATCTTTTGCCAATAACTCTTTTGCCAGCTGATCATCAATATTTCCTTCCTTTTCATTAAATACATCAATCAACGAAAAATACTGGTCTTCTTCTTTAGGACTGATATGACCTGCAAGATCTTTATTGTTTACAAAAAGAGTCTTCTGATCAAGGTTTTCTACATTATGATCCAGAATAAATGCAAATACTTCTTCTTCCAGACTTTCGTGGTATCTTGCTACCAAATGGGTACTTTCTTCAACTCTGGGCAGATTTACCAAAGGTTTCTGAACTTCTGTGTACAAAGGCTTCACCTCTATTCCTTCCAGATTCTGTTTCTCCAAAACAGGATAAATATCTTCTGTTTTAAGCTGCTTTTTGACTAAATTTTCCCAGTTTGAAAGTGTATCTGTATTTGACATTAGTTTTTTATTTGTGAATTGTCAATAGTGAATTTGCTTTACAAGTGAACTTCTCTATTCAACTTTATTATTTCTTAGCGACTTTGGTACTGTCTACCACCAGAATGAAGATTTCTTCATTTGGTTTTTTCATAAAATAATTCTCTCTTGCGTATTTTTCCTTTTCTGATTTGTTATTCATCAGTTTTTTATAAAAGGCATCATTCTTTTCGTATTCCTGTTTGTAATACTCCAGCTGATCTTCATATTTACTGATTTCACCATTCAGTTCGTTAATAACAAGAAATGAGGTTTTATCAAAGAAAGTCATCCATACCAAAAACAGGCAGATCGTAATGGTATATTTATTCAGAACATATTTCTGGATAAGTTTCAATGTTTCCGATTTCGGCTTAATGTCTTTGATAAGGTTATTTTCTTCCATTTTAATGTTTCTTCAACGAGTTTTTAATAACAGTAGTTAAAAAATCAATCGCTACGGAATTCTGTCTCATATTTGGGATAATAAGATCTGCCTCATTTTTAGACGGCTCGATGAATTCCTGGTGCATTGGCTTTAAGGTAGTCTGATAACGGTGCAATACTTCACTCAGATCTCTCCCTCTTTCCTGGGTATCTCTTCTGATCCTTCTGATTAATCTTTCGTCGGAATCAGCATGAACAAATACTTTCAGATCAAATTCTTTCAGTAATTCTTTGTTGGTAAGAACCAGAATTCCTTCTACCACCAATACATTTTTAGGTTCTACAGTGACATGATCTCCTGTTCTGGAATGAGTTACAAAGCTATAAATCGGCTGTTCTATCGGCTCATTGTTTTTTAAAGCTTTTACATGTTTTATCAGAAGTTCAAAATCAATAGACTTGGGATGATCATAATTTAAAGCTTCTCTCTCCGTCAATGTCAGGTTCTGATTGTCATGATAATAATTATCCTGAGAAAGGATATTCATTCCTTCAATATCAAGCTGCTGAAGTATCTTGTCAACAACTGTAGTTTTGCCGGATCCCGTACCACCGGCAATTCCTATTACAAGCATTCTTTTTTTGTTTCTTTATAGTTGGTACAAATATACTATTTTAGATAAAATATGACAATGTAGGAATATAATTTGAAGAATTAAGCGACGATCAATAAAAAAATTAAACAATTAAAATAATCAGACCGGTCTTTGCCTGTTATTTCTTAATTACGTTGATCTTTAACAAAAAATCCGGCAATTCATCTGCCGGATTTTTTTATACAATTTCGCTTGTTAATTCTCTTGAAAGTAATTTTTCATGCATAGGCTTCAAAATATCCATGGAGCCTGTTTTTACTGTACATTTGCCTTTGTAATGAACTAAAATGGTACATTGCTCAGCCTGTTCCAGAGTATGCTTGCATATTTCTATCAGGCAGTCTATCACATAATCAAAAGTATGGACATCATCATTATGCAGTACCAGCTTATAGACATCATCCGTATCATCCAGAACAAGAACTTCTTCTTCATATTCCCGTTTCGGGTTTTCGTAGTCTTTTATGCTATTATAAAAATTCATTTCCGGTTTTTTTTAAACTTCTCCGATTTTATCTGCCAGATGGTCTATGGCATTAGGCTCGTGGTAGACCAGCTCTACAAGTTCGACACTTTTATTGTTCATTTTCAAAATTTTGAAATGATAATTTTCAAGATCAAACTCCTGGTTTTCCTCAGGAATCTCTTCTAATGCATGAAGAATGAATCCTGCAAGGGAGTTGTATTCACTCTCCTCAGATAATGGCAATTTTTTAGGCAAAAATTCGTTGATTTCATCCAAAGGCTGAGTAGCCTGTACCCAATACGTATTATCTCCTATTTTATCAACTATTTTTTCTTCATCGTCTTCTTCATCCTGAATTTCACCGACAAGCTCTTCCAGGATATCCTCTAACGTAATAATCCCTTCTGTTCCCCCGAATTCATCAATAACAATAGCAAGGTGTTGTTTTTTCTGCTGGAATATTTTCAGTAAGTCTGAAACTTTCTTGCTTTCCACCACAAAAAATGCGTCACGCATCAGATCTTTAAGATCTTCATGATCCAGGTCTCCTTTTCTTTTAACAAATTCCCTGATGATCTCTTTTGTATAAAAAATTCCAATTACATTATCAATAGAATCAACATATACAGGAATACGGGAATAACCGCTTTCCATGATCTTATTGATAATATCATTTACGTCTTCTTCAAAATCAATGGAAGTAATATTTTGTCTGGGAACCATGATCTGTTTTGCAGAATGATCTGTAAAATCAAATGCGTTTTTTATAATCTCATAATTCTCTTCTTCAATCTCTCCGCTATCCGCACTCTGTTTTACAAGAAGCTGAAGTTCTTCCGTGGAGTGAATCTCCTGCTCTGAAGCCGGATGAATCTTTATAAGTCTTAAAAATCCATTTGACATTGAGTTCATCAGCCAGATGAATGGTTTAAATATGGTATAAAAGACCCTTAATGGAACCGCAGTTGCCATTGTGGTGGCTTCTGATTTTCTGATAGCAATTGATTTAGGAATAAGTTCACCAAATACAATATGCATAATGGTAATTAATACGAAGCTGATAATCAGGGATACCGAAGTAATGGAAGCCTGACTCATAGTTATATTAAGTGAATGGAAAATATTTTCCACGATATGATGCAGGGCACTCTCTCCCACCCATCCCAGGGCAAGAGATGCCAATGTAATTCCTAACTGTGTGGCAGAAAGGTATTCATCCAGATGTTTGATGATATGCTCTGCCTGCTTTGCCATAGAATTTCCTTCTGCGGCTTTAAGTTGAATTTGTGAGTAACGAACTTTAACAATTGAAAATTCTGCGGCTACGAAGAAGCCATTTAGTAAAACAAGAAATAAGGCCAGCAAAAGCCTGACTATGTCCGAGTCCATTTAGAAGTTGTATATATTTTATTAAGTACAAAGATATGTAAAATAAAAATAACCTGAATCTGCTACAGATAACTTATTTCAATGAAGTCTTTCTGATTAAAAATTCCAGGCTCTACAATACCTCTCTTTTGCCATAAAAAAAATAACAGGACTCTATATTCAAATTTATTTTTATTAAAGGTTTTAAGGGGGAAACTGTTAGTTTTAAACTGGCAGTCATAAAAAAAGCACCGATGATATCGATGCTTTAATAGTATGTTAAGTTAATTCTTATGAATTTTTCAGCGCTTCTGCTCCGGATACAATTTCCAGGATTTCATTGGTAATTGCTGCCTGTCTTGCTTTGTTATAGAAGATTACAAGATCATTCTTTAAAGCCTGTGCGTTATCGGTAGCTTTGTGCATTGCTGTCATTCTCGCTCCATGCTCAGATGCTACTGAATCAAGGATTGCTTTGAATACCTGAGTTTTGATAGATTTAGGAATAAGATTATCCAGAATCTCTGCTCTGTTAGGTTCAAAGATATAATCTGTTTCTACTTCTCCTTCTTTAGTTTCAGGCATTGAGATCGGAAGAAGTTGTTCTGTAGTTACTTCCTGAGTCGCTGCGTTAATAAATTTGTTATAGATAAGATAAACTTCATCAAATTTACCTTCTCTGAAACTCGCCATTACTCCTTCTGTAACATTAGCAACCATGTCGAAGTTCAGGTTATCATAAACAGAACTTCCATTGGTATATACTGTACGGCTTTTTCTTACCGCATCAAATGCTTTTTTACCTACAGGAAGAACTTCAATTTCATATTGAGAATTGTTTTGAAACTGAATATTAAGTTCTTTTACGATGGATGAGTTAAAAGCTCCCGCAAGACCTCTGTTTGAAGTAACAGCGATGAAAAGTATTCTTTTAACCTCTCTCTTCTGAGCATATACAGAAATCTGGTCAGGATCAGAGCTAGAATTTACATTCTGGATAAGCTCCTGTAATTTTTCAGAATAAGGTCTTAGCATTACGATTGCATCCTGTGCTTTTTTAAGTTTCGCTGCGGAAACCATTTTCATAGCACGTGTAATCTGCATCGTAGATGAAATTGACGTAATTCTGCCTCGTATTTCTTTTAAGTTTGCCATTAATTTGGGTTCAAAGTTTAAGGTCTGAAGTTTAAGGTTTAAAACTTTACATTCTAAACCTTAAACATTGAATTTTTTTAGTTGTATTTAGAAGCTAAATCGTTAGCTGCCTGCTTAAGAACACCTGTAATTGAATCATCAATTTTCCCGGACTTGATCGCAGCCATTGTATCAGGATGCTTAGATCTTAAGAACTCGATGTATTCGTGTTGGAATTCTTTTACTTTGTTCAATGGAACGTTTCTCAATAAGTTCTCAGTACCTGCGTAGATAATAGCAACCTGGCTGTCTACCGGAAGCGGAGAATTTACCGGCTGCTTAAGGATTTCCACGTTTCTTTCTCCTTTAGAGATTACCGCTAGTGTAGCAGCATCAAGGTCAGAACCGAACTTAGCAAACGCTTCAAGTTCTTTGTATTGAGCCTGGTCAAGTTTAAGAGTACCGGAAACTTTTTTCATTGATTTGATCTGAGCATTACCTCCAACCCTTGATACAGAGATACCTACGTTGATTGCAGGACGAACCCCTGAGTTAAATAGATCAGACTCTAAGAAGATCTGTCCGTCTGTAATAGAGATTACGTTTGTAGGGATATACGCAGAAACGTCACCAGCCTGAGTTTCAATAATCGGAAGGGCTGTTAATGAACCACCTCCTTTTACGATAGGCTTAAGAGATTCAGGCAAATCATTCATTTGCTTAGCGATATCATCATCAGCAATTACTTTTGCTGCTCTTTCCAATAATCTTGAGTGAAGATAGAAAACGTCTCCAGGATAAGCCTCACGACCCGGTGGTCTTCTTAAAAGCAGAGAAAGCTCACGGTAAGCAACAGCTTGTTTAGAAAGATCATCATAAACAATAAGAGCTGGTCTACCTGTGTCTCTGAAGTACTCTCCGATAGCAGCACCTGCCATTGCAGAATATACCTGCATCGGAACCGGATCTGATGCGTTAGCCGCAACAATTACCGTATAAGCTAAAGCTCCTTTATCAGAAAGAGTTTTAACGATTTGTGCTACAGTAGAAGCTTTCTGACCGATAGCAACATATATACAATATACTGGTTTACCAGCATCAAAGAATTCTTTTTGGTTAATGATCGTATCGATCGCAACAGTAGTTTTACCTGTCTGTCTGTCACCGATGATAAGCTCTCTTTGTCCTCTTCCTACAGGGATCATAGAGTCAATAGCAACGATACCTGACTGTAATGGCTCAGTTACCGGCTGTCTGTAAATAACTCCAGGAGCTTTTCTTTCTAATGGCATTTCATATAATTCCCCAGTAATAGGACCTTTACCATCGATTGGGTTACCAAGAGTATCTACTACTCTTCCTAACATTCCTTCTCCTACTTTGATTGAAGAAATTCTGTTTGTTCTTCTTACTGTATCACCTTCTTTTACTAATTTACTTTCACCTAATAAAGCAACACCTACGTTGTCTTCTTCAAGGTTAAGTACAATACCTTCTACATCACTAGAAAATTTCACCAACTCTCCGTATTGTACGTTTTCTAACCCGTATACACGAGCAATACCATCACCGATGGTTAAAACTGTACCTACTTCCTCAACATTTGATTGAGTATCGAAGTTGGCCAATTGCTGTTTTAAGATCGCAGATACTTCTGCCGGATTTATTTCTGCCATTGTATGGTTGTTTTTCTTAATTTAATTGGAAATCTTTTTTAACTTGATTAAGTTTTGTCTTTACAGACGCGTCTACCTGCTGGTCTCCTACTCTTAAAATATATCCCCCAAGGATCTCAGGTTTTACATCTATTTTCAAATCGAAGTTTGAATTGGCATTTACGAGATTGGTAGATCTTAAAATCTGATCAATATTCTCTTTTGAAAGAGGAGTTGCAGTAGTAAGTGTTACTCTTTGTACTCCACTGATGTCTTCAACTTTATTGATGAACTCCTGAGCTATATTTTTCAGCTGGCTTTCACGCCCTTGCTTAATAACCAGTCTGATCAGATTCTGAGATGAAACAGATAAACCTTTGAATATTTCGTTTGCTACTTCTGTTTTCTTTTTAGAATCGATGTAAGGAGTAAGGAAAAACTTGTTTAAATCTTTAGATTCAGACATTACCTTTACTACATCTTTCATTTCAGAAAATACAGTAGCCGTCTGACCTGATTCATTTGTAAAATCAAGCAAACCTTGTGCGTATCTTTTAGCTACTTTAGATGTAAGCATTCTTAGTTAAGGTTTGATTTGTTTAAATAATTTTGAACTAATTCGTTTTGAGCCTCGCTATTGTCTAATTTTTGTTTCAGAATAGACTCAGCAATGTTTACAGATAGAGTTCCGATCTGAGTTTTAATATCTGCCATAGCAGCATTTTTCTCAGCCTGGATAGTTTGCTTAGCAGATTCGATCAATTTGTCTCCTTCAGCTTTTGCAGCATCTTTAGCCTCTCCTACGATTCTGTCTTTAATTTCTCTGGCTTCTTTAAGGATAGCATCTCTTTCGATTTTAGCTTCACGAATGATTCTTTCGTTATCCTCTTTTAGAGTTTCCATCTCTTTTCTGGCTAATTTAGCCTGATTAAGAGCGTCAACAATAGAAGTTTCTCTGTCATTGATAGACTTTAAAATAGGTTTCCATGCGAATTTACCTAACAAAAACAATAATGCTAGAAAAATAACAGACTGGATAATAAATAACCCTGATGAAAACTGATGAATTAATTCCATTATATAAATGTATAAATAATTATTACTTTTTTAAAGAATCATTATCTGCAACCAACCGTTACAGATAATGATTTGATTTTAATTAGTTTACTGCGAATAGAGCAGCAAACGCAACACCTTCTACAAGTGCAGCTGCAATAAGCATAGCTGTTTGAATTTTACCAGCTTGTTCTGGTTGTCTAGCGATAGCCTCAAGAGCAGCAGCTCCGATTTTACCAAGACCAATACCAACACCTAATACTACGATACCAGCACCTACAATTTTAGGGATTTCCATAATATATAATTTTAAAAAATTTGTTTTTAAATAATACTGTGTTATTTCTTTTAATTAATGAGCAGCATGGTGTTCATGCTCATGCTCCTGTACAGCCATTCCGATAAACAGAGCAGATAACATTGTAAAGATATAAGCCTGCAGGAATGCTACTAACACTTCAAGTAAATAAATCACCAATGTTAAGAACGGAAATGCTACTCCGGCAATAACATTCTTAAATACATAGATCAAACCGATCAAACTCATTACCACGATGTGCCCTGCAGTCATGTTTGCAAAAAGTCGGATCATCAATGCGAACGGCTTAGTGATTGTTCCTAACAATTCAATAGGAAGCATAATCAGCTTCATTGGCACAGGCACTCCCGGCATCCAGAAAATATGTTTCCAATAATCCTTATTTGCAGAGAATGTTGTAATCAGGTAAGTAAGGATAGCCAGGAAGAATGTCATCGTAATATTACCGGTAACATTGATTCCGAAAGGCATTAATCCTAAAACGTTAAGGAAAAGAATGAAGAAGAATACAGTTAATAAGTACCCCATAAATCTTTTATACTTATGTCCGATATTCGGAATAGCCACTTCATCTCTTACAAAAATAATCAAAGGCTCCAGGAATCTTGCTGCACCGGAAGGAACAACAGATTTTTTATATGATTTAGCCATTCCACCAAACAATACCAACATAAAAATGGCTACTAATAAGATAATAAGAACACTCTTTGTAATAGAAAGATCTAAAGGCTTTTCATTAGTAGGATGTCCATCTTCTCCCAGTGTAAGAGTTCCTGCTGCATCCGTTTTGTAAATCTTTTCATGATGCAATACATAATGAGCACCATCTACTTCAGTTGGTTCTCCGTGCATGAATCCTTCTTTGTTACTCATGAAGGCATGAAAACCATTATCATAGAAAATAACAGGAAGAGGGAAACCGATGTGGTGACCTTCTTTATCAACCATCAATGTGAAATCATGAGCATCCAGTAAGTGATGATCGATGAATTCCTTGTTTTCTTTACTTACTTTGTCTTTCTCTGAAAGCTCTTGGGTAGGAGCTGCCCCAGCAGTCGCCTCACCGTGCTGTGCAGACACTAAGTTTAATACAAAAATACTGTAGAATAAAACTGCGAATTTCTTAAACATTGATAGGTTTTTTTCGTTGTGCAAAAATATAATATTTTTTCTAGTTTCAATAAATAATTTTACTGTTTTTTATCATGATTAATTAGCTTAATTGCATAGTATGTAAGCAGCGCTGTCAGGACAAAATACGGGAGAATAAAATGAAATTTATATCCGGGAACCTCTTCAAAGTTCAGTTTTTTTCTGATTAAGTACATTAATCCGAATTTCAAAAGGATCAACCCGATCACGGACAATCCCAGAAACTCCGGTGCTATTCTGTTGATCAAGACAACAAGAGTAACCATCATCATAAACATAACACTCAGGAAAAGGTAAAATTTAATAATTAAAATCTCATCCAGATGAAAAACAAATTTCCAAAGGGAAAAGTGAATCAGGAAAGTCAGAAAAAACAAGACTACTATAAGAACATTAGGACTAAGTTTCATTTTATTTATTTTTGTATCAAATACCTGCTCAGATTAATTGATCGCAAAAATAGACTTTTTCTATCGTATTACACCATGATTTGATATATATCATTTTTCATATATATAATATTACGTGTCCGGACCATTTGGATATCCTAAAAATTCCTTATTTTTGCAAACCTATAATTTACAATAAATATGTTTAATAGTTTACAGGATAAATTAGACAAGGCATTACACAATATTTCCGGAAGAGGAAAAATTACTGAAATCAATGTAGCAGAAACCGTAAAGGAAATCCGCAGAGCATTGGTAGATGCCGACGTTAACTATAAAGTTGCAAAAGACCTTACTAAGAGAGTCCAGGATAAAGCATTAGGACAAAATGTTCTTACTTCCCTTACACCGGGGCAGCTCATGACAAAAATTGTTCATGATGAGCTGGTGGATCTTATGGGAGGTTCCCAGGAGGGGATCAATCTTTCAGGAAAGCCAACGGTTATCCTTATTGCAGGTCTTCAGGGTTCCGGTAAAACCACATTCTCCGGAAAACTTGCTAATTATTTACAAACAAAAAGAAATAAAAAACCTCTATTGGTAGCATGTGACGTTTACCGTCCCGCTGCAATTGATCAGCTAAAGGTATTGGGAGGACAGATTAAAGTTCCTGTTTATACTGAAGAAGGTTCTACCAACCCTTCTACGATTGCTGAGAACGCGATTAATTTTGCAAAAGCCAACAACCATGATGTAGTCATTGTGGATACCGCCGGGCGTTTGGCAATTGATGAGCAAATGATGAACGAGATCAAATCCGTACATTATTTCATTAAACCACAGGAAACTCTTTTCGTGGTAGACTCTATGACAGGTCAGGATGCTGTAAACACCGCTAAAGCATTCAATGATGCCTTAAATTTCGATGGAGTGGTTTTAACTAAACTAGACGGTGACACAAGAGGGGGTGCTGCATTAACAATCCGTTCTGTAGTTGAAAAGCCAATCAAGTTTATTTCTACAGGAGAAAAAATGGAAGCTCTGGATCTTTTCTACCCGGAAAGGATGGCAGACAGAATTCTTGGAATGGGAGACGTAGTATCCTTAGTAGAAAGAGCTCAGGAACAGTTTGATGAAGAAGAAGCTAAAAAACTTCACAAGAAAATTGCTAAAAACGAGTTTGGTTTTGATGATTTCCTTAAGCAGATCAACCAGATCAAGAAGATGGGTAATATGAAGGATCTTATGGGAATGATTCCTGGGGTAGGAAAAGCGATCAAAGACGTAGAAATCAGCGATGACGCCTTCAAACACATTGAGGCAATCATCTATTCTATGACTCCTGAAGAAAGAAGAAAACCTTCTATCATTAACACGCAGAGAAAAAACAGAATTGCTAAAGGTGCCGGAAGAAAAATTGAAGATGTAAATCAATTGATGAAACAGTTTGACCAAATGGGTAAAATGATGAAGATGATGCAGGGTCCTCAGGGAAAACAGATGATGCAGATGATGAGCAAAATGCCGAATATGCCTGGAATGGGTGGAATGTTCGGAAAATAAGAAAGTCCAAATTATTCATAAAAAAACTCTCAGAAATTCTGAGAGTTTTTATTTTTTACAGATCTTGTTTATTTAAACCTGTACCCTAGTCCTAACTGGAAGAAATTCATTTTTAACTTCTCTCCATTTACAGGGTCTTTGATCATATTCGTAAGACCAAAGCTATAACGTGCATCAAAAAACAACCCTTTGTACACATTATAATCAGCACCTAAAAACAAACCAAACTCTGTAGACTTCAGCCCATTATCAAAGTAATTTTCAAGATATTTTTCACCTTCGTTGATTGCACCCGGATTCGACTGTGCACCACTCACTTCAATTTTAGCTTTTGTATTGGTTTTGAAGCTAACATATGGACCTGCATAAAGTCCCAATTCCGGAGTTGCGTAATATCTTGCAGATACAGGAATAACTATTCTGTTAAAGTGTAGCTTTTCAGTTACCGTAACTCCAGAAACTTTGACCACTGCCTTACCTCCCAGATTAGCATATTCTACTTCTCCCTGTAATGCAAATTTATTGCTGAGTTTATGTTCAACCAATCCTCCGATATAAAAACCGGATTTAGATTCAAGGCTTGCTCCTATCCCTCCAAAATCAACACTGTTAGTATCAGAATTTAATGTCGACAAAGCATAACCTGCTTTTACTCCGAAAGTAGTTTGTGCATGTAAACCTGCAAATAAAGCCATTGCAGAAGCTAATAAAATTTTTTTCATGATTATTAATTTAAAAATAGTTTGTTTAATTAATTCTAAGCCCTCAAAGCTTATCCATACGTTAATTTGTAAATAGATACTTAATTCCGAAAGTTACAGAAGATAAATTCAATCCGAATTTATAATCATTAACTCTCTTAGCTCCGTCAACATCCTTCTTGTAAGTATTGTATCCAAACTCACCGATAACAGCTTCAACAGACCAGTTTTTACTTAAGAAATAATCTAAGCCGGGTTTAATATTAATCCCAATACTTGTATAATTATTTTTTGTGTTAAAGGAAGAAGAAAGCAGCGGGTCCCCATCCTGAATATCGTTGTTTGAATTCAGCTTTTCCCTGCCAAATTCCAAAGGAACCTGTAATTGACCAAAAATGTACAAATGAGCAGATAAAGTCCAGTATTTTCTTATAAAAGGAGTGACAACAAATGCATTATCTGCAACCTTAATCTGATGTGAATTACTGGCTCCGCCATACCCTATTTCATATTTTGAAACTGCACTTTTATAGCCAGCCCCCAGCCCTATTGCCAGATTTGAGCCAACAAAATAGCCCGCTGTTGGAATAATTTCTACAATATCATCCTTTCTTCTGCTGCCATTTAATACATTATTTTCATTGTGCTGGTACTCCATCTGTCCTGAAAGATATACGGAACCTCTCTTAATCTGTGCATGTGAGAGGCTAAAAAGTACTATACCCCCTGTTAATACTAGTTTTTTCATGGTTGTTATAATGTTTATAGAAAAAGCCCTAAGATATTTCTCAGGGCTTTATTACTATATGTTTTGTTTATTATTTTGCAAATACATATTTAACTCCGAAAGTTACAGAAGATAAATTCAATCCGAATTTATAATCGTTTACTCTCTTAGCTCCGTCAATATCCTGCTTGTAAGTATTGTATCCGAATTCACCGATAGTAGCTTCGATAGTCCAGTTTTTGTTTAAGAAATAATCTAAACCTGGCTTAACGTTAACTCCGATAGAAGTAAAGTTAGATTTGTCAGATGTAGATGTTGTAGTTACAGTTGTACCTGCTCCTGTTGTAGTTGTAGTAGTTGTTGTTCCTTCAACTTTATTCTGACCAAATGCCATTGGAACTTCTAACTGACCGAAGATATATAATTTATCAGCTAAAGTCCAGTATTTTCTTACGAATGGAGCTACAACAAATGCAGATTCAGTTACTTTACCTTCACTAACAAATAGAGGATTGCTTCCTGTAGTTTTTGTTCCTTTTTCATTTTCATTTCTGTATCCTACACCTAAACCAACAGCTAGGTTAGTATCTACGAAATACCCTACAGTTGGAAGAATATTGAATTTCTCTTTTTTAATATCTGTATTGTTATCTTCTTTCTGAGAATAACCTACTTGTCCTGAAAGATATGTAGTACCTTTAGCAATCTGAGCGTTTGATAAACCGAAAAGTGCAACAGCACCCGCTAATAATATTTTTTTCATTTTAAAAAATTTTAATACTTTCTGAGGGCAAATTTACAGTGGTACCCTCTAATATTAAAATTTGTTAATGTGATTAATATCATTGTTAAATATTGATATTTTATAAAAATAAATCATATAAATTAAGACTTGTTATATTTTTCACAATATTATGAATAAAAAAATCACAAATTCTCAACAAGATCTTTATTTGGTTGCTGTTTGCGATTTGTTATTTTTATACAAAAGAGTAGTTTTTTCCCGGTATAATAGAAATCATATATATAAAACGTTAACATTTAAGCTGTTAAATCTTAAAACCGAAAAATGCTAATAAAGTTTAAAAAACAATAAATTTAATAGTTAAAAATTTCAACAACTATCTTATTTAGTTAACATTTTTCAATTATATCAGTTTAACTCCATAAAAAACAAACTCCGGCTAAAAAGCCGGAGTTTACTATGTTTTGTTAAATATTATTTATTTCAGGAAGAAATTATAACCTATGTTAACAGCTCCTACATTCCAGCTATGCTTATACCAACCATAGTCACGTCTGTTACTGATTGACTGATATCCGATGTACAGCTCTCCTTTAGACATCTGGTATCCGAATTTCGGCTGCGCGTAGAAACCTCCGTCCATACCATCTTTTGTAGAAATACCATATCCAAGGTCTAATCCTACAAAAATAGGAGCTCCTGAAAATTTGTATTTACCTGAAACAGCTACAGGAATAAATCCGAAGTCATCAAAATTATCTTTTCCGAAGAAGTGAGAATATCCTGTTGTCACCCCAAGATCTAATCCTTTTGTAATGTTCCACATATAAGCAGCATCTATTCCTAATGTAAATGAAGAAATATCACTTGCATCAGATACAGGAACACCAATATGCCCACCTAGTTTAAAACCTTCCTGTGCTTGAGCAGCACCACCTAAAAGTGCGAAAGCACCGATTAATAATAGTTTTTTCATTTTTTTAGTAGCTTTTGAATTATCGTCCAAAAATACTAATAATTTTCATCACTAAAGCAAAAATGCATAAATTGATACTGATTAATAAAGAAAAAACAGGACTATTGCCCTGTTTTATGTCTATAGATACTACTCTGTTACAGACTTGAAGTATTAATTTCCCCCGAACTTAAAACCGACACTAACCTTTTAAAAGCTGTTGATCAGTTTTCCCCTTGATCTTTCGCTAAATTATAACGTTTTACAGGTCTTTTTAGCAGTTACTTTCCCATCAAACTTCCTTTATTTAGCTTAATCAATCATTTCTTAATCTTTTTTCTTCATCATTATAAGCCAAAATAATCTTTTTCACCACAGGGTGCCTTACAACATCTTCTTCCGTAAGATGTACAAAACCGATTTCATTAACCCCTTTTAATATTCTCATCGCTTCTTTCAGCCCGGATTGCTGATTTTTAGGAAGGTCAATCTGGCTGGGGTCTCCCGTAATAATAAACTTGGCATTCATCCCCATTCTGGTCAGAAACATTTTCATCTGGGCATGTGTTGTATTTTGAGCTTCATCCAGAATAACAAAAGCATCATCAAGGGTACGTCCTCTCATAAAGGCCAGAGGAGCAACCTCAATTACTTTTTTCTCCATAAAACCCTCCAGTTTTTCATGTGGAATCATATCACGAAGGGCATCATATAACGGTTGTAAATAAGGATCAAGCTTTTCTTTAAGATCCCCGGGTAAAAATCCAAGGCTCTCTCCTGCTTCTACAGCTGGTCTTGTCAGTATAATTCTTTTTACCTCTTTATCTCGTAAAGCTTTTGCTGCCAAAGCTACACTGGTATATGTTTTTCCTGTTCCTGCAGGGCCAATTGCAAAAACCATATCTTTTTTCTCAGTCTCCTTAACCAGTTTTTTAAGATTGGTTGTTTTGGCTTTAATAATTTTCCCGTTAACTCCTTTTACAATGATATCCTGATCAAAGATCAGCTGTTTTTCATTTTCATCTTTAATATTCAGAATATTTTCAACATCCTTTAGCCCTATTGAGTTGTTTTTAGATATAAACCGGACAATGTCATCCAGTTTTTGTTTCAATATATCCAAAGCCTCCTGATTTCCCATGGCAAAGATAAAATGGTCCCGTCCTGTAATTTTAAGAGTTGGAAAGGTGGATTTTATTAAGTTGAAATATTGGTTATTAACCCCATAGAAAATTTTCGCGTCTATTTCTTCCAGATCATATGTTAATTCAAACATGCAGTATTTTTATTTTTAGATTTTAAAATTAAAGCTTTTTTTCAAATTTATATCAAATTCTTTTCAACAATCTTTCGGGCTTTCTGTTTATTTAAATAACTTTGCAATACTACACTATTCTAACATTGCTCATGTCAATTATTACCCTTACTTCGGATTTCGGAAATTTAGATTACAGAGTTGCCGCTGTGAAAGGCAAAATTCTGTCTCTAAATCCTGAGGTTAATATTATTGATATAACCCACGATATCCAGGCATTCAACCTTGTACAAACATCCTATATTGTAAGAAATGCATACAAGTATTTCCCAAAAGGCACTATTCATATCCTTTCTGTGGACAGTTTTTACAATAAATCAAGAAAAAATATCCTTTATAAAGCAGACGGTTCTTATTTTCTGGCCGCTGATAATGGTCTTTTAAGCCTTGTGTTTTTTGACATCAAGCCTGAAGCGATCTATGAAATCACATTGAATAACCGTTTCGATGATATTATCAACTTTACTTCTACTGATATATTTGTTCCTGCAGCAGTTCATCTTGCTAACGGAGGGCTGCCGGAAGTAATCGGAAGGAAAATAAATACAGTAAAACAGCTGATGTTCCCGAGACCGGTCTTCAACGAATCAGAAAAAATGATCATCGGGGAAGTTACTTATATTGATAATTTCGGAAATATAATCTCAAATATCAGCAAAGACTTTTTTGAAAGCACAGGGAAAGGATACAATAGCTTTACCATAAAATTCAGAAACCTTACGCTTTCAAGAATATTCTCAAGCCATACCGAGGTAGTTTCGGATTGGGAAAGGGAAACCGAATTTCACGGACAGTCTGCTGCGATTTTCAATGACAGTCAGCTCTTGGAGCTTACCATCTACAAAGGAAGCAAGAAAAACGGTGCTAAAAGCTTGTTTGGATTGAATGTAGGTGAGAATATCTATATTGAATTTTCCTAAAATTATATATTTCATAAAAAAACCGATTTTTTTTATATATTTGTCAAAATCTAAAAATCAAAAATGGCAGAATACAAATTATTGCTTCCTTCCATGGGAGAAGGTGTTATGGAAGCGACAATTATCACTTGGTTATTCAATGAAGGTGATAACGTAAAGGAGGATGACTCCGTAGTAGAAATTGCAACAGATAAAGTAGATTCCGATGTACCGACACCAGTTTCGGGGAAAATTGTGAAAATTTTAAAGCAAAAGGACGAAGTTGCAAAAGTAGGTGAAGCCATAGCTATTTTAGAAATTGAAGGAGAAGGCGGAAATACAGTTTCAGAAGAAGTAAAAACAGAAGCTCCGGCATCTGCTCCGGATACTGAAACTTTAAAGACAATTGAAGAGCCTTTAAAAACAGCTGCTTCTTCAAATGTAGAATTTTCAGGAGACCTATACCTGTCTCCACTTGTAAAATCTATTGCACAACAGGAAAACATTTCTGAAACCGAACTGAAATCTATTAAAGGAAGCGGTTTGGAAGGAAGAATTACAAAAGAAGATATATTAGCCTATGTTGCTAGCAGAGGAAGCCAGCCCGTTCAGCAGGCAGCCCCTGTACAGGCCGCTTCTACACCACAACCGACAGTATCTGCTCCGGCAGCTACCATCCCGGTAAGTGCAGGTGATGAGATCATTCCAATGGACAGAATGAGAAAGATCATCGCTGAGAACATGGTAAAAGCAAAACAAATTGCTCCACACGTAACTTCTTTCATCGAAACAGATGTTACCAACGTTGTAAAATGGAGAAATAAAAACAAAGCAGTATTCGAAAAACGTGAAGGCGAGAAACTTACTTTCATGCCTATTTTCGTAAAAGCTGTTGTGAAAGCAATCCAGGATTTCCCGATGATCAATGTTTCTGTAAATGGTGACAACATCATTAAAAAGAAAAATATCAACATCGGTATGGCTACTGCCCTTCCGGACGGAAACCTTATTGTCCCTGTCATCAAAAATGCTGACCAGTTATCTCTTTCAGGTCTTGCAAAAGCGATCAATGACCTGGCCTACAGAGCAAGAAACAAGAAATTAAGACCAGAGGATACTCAGGGTGCAACATATACCATTTCTAACGTAGGAAGCTTTGGAAACCTTATGGGAACACCGATCATTCCACAGCCTCAGGTAGCTATTTTAGCAATCGGAGCTATTGTTAAAAAACCTGCAGTTCTTGAAACCGCTGATGGGGATGTAATCGCAATCAGAAACCTGATGTTTATGTCTCACTCTTATGACCACAGGGTAGTGGATGGATCTTTAGGGGGAATGATGCTGAAGCATGTTCACGACTACCTTGAAAACTGGGATCTGAACACAGAAATATAAGTAATGAGTAATCAGCAATAAGTAATTTTGTTGATTTTAAATACTAAACCTTCGATTTAATCGGAGGTTTTTTTGTTTTTTATATGGTTAAGTTCACTCGATTTCAAAAAAAAACAAACAATAGCCAAAATCGTTATTAAATAATTAATTAAATATGCTTAAATTTATAAAAACAATAATTATTTAAATCCAATTTTATATTATAATAAGTTTTTGTAAATTAGATTTATTAGCATTATTTTTAAACAAATAATATACAAGAAAATGGATCCGGATTACAGGAAATATGATGTCACAAGTTTTTTTGATTTCACCGAACAGGATGAAAAGCTCATTACTGAAATCTATGATCTGCTTTCTCTCTCTT
This sequence comes from Chryseobacterium flavum, assembly GCF_003385595.1. Classification (GTDB taxonomy): domain Bacteria; phylum Bacteroidota; class Bacteroidia; order Flavobacteriales; family Weeksellaceae; genus Chryseobacterium; species Chryseobacterium flavum. The sequence goes on along the minus strand of NZ_QNUE01000011.1, from coordinate 99,302 downwards.
ATGATATTTCAGTTATTGACATTAAAGAGTCTCCTTACGAACAGTTCAGTTCTTTTGATATGTATCCGTTATTTATTCCACGCATCTGTTACCTGGTAAAGGATGTGAACAATAACCCTTTCTATCTTTTTATCATCAGTAAAGTGGGAATAAATTTCAAAGGCGGACGTTTAGATCGTAAATATGACACCATCCAGCTTTGGGGACTAAAAAGCTTAAAAGAAGACTTTGGATATATTTCCATTAATAAAAAGAAGCTAATGGATAAGATTGCAGGAATTTTCAGCAGTTTCTCCGTTAATTTTAAAGATCCTGATTTTAAAGATTTTTATGTCGTGGGAAGTGATGCATTTAAAACCATGAGTTTTTTAACCCAAAAAAGAAAAGAAGCAATAAAAAGCTTCCCTGATGAAGGCTTTAAGCTTGAAGTCAGAAACAGCATTTTAAGCTTTGGTATACCTGATATTCTTACGGTTGAAAATGCTGAAATGATTTCAAAATTTTTAAACGAAATATAATTTCCAAAATTTTACCGTAAATTCATCCCTCAAAACCTGCAAATGCTGAAAATTTTCATCCTGATACGGAAGTCCCTCAAAAATTCCTTCGACAACATCCGAAACGAACAGCTGAAGTATAACCTGCTTCAGGCAATTCCCTTTTGGATAGGGTCCGTTATTACCGGTTTTTTTGCGGTGTTGTATGCTCAGATATTTGCATGGGGAGAAAACCTCATGAATTTCATTTTTGACTGGCATGCCTGGATGATCTTCATCATTGCTCCAGTAGGTTTTGTACTTTCCTGGTGGCTGGTCAAGGAATTCGCTCCCAATGCTAAAGGAAGTGGTATTCCTCAAGTGATGGCAGCTGTAGAGCTTGCAAATCCAAAGGAACATAAAAAGATAAGAAACCTTCTGAGCATCAAGATCATCTTTTTCAAAATATTGTCTTCCGTTATTCTGGTAATCGGAGGGGGCGCAGTAGGTCGTGAAGGGCCAACAATTCAGATTGCAGGTTCCGTTTTCAGGAAAGTCAATGAATACCTTCCTGAATGGTGGCCGAAAATCTCTAAGAAGAATATGATCATGACCGGAGCGGCGGCAGGATTGGCAGCAGCATTCAATACCCCTCTGGGTGGAATTGTGTTTGCCGTAGAGGAATTATCAAAAACACACATCAACTATTTTAAAACCGCTTTATTTACAGCCGTAATTATTGCAGGATTAACAGCCCAGACTCTGGCCGGGTCTTATTTATATCTGGGATATCCGAAAACCAATGACGTATCTTTAATGGTAATGTTCCCCATTATTCTTGTCGCTGCCACAGCAGGTATTCTTGCAAGCCAGTTATCCGTTATCATGCTTAAAATTAATGCATGGAAAAAGAAAACATTGAAAACAGATAAAGCCAATATCTTGTTCCTGATTGCATGCGCCTTAATTATTGCTTCCCTTGCGTATTTTGTCAACCGCGAAATTCTGGGTTCAGGTAAGGAGATTATGGAACGTGTGCTTTTTACAAAAAATAAACATGAAGACTGGTATGTTCCTGTTTTAAGGATGCTGGGTCCTGCCCTGTCTTTTACTTCCGGAGGTGCGGGTGGTATTTTTGCACCTGCATTGACTGCCGGAGCCAGCATAGGTTCTGTGATTTCAGGAGCAATTAACCTGACACCTAATGAAACCAATGTTGTAGTTCTTGGCGGGATGGTTGCTTTTCTCACAGGAATCACCCGGGCTCCGTTTACATCAGCCATTATCGTTCTGGAAATGACCGACAGACATTCATTAATATTCCATCTGATGCTTGCCGGGATGGTTTCGTCTATTGCTTCTATATTAGTAAGCAGACATTCATTGTATGATGTTTTGAAGGTGAATTTTCTGACGGAATTGAGAGGAAAAGATTAGTTATTTAATTTAATCTTTTTTTAGCATGAGATTTAAATCTTTAAATGCATCTAATAATGCTATGGCGGTCTCATAATCAACTAGCTTTATAACTAGCTTATCCAATTCTGTTTTCGATTTTCGACTCTTATACGTCACTATATTCAAAAATACAGTACCATTATTTCTTCTTGAAATATTATGAAATTCTACTACTCTGCTTATATCCCACCAATATTTATCTTCATAATAGACACGACCTTTATTGTTCACAGAATTTATTCTAATATTATTGCCTTCAAATTCAGCTGCAAGTTTGAGCATACCATTATCACGATCCACTCCATATTCATTAATTTTATTTATTATAAAACTCTTAATTTCATCGATGCTTTGAAATTTACCTAAAATATCTGTTTTACCATTATTGTAAGTCACTTTATATATTTTAGACTTGTCTAAAGAATGAATAGGTCCGTCCAAATTATCCAATTCCTTATAGGTAATATTTGAGGTCCCAATTTCTATAAGCTTAACGTCAAGTGAGGAACCATTTTTCATGGAAATTTTGTCCTGAGAATAGCAGGTAATGCCCATTAATAAAAATGGCAAGAAATACAATTTAGTTTTCATAATAAAAGTTTTTCAGATCACAAAAATACAAAAAAATAGACCCCGATTTTATTTCGTCAAATCCATATCACCAACTATTTCCGTAGTTCTCTTGCATATAAAAAATATATTTTCTACTTTTGCACCTCGAAATAATTAACAAATTTATTTAACATTATGAACAATTACGAAACTGTTTTCATTTTAACTCCCGTTCTATCTGACGCGCAGGTGGAGGAAGCAGTGAAAAAATTTGAGGATCTTTTAAAAGAAAAGAACTGCGAAATCGTTGCTAAAGAAAACTGGGGATTAAAAAAATTAGCTTATCCGATCCAATTGAAAAAGAACGGATTCTACACTTTAATCGAGTTTAAAGGTGAAGGTACTGTAGTTGCTGATTTAGAATTAGCATTCAAGCGTGACGAAAGAGTAATCCGTTACCTAACTACAAAACTTGACAAACACGCTGTTGAGTACGCTGTAACTAGAAGAGCTAAAGTAAAAGCAGCTAAAGCTTAATTATTAACCCTATTTTTTAAAAAAGACAAGACATGGCAATAGATGAAATGGCTAAACAAGCCTCAGCAGGAGGAGAATCAGAAGTAAAATTCCTTACTCCACTTGATATCAATACAAAATCTGAAAAGAAATATTGTAGATTCAAAAAATACGGAATTAAGCACGTTGACTACAAAGATGCTGATTTCTTATTACAGTTTGTGAACGAACAAGGTAAAATCTTACCAAGAAGATACACAGGAACTTCTTTAAAATACCAAAGAAAAGTTTCTGCTGCGATCAAAAGAGCAAGACACCTTGCATTACTACCATACGTAGCTGACTTATTGAAATAAATTGCAATATGCTATAAGCCATAAGCTTTAAGCCTACTGCATATAGCTAAAACAGTTGCTGAATTCATTAATAAATTCTAACGATGTGAAGAGAAACCCGGAGTATAAAACCCCGGACTCGGAACACTAAAACGGACAACAACAATGGAAATTATCCTAAAAAAAGACGTAGAAAACTTAGGACTTGAGTTTGATACAGTAAACGTAAAACCAGGTTATGCTAGAAACTTCTTAATCCCTCAAGGATTTGCACTTTTAGCTACTCCTAAAAACAAAGCTGCTTTAGAAGCTACATTAGAAGCTAGAAAAGAAGAAGAAGCTAAATTAATCGCTGCTGCTAACGCTGTAGTTGATCAATTAAAGAAAACAGCTGTTACTATTCCTGCAAAAGTAGGTTCTGGTGATAAATTATTCGGATCTATCAACAATGCTGATTTAGCTGCTGCTTTAGAAAAAGCTGGTGTTTCTGTAGACAAAAAATATATCAAAATCCCTGGAAGTACAATCAAAAGAACAGGTAAATTCTCTGCTCTTATCAGACTTCACAGAAATGTTGAGTACAACTATGAGTTTGATATCGTTTCTGACGCTCCGGTTGAAGCTGCTCCTAAAAAAGAAGAAGCAAAAACTGAAGAAGCTTAATAAGCAACTGAGAATTTCTCAAAATTATAAACCACTTCAAACTTTGGAGTGGTTTTTTTTATTTAAAAACTTATGAAATAACGGGTTAGTGAATTGATCAGCATTTAAGATGCTCATGAACTCACTGGCTTTCCCAGAATACCATTATCTGTCCCCTCTCAGTTTTTGCTGATATTCAGTTGGAGCTACTCCAATTACCTTTTTGAAAATATTACTGAAAGAAGACAGGCTATTGTATCCTACCATCATCGCTATCTCATACATATTATACTTTCCTTCCAGCATCAGTTCAAGAGAGCGGGTAATTCTTAAGGCCCGCAAAAAACGGACGTAATTCATGCCTAAAATCTCCTTAAACTTTCTGGAAAGTGTTCTGGTACTCATTCCGAATTCTTTCGCTGTAGATTCTATGGTGAGAGGCTTTTCCAGGTTAGCATGAATATATTTTGCAATTTTCAGCAGGGCCTCGTCCTTAGGAAAAGGATGTTGAACCGGAAATGCCAGCTTTCTGTCCCGTTTTTCAGGCAAAACTCCTTTTAAGGCTTTGAGAAAATAATATTTAGATCCATCATTTTTTGTGATTTTTCCATCCCAGTCTTTGGTATACAAAATCATCTCTCTGAGTAAATTGTTTACCGAATAAATATTAATTTCATCAAAAAAGCCATTTTCATTTTCTTCTTTTTTGAAATAAAAGTTATACAGATCAACTTTAGGGCTTGTTGAAAAAATATAGTGAGGGGTTCCTGCAGGAATCCACATAAAACATCTGGCAGGAAGATACCAGTGTTTCAAATCTGTAAAAACATGCACTATACCTCCTTCTGCATATACTAATTGAGCAGAACTATGATAATGAATGTCAGTGGTTATATTTCCGGTAAGCACATGATAGATGTAAAACTCAGCATCTTCTTCTTCTACCGCTTTAAAATGACTGTTGTTCATGAAATAAAGGTAAGAATATTTTTTAATTTGGCGTAAATGAGCAAATATTTTTCTGTTTTCACAAATAGAGTCTTAACGTACTGATCGTAACTTTGCTGCATCAAAATCATTTTAGCAAAAATCCTTTAATTAAATTATGAATATGATATTTAACGCATGCAAATATCAGTGCATTGCGTTGTGCTTATTATTGGTAAGCAGCCTTTTACATTCACAGATGGCCGATTATCAGCATCTCAGCTTACAACAGGCTTTAGAAACCGGATTAAAAAACAATAAGAAGATCCGGATGAGCCATTTACAACAGGAAATGGCTGTAACAAAGGAGAAAGATCTCAAAATGGAAAAGCTGCCTGACATTGAATTCCATACCAGCTACAACCAGGTAACGAATCTTTTTCAGCATCAGGATGGCTTATTTAATAAAGCTACAAAATATGATGTTATCAATGGGATGTATGATTTTACCCTGTCTGCATCTATTCCTGTTTATATGGGAGGTAAAATAAAAAACAGTGAAAAAAAGGCGTCTATTGATACTGAAATCTCATCTTTGAGAACCCATGCAGATCAAAGACAGCTTAAAATGGAGATCATTACCGCTTTTTTGCAGATCCATCATTTAAAAGAACAACAAAGCCTTATCAATGATAAAATGAAAGAGGACTCTGTGAATATCAGGCAGGTTAAAGTCCTTAAATCAAATGGTGTTGTAACGGTAAATGAGGTACTGAGAACCTCGTTACAGCTTTCTAATCATAAAATGAGCTGGACTGAGCTGGACAATGACATTCAGATTGCGGAACATAAGCTGAAAACCATTCTTTCACTTCCTGAAAATCTGGAAATGCACGTAGATACGGAAGATCTGATCTCTGATAAAGCAGATATTCCCTACATTAATGAAGTAACCGAGACAGCATTACATAAAAATGAATCTGTTGAGATTACCCATAAGAATCTTTCACTGAAGGAGCTGGAGCAGAAGATTATAAAAGCCAATTATCTGCCTAAGATTACGGCGGGTGGAGAATATTTTCTTAAATATCCCAATATGATGTTTTTCCCTCCTGAGCCATATGCATACCGTTTGGGAATGATCGGAATAAATCTCACCTATCCTATTGAGAACCTGTACAAAAATAAATATAAAATGCAGGAAGCCAAAGAAAATATTGATATGGCAAAGCTTCAGATTGAGGAAAATGAAGAAAAAATAAGACACAGCGTATATGAAGCTTATAAAAAATTTGAAGAAACAGAGCAGAAAGTGAAAATTGCTGAAGAAGCTATTGAGCAGGCCAAAGAAAATTACCGTATTGTAAGAACAAAGTATGCCAATAAATTAAGTCTTATTACTGAGCTTATTGATGCCGACAATGCCTATCTGGAAGCTCAATCTAACCTTATCTCTGTAAAAATTAACCGTCAACTAAAATATTATCAACTCCAATATGCAATTGGAAACTTATAAAAACTATGGCAAAGAAACAACTGACACAAAAGGAAAAAAGAATCAATAAAACAATCACTTTACTGGCCTGGATCCTTATCATCAGTGGAATTACAGGAATGATAAGCTTTTACTTGTTTTCAAGAAAAAATGTAACCACAAATGACGCACAGATCGAACAATACATAACCCCTGTGTCCAGCAAAGTTTCAGGTTTTATCAAAACGATCAGGTTTAATGAAAATCAATTTGTACATAAAGGGGATACGCTGATCATTATAGACAACAGGGAATTTGTAAATCAGGTAAAAGCTGCTGAAGCAAACCTTCATGCCACTGCGGAAAATATTACAACAATTGAAAGCGGTGTAAATACCAGGGTTAGCGATACCAGGATCATAGATGCCAAAATAGCTTCCGCAAAAATTGATATCTGGAAAACGGAACAGGATTACAAAAGATATAAAAACCTGCTGGCAGAAGATGCAGCGACGGAACAGGAATTTGAAAATGTAAAGGCTTCTTATGAACAGGCAAAAGCAAATCTGGTGGCATTGGACCAACAAAAAAATGCCATCAGAGCAGGGGCCAATGAACAGAAAACAAAGGTTGCACCGGCCAGGAGCCAGATTCAGCAAAGCTCGGCTAATCTTAATAACGCCAGGCTGTTCCTTTCTTATACCGTGATCACTGCTCCTTATGACGGCTGGGTTGGAAAGAAAACTATTCAGGAAGGACAGCTGATTAAAGAAGGGCAGGCTTTAGTACAGATGGTAAGCAAAGAAAAATGGATCATTGCCAATTATAAAGAAACCCAGCTTGGGCAAATTGATCAGAAAAAAGAAGTTATCATTACCGCTGATGCTTATCCGGATATTGAATTTAAAGGGAGGATTGTTTCGGTTTCCCCTGCATCAGGTTCACAGTTTTCATTGGTAAAACCGGATAATGCAACCGGAAACTTCGTAAAAATTGAACAGAGATTCCCTGTAAAGATTATTCTTGAAAACAATAAAGAAAATGAAAAGCTTCTTTCGGGAATGAACGTTCTGGTCAGCGCAAAAAAAATATAAGTCTGAATATGGAATTTTTAGATGTTAGAAAATGAATTATTGATTTGATTTATTTCAGCGAAAAGGCAAAATTGCAAAAAATCGCAGATCTGCTAATTTTTTCTCGAGCATATTTGTCATTTTACCTTTTACTTTTTTTACACCTTTGCTCTTTTGTCTTTTCGCACTTTTTAATCTGCCAAGAAAACATATTCATCAATAATATTACGATCCGGTAAAATGATGTAAAGCGTCTTTATATGTTCTTAAACATTATTTAATTTTCTAAGCATGCAACACAATACAGTTTATCATAAATGGGTACCACAATGGCTGAAACTGCCACTTCTTATCCTGGCATTGTTTCCCCACCTGATGTTGTTGTCGCTCTTGCATTCCAACAGCGCCTTCACTTCTTCTTTTATGGATGCAGATTCAGATGACATCCAATACTTAATGATTTTGATGTATGGGACATTTGTGGTTACCCTTTTGGTTTTACAGCGATTTATGTCCTATTTCAGTGTGAAATATTACGTTCTGCTGATGTCTTCCATTTCTGTGATTATTCTTTATATTTTATCAGTTACAAATGATTACCATGTGATTCTGGTGATCCGTTTTCTGGAAGGAATTTTTGGTCTTCTGGAAGGAGCTATTTTTCTTCCCCTTATTATTGCTGAACTAAAAACAAAACATGCAAAAGTGCTGGCTTATCTTGTTATGTATGCCATCATGCTTACGGGTGGAACCGTTACCACTACTCTATTGAAATCAAGTATTGAAGATTATGACTTTCAGCATATGGTTTTAATGATGGTTTATTTTCACATTTTTGTTTTGATAATCGGAATAACAATTTTCAATAAAAACAGATTTTTCCCAAAAAAGCCATTGTATCAGCTGGATATACCAAGCTGGTTCCTGCTTTGGGTCTGTCTTCAGTCCGGAAGCTATGCTATCATTTATGGAAAAAGACTTATGTGGTTTGAATCGGATACCATTATCTTCTGTTTATTTCTGTTTCTTCTTTCCGGAGGGTTATTCATGCTCAAGCAGAGAAACTCAAAAAGACCTCTTTTCCATTTTGAAGTGTTCAGCTCAAAAAATGTTGTTGCAGGAATGATTTTATTTTTCATCTTTTATCTCATCCGATCAGGTTTGAATAACGTTTACAGTATTATGGCTACCGTGTGGAAATGGCCGTGGGATTATATTGTCAATATTCAGTACTGGAATGTTGCCGGAACATTACTTGGAGTTTTCCTATCAGGAGTATGTCTGATGCGGGGTATTTCCTCAAGAATTGTGTTTTTTTCAGGATTTCTTTTACTGGCTGTAGATTGTGCATGGTTTACTTATACTTTTTATCCGGATACTACACTTGCTACCATATGCCCTCCATTATTCCTGCAGGGAGCAGCACAGGGATTATTATTTACCCCCCTGGTTTTTTTCCTGATTTCAGGGGTGCCGGAAGAGTATGTATCCAATGCTACCGCCCTGGGTACAACCACAAGGTTCTGGACAACAGCCATAGGATATGCATTAATGCAGAATACAATGCTTTTCCTTACCTTAAAACATTCTGATACCTTAAGTTTTAATCTCACGGACACCAATCCTGTTTTTTACAACCAGTGGAATCATATTTTAGGAACACATATTACAAAGCTTCCTGTTAACGAATCCATATCAGTAACAATGGGCACTTTTAAATCAAAAATAACCGCACAATCCATTCTGCTTTCCAATATGGAGATATTTACAGGATTATTCTGGTTAGCATTGGTTACTGCACTTCTTTTATTACTGTATCATCCTGTGAAGATTGCAATAAGAAATATTATGTAGAAAAACTATTCTTATATACCTTGTATCTGACTTTGGCCAGTTTATTGTTCGTTTTTTTAAAACTGAGAAATACAAAAATACAACCTTGATATGGAAATTGAAAAGATTTTACTGAAACAAAAGGATTTTTTTAAGACACATCAGACAAAAAGTCTTTCATTCAGAAAAATGTATCTTGAAAAACTTCGTGATCTGATTATCACCAACGAAAATGTCTTATTTGAAGCCATTAACAAAGATTTTGGAAAATCCGGATTTGATACCTTTAGTACAGAGATTTCCTTCATTCTGAATGATATTGATTACTATTTAAAAAATCTTAAAGCCCTTGCAAAACCAAAGAAAGTAAGAACTAATCTTGTCAACCAACCCGGAAGCAGTAAAATTTATACTGAACCACTGGGTTGTGTATTGGTTATAGGAGCATGGAATTACCCTTACCAGCTGTCACTCTCTCCTGTTATTGCGGCAATGGCTGCAGGAAACTGCTGTATTCTGAAACCCAGTGAAATAGCAGAAAACACCATGAACGCCATGACCTTCATTATCAATGAAAACTTTCCGTCTGAGTATCTTTATGTGTATGAAGGAGGTATTGAGGAAACAACAGTTCTTTTACAATTAAAATTTGACAAAATATTCTTTACAGGAAGCACAAAAGTAGGAAAGATTGTTTACAAAGCTGCAGCAGAGCACCTCACTCCTGTAACGCTTGAATTGGGCGGAAAATCTCCGGCTATTGTTACTAAAAATGCTAATCTGGAAATAGCTGCCAAAAGAATTGTATGGGGAAAATTTCTCAACGCAGGTCAAACCTGTGTAGCTCCGGATTACTTATTGGTTGAAGAAACCATTCAGGAGCAGTTTCTGGAAATGCTCAGAAAATATATCAAAGAGTTTAAATATGAACCGGGATCTGAGCAATATACAAGAATCATTAACCAAAGAAATTTCCAGCGCCTTATACACCTTATTGATAAAGAAAAAATCTATTCCGGAGGAAATTTCGATGAAGAAGAGCTGTACATCGAACCTACTATCCTGCATCATATTGACTGGAATAGCGAAATCATGCAGGAAGAAATTTTCGGACCACTCCTGCCCGTCATCAGTTTTCAAAGCTACAATGCGGCTCTTAATAATGTTTCAGAACTTGAAAAACCACTGGCAGCATACCTTTTTACCAATAATTCTGAAGAAAAAGAAACTTTTACCCGGAAACTTTCTTTCGGAGGAGGATGCATCAATGATACAGTGATGCATTTAAGCAATGACAATCTTCCATTTGGAGGAGTGGGAGGTTCCGGTATAGGAAATTACCACGGGAAATATGGTTTTGAAGCCTTCTCCCATCAAAAAGCAATTCTTGAAAAAGCAACATGGGGTGAACCCAATATCAAATATCCCCCCTATTCTGAGAAAAAATTAAACTGGATCAAGAAATTACTGTAATTATTCCCGAATTGGAGAATTTTAAAAATAATATTGTAGTTTTATTTTTGTTAATCATAAATAAAACAATATGAAAAATTTAAAAAAATTATCAAGAGAAAAGTTAAGATCAATTTCAGGAGGTAAGTCATGTGCAGCTTCTTGCTCAGATGGCTCTATGGTTTATGTAAGCTCATGTACATCATGTATCAGTTATTCAGGAGGGGCTGCTTGTCATAATTCTCATGAGCAGAGCATTTATGTTGAAAATTGTTAATTAAAAGCCATATCATATGGAAGTTATGATATGGCTTTTATATATTTAAGGTACTTTCAAAAGCTCTTGAATACTATCCGCTACAAAACTTTTCCAGTCTGTAAAAATTCTTTCACTTTTGTTTTACTATACCCTTTTCCGTCTTCTAAAATTTCACTTTGCTGGACATAAAGTTTTTTTCCATTTTTATCCAAAATAATAAAGAATGGATAAAATTGTTGTTCGTTAATATTGATATACTGTGCAAAGACCTTTTCATTCTTATTATCCGGAGAATAATTCAGGTGATAGTACAGATAATTTTTGTCTACAATTTCCTTCAGTTCAGGAGTTGTCTGTACAAAATTATTAAAACGCAGGCACCAGATACACCAGTTACCCCCAGCCTGGATCATAATATTTTTACCTTCTTTCTTAGCCTGAGCGACTAATCTGTTAATATCGGCCTGAGCATCCGCTTTTGGATCATAGGGTTTAGGCAGCTTTGCTTTTTCTTCAGCTGCTTTTTTCTTAGCGTCAAGCCCCGCCTGGTCAGCAGGAGCCAATAAAGCTGTTTTCTGTTTTCCGTTATCAGGTTCGCTCTTTGTATTTTGAGAAATAGCTACTGTACTTAGTCCCAGAAAAGCTAACAATGTCAATTTTTTCATACCATAAAAATAAAAAAATACTATATATCCCCCAGCAAAAATAGAACCATAATTTTATTATCACTAAATTTGCCTGTTTTATGAATTTCCTGATCAAAATATTATATTTCATTTCTAAACTTCCGCTTAAGGTATTATATATTTTTTCGGATGTTATTTTCTTCCTGAACTATTACCTTATAGGTTACAGAAAAAAAGTAATCACCCAAAATTTAAGAAACTCCTTCCCGGATAAATCTGAAGAGGAGATCAGAAAAATACGTAAGAAGTTTTACCTGAATTTCTCAGATTATCTGGTAGAAACAATAAAATCTTTCAGCATCTCTGAAACAGAATCCAGAGTGCGGATGCAACACATTAACCAGGATCTATTTCATGAGGCTAAAGAAGAAGGTAAAAATATTATACTGCTGGCCGGCCATGTCTTCAACTGGGAATGGATTAATGCTCTGGCACGAATAATTCCTCAGGATCATTGTCATCCTGTTTACAGAAAGGTAAACAGTGATTTCTGGGAAAACCAGATGAAAAAGGTCCGCAACAAATTCGGAAATGAAGCCCTGGAAGCAAATGAAGTAATCCTGAATATCTTCCGGTCCAAAAACGATGGTAATTCCGCTTATATGTTTGTTGCCGATCAGACGCCCCATTTCTCTCATGTAACGTATGGTCTGGAATTTCTAAATCAGCGTACTCCCGCTTTTATCGGCTATGACAAGCTGGCGACAAGAATGGATCTTGCATTTATTTACTGTGAGATGAAAAAAGTAAAGCGTGGCTATTATCAGGTCAACTACCACAGGATCTATCCGGATGACGAAAAGTTTACAGAATATGAGGTCGTTAAAAAATTTCATAAGTTACTGGAAAATACTTTACATAAATATCCGGACAATTATCTTTGGTCTCATAGAAAGTGGAAATACCAGGATTCTATTAAAACTTTTGATTCTGAAAAATAATAAATGTACATGCAGAAAAAACTGGCTGTTGCCATCTTAAACTGGAATGGTAAAAACTGGCTTGAGAAATTCCTGCCTGATGTGGTTCAATTTTCTCAAAGTGCAGATATTTTTGTGATTGATAATTTATCTACAGATGATTCTATAGAGTTTCTGGCTCAGCATTTTCCCTCTGTAAAAGTTATTAAAAATCAAAAAAACCTTGGTTTTGCAGGAGGTTATAATGAAGGATTAAAAGAAATCAAGAATGAATATTATTGTCTTCTTAATTCCGATGTGGAAGTTACAGAAAACTGGATAGAACCGGTATTGGAAATACTGGAAAAAAATTCTGATGTATCAGCAGTACAACCTAAAATTTTGTCTTACGATAATAAAAATTACTTTGAATTTGCTGGTGCCGGAGGTGGCTTAATTGATAATCTGGGATACCCCTATTGCCGGGGAAGAATTTTTGATGATCTGGAAGAAGATCACGGACAATATAATGATGAAACAGAAATTTTCTGGGCTTCAGGATGTTGTTTTTTTATCCGGTCAAAAGATTTTTGGGAACAGAATGGTTTTGATGAAAGGTTTTTTGCCCACCAGGAAGAAATTGACTTATGCTGGAGACTGATCAATTCCGGAAAAAAAATATTTTATACAGGAAAGTCTGTAGTATATCATGTAGGTGGAGGAACATTAAATAAACAAAGTGCTCAAAAGACCTACTTAAATTTCAGAAACAATCTTTCGATGATGCTGAAAAACCTGCCTTTTCCAAGGCTGATCTGGCTCATCTTTTTCAGGTTGTGCCTGGATGGTATTGCCGGAATTTATTTTGGAATTAAACAAGGTTTTCCACATCTTTGGGCGGTGGTAAGAGCCCATTTCGGATTTTACAGACAAATCCCCGGAACATGGAAACTACGTCAGAAATGTCAAAAAGACCAATACTATCAGTCAAAATGGTTAATTTTCAGGCATTTTCTGGGGCGCAATAAGTAATTGGACCATAGAAAATTTGTAATTTCAAAGTGATACATTTGAACCGTAAATCAGGAACCTGAATCAATAATAATAAAAACAATGGACTTCTGTGCTATAGATTTTGAAACAGCAACTCATGAGAAAAGCTCGGCTTGTGAGATGGGAATCTGCGTGGTTCAGGACTCCAAAATTGTAGAAACCAGGACCTGGCTGATCAAACCTCCCAGTTTTCCCTATTTCAATAAATTTAATATTGCCGTGCACGGAATACAGCCGGAAGATGTTAAAGATGCCCCTACTTTTGATGAAGTATGGTATGAAGCTCAGGAGCTGATGTACGGAACATTAATGATTGCACATAATGCAAGTTTCGATGCTTCTGTTCTCAGGGGTTGTTTTGAGTATTACGGAATGTTTCCTCCTAGTTTAAATTACCTCTGCAGCATACAGCTGGCAAAAAAATCGTGGAATTATCTTCCTAAATACGGACTGAAACCGCTTGCTGAATATCACCAGATCAGTTTCAATCATCACAGAGCTGGAGCTGATGCTGAAGTATGTGCTAAAATTTCTTTACTGGCATTTGAGAAACTCTTCCTCACCAGTAATGATGAAGTACAGGAATATATGAAAGCAAAGATTAAAAGACTTTAATAGAACAGGTACTGAACGCGGGTTCTTATCCGGTTACTATGTGTATAAATCTTTAATTGCTTAAAACCTCAGACAGCAGATTGAATTTTGGAATGTCGATCTCAAAAGTCTCCTGTGTCTGCATGTTTTTAACCAGGTATTTTCCACTCATATTCCCTACCCCGGACCGAAGCATTACATTTGAGAAATAAGCAAAATTTTCACCTGTTTTTATCTCCGGAGTCAAACCAATCACTCCGTCACCTATAATTTCAGTATATCCAAAACCTACATCAAAAATCAACCACTTTCTTTTAAGTACCTTCACAGGAAAACTTCCGTCATTTTCTATGGTAATATTATACTTAAAAACATAACGGTTCTCAGATGGATAACTGTTCTTACTATCATATTCAGGTATTACTGAAACTTTGATATTGGAAGTCATTTTTGAAAACATCATTGTAGTATTTTCTTAATAGATACAAAAATCTCGCCTTTTTTAAGGCGAGATTGTATATTCACATTATAATTTTATTAAAATATTATAATCCAAGACCTTTTCTTTCGTCTCCTCCCATTAATATCTCAACAGGATTATCAATTCCTTCTTTCACTGCGACAAGGAATCCTACAGATTCTTTTCCGTCAATGATCCTGTGGTCGTAAGACATTGCTACATACATCATTGGTCTGATTACTACCTGTCCGTCAACAGCTACCGGTCTCTGGATGATGTTATGCATTCCCAAGATTGCAGATTGCGGAGGATTGATGATCGGTGTAGACATCATAGATCCGAAAGTACCACCATTTGTAATAGTGAATGTACCTCCGGTCATTTCATCAACTGTAATTTTTCCATCTCTTACTTTTGTAGCAAGATCTTTAATATTGGCTTCAATAGCACTGAAAGACATGTTTTCTGCATTTCTCAATACAGGAACCATTAATCCTTTAGGACCTGATACTGCAATTGAAATATCACAGAAGTCATAGTTTACTTTGAAATCTCCGTCAATAGATGCGTTTACATCCGGATACATTTGTAATGCTCTGGTAACTGCTTTTGTAAAGAAAGACATAAATCCAAGCCCAACTCCGTGTTTTTGAGCGAACTCTTCTTTGTATTGCTTTCTTAATCTGAAGATTTCAGACATGTCAACTTCATTGAAAGTAGTCAACATTGCTGTTTCATTCTTCACAGAAACCAATCTCTGCGCTATTTTTCTTCTTAGAACTGAAAGCTTCGTAGTGGTTGTAGATCTTGAACCTGTTGCAGTAAGAGGGTTTCCTCCTAATGCAGGAACTGCAGCCAGTTCAGCATCAGTTTTAGTGATTCTTCCGTCTCTTCCGCTTCCTGAAACCTGTCCGGCTTCAATTCCTTTTTCATCAAGAATCTTTTTAGCTGCAGGAGACGGAGCCCCTGTTGCATAAGTTTGTACAGCAGGTGCCGGAGTTGCTGGCTTCGGAGCTTCCTGTTTAGCCGGTTCAGCAGCTTTCGGAGCTTCTTCTTTTTTTGGAGCTTCAGCAGCAGGTGTACTACCTTCCGGCTTAGCAGCATCCATATCAATTAAACAAACTACCTGACCTACTTGTACCACATCACCTTCTTCTGCTTTCAAAGTAATTACACCACTTTGTTCTGCCGGCAATTCAAGAGTTGCTTTGTCTGAGTCTACTTCAGCGATAGGTTGATCTTTTTCTACATAATCACCATCTTTTACAAGCCAAGTTGCAATTTCAACTTCTGTAATTGATTCGCCCGGTGAAGGAACTTTCATTTCTAAAACTGACATATCGAGTATTTTTTATTTTTTTAATTGATTATTATTGTATTAAGCTGTAACGGGTCTTTTTGCAGGAGCATCATCTCTGTCGAAAACTTTATTGATCACTGCATTTTGATTTTTTTCAAACATCTTGTGGCTACCTGGAGCAGGAGCACCGCTCGGTACCGGAGCAACTACCTGAATTCCTGTATCTCTGAAGTTTCTCAGGATATAAGACCAGGCGCCCATATTTTCAGGCTCTTCCTGAGCCCACACAAGTTGTTTTCTGTTCTCATATTTATTGAAGATTTCTTCAATAGCATCTGTCTGAAGCGGATATAACTGCTCGAATCTTACCAAAGCAATATTTTCACAGTTAAGCTCTTCTTTCTTCGCCAATAATTCGAAGTACAGTTTACCTGAACAAAGAACTAATTTTTCTACTTTTTTAGGATCTGCAGTTGGGTCATCCAATACTGGCTGGAATGCGCCGTTTGCAAAATCTTCAAGTGGAGAAACCACTTTAGGGTGTCTCAATAAAGATTTAGGGCTCATTACGATCAATGGTTTTCTGAAAGCCCATTTCAGCTGTCTTCTCAATAAGTGGAAGTAATTGGCAGGTGAAGTAATATTTGCCACTACCATATTTTCATTTGCACAAAGGGTAAGGAATCTTTCCAGTCTTGCTGAAGAGTGTTCTGCCCCCTGGCCTTCTGAACCATGAGGCAATAGCATTACCAATCCGTCCTGAATTTTCCATTTTTCTTCTGCAGCAGCCAGATACTGGTCAACAATAATCTGTGCACCGTTCACAAAATCTCCAAACTGAGCTTCCCAGATGGTTAACGTATTCGGAGAAGCCATAGCATATCCATAATCAAAGCCTAAAACACCGTATTCTGAAAGATGGGAGTTGTATACATCAAATCTGCTTTCTGATACATGTCTCAACGGGATATATTCTTCTTCTGTATCTTCTGTTTTTACTACAGCGTGTCTGTGAGAGAATGTTCCTCTTTCAACATCTTCTCCGGAAATTCTCACATTGTGGCCTTCCACAAGAAGGGTAGCATATGCCAACCATTCTCCTAACGCCCAGTCTAATGAATTTCCTTCAATCGCTTTAATACGGTTTTCGAAAAGTCTTGTAATTTTATTGATGAACTTTTTATCAGCCGGAAGAGTTGACATTTTAAGCGCCAGTTCTTTTAGTTTCTCCAGGTCATATTTTGTATCAACCGGTAACTGAAGAGCTCCTCTTTTTCCGATCGGATAGTTTACCCAATCTTCAGCCATAAAGACATCCATTACATTTTTTTCGATCTCTTTGGAAGCATCAAAATCTTTATCTAAAAGAGCTTTGAATTCCGTTTCCATTTTAGCGATCACATCATTTGAAGTAACACTGTCTTTAAGTAATTTCTCCTTATAAATTTCTCTTGGATTCGGGTGTTTTGAAATGGTCTTATACAGGTTAGGCTGTGTAAATCTAGGCTCGTCTCCTTCATTATGACCATATTTTCTATATCCTAATAAATCGATATAAACATCTTTTCCAAATTTCGCCCTGAAATCAGCAGCGAAGTGAATAGCATGAACAACCGCCTCTGCATCATCGGCATTTACATGCATTACAGGAGATTCTGTAACTTTTGCAATATCCGTACAATACGTTGAAGATCTTGCATCCATATAATTTGTTGTAAATGAAACCTGATTATTTACAACAATATGCACTGTTCCTCCTGTTCTGTACCCTTCCAGCGTCATCATCTGAGCCACTTCATAAGCAATCCCTTGTCCGGCAATGGCACCATCACCATGAATGATAATTGGTAAAACTTTAGAGAAATCTTTATACTTATCGTCCACTTTTGCACGGCAGATTCCTTCTACAAGGGCTGCAACCGTTTCAAGGTGAGACGGGTTCGGAGTCAGGTTAATACAAACTTCCTCGCCTGAAGCTGTTTTGATCTTTTTAGATGAGCCTAAGTGATATTTAACATCACCTGAAAATACATCTTCTTCGAATTCCTTACCTTCAAATTCTGAGAAAATTTGCTTATAAGATTTTCCGAAGATATTTGTTAATACATTTAATCTACCTCTGTGGGCCATTCCCAGCACCACCTCATCTACTCCTAGCTGAGAAGATCTTGAGATCAGCTGATCCAAAGCCGGAATTAATGTTTCTCCTCCTTCCAGAGAGAATCTCTTTTGCCCTACAAATTTTGTATGAAGGTAGTTTTCAAAGGCAACAGCCTGATTTAATTTTAATAAAATTTCTGTTTTTTCATTCGCAGAAAGGTTTGGATGGTTTTCATTTACCTGAAGCCACCTTTTGATGAAATCTTTTTCTTCAACATTGTTGATGTGCATATACTCTACCCCGATAGAATCACAGTAGATATTTTCCAGGTGCTTAATCAGGTCTGCCAGAGTAGCAGGTTCTTTCATTCCTGTTTCAACAGCACAATTGAATTTTGTATTTAAATCTTCTTTAGAAAGACCGAAATTTTCGATATCTAAAGTAGGCGTATAATGTCTTCTTTCTCTTACCGGATTTGTTTTTGTAAACAAATGGCCTCTTGTTCTGTAAGCCTCAATAAGGTTTACTACTTTAAATTCCTTTTTGATATGCTCAGGAACCTCTCCGTTTGATACCGCCTGAGAAATCTGCTGTACTGCAGGAGCAGTGCTGGCCGAAGCCTGGATATATTGAATGTTATCGTCATCTCCGTAATTCTCTAAAGCAAAATCAAAGCCTTGAAAGAAAGCTTTCCATGATGGTTCTAAAGAATCCGGGAATTTTAAGTACTGTTGGTATAAATCCTCAATTAACTGAGAATGAGCTGCGTTTAGGAATGAAAATCTGTCCATTATTACAGTTTATCTATTTATTAAAATTTATTTGTAGAATTAATCTTCAAATTTAATAAAAAAAACCGACTTAGAACAGTCTCAAACCGTTAAAAAAAATTAAGAAAAAAAAAATTACTTAAACACTGATAATGAGAGTTTCATGTTCACTTCCTGACCTTCCACCGGACGTTCAATAAAAGTCTGGCGGATGTCCCCAAAACGCATCTCATCCTTCTTTGCTTTCTGAATCAGCTGCTGAATTGCCTTAATTCTTCCTTCATAGCTTCCCTTATAATACATCACATAGTTTTGAGATGGATTTACCGTTCTGAAATTAAAATTATTGTCTGTAACCCCTATTTTTTTAGAAAGCGGAATTCCCAGAAAGTAAGAAACTTCTTTGTCTTTATAATTATCAGCATCCGTGATTAAAACAGGATAACCGAATTCATCGTCTTTTTTTCCAAGATCCATGGTTACAAACGTATAAATCTTGTTATAATTCATGACGATATTTTTGTAAAGTGCATCTTTTTTATTGGATGTGCTTACATTAATCCCAAGTAACAGCTTATCCTCTTCATTTTCCACCATCAGACTGTCATACTTTATCGCGGCCATCTGATTGTCTTTCTCTACCTTATTCCCTAAAACATTTTTCAGATTAACCATACTTTTGGTAATATTTTCAGCAAACCTGTCTTCTGTCCAGAAATTTTCAACCCTTCTCCATACCGATAGCTTGGGCGTATGAACATACCACGTAATTTTTGTTTTTTCTGCGGAAACAGGCTTGAACTTTACATCAACCAGGGTCGGATTTTCGTTCTCATCTTCGAAAAGCTGATATTTTAAAGTTTTATTAGGGTTTTCGTAGCGGATAAACATTTCCCCGTCCGTATCATTTTTAGAGTCTACATAACTGATCGCACTGCCCTGTCCTTCATAAGGCCTGTAATAATCTATATCCATAGATTGTGAACTGCTGAAAAAGTTATTCCATCTTGTAAAATGCTGAAGATTATTAAATTGTGCAAAAACTTTATCTACAGGGTAATCGATCTCTTTTTCAATGGTGAAATTCTTGCTTTCATCTACGAAATAATACATAGAAGCAGCATATACTCCTCCCAGAAAAATGATCATTAAAGTTAATATTTTAAAAATACGCATCACGCAAAAGTAATACAAATAAAAAAAGTGACCAATATACTGATCACATTGATGCTTATTTTTAATTATAATTTTTGACAGAGCAAAATAGTTAAATCACCAGTTGTGTAACAAATATAAAAGATTTCATTTTGAATATCTATTACAGTAATAATCCATTGCTATTTTTACTGCCTGGTAAATACAAGCCCCTCTGTTTCCGGAAGATATATCGTATAATCCCGGTCAGGAGGACAGTTAATATCATTTCTTGTTGTTGTACCCGGATAATAATTCCAAGAGAATTGGCCATTATTTATTTTTTTAAAAACAATTTTACCAATTCCTACGCTACAATTTCCACCAGAAAAAATTAAATTAAGCTCATTCCCGCTTGATTGGGTTTTAAATCCTCTGATTGATAAACGAATGTCATTTGTAAAATTCTTATTTAAGGAGCTTTCTAATATAAATCCATTACTACTTTTGACTTCGTATCTGACTCTAATCTGATCTCTAAAAAAATTTTTATCAAACATTTCAAAAGGGACCTTTGTCTCTTTATCTATACTCAAAATAATTATCTTATCTTGAAAAGTGGCTCTCCAAGTTCCGGTATAATAATCTAATTCATTGTTAGAATCCTTAAAATATGAATTTGGAACAGCACCCAATACTGAAGTATTTAATGGTAATGCTTGTTCTTGTGCTTTCCAAAAAGACACGACAAAAATTCCCAGTATAATTACACCATTTCTCATCATTGTTTTGTAAAGATTAGATTTTCTGTCTCAGGAAGATGTATTTTATATTCTCTGTCAGGAGGACAGTTAATATCATTTCTTGTTGTTGTACCCGGATAATATCCCCAGGAAAATTGAGAAGCATTTATTTTCTTTAAAGTAATGGTTCCTATGCCAACACTGCAGTTTCCTCCTGAAAAAAGTAGTATAACACTTTTCCCATTATCTTGAGTGAGTACACTCTTTATAGAAAGTCCTATATCATTTGTAAAATCTTTATTCAATGTACTTTCTAATATTACATCATTTTTTTTAACTTCATATCGAATAAATAACTGATCAGTATAATAATTTTTATTAAAATATTTAGTAGGTACTTTTATTTGTTTTAAAATTTGTAAGGTAATACCTTTATCTTGGAAACTAGCATTCCATGTTCCTATGTAATAATCTAATTCTTCATCCAGATCTTTAAAGTAGGAATTTTCAGAAACACCTCGTACAGATGTATTTAATGGATATATTTGCTGTGCTTTACAAGAAAACACAACAAATATCCATAGTATAATCAAACCTTTTCTCATCACTGTTTTGTAAAGATCAGATTTTCTGTCTCAGGAAGGTGTATTTTATATTCTCTGTCAGGAGGACAGTTAATATCATTTCTTGTTGTTGTACCCGGATAATATCCCCAGGAAAATTGAGAAGCATTTATTTTCTTTAAAGTAATGGTTCCTATGCCAACACTACAATTTCCTCCTGCAAAAACTAAAGTAATACGATTTCCATTATCTTGGATTTTTGAACCATCTATTGAAAGTGTAACATCATTAGTAAAGTCATTATTTAATGTACTTTCTAATATTACGCTATCCTTTTTTATCTCATATCTTACAAATATCTGATCTCTATAAAAGCTTTTATTAAATCTCCTGATCAGTACTTTTATTTGTTTTGAAATTTTCAAAGTGATTATTTTATCCTGAAAAGTGGCTCTCCAAGTTCCGGTATAATAATCTAATTCATTGTTAGAATCCTTAAAATATGAATTTGGAACAGCACCCAATGCTGAAGTATTTAAGGGTAATACTTGTTCTTGTGCTTTACAGGAAAAAAAGAATAATGTAAGTATATAAATAATTTGTTTCATGATATTTTTTTTAGTTATTACATAAAGCTGCCGCAGTGGTACCATCTGAATTTTGACTTATTGTTAAAATTTTATTTTCTTCAACTCTATGTAGAATAATTTTATTTTTTAAACTCATATTTTCTATGGTAGAAAAGAATATTCGTTCCAGCTTTTCATTATTAGAAAAACTATTATTAGAAAAATTTTCTATATAATCGTCCCATTGATTTTTATCCCAAGCCTTCAATTGTCCTTCAGTATAACTCCCATATATGGGAATCTCATGATGAGTTCCATTAAAATACATCACATAATGTATACCACCGGGGGCCATTATCCCCATATAGGCATTACCTGTACTTCCTATATTTTGGTATCTCGCTATTTCTATTAATGTAGATATATCATCTGCAGAAAATATATTTACTCCGGTCCCTGTATGGTTATGATATCCACCATTCATACCGGAAGGATCTCCAAAGTTAATACTATGGTCTCCATCTTGCATAGAGGATGTAGGAGCACCTGTTTTATTATCCCGCCAGCCTTTTTCTCCAGCTTGAGCTCCATTAGCCATATGCTGTTTCAGGTCATCCGTTATATTCTTATTTTTTTGACTTTCCAGCATTTTTTTTGTTTTATCGCAGGGGTCATCCTTGGGGTCAAGGTAATCCGGAAACTTATGTTTGGAACCATCACCGGACATCGCCTGTCCGCTTCCACCCCTGGGGCCATACAAGGGATCTTCCCATGAGGCATCCTTCCACCAGTCTTTACCAGGCTGATGGAGTATAAAACCTCCGCTTTGGTCCATATGATGGAGCATAGTAATGGTTATTTCCTCTATTTCATTTATCCGGATATGTTCCTCAGTAGTACCGAAACCTCTGGCAAGTACCGGTCCGGAATCATAAAGATTATCCACAGCATCCTGAAGCCTGCCAAGTACAAGTAAGGTTGTTGGATCATTATTCTGGACAATAGTAAACTGTACATAATCTCTGTTTGGAGTAGTGATTCCATGAATAAAAGCAGTCACCTGATCCCCTTTAAGGATTGGAAAAGCAATTGCTTTAGAATTGTTTCCATAAGTATAGGTAGAAACAGCATAGAAAGGATGACCGAATTTGCTGTAGAACTCCTGACTGAAAACTGCATTATTCGCAAGAAATGCTTTTATAGTCTCCCTGAAAGGGACTTTATAACTTACCGGAGAAATGGGAATATTCACGGTAGAAATGTAAGGTGTATTGTCAGGGCTTATACCACGTCTGACTTCCTTTTCTGTATGTTCTTTCCTGAACCCTGCATCAGACTGTATTTTTTCATCAAAATTCACAAACATTTCTATTGGAACACGAAACTCCGTCTGCTCCTGAGAAGTAATGCTATTATCTTCCATACGGCAGGAATACAGAAAAAGAAAAGAAGACATAACCAGCAAAGCCCGCCGGAGAAATAATTTTTTCATCATAAACATGTTTTTTTAAGTTATTCAGATTGTCAAATATAGAATTTTTTCAAACACAAGGGATATAAAAACTACTGTAACATATTATATTTCATCAAGTTATACAATATGATACAAATTATAAAAGAATAAAACTGTTTTATAGAAAAATATTACCAAAATCAATATGGAAATAAAGTAAGAAAATATAGAAAAATTAAAAACTGGTCATATAAACGCCTGAAATACCAGGTAAACGTCACTTGAATAACCATTCCGGACCAGATTCCTTGCTCTATATTCTTGAAAAATGAATTGATATGGTTAAAAACAAAAAAGTACCTCACACAGTGAGATACTTTTTGTTTTCATCGATAGTAAGCAGACTATCCTATATGCGTTCCCGCTGGCAGTACAGCTCCTTTTTTTACCACTACAATTCCATCCTGCACAGAATGGGTACCATAATCACCATCCGGAATATGTTTTCCTCCAATGATCTTTACATTGTCTCCTATATAGCAGTTTTTATCTAAAATCGCCTTTTCAATATAGCAATACTTTCCAATTCCCATATTCGGACGTCCGGCCCTGTCATTCAGGACTATTTCAGTGGTATTCTGATAAAAGTCAGCCCCCATGACATAAGAATTTACAATGGTACTTCCTTTATCAATCCTGGTTCTGTTACCAATCACTGAGTTTTCTATTTTATCCGCCATGATAATGCAGCCATCTCCAAATACCGCTTTACTTACATAGGAACCATTGATTTTTGATGGAGGAAGCATTCTTGCTCTTGTATAGATCGGAGAAGATGAGAAAAGGTTGAACTGTGGGAAATCCTGACAAAGGTCAAGGTTAGCCTCGTAAAAAGACTCAATAGTTCCTATATCTGTCCAGTAACCTTCGTATTGATAGCTCAGTGTTTTATATTTTCCTATTGAACTGGGGATGATATCCTTTCCGAAGTCATCTCCTGCCCCCTCTTCAAACATTTTCTTGAGAATATTTTTGGTAAAAATATAAATTCCCATGGATGCAAGGAATTCTTTTCCTTTATGCTTGTTTTCATCCGAAACCTCAGACTTCAGCCCGTCCAGCATTGCATAATCCGGTTTTTCATAAAAGGAGGTAATATTTCCTTCATCGTCTGACTTCAGAATTCCAAATCCTGTTGCATCTTTAGCATTCACCGGAATGGTTGCAATAGTCAGATCTCCGCCGTTTCCAATATGAAAATCCAGCATTTCCCTGAAGTCCATCTGATAAAGCTGATCCCCGGAAAGAATTAAAATATAGTCATAATCATATTTCTCAAGATGTTTCATAGACTGGCGAACTGCATCTGCTGTTCCCTGATACCAGCTGTCATTTTCTACATTTTGTTCAGCAGCCAGAATATCTACAAACCCTTTGCTGAAAATATCAAAGTGATATGAGTTTTTGATATGTGAATTTAAAGAGGCTGAATTAAATTGAGTTAAAACCAGGATTTTATTCAACCCCGAATTCAGGCAGTTCGAAATAGGAATGTCAACAAGCCTGTATTTTCCTGCAATAGGTACCGCCGGTTTTGATCTTGTATAGGTTAACGGGAATAATCTTGTCCCTCTTCCGCCTCCCAAAACAATGGAGATTACATTTCGATTCATAGATATCTTGCGTTTTTATTGTATTAATTATTCTTCTCTGGTGTTTATATGCAATATACAGCAATATTTTTTTACAACGGAAATTATCACAGCCATACACTATACTCTTATAAAGATCTGCTTCAGTTGCTATATAAAGCTATATATTTTTCTGCAGATTTCTCCCATGCAAAGTCAAACTTCATATTGGCATGGATAAGTTTCTCCATAATATCTTTATGATTATAAAGCTCCAGCGCCCTGTTCATTGCATGTACGATATCATCTGTTCCCGGATAGGTAAAATTCAGTCCGGCTCCGCCGGTTGAAATATCTTCTACCGTGTCTTTAAGCCCGCCTGTATATCTTACTACAGGAACCGTACC
Source organism: Chryseobacterium flavum (assembly GCF_003385595.1). Taxonomy (GTDB): domain Bacteria; phylum Bacteroidota; class Bacteroidia; order Flavobacteriales; family Weeksellaceae; genus Chryseobacterium; species Chryseobacterium flavum. The sequence goes on along the minus strand of NZ_QNUE01000011.1, from coordinate 73,942 downwards.
ATATCTCATGGAATACATCTGGTTTAACCCACATGGTTCTACCCGTGACGGCATTAGCAGAAAATCTGCCGATGCATAAATCTTATGGGAAAGATACTCTTTATATCCCAGATCCAAAGCAAAATTGGTATAGGTATAATCGTATTCTTTCAGTTTATTTTCAATATAGGTATTACCGGAGCCCAGGATCATAATATTCAAAGTCCCGTAACTCTGCTTGATGCTTTTCCATACCACATCAGGCAGCAGATCAGCACCTTTTTCCGTAGCAAACCTGCCAATAAAAGCAAATAATGGAAGTTCAGGCTTAAGTCCATATTCCTTGCACAGTTTTTCTTTATTTTTTTTCTTTTCTTCCACAGCATTTTGGCTGTTGAAATTAAAATCCAGCATTGGATCAGTTTCAGGGTTCCATACTTCCATGTCAATCCCGTTAATAATTCCGTATGCTTTTCCAAATTCCTGGCGTACCAGACTTTCAAGCCCATGGAAGCTAATAAACAATTCTTCCAGATAACCTTCAGAAACAGTAGTAAAGGCGTGAGAACATTTAATCATACCTGCTAAAGGGTTTATGAGACCATTCCAGTCCAGCAGTCCCCATTTGTAAGCATCAAATGAAGGCATATAATTCGCCATATCCCAACTCATCATTCCCTGATATTCTCCGTTATGAATGGTCCCGATGGTTTTCACTCCTTTTAAAAAGTTAAATTCCGGACAATGTTCTGTCATAAAAGGCACTAGTCCGGTATGGTAATCATGACAATGCAGAATATCCGGTTTCAGCTCCATTGCACACAGCCAGTGCAAAATACCTTGCTGAAAAGCCAGGAACTGAAAACTTTCATCCTGATATCCATAAGGGTTGTCCCTATCCAAAAGCCCGGGTATTTTTACCATATAAAGTTCAAATCCCAACACATTGGTCTTCTCCTTCATTACCTGAACCTGAAGCATATTTGGTCCCTGATGAATAAAACCATCAAAAACTATATCAAACTCATGATCATAAATAAAAGATTTGTTATACCACGGCATTACAACCTTGGCCTCTACTCCTTTTATTTTATTCTGGTATTTTGGCAATGCACCAACTACATCAGCCAGACCTCCAACCTTTGCTACAGGATAACATTCTGTACTTAAATGATATATAACCATTTTATCTTTTATGTTTAATTCTGTGTAATTTATATTTTTTATCTTTCTTCTGCTTTAATATAATTCCCGCTAACGGCGGAAGCTTTACAGTCATTGACTTTCCATGATTCTGCCATTCCTCATTGCGCTCTTCCAGGATTTCCGCTTCCACTCCGCTTCCACTGTACGTTTCCTGGTCTGAGTTAAAAACCACTTCCCAATGGGTTCCCGGAGGAATTCCAATCTTATAATCCATCACCTGAGGAATCAGATTCAGAACTACCATAAAAACATCACCCTTTATTTTTCCTTTCCTCAGATATACATATACTGAATTTTCCAGATCATCAGCTTCTATCCATTCAAAACCGCTTTTTTCAAATTGGTTTTCATAAAAGGCAGGCTCAGATCTGTAGATATGATTAAGTTCCTTTACCAGTTCCTGCAATCCTTTATGGACAGGATATTTTAATAAATGCCAATCCAGGCTTTGTGTAAAATTCCATTCTCCGGTCTGTCCGAATTCATCTCCCATAAAAAGCAATTTAGCTCCCGGATGGGTATACATATATACATACAAGGTACGAAGATTTGCGAACTTCTGCCACTCATCACCTTTCATTTTATAAATTAAGCTAGCTTTGCCATGCACCACTTCATCATGGGATAAAGGCATCATATAATTCTCATTATACATATACATAGAAGCAAATGTAAGCTTATGATGGTGAAATTTCCTGTTAACAAAATCTTCTTTGAAATAATCCAGTGTATCATGCATCCAGCCCATCATCCATTTCATTCCGAAACCAATCCCTCCATCATGAACGGGTTTTGTAAGCCTAGGAAAATCAGAGCTTTCTTCTGCAATGGTAATAATCTGGTCACCAAATTCTCCATAAACAGCAGTATTAAATTCCTGAAGAAAAGCCATTGCCTCAAGATTAACATTTCCACCATATATATTGGGTTCCCATTCCCCTTCATTTCTTGAATAGTCCAGATGGAGCATTGAAGTCACTGCATCCACCCTTAAACCGTCAGCATGATACCGTTCCAGCCAAAACATAGCATTGGAAATCAAAAAAGATTTAACTTCATTTCTTCCATAATTAAAGATATACGATTTCCAGTCAGGATGGAATCCTTTTCTCGGATCCTCATGCTCATACAGATAAGTGCCGTCAAAACGGTGAAGACCATTGGCATCTCCCGGAAAATGTGCAGGTACCCAATCCAGGATAACACCAATTCCGTTGCGGTGAAGCTCATCAATCAGATACATAAGATCCTGAGGAGAACCAAACCGGGATGTAGCTGCATAAAATCCTGTAACCTGATAACCCCAGCTGGGATCATAAGGATATTCCATTACCGGCATAAACTCCACATGAGTAAACCCCATTTCCTTTATATAAGGGACCAGCTTCTCAGCAATTTCTCGATAATTTAAAAACCGGCCAGGAGCACTTTCTTCCCTTGCCCATGATCCCAGGTGCATTTCATAGACAGACAAAGGAGCCCGTAATCTGTTATTTTGCCAGCGGCTTTCCATCCATTCCCTGTCATTCCATTCGTACCAGGTGGTAGACACCAGTGAAGCGGCCTGCTTATTCTGTTCCCAGCTTAAGGCATAAGGATCACTTTTCTCCAGTATTTCCCCTCTTTGCGTTTCTACAGCATATTTGTATAAGGTTCCCCATGTCAGTCCTGCAATAAAACCTTCCCATATTCCTGATTCATCCCATCTGGGATATAAAATATGATCTGTATGATTCCAGTTATTAAAGTTCCCGATTACAGAAACTTTTTTGGCATTGGGAGCCCAGACAGAAAAATAGACCCCTTTTACACCATCTTTTTCCACAGAATGCGATCCAAATTTACTATACAGTTTATAATGTCTACCTTCTTTAAAAAGATACACATCATGATCCGTGAAAAGTGTATAGGTTCCAACAGAATTCATCAAGGTCTGTTTGTATTTTAATATTTTCTCTGAAACTACGAAAAATACTGACAACAGCAGTTAATTATTATTCAAATAATTGTCAGGTTAATTTCTTCATCAGCCTATCAATCAAATATATCATTTTTCTCCTCATTTATTTTATGATTTTAAAACAATCTTTTTTATAAATTTAGCATTCAATTATTTATTAAACGCTTGTGATGAGGTTTGAACTGTATACTGAAGAAAAAGATGAAAGAACGGTATTCATTACCGGCAATTTCAACAATTGGGATCCCAGGGATCAGGCTTTCCGGCTAAAACAGCTGGATCCCTCCAGTTACTTTATAGAAATCGAAGATTCTCTTCTTCCGGAAGAAATTGAATATAAATTTACGAAAGGAGGTTGGGAAAATGTCGAACTTGATCAATATGGTAGTATTACCCCTAACCGAAAAGTAAAAAAGTCTGCAGAAAAAATTTCTGATACAGTAAGAAAATGGCGGTTGAACTGGGGTCCTTTTAAAGATGAATTCTTTCCAACTGCAGAAGTTATTTCTGAAAAGTTTTATATTCCCCAGCTTGACCGCTACCGTAAAGTATGGGCACTTTTGCCTTACGACTATCATACGTCCGGCAAAAACTATCCGGTTCTGTATCTTCAGGATGCCCAAAATCTGTTTAATGAAGGAAGCGGCTTCGGAAACTGGGAGATTGACAAGAAGCTGTCTGTCCTTGCCGAATATGGCCGGGGAGACATCATCATCATTGCAATAGAACATGGAAGCGAAGACAGGATTAAAGAGTACATTTTTGACAATGACAATGTAGCCAATGGTTCAGAAGGAAAAAAATACATCCGTTTTATTACAGATACTTTGAAACCTTTTGTGGATAAAAATTACCGTACCAAAAAAGATCGTGAAAATACCGGAATCGGAGGCAGTTCACTAGGTGCATTGATCAGTATTTACAGTGGGTTCCTGTATCCGGAAGTATACTCCAAACTGCTGATATTTTCTCCTTCTCTCTGGGTAGAACCTGATAATAATTTTCCTATGATGAGCTTCAGAGTCCCTTTTAAAACAAAAATCTATTTGTATGGCGGAGGCATGGAAGGCTCAAAAATGGTCAAAAGAATACGGATTTTTGAAGAATATTTAAAAAGATGGGAAAAGAAAAACCTTTTTGATTTTGAATTCCGCACAAGCATCAATCCCGAAGGCACCCATAACGAATTTTATTGGTCACAGGAGTTTCCAAGAGCTATCGAATGGCTGTTTTACAATAATACAGAAAATCCGGTGGAAGTAAAACCCCAGCAACAAAGCATTAAGAAATAAGCCTATGAAATTAATCAATAAGAGAAATAAAAATTACACACAGATTTTCCACGTATTCACAGAAGAAGAATGGACCAGAACAAGTAAAAATTTTAATAAAAATATTTCCACGTTTTTCACCGGAAAAAAATATGAGGTTTTTGTAAATGCACACGAAGAAGGTGTCACCTATTTTATTGGTTTGGGAAAATCCACACTGCAAAATTTTGAAGTCCTGCAGATTGCTGTGAAATTTACACAAACTCAAAAAGAAAAACTACAGGCTGTTCCTACATTAATTCTGGCAGATTTCATGAATGAAAAACAATTTGAAGAGTTTGCAAAAGGGCTGTTAACCGGTACATATAATTATCCTTTTGAAAAGACTCATAGCTTCTGGAACCCAAAATTTGAATTGCATTTTGAAAATTTAAGCCAGAAAAAACTGGATCATATCAATGAAAAAACATTGGCTTTAAGCAACGGACAGACCGCGTGTCAGGAGTGGCTCAATAAACCGGCTAATCTTAAAAGACCGGACGTTTTCAGTTCATATCTTAAAAATATGGCTAAGAAATATGAGCTGAAATATACGGTTTTCAACCGGAAAAAATGTGAAGAACTAGGCCTTGGAGCTTATCTTTCTGTTAACCAGGGAAGTGCTTATGATGCCGCTTTTACCATTCTCGAGTATAAATCCAATATAAAAAATGCCAAAACATTTGGTCTGGTTGGAAAATGTGTGTTGTTTGATACTGGCGGAGTCTCTATAAAAAGTTCTGTCAATTTACATTATATGAAATCTGATATGGGTGGGGCAACTGCTGTTCTCGGAACATTGATCTATGCAGCAGAAATGAAGCTTCCTGTGAATATTATTGCAATTCTTCCAATTACTGACAATGCTGTTTCAGAAAAAGCACTGCTGCCAAGTGATGTCATTACCGCATACAATGGCAAGACGATTGAAGTTCTGGATACAGATGCAGAAGGAAGACTCATTCTAGCAGACGGGCTCTCTTATCTCTCAAAAAATTACAAAACTGATTTTCTTATAGATCTGGCCACCCTCACCGGAAGTTCGGTAAGAATGTTCGGGGATACCTGTGGCGCTATGTTTTCCAACAATGAAGAATTAAAAAATCTTTTAATAAAATCAGGAGATCGTACCAATCAAAGATTATGGAACCTTCCCCTTTGGGATGTATGGAAAGATGATATACAATCCGATGTTGCCGACCTCAAAAACATTTCACTAAAGCCTGTTGGAGATTGTATTGTTGCAGCCAAATTCTTAGAGCAATTTATTGAAAATCATCCTAAATGGGCACATCTGGATATTGCCGGAGTAGTATTTGGAAACACAGGATATGCAAAGGAAAGAGCAGCCACCGGTTTCGGGGTACAATTGTTAGTGGATTTAATCGAAAATTATCATTAAAAATTAGTTTTTTACAAAAAATCTCTGTATACTTGATTAGTGTTTTTCCAAAAATTCATCATATTTCATTTTTTTATATTAATCAGATAATAAAGAAAAGCATTTATTTTTGAAAAACCACTAAACATAAAAAAACATTATATGGAGGAAAAAACTATTGTATGTATTTCGTGCTATTACAAGGGTTATGATTTCATGGACGAAATGAAGAAACTCGGTAATAGGATAATCCTGGTTACATCTGAAAACCTCAAAGAAAAAAACTGGCCGTGGCATGCGATTGATGAGGTATTCTATATGCCTGAGTTAAAGCCTTCCGTCTGGAACCTGGAGCATATGATTCAGGGATTTTCTCACCTGATGAAAACCAGAAAGGTAGATGCAGTAGTTGCTCTTGATGATTATGATGTAGAAAAAGCAGCTTTAATCAGGGAAACGTTCCGTATCCCAGGAATGGGTCAGACCACCCACCGATATTTCAGGGATAAACTGGCGATGCGTCAGAAAGCTAAAGATTCCGGCATCCATGTTCCTGAATTCACTGCTGTTTTCAATGATAATGAAGTCAATGATTTTATAAAAAAAGTGCCCGCTCCATGGGTACTGAAGCCCCGCTCAGAAGCTTCAGCTTCCGGTATTAGTAAAATTACATCTGAAGAACAGCTTTATGATGCTCTGAATGCACTTGGAGAAGAACGCCATCTTTTTTTGCTGGAAAGTTTCAAACCCGGAGATGTATATCATGTAGACAGCCTCACTTTTAATAGAAAACTTGTATTCACCTCAGCATCAAAATATCTGGCACCTCCCATGCAGGTTTCCCATGAAGGAGGTGTATTCCGTTCTAAAACACTGGGAAGATATTCCGATGAATTTAAGGCCCTTGAAGAGCTCAACGCCAAAGTTCTTTCCAGCTTCGGACTGGTTAACGGAGCCACACATACTGAATTTATCAGAGGAAAGGAAGACAACAGATGGTATTTCCTTGAAACATCTTCCAGAGTAGGTGGAGCACACATTCCTGATCTGGTAGAAGCTTCAAGCAGTATCAATATATGGAGAGAATGGGCTAAAATTGAAGATTCCCTTTTAAGAGGTAAAGATTATACAACATCACCTCCAACAGGCTATTATTCAGGGTTAATTATTGCTCTGATTAAAGATAAGGAACCGGACTACAGCAATTTTGAATCTGCAGAAGTGGTTAAGTTCCTTCCGATAGATTACCATATCGGGATTGTCTATAAATCCACAGATGCTGAAGTGATACAGAAAAAACTAGATAGTACTGCAGAGAAAATCCATATAGAAATGCTGAATATTTTACCCCCTAAAAATACCAGGCTGAGCAGTTAGAACCAAAATTAAAGAAAACAATCGATGCCTCATATAGAACATACAGAATATTATTCCAATATTTTGGGAGTAAGCCTTAATGTAGAGGTAACCGGACATTACGGATATCCTATTATTATGTTCCCTACTTCCCAGGGACAATATACCCAGAACCATGATTTCCATCTGAACGGAAGTATCAACTGGTTTATAGAACAAGGAAAGGTAAAACTTTATAACATCCAGACCATTGACAGCTGGAGCTTTTATGATGAAAAAATTTCACCACAACAAAGAATAAGGAATTATGAGAGATATGTACAATTTCTGGTCAAAGAATTTGTGCCTTATATCCAGAAAATTCATAAAACTCATCGTGTAGCTGTTGCAGGAGCCAGTTTTGGGGGATATCACGCCGCCAATTTTGCATTCAGATTTCCCGATTTAGTTTCCCACCTGTTTTGTCTTTCCGGAGCATTCAGTATAAGGAATTTTATGGATGGCTACTCTGATGATCTGGTATATTTCAATTGTCCAAAAGAATTTGTAGCCAATGATGAAGCCTGGAAATACAAGCACATGCATATCGTGCTAAGCACTTCTGATCAGGATATATGTAAAAACAAAAATATTGAAATGGCAGAAATTTTAAACGCAAAAGGTATTGATTTCTGGTATGATGAAAGAAAATGGATAGGTCACGACTGGCCCTTATGGAGAATGGTATTTCCTATATTTATAGGAGCTTATTTCTCTTAATAACGGCTTTTACTCTCAGTATTACAAATAAAAGGAATATCCGGAACAACTCAAAAAAGATAAAAGCAAGAATATACGCCAATTAAAAACAAAAATTATGATTAAAAAAGTAGGAATTCTATTTGGTATGGAAGATACATTTCCCTGGGCATTTATAGACAAAGTAAATGAGCTGGGAGGTGGTGAAATTGTGGCAGAACCTGTAACTATTGATAAATTAGAGCAGGGTGCTGACTATGGCTATGCAGTCATCATCGACAGAATTTCGCAAGACGTTCCTTTTTACAGAGCCTATTTAAAAAATGCAGCACTTAACGGAACTTATGTCATAAACAATCCGTTCTGGTGGAGTGCGGATGAAAAGTTTTTCAACAATGCATTAATGACCAAGCTTGGAATTCCTCTTCCAAAAACAGTTCTGCTTCCTTCACATGAAAGACCGTCAAACACCTCAGAAACTTCATTCAGGAACCTGAAATTCCCCCATGACTGGGAATACATATTTAGTTATATAGGATTTCCTGCATATATGAAACCTCATGATGGCGGAGGATGGAAAAACGTATACCGGGTAGAAAACCCTGAAGATCTATGGAATAAACTGGGTGAAACAGAACAGCTTGTCATGATGGTTCAGGAGGAAATTATATTTGATGATTACTACAGAGTATACTGTCTTGGAAGAAAATATGTTCATATTATGCCTTATGAGCCAAGAAATGCTCCCCATCTGAGGTACGCAACAACTCATCAGACACAAGGAGAAGAATTGGAAAAGCTGTTAAAGACTATTCATGACTATACTATTAAGATGAATGAGGCGCTGGGATATGATTTCAATACAGTAGAATTCGCTGTAAGAGACGGTATTCCTTATGCAATAGATTTTTGCAATCCGGCTCCGGATGCAGACAGAAACTCTGTAGGAGAGGAAAATTTTGCATGGATTGTAGAGCATGCAGCAAAGCTGGCTGTTGAAAAGGCTAAAGAATATGCTCCGGGGAAACCTAATATCACCTGGGGAACTTTTGTGAAAGATTCAGTCAAATAATCAAATAATATTGAAAAGAAAAAAAACACAATATAATGCATCAATTTACCATTGGAATCGAAGAAGAATATCAGATCATTGATGTTGAAAGCAGGGATCTTATTTCACATGTTTCCAAAATCATTGAGGGAGGCAAGGCGGTTTTAAGTGAAAATTTAAAACATGAAATGCACGAATCCATGATCGAGATGGAAACCGGCATATGCCAGAACATTCAGGAAGCGAGGACCGAACTCACCAACTTAAGACGACACCTGATCAATATTGCTCATGATCAGGGGCTCCGTGTTTCCGGTGGAGGAACCCATCCTTTTTCCCATTGGTCCGCAAATAACATTACACAGGGAGAAAGGTATATAAAAATTGTTGATGATATGGGAGATGTTGCCAGGGAGAATCTTATTTTCGGGCTGCATGTACATATCGGAATACCTAACCGTGAAGAAGGAGTAAGAATACAAAACGTTATGCGTTATTTCCTTCCGCATGTTTATGCCCTTTCTACCAACTCTCCATTTTGGATCGGAAGATATACAGGCTTTAAATCCTACAGACAGGAAATTTTTGTAAAATTTCCAAGAACAGGAATTCCAAGTTATTTCAATTCTCTTGCTGAATTTGACAGTTATGTAGATCTCCTGATAAAAACCGGGACCATTGACAATGCTAAAAAAATATGGTGGGACCTGAGAGTACATCCTTTTTATCCTACGATCGAATTCAGGATCTGTGATATGCCGTTAAGAATTGATGAAACGGTTTGCCTTGCCGCCATCATGCAGAGTCTGGTAGCCAAGATTTATAAATTGCATCAGCAGAATTTAAGCTTCAGGAGTTACCGAAGATTGTTGCTGAACGAAAATAAATGGCGTGCCTCCAAAAGTGGTATTGAGGCCCATCTGATTGACTTCGGAAAAGAGGAATCTGTTCCATATCCACACTTGTTAAAAGAACTTTTGGAATTTATTGATGATGTGGTAGATGATCTGGGATGCAGAAAAGAAGTTGAATATGCCTGGAAAATTCTGGAAAACGGAACGGGAGCTGACCGTCAGCTTCAGATATTCAAAGAAACAGGGGACCTTACAAAGGTGGTAGATTATATGATTTCAGAAACAGAATATGGCATAACACACGGAGAACCGGCTTCATAATATTTTTGGTAACTTTACAAAAAATATGATGTAATGAAAGATATTCGAATTGCCCTGCTGGACATGAACAACAATCATGTAAATCAAGGCTTTAGAAACATTAAAGAAATTTCTGAAGCATTCCGGCAGAACTCTGAAGAACATGTAGACATTAAGACTTTTGATGTAAGATTCAAAAATGAGATACCCGAAATCGGTGATTTTGATATTTTCATTTCTTCGGGAGGTCCCGGCACTCCGCACAGGGAAGGTTTCGAATGGGAAGGCAAATTTGCTGATTTTCTGGATACTATTTTTGAGTATAATAAAAATAATAAAGACAAAAAGTACCTTTTCCTGATCTGCCATTCTTTTCAATTAGCAAGTATTCATTGGAAATTGGGGAATATCTGTAAAAGAAAATCATATTCTTTTGGAGTAATGCCTGTTCATAAAACAGAAGAAGGCACGAATGAATTCTTATTCGCAAACCTTCAGGATCCGTTTTATGCCGTAGACTCCAGAGCATACCAGTTTATTGAACCAGATCATGATCGCTTTGAAAAATTGGGCATGAAAATTACTGCTATTGAAAAATTCCGTCCCCATATTAATCTGGAGAGAGCCGTAATGGCAATCCGTTTTTCTGATGAAATATTTGGAACACAGTTTCATCCCGAAGCCAGCCCTCAGGCTTTAATCGAAAATCTTAAAGACGATAAGAACAGAGGAGCTATGATTGAAAACTTCGGAATGGAAAAATATCTTGAAACGATGGACAGAATAGATGATGAAGATAAGATTATTCTGACAAGAAACCAGATTCTACCGAGATTCCTTCAGTTTGCAAAAAAAAACATTTTGAAGGAAATTGAATCTTTAGTTTAAATAAAAACAAACCACAAAAGTCACAAAAGTATTTTAACATTCAAGTTGGTTTTTAAGCTACTACTAACTGTTTCAGAAGTATACTTAAAGTTTTTTAAAAAAGCTTTATAACTTTTACGTTACATTATTTTGAATTGAGCATTTTGTCCGATTTTCAATATCACAAAAGAAAAAATATGATCCCAAAATATAGAAAACAGTTCAACAAAGAGTTTTCGGATGAAAAATACAGTCAACTAAAAGGTATATTGGCAAAGAAAGGAGGAATAGAACCTACTTTCAGAATCTCAGAAAGTCCTATTTTTTTGACCAAGGAATTTGAGAGTAAACTCATAGATGCCAGTGAGAGTATTATCAGTCAGATTAAGACATTGCCGGCAGAAATACTTCAAAAAGCTATTCCTGATAACTGCCGGGTCCCCAATGATACGGATAAACCACATTTTTTTACAATAGATTTTGGTATATGCAGAAGTGAAAACGGAGCAATAGAACCCCAACTGATCGAGCTTCAGGCATTTCCTTCTTTGTATGCCTTTCAAAAAGTGTATGAAGAGACATACTGTGAAGTTTACCCTTTTCTTTCCGAGATCCGCAATCCAATGTCTCATGAAACATTTAAAAACCATTTAAAGGAACTCATTGTAGGAGATGAAAATCCTGAAAATGTCATCCTTCTTGAAATCTTTCCGGAAAAACAAAAAACAGCTATTGATTTTTCCCTAACAGAGAAATTACTGGGCATAAAAACCGTATGCCTGACGAAAGTAAAGAAAGAAGGCCTAAAGCTGTATTATGAAAATGATGAAAAGCATACAGAAATCAAGAGAATCTATAACCGTGTCATCTTTGATGAACTGGATAATATTCCTGATCTGAAAACAGAATTTGATTTCCGAGAGGAAGTGGATGTCAAGTGGATCACGCACCCGAACTGGTTCTTTAAAATCTCAAAATTCCTGTTACCTTTACTGAAGCATCAATTTGTTCCAAAGAGTTACTTTCTGCATGAATTCCCGGAGCATGAAAGCCTTGAAAATTTTGTATTAAAACCATTGTTTTCATTTGCTGGAAGCGGAGTCAATCTGAATCCGACAATAGAAATTACAAGTGCTATTAAAGATAAGGAAAACTATATTCTCCAGAGAAAAGTAAACTATGAGCCGCTTTTTGAAGATATCAACAGGGAATTCTCAAAAGCAGAGATCCGATTGCTATATATTTGGCGGGAAAATGATGAGTACCCTATCCTATTGGAGAACCTGGGAAGAATGACAAAAGCCGCAATGGTAAATGTAGATTTCAATAAAAAAGATGCTATCTGGATCGGGAGTTCAAATGCTTTTTTTGGATAAATAAATTATAAAAAACTAATAATACATGGAAGAAACATCAACACGTTTCGCTGAATTTGACAACAACATCTTAACACTTAGATTAGAACTTATCCCGCTGTATTTTTATCTTAAAAAATGCAGAGTATCAAAACAACCAGGGAAAACTTATAAAAACAAAACCTCCGGAAATTCCGGAGGTTTTCTATATATTTTTATCATCTTCCAGAAGCTCCCGCGCCTGATATTCCTGAACCAGATCAATAGCATTGGAAATAACATCACTTAAAGCCGTGATAAAAGTTCCCTCTTCTGCCATTCCTATAGCATGTTTCAATGCTTCTATTTCTTTTGGAATAATTTCATAACTGACATCTTTCCCTGAAGATTGCATTCCTTCGATAATCAATCCATTAATTTCTTCTTCAGTTCTTCCACGAAGGTGCTTTTCGTTTCGGATGATGATGTGATCAAACATTCTCCCTGCAATTTTACCACATTCTCTGATATCGTTGTCTCTCCTGTCTCCAACACCGGAAATAATTCCGATTTTCTTTACAGATTCAACATTTTTCAAATAATCTTCAATAGCTTCATATCCTGCAGGATTGTGGGCAAAGTCGATCAGCACTTTAAAGTTTTTGAATTTAAAAACATTCAATCTTCCAGGAGTAAGCTGGGCACTTGGAATAAAGGTTCTCAAAGAATTGGAAATGTCCTCAATGCCGAATCCATACAGATAACTTGCCAAACTGGCCGCCAATACGTTCTCAATCATAAACCTGGCCTTTCCTTCCATCGTAATCGGGAAATCCTTTGCTTTTCCGATTCTGATTTTCCAATCACCTTTTTTAATGGTTACAAAACCCTCTTCATAAACGCAAGTGATCCTTCCTTCTCTGGCAAATTTTACAATATGAGGGTTCTTTTCATCCATACTGAAAATAGCCACATTACAATCCAGATCATTAACGATCTTCATGGAGTATTCATTGTCAGCATTCAGCACACTCCATCCATTCTTCTTCACACTGTCCAGCACCACCCGTTTTACTTTGGTAAGATCTCTTAAATTATGAATATCATTCATTCCCAGATGATCTTCTTCAATATTGGTAAGAACTCCGATATCACATTGTGAAAAACCCAGTCCTGAACGCAGGATTCCACCTCTGGCTGTTTCCAGTACAGCAAATTCAACAGTAGGGTCTTTCAGTATAAATTCTGCTGAAAGCGGACCGGTAGTATCACCTTTAGACAGCATGGTATTTTGAATATAGATTCCATCCGATGTTGTGAAACCGACTCTGTAACCGTTACTTTTTACAATATGTGAAATAAGCCTTGTCGTTGTTGTTTTCCCATTGGTTCCTGTGACTGCAATAATTGGGATGGTAAAAGGTTTTCCTTGAGGATAAAGCATGTCAACCACCGGTGCAGCCACGTTTCTTGGTAACCCTTCACTGGGTGCCAGGTGCATTCTGAAACCCGGTGCGGCATTGACTTCAATAATTGCACCTCCGCTTTCTTTTAAAGGCTGGGTTAAATTCTCTGCCATTACATCAATACCACAGACATCAAGTCCTATAATTTTGGAAATTCTTTCCGCCATCGTGATATTTTCCGGGTGCACCATATCTGTTACATCAATGGATGTTCCGCCTGTTGAAAGATTGGCTGTTGATTTCAGATACACCACTTCTCCCTTTTGAGGGATTGTTTCTAAAGTATAATGAAGTTTATCAAGCAACTCCAGGGTATCTTTATCTATCTCAATTTCCGTAAGGACATTTTCATGCCCATAACCTCTTCTTGGATCTTTATTTTCTTTTTCGATAAGCTGTTGCAGGCTTAATTCCCCGTCTCCAACAACATGGGCAGGAACTCTTCTTGCAGCTGCCACCATTTTATTATCAATTACCAGTATACGGAAATCATACCCGGTGATATATTTTTCAACAATTACTTTTCTTGAATATTTCTGAGCATGTTCCAACCCTATTTTAGCAGCATCCCAATCGTTCACGTTAATGGAAGAGCCTTTTCCATGGTTACCATCCAAAGGTTTCAACACAATAGGATAACCTATTTTCCTGATCACATCGTTTAAACCTTCCTCATCTACTACCAGATCACCAATCGGAACCGGAATAGCGGCATCATGAAGCATTCTTTTGGTTAATTCTTTATTACAGGCGATATCAACGGCAATAGAACTTGTTTTCCCGGTAATCGTAGCCTGAAACCTTTGCTGATTCACTCCATAACCTAATTGTACCAGAGAATTGGTACCCAATCTGATCCACGGAATTTTACGAGAGGCCGCTTCTTCCACAATACTTCCTGTAGAAGGCCCGAGGCGGACACGTTCCCTGATCTCTTTTAATTTTAGAATACAGGCATTCAAATCATATTCTTTACCTTCGATAAGAGCTTCAGCAATTTTCACTGCTTCTTCAGCTGCATAGATCCCGGCATTTTCTTCAATGTAATTGAATACAACATTATATACTCCCGGAGTTTTTGTTTCGCGAGTTCTTCCAAAACCTACATCCATACCGGCTAATGTCTGGATTTCCAATGCAATATGCTCAATGACGTGTCCCATCCAGGTTCCTGTTTCTACCCTATGGAAAAAACCACCTTCTACCCCCTCCGAGCATCGGTGCGTAATCAATGATGGAAGGAGCTTTTCAATCCTCTCCCTGAACCCATCTATTTTATTGGTAGGATAATTCTCCATGTCCTCAAGGTCTAATCTCATCTGTATCAGTTTTTTTCTTCTGATGCTCCAGATGTTAGGACCACGTAGTGCCTGAATCTTTTCAATTTTCATAGTCTGTTGGCATTTTTACAGTTAACAATAACTCGTTTTCAAATCAAAGATAATGTAAAACCCCAAACAAAACTATACCACATTTAAAGATTTATTAAAAAAATATTAATTTTAATTAACATTTCTAAAACATTAAAAATCAACTAAAGATGGCACGAATTTAGCCAGGGAATGTTAATTATTTTTTAATTTTGTACCATGACGAAACCTGTTGGAAAATTAATAGTTATTGGGGGAGCTGTAAATAAAGGCAGCTTTGCGGAAACCGATTATGATCAGAATATCGAAAAGAACCTTAATTTTTTTGAACGCGGAATTTTAAGAAAGATCATTAATGAATCAAAGCATAAAGAAAATTCTGTCATCGAAATTGTAACAACGGCTTCTCAAATTCCACAGATCGTAGGTACCGAATATAAAAAAGCATTTGAATTCCTTGGAGCCAGGAATGTTAATATCCTCGATATTCATAACCGTGAAGAAGCTAATTCTGATGCTATGGTTGCCAGAGCTAATGCTGCAGACGTTATGATGTTCACTGGAGGTGATCAGCTGAGATTAACGTCTATTCTTGGAGGTACAAGATTTCACGATACCGTTTTATTAAAATATCAGGAACAGGATTTTATTTATTCGGGAACTTCTGCGGGAGCCGCCGCCGCCTCTGAAAATATGATCTACCAGGGAAGCAGCTCCGAAGCCCTTTTAAAAGGAGAAATCAAAACGACACAGGGGCTGGGCTTAATAGACAATGTGATTATTGATACCCATTTTGTACAACGGGGAAGGATCGGAAGACTTTTTCAGGCAGTAGTTAATAATCCAAGAACACTGGGAATCGGGCTGGGAGAAGATACCGGACTCTTCATCCATAATGACGTTATGACAGCAGTGGGTTCAGGCCTTGTTATTCTGGTAGACGGAAGATTCATTAAAGATACTAACCTTACAAATATCAATCTTGGAGAGCCAATTTCTATTGATAATTTAACAGTTCATGTGATGTCTATGAATGATCATTATGACCTTACCACCAAAACACTGACAATAGAAAACTCTCAGTTCAACCCTATCCCGCAGGATAAATAGCTGATAAAATATGACTATAAATATAAAAATGAGACTTCGGTTTCATTTTTTTGTTTTTAGGTTGTGTTTTAGTGTTAGAGTTTTTGAAATTTATAAATTAACTTCGTAGAAGAATATCATTTATCAAACTATATTTATGAAAATTATCATCCATGGTGGCTTTTTCTCTGAAAGTGACCAAAGCCACAAAGTAAAAACGGCCAAACAGAACTCCTTAAAAAGTATCGCTCAAAAAGCTTTTGAATACCTTCAAACCCATTCAGCTTTCGATACGGTGGCCTATGCCGTTTCTCTTTTGGAAGACGATCCGCTGTATAATGCGGGAACAGGCTCGCAGATTCAAAGTGATGGTATTATCCGTATGAGCGCCGCAATTATGGATGGTGAAACACAGAAATTAAGCGGAGTGATCAATATTCAGGATGTCAGGAACCCTATTTTTGTTGCAAAAAGTCTTATAAGTGAAGATGACAGGGTTTTAGGAGGAAACGGTGCAAAAAAATATGCTGCTGAACATGGATTTGAGGATTTTTCTACTGAAATCCCACAGAGAAGAAAAGAATATGAAGCAAAGCTGAGTAGTGGAGGTAAAGGCACAGTAGGCTGTGTAGCCATTGATAAAAGCGGAAAACTGGCTGTTGCTACTTCTACAGGAGGAAAAGGCTTTGAAATTCCGGGAAGAATTTCAGATTCTGCCACTGTAGCGGGAAACTATGCCAATTCTTTTTGTGCAGTAAGTTGTACAGGAGTAGGTGAAGATATTGTAAGCAATGCTACTGCCGCTAAAATTGTAACGAGAGTAACAGACGGAATGAGTCTGGAAAATGCTTTTCACAAAACTTTTGACGAACTTAAAGTCATTCAGGGGTTTGCAGGGGCCATTGCAATTGATAAAAATGGAAATATGTATCACCAGGACTCCTATCCTACTATGGTTTTTGCAAGTTTTGACGGAGAAAAATTTGAAACCTTCTCTTAATTTTAACATTTTTTTATAATTCTATTTATTTTTTTGGCACGTATTTTACATGATTATTAATAACAAATTTTAATATTAATGTCTTAAAAAAATAGAAATCATGGGAAACAAAACAAAAGGCTTATTAGCTTTACTAGGATTAGGTGCTTTAGCTTATTGGAAATATAAAAATTCAAGCCCGGAAGATCAGCAGGCTGTAAAAGATAAAATTAATACAGCAAAAGATAATCTTAACAAATGGGGAAATGACCTGAAAAATAAAGCCAATGATGTTGCTTCCCAGGTACAGAATAAAGTAGACGAAGCAAAAACAAAGGCTGAGGACTCTTTAAACTAAAAAACAGAGAGTAGTTTTAACATTCATATATAGAAAAAAGTCATCGTAATTAATTCGGTGACTTTTTTATTGATATCAATTCTTTCTTTTAGCACAAAACCCTATTTTTTCTGGGCTGTTAAAGCATACACTAATGGTATTTTGTTACCGAACTGCGGAATTCTCCATTTTCCTTTCTCAAATTCTTCAACATGTCTGAAGCATGGATACGGGGACCAGTTAAATTCCTTAAAAGTTTTCAACTCCATGTCTTTTTTAATCAAATTATCAACCACTTCTGCAATAGAATGGTTCCACATAACATATTCCTGTACAATAGGTGCTGACTGATCTGCATAAGTACCTGCATAGGTTTCTATAATCGGTTTTTCATTAAAATAATTATATGCAACCTTAGTAAAATCATCATCAAACATCCAAACTACAGGATGAAACTCTGCCATAATAAACCGGCCTTCGGGTTTCAAAAAATGGTGAATCACCTTTGCCCATCTTTCCAGATCAGGAAGCCATCCTATCGTTCCATAACTTGTATAAACAATATCAAATTTTCGATCCAGTATATTGGGAAGGTCATAAACATCAGAACAAATAAGTTCTGTATCTGTATCACATTTTTTTATCAGGTCTCTTCCCGCTTCTATTGCCTTATCTGATAAGTCAATTCCGGTAACTTTTGCTCCCATTCTCGACAGTGAAATGGAATCCTGCCCGAAATGACATTGCAGATGCAAAATACTTTTTCCTTTTACATCGCCTAAAAGTTCAAGCTCTATTGAATTAAGAGAAGTTCTGCCCTGTAAAAACTCATCTACAAAATAAAAATCCGACTTAAGGTGAGATTCCACTTTCCCATTCCATGACTTTTTATTGATTTCCAGGTAATTTTCCATTCCTTATTTCAGTTTTATTGTTTGTTTTAAAATTCTATGTAATATCAGAAACCTGGGTTCAAAATATTAATTATCAGATGGAATCACAATAGAAGTATGAAGGCTATACATTTGCCAGCCCAGGGTTTCGTATAATTGCTTTCCTTCTTCTGTTGCTACTAAAAGATTATTTGAGAATCCTCTTGACAAAGCAATTTTCTCTAGTTCTTTCAATAAAAAAGTAGCAAGCCCTTTCCTCTGATGATCTTTTTCCGTAACGATCCTGTCATACACAGCCAGGTTATCTATAAGAGAGACACGGCCTATAGAAGCCTGTTCACCATTTTCTGCCACAATTTTGACAACAAAAGTTGAATTGTATTCAGAAAACTCCAGACGATAGCCCTCTGCAAGATTGATTTCCCTGAATTTCATCGGCTGAAAACAGGTCATCATATAGCCTTGTGGCTGCAGTACCCATCTTTCAGGAATCTTATCCATGAATTCTTCAGAAGCTGCAGATACTTTCAGATAAATCCAGGGCTCATCAATTGAGTATGCGAGTTGAAAAAAATCATCATTAAGTTCAGGAAATACAAAACGTTCTTTTTGCCTTTCATCTCCTACATGGACCTTAAATCCGGATCTATACTGAACAGGAAAAGCAACTTCTCTTGATAAACACCACCCTTTAAGCCAATTTTCCACCATTTCAGCGGATACTTTATTCTTCATGTCTGAGTAACTATATGTTTATTTTAACTTTTCCAGTAATTTTCTTTTTTGTTCTGTAAACTCTATATCAGTAAGGATACCGTTTTCTCTCAGTTTACCCAGTTTTTCCAATTGGTCAAAAATAATCTGTGGTGAATGTTCTGTTACAGAGTAGTTCGCTTGTTTTTGAGGCGACACCTGATCATTGTTATATAATCCTTTTATCCGGTCATAAAATTTCTCCGCATCTTCCTTATCCATATAACACTCAAATTCAACAATCCTGTCACTTAAATGCAGCTGGATAACAGGTGATCTCGGGTCTGTAACAAACCGTACTGATTGTATGGCTTCATTAAGGTAAACATTGATCTTTGGAGCTCCAAACATCGATTTTGAAACTGAAAGCATCCTCGTCGGAGTGGCTACCAATATTCCTGCATCTAATGTATTAATGTACTGTGCATCTGTAATAGCAAGTATTTTTTCGTCTTCCGGAATAAGGAAAGGAAGCTCTTTCATTTCTCCTTTGGTAAATACAGAAAGACTGGCATTTAATTGTTCAAGGTCATGTTTTATTTTTCTTTTTCTCCGCTTATAAATCTCTTTTGATATCATATTCGACTCTACAACCGGAATAGATGGCAGATATCGCTCTTTTTTTACTAAGGCTGCTTTTGGTTCCAACATGCCTTTAATATCATCAATACTGAAATTATTCAGGTTATATAACAATTCCTGATTGACAGTACTTGCTTTGTCCAGACACTTATTACACAAAACAGTATTATCTGAAAGTTTATTCTCTCCTAAAAGTGTATCTATAGACGTTAATTCTGCGTCACAAAGCGAACAATTCTTACTCATTTTTTTGTTTTTTACAATCTTTCAAGAAGTTTTTTCTTTTGTTCTGTAAACTCTTCTTCAGTCAAAACCCCAGTTTCTCTTAATTTTCCCAACTTCTCTAATTGTTCAAAAACAGTTTGTGAAGTTTCTTTATCTGCATTGTAAACGCTTTCCTGCACCAAACCAGGAATATCATGTCGAAATGCCTGTACATCCCTGCGTTGTGCCTGCTGATATCTTTCCGGATATTGAATATTACCATTTACAACATTGGTAAATGTTCTTCCATCACTTTTATTATGAAGTTTAAATTCTGCAGAAGCTCCTTTAATATTTATTTTTAGGATAGAATACAGAAGGTTTTCAGTATGCTCAACGGAAATAATATCATATAAAGGAAATTCATTCCTGACAACACCTCCCAATATTTTTTTGTCTATAAAAACTACACGTCGGGGTGTGGCAAAAATAATCCCTTCTCTGTTATTTTGCAGGTAGATACACTCTGCAATAGCCAGAAGGTTTTCGCCTATATCCAGTACATTTTCCAGTTCTTTCACTTCTTCATTAACAAATATACTTAGTCTTGCATTAAGAGATACAATCTGATCTTTGATTTCATCAAGCCTGCCTGGCGCCTCATATGCATAACTATTTCCGGAGATATTTTGATTGTTCCCTTCTTCAATTTTATTTTTAAGGAACATCCCTGTTATTTCTGCAAAATAAAACTGATCCAAAGTATTAAAAAGATTCTTATTAATACGGATCGCTTTGACAAAGCATTCAGCACACAAGTACCCCCCATCTGCAAGCTTGTTTTTTTCTATCGAAAAATCTGTAGCAGTCAGTGAAGTTCCACAAATAGCACAAATAATATTCATCAAGTTCTATGTTTAAAAGTTTTGGTCTAAAATTACCATTTCTTTCTAAATATCAGCCAGTATTTCTTAGTTTGAATTTTAGATAAAAAAAACAGCTTAAGGAATACCTTAAGCCGTTATTATGTAGTTTAAAACCTTTTACCCTAAAAACTCTTCCAGAGAAACAGTTTTTTGCTCTCCGGTTTCAAGGTTTTTAAAGGTAATTGTATTATTTTTAATTTCTTCTTCTCCTAAAAAAACAAGATTTTTAATTCCTTTCTTTTCGGCATAAGTAAATTGCTTATTAAGTTTTGCATTTTCAGGATACAGTTCCGCAGAAATACCTTTTTCTCTCAATTTCATAATGAGTTTCAGAGCCTCTCTTATTTCCCTGCTCCCAAAATTGGCAAACAGATATTCTATCTTGGAAGATGCTTCTTCGGGGAAGAGATCAAGTTCTTCCATCACAAGATAAATCCTGTCCAAACCAAACGAGATACCAATTCCGGGAATATTTTTAACCCCGAAAACTTCAGTAAGGTTATCATACCTTCCTCCTCCTCCGATAGATCCCATAGCCACCTCATCAGCCTTTACTTCAAAAATAGCTCCTGTATAATAATCCAGACCTCTTGCAAGGGTAATATTGAATACCAGATTCTGTATATCTACACCGAGATTCAATGACTCTGTAAGAACAAATTCAAGTTCTTCTACGCCCTTCAGACCAATTTCGTTTCCAACAAATTTTTCTTTAAGCTGAAGAAGATTTTCAAGAGCATCATCAGACTGACTGAATAAGAAATCAAGTTTATCTATGGAATCCTGAGTTATTTCTCTTTCCAATAGTTCTTTTACCACCCCATCCTTTCCTATTTTATCCAGCTTGTCCAAAGCAACTGTAAAGTCAATAAGTTTATCAGTAATACCTGCATATTCTGCCAATCCTGAAAGGATTTTTCTATTATTTATATGAATGGTAACAGGCACTCCCAGATCAGAGAATGATTTCAGATATAACTGTACAAGATCCACTTCCTGCAATAAACTTTCACTACCTACCACATCTGCATCACACTGATAAAATTCCCTGAATCTACCTTTCTGAGGTCTGTCTGCTCTCCATACAGGTTGAATCTGATAACGCTTGAAAGGAAATGTCAATTTTCCATGATTCATAGCTACAAATCTTGCAAAAGGTACGGTTAAGTCATAGCGAAGTGCTTTATCAGAAATTTGAGGGGTAAGCTTTTGATGGGTTTTGTTATCCCAATCTTCCTGATTAACTTTTGAAGTATAATCTCCTGAGTTTAGGATTTTAAATATTAAGCGATCTCCTTCTTCCCCATATTTTCCTGTTAACGTAGAAAGATTTTCAAAGCTTGGTGTTTCCAGAGGCTGAAATCCGAATAACTCAAAATTAGTCTGTAAAATATTAATAATATATTTTCTTCTGGAAACTTCCTGTGCTGTAAAATCTCTCGTTCCTTTTGCTAAACTTGGCTTCATTTCTAGTATGTCATTTTGATAAACGCAAAAGTACGGAATTGCAAGGACTTTTACATAGCATAAAAAGCTGAGAAGTAATCTTTCCCTGCTTTTTATGTAACCAATCAATTATTGTGAAAAATCAGACACTTTCAATGATCTCCAGTATTTCCTCACCATAATTTTCAATCTTATGCTTACCGAATCCTTTGATCTCTAACAGTTCTTCTTTTCTGACCGGTTTATATTTGGCTACCGACATCAGCTCTTTATTACTTGCAATAAAATAAGTGGGAAGACTCTGCTCTCTGGCTTTTTCTGATCTCCAGAGTTTTAATGCATCAAGAATTTTCTCCTCATCCGCGTTCAAAGTATCATTTTCCAGTGAATATTTAACAGCTTTTGGCTCTTTTACTGTACTTCTGGCTGGTTTCAGTTCTTCAAAATACAATATTACGGACCAATAACACTCATCACTTACAAAAGCGGTTTCCACTTTTATAATCTCATTGGCTTCAAGAAAATCATCAAGCATTTTCTGATCTCTGTAGAGAAATTTTTCAGGAAGCCTTACTTTAAAAACTTTTACTTTCATCATTTGTGCTTTTAGAATTATTTACCTCCCAATAACAGAATCTCATCTACACGAACTTCCGTGATATAACGCTTTACGCCATCTTTATCATCATATGACCTGTACGTAAGCTTTCCTTCAACGGCGATTTCTTTTCCTTTCGGAACATATTTTTCCATAATTTCCGCAACCTTTCCAAATGCAATCAGATTGTGCCATTGTGTTTCTTCTACTTTTTCTCCTTTGGCATTGGTATAATGATCACTTGTAGCTAAGGATACACTTGCTTTTATGTTGCCATTATCGAAGTTTACCATTTCAACTTCTTTACCTGTGTAACCAATCAATGTTACTTTGTTTCTTAGTGACATAACTTTTAATTTTAAAGATTAATATTTCAGATAGGAGACGTTCACTGTTTTCTCAAATCTCTGTTGCAAAGATGGTAAGACAACCACAACACAGTCGGTTATAAATTATTTAAATTCATTTGTAGTCGTTTGTTGTCGGATAAATCATTTTACTCCCTATATTTTCTCGCATTCAATTATACTTTTAGCCTCTGTACCAATATCAATAAGCCGGTTAAATGTCAATCCTGATTTTTCTATAATCTCTCTAAATTCACTTAATGTTCTTTCTCTTCCCGTGATACAAGCCATCATCACAATATCCAAAAGTTTGCCTATATGAGGTTTGTTTTGAGAATCATCAGGAATCATCGCATCAATAATCAATAGCTTTGCTCCTTTAGGCATTGCATTATAACAGACTTTTAAAATCCGGATGCATTCATCGTCATTCCAATCATGAATTATCCATTTCATTGTATACAGATCTGCTCCTTCCGGTACTTTTTCAAAAAAACTTCCAACTGCTACCGAGCACCTGTTTTTTAAATTTTCAGGAATACATCCGGCAGTGGTTTCCGTTACATAAGATTCATCAAAAATAATCCCCGAGCTTTCAGGAGCTGAGTTTAATATAGTATACATCATGATTCCATTTCCGCCGCCAACATCTACAATCGTTTTGTAAGGACTGAAGTTATAGTTTTTAATAATTCCATCCAGTTCCATATTGGATAGCCCGGTCATTCCCCTTCCAAAGTTATTCCCCAGCTCCGGATTCTTCTTATAATACTCCCAAAGATTCATTCCATGTACATACTCAAAAGGTACTTTCCCTGTCTGAACACTATATGTAAGTTCCATAAATCCCGGAAAATGTTCAGTTAAATTAGCCAGTATAAAATCTTTCACCGTTCCGGGGACTCCGCTTTGCATAGTTGCACCCAGCTCATTAAGTATAAAAGTTTTATTTCCGGTCTCTGTAAAAATTCCGACACTGCTCAAAGCCCTCATAATTCTATACAACTGGTTTTCATTAGAATACGTCACTTTTGCCAGTTGGGATATCGTTTTTGGTCCTTCTGCCAGGAAATCCGCAATATTCAGTTCCGCTGCTGCTTTAACACATCCGGCAATCCACATTCCTCCCAGAATTTCAAACATTTTAAGTGTCGTTTCAGGTTTAATTTTAAATTTTTCCATAGTAATTTTATTTTTTGCTTTTATTATTAAGTTTAATTCAATAATTCGTGAATTTAAATATTTACATTTAAATATTCCATAATTTACAGAAAGTATTACCAAAAGTTACAGTCCTTACTATAATCCATTTACAAACGGATAATTCCGTATCTTTGTCAAAATTCATTATGAACAGGGATATCAATATTTTTGAGTTTCCTCTCAACCTGGGACTTACAAAAAAGGAGCATGAGATTGAACCCGGAGTCAGAAAACTACCTGACTGGCTCAGAAAATTTGATTTTCATAAACAGATTGATCCTAAAAATATTTTTACGCTTGAAGCTCCTCCGTATACAATGGATTTTGATGAAGAAACAAGGGTCAGAAACGCAGATGGGATTGCCGGATATGCCAGAAAACAGGCCGAATTCATTCTGAGGAACTACAATAAAAATACATTCAATATAATTCTTGGCGGAGACTGCAGTATCCTGATTGGAAATGCTGTTGCACTAAAAAAGCTGGGAAAGTTCGGACTTTTTTATCTGGACGGACACACTGACTTTATTCCGCCACAATTATCTGAAAGCGGAGGCATTGCAGGGATGGATCTTGCTATAGTTTCCGGAATTGGACCTGAGGCATTGACGAATATTGATGGACTTAAACCTTATTTTTCAGAAGAAAATATTTTCTGCTGCGGTAATGCTGAAACAGATGATGAAGAATATGTTCATCAGATCATCAATTCCAGCATTCATTATTATGATCTTGAAGGCCTTCGGAAAAATGGTTTCAGGAAGACTGCTGAAAATTTTCTGGACATGATCAGTGAAAGGGAGCTGGATGGTTTCTTTATTCATTTTGATGTAGATGCTCTGAAAGATGAAATAATGCCGGCTGTAGACAGCAGAATGGCAGATGGACTCAGTTATAGAGACCTTAAAGAGATATTGACACCATTAATCCATCATCCTGAATGTATGGGAATAGAAATCACTATCTTAGATCCCGATTATGATAAAAATGGGACATACACCCGACCCTTTGTAGAAAATTTAATTCAAATTATAAGAAATAAAGAAGATTAAATGAAGAAGACTATAAAAAGAACATTCAGAGTTTCAAAATATGTGATTTATAAAGAAACGCTTGTTGATTATAAAGAGCATTTCTGGTCATTTCTTGGAGCTTTTTTCGGAATTGGAATCATTGCGTTTATTCAGTCCCACTCTTTAGCAGAAACTGAAAATATATTCCTGATCGGGTCTTTTGGTGCATCAAGTGTTCTTATTTATGGAGCAATTCAGAGCCCACTGGCACAACCAAGAAATCTGGTCGGAGGGCATGTACTTTCTGCGCTTGTGGGTGTTACAGTATTTAAAATTATTCCTGATATTATCTGGCTTTCAGCTCCTCTTGCTGTAGCTTTCTCTATAGTATTGATGCAATACACAAAAACATTGCACCCACCGGGGGGTGCAACAGCGCTGATTGCCGTAAGCTCTACCGGAAAAATCCCTGAATTGGGATATTGGTACGTCATCTCCCCTGTTTTATCGGGGTGTATTATCCTGTTGATTGTAGCTTTATTCTTCAATAACATAACTCCTAACAGAAGTTATCCTTCTCACAGCAGGTTCAAAAGATTGCTAAAGAAAAGACATATACACCACACAAAATAAAATCTATGAACTGCCTGGAATGTGGCGAAAATATTATCGGAAGGTCTGATAAGAAATTTTGCAATGATGCCTGCCGCAATGCCTATAATAATAAGCAAAATAAAGATTCCAATAATCTGATGCGGAATATAAATAATAAACTCCGTAAAAATTACCGGATCCTTGTGGAAATTAATACAGATGGTAAAACAAAAATTGCTAAATCCAAACTGGACAGCCTGGGTTTTGATTTTGATTATTTTACCAATTTAAAAGTTTATAAAAACGGATCTGAATATAAATTTGTTTATGATTATGGCTATAAACTTCTGGAAGATGATTTTGTATTAATTGTAAAAAATCAGTCATAATCTTCCTCTTACCATCAAACTATTACATTATGAAAGAAATTGTTCTGATCACAGGAGCCGGTGGTATGATAGCCCAAGAGCTGGAGAAAAAATTGGAAAAAGTATACACTATACGATTTCTCACCCGAAAAAAAGAACGTGAAAATGAATTTGAATGGGATATTAAAAAAGGCTATATTGATGAAGAAGCATTGGAAAATGTTTCTCATATTATACATCTGGCGGGTGCCAACATATCAGAAAAACGCTGGACAAATGAAAGAAAAGCAGAGCTTATATCCAGCAGAATTGATTCTGCCGCTCTTCTTTTAAAAACTGTAAGGAAGAAAAGTATCAGGCTGAAATCTTTTATATCTGCATCTGGCATCAATCTTTACGGGACCCGGACGACTGAAAAAATTTATACCGAAGATGATCAGCCTGGAAATGATTTTCTAAGCGAGGTTGTTGTTTTATGGGAAAGAGCTGCGGATGATTTTAAAGAGCAGAAACTCGCAGAAAGAGTTGTCAAAATAAGAACAGCTGTTGTTCTTTCCACAAAAGAAGGAGCTTTAAAGAAAATGCTACTTCCTATCCAATATTATATCGGCTCTCCGTTAGGAAGCGGAAAACAGTATATGCCATGGATCCACATTGAAGACATTTGCTCTATGTATGAATTTGTCCTGAAAAATCCGGAAACAGAAGGCGCTTATAACGCAGTTTCTCCTCAACATACAACCAATGCTGGTCTTACTAAAAAAATTGCTCAAATATTAAAAAAACCATTATTTATGCCCCGTGTTCCCGCGTTTATATTAAAACTGATGTTTGGGGAACTGGCAACAGCAGTTTTGGAAGGCTCAAGAGCTTCTTCACAGAAAATCCAGGATGCAGGATTTCATTTTAAGTTTGCAGATCTGAGTGAGGCATTGAACGACCTGTTAAAAAAAAATGATAGTCATTAATGATACTCCAATAATGGGAAAACACTTCAATTTCACAAAATATATCAAAGCATATTTCACTTGACAATAGGGAATATCTTATTTTCTTTCAGTACAATATCCAAGATGTAGAATTGCCACCGAAAAAGGATTTACCATTTATTATAATATAGAAAATATACCGTATGCAAAACCCTAATATCAATATTCTCAAGACAGAAGTTCTATCGGACAACTGGTATACATTAAATAAAGTCACATTTACAGTTCGCAAAAAAGACGGAACCATAGAAACCCAAAGCAGGGAAGCCTATGACAGAGGCAATGGAGCCGTTATTCTTTTGTACAATCTCTCTTCAGGAAATGTGATTCTGACAAGGCAATTCCGTTTACCAACTTATATTAACGGGAATACCACAGGAATGATGATTGAAGCCTGCGCAGGCCTTTTAGACAATGATCAGCCGGAAGAATGTATCAAAAGAGAAACTGAGGAAGAAACCGGATATAAAATATCCAGGGTTGAAAAAATACTTGAAGCTTATATGTCTCCAGGATCCGTAACAGAAATTCTTCACTTTTTCATCGCTGAATATTCCGATGACATGAAAATAACGGATGGCGGCGGTCTTGAAGAAGAAGGAGAAAATATTGAAGTGCTTGAACTTCCTTTTGAGAAAGCCCTTCAGATGATTGATTCCGGAGAAATCAGGGATGCCAAAACGATTATGCTACTACAGCATTTGAGGATTAAACATATTTTGTAACGTTTTCCGTTTTATAAAAGCTTTGTTGACAGAATTATAGAGCTAAACAGATATATGACAAACTCGTTGGGAATAAAGATTATTAAAGGTACGGCCGTATTTTCGGTTTTTATTTTCAGTATCCTGATGCTGAAAACAATTTCCCAGTATACTACTTTTGAAAAAAACACAGGATTTCTGATGTTCAAACAGCAGGTTGTCAATAATCCGTACTGGCTGACTTTCTTCTATATCCATATTTTTTCAATCACGATTTGTCTTTTAGCTGGTTTAACACAGTTTTCAAACCGGTTTTTAACTGAAAACAGAAAGCTTCATAAGATTATCGGTAAAGTATATGTTTACAACATTCTGATCGTTAATGTTCCGGCCTGCTTTGTACTTGGGTTATTTTCAAATGGTGGTATAACCGGGATTACAGGATTTATTATACAAGATATTCTCTGGGCCTGTTTTACCATAACAGCCGTTCTGTCTATCAGAAAAGGTAATACTGTTATTCATAAAAATGCAATGATCTTAAGCTATGCTATCACCACAACCGCTATTACCTTCAGAATAATCAAAAATTTGTTTTATAATGAACAATATCATGACTATGAACTTTTTTATGGTATTAATGTATGGCTTTCCCTTTTTATCAACCTGTCTGTTGCCTATTTTATCATTAAGAAAACAAGCTCATTTTTTACCGCTCAAAAGAAACATTCGAAATGAAAATATAAAAGGCAATAAATAGTATCAGAAAAAACGAGCCAATCAGTATTAAAGTATTGAAAAGTACTGCATATTTACTTTTTTGGGTCCATCTGTTAGCAAAACGCATCGTTAAGTAAGACATCCCTGCAAAAACAACAAGGCAAAAGATCAAAAAAAGTAGTTCCCAGCTCATATGCACTAATTTAATGTAAAACTATTATTTTAAAATTAAAAACAATATATAATATAATCTTAAGATTTATATTTTAATAGATAAATGAATTTCCCACGTATCATAAAAACCTATGTATCACCAACATACAAACACATAGGTTATTATGATAAATAAAATAAGCCTGATGATTTTTAATAAACCTCTCTTAAAAGCTACTCGAGCTGATGGTTTAAAATCTGCAATTACACATCCATTCCATTCTCTTCACCAAAAGCTTTCCAGTATTGGTATTTCTCCGGGTCAGCAAAGGATGGGTCTTCATTATAAAAGTATAAAAGTCTTTTCAAAGCCGTGGTATAATATCCATACTCCAGGGCTTTTTCATAATATTTAATTGCCTTTTTTGTGCTTATTTTTACTCCCAGTCCTTCATCATACATAATTCCATAATAGATATTGGAATAAGTATTCCCGGCATCTTTTTTTAAATAACGTTGTAGATTGGCATAATCATTTTTTTGATAATAAATCTCAGCAATCTTTTCTTCATTGAAATAAAATCTCTTTTCTGCCTGTTTATAGTATTCCAGTGCAAGATCATAGTCTTGTAATACATAATCACCATAAAAATAAAGGAGTGCCAGATTCTGCATTGCCAACCCATTTCCCAGTTCTGCTGATTTTCTGAAACATTTTAAAGCTTTTTTAATATCCTGAGGATATCCAATTCCATTCTGATAATGATATCCTAAGTTATTCCAGGCAAAAGACTGATCCTGGAGACTTGCTTTTTCATATAGGGCTATGCCTTTCTTCACATCATAAAATTCAGGGTATTCATCATCGGTATATATAAAACCTAACTCTACCATCATATCTGCATTGCCGCGTTCTACCCCTATTGTATACAGCCTCACAGCATCTTTAACATTCCCTTCTTTAAAATATTCTTCTGCTCTTGATTTCAGGGTTTCATCATCAAAGTATTCTTCATAACCGGAACCTTTTCTCTCCGTCCATGCTTTATAAAAATCAAGAAAATACTTTTGATCTTTTCCGCGGAGGTTATATCTTTTCCCATATAAATCCCCCAATTGATGATCGGAGATCTGGTGGAGTTTTCTTTCGGTATCCAGAATAAACATTTCATCTCCCTTATAAAGGCAAAGCATCTGTTCATGATAATCTATTCCTTCCCCAATATAATCATAGACACTGCTCTGGGTTTCTGTTTTCTGATCATAATAAAACATTCCCTTCGATAGGATAACACGAAAGATTTCCTCTCTGCAGGACTCTATTTTTTTATATTCTGCAGAGGAAGGTAACAGCCAGCGGTCATCTGCAGCATTGTATACTCCCCAGCCATTTTCATCAGAAATTAAAAATATATCTCTCATGAACTGGGTGTACCAGTCTCTGTGAATATTTTCAATCCTGTGTCCTTTTAGCCTGAACTCACCGGACTTTGTATTATAAATATGCCATTCTTTAGCTTTTTTGTAAGCAAAAGAAGTATAGCCATAATCTCCCATGACCATCATACTGTCTACTTCAGAGTCCAGCAGGCTGCCATCAGATTTTATAATATTTATTTTTTTCTGAAACTTATTCGGTTTGGCAAAATAATATCCCTCTGAAATATGCGTCAGTACATCTTCCGGATATTCTCCAAGGAAAACGCCGCCAAATGTATAATATGCTCTTTTGGAAGTTCCAGCCTGTTTACGATAAAGCAGTTCAGAATAATCATAATCAAAAGGGTCTTCTGAATAATCTGCTATAATCTGTTGACCGGATATATCAATAACACGATACTTCCCTTCCTTTTTTGCATTAAAAAGCCCGGAATACCATAAAAGTTCCAACTCATCATATTCACAGGGGATAGCAATTTCTCCGGTAGCAATATCAATTAACCCTGCTTTTTTGTCCACTTCTATAGTCCCATAACTCTTATTTTCTATAAACAGGGGATCAAAGGCTTCTTCATATACACATTCAATAAGCACTCTACCATCATTTCGCAGATATCCGAATTTACCGTTTTTCTGTGCTACGGCAATTCCTTCATCATTAAAGGCAAATATTTCATCATAAACAGGTAAAGTTATAACATTTCCTTTTCTGTCCTTCAGGCCCCAAAAACCATTGTCTTCAAAGGTTTCCGAAGGATTTTTATACAAGTCGTCATTCCAATATCCCAAGCCGTAATTGATCCAGTCTGTTTCCAGCATGTTTAAAAAGGTATCATATCCTCTTCCGGCAAAAATTTCCTTTTCAAGCCATCCCAGATTCTGATTGGACATAGCTTTATCATACAGCCTGCTTTTCTCCTTAATTTCCAGTACCCAGTCTTTCGCCTGATCAGCATGTTTCTCTTCATTCATATTGAAAACATCCCAGGCATCTATCATAAAGGTATCGTAAGGAAGAGCGTCTAAGGTTTCAAACATTTTATTGACAGGCTCATAGTATACCTTTTTATAAAGCAATTGATAATGCTCGCCCAGCAACTGATAGAATGATTTCAGCCTTGCAACCCCGTTTTCTTTATCAAAATACAGCAGTTTTCCTTTTGATCTTGGATTACACGAGAATAAGGGAAGAAATAACTCAGGGATTTCGTAATTCCATTCTCCCAGATAATGTGAATATTGTTCTCCGGTTTTAGAATCAACATTATATACGTAAATACGGTGTGCCATATTATTATTCTTTAAGCATTAAAATCCGAATTTGGAAAACAGTCCCGGCTTTTTCCATGTAGTCTTGTATTCATCAGCGATAGGATCATAATTCTGAACTGAACGCACCTGTTCCAATATGGCATGCGCTTCTTTTAAGTTTCCAGCATGGTATAAAACCACTGCTTTTGCCAGTTCAACGCTTTCAACAAGGTCATCATATCCCCATTCTTCAGTATTGTAGATATCATTGAACTTTTCAGCAAAGACTAGGGTCTGCTCTTTATTATTCAGCTTTTCATAGATGCGGACTCCATAGCTCAGCCAGACTACATATTCTTCAGGATCCATAGCCTCTTCGCATTCAGCATCATATTGACTGAATACAGATGCCGCCTCATGATAATTATCCTGAAGAAAATCACTTTTAACAATCATATAAATTGTTTTGGCTTTATCAAAAGCATCCAGAAGGAATTCTTTTTTATTTTCAAGGTATTTTTTTGCTGCCAGGGCAACTTTTCCATAGTTTTCCTGTTCATTATATATCTGCATCAGTGCAAACTGAGGATTGGGCTCTTGTGGGAAACGCTCTGCCATTCCTTCATAGTAAGATTTTTTTGTCTCCGGGTCCTTACTGTCCAGATGATGGAATAAAATACCTTCCAGTACATTTTTACCGGCTTCCAGATCCCTGTAATCGTAATCATCAATTTCGGGATTTTCCATGGTATGCTGATAAGCGTATGTGAGGACTTCTTCTGCCTCTTCAAAGGCATTATCGTCCCCCATCAACTCATGAAGCTGAACCTGGCGCGCCCTATAGTACAGGTTTTTATAAAAATAATCCTCGGATTCTCCGTAAAGACTGAAATAATGATCAAGGGCTTTCTCTGTCTCTTCGTAGTTCTCTCCATCCAGTAAAGCATCAATCAATACCAGGTGAAGCTCTATAAACTCTGAATACTTAAGCCCCTCCAAAGCCGTTTCTGCCGCTTTTTGATGATCTCCCAGTAACGAATATTTAATTGCTAAATTATTGCAGCACATTGCCCTGGTATGCAGGTCATTATGATAATCACTGTCAAACTGGTCTTCCTCAAAATATTTCCGGAATGCTTCATGCGCCTGTTTATATACTTCACAGCTTGCTTCAGTCCATTGACGTTTATCATTTTCATCCTCCAGCTCATCTATAAATTCGTTTATATAGACACCTTCATTGTAAATATCTGTCGGGTAATCATAAAATTCAGGAATTTCGGCTGATACTGTTTTATACAAATGATATTCTGCCTCAGCTTTTCTCCTCCAGGCTGTCGCATTGGATGATAGCGCCACTGCTTTTTCCAATAAAGGGATAGCCTCGGCATAGCGTTGGTCTTCATATAAATAAGTTCCGGCAAAATGGTATCCGGAGAAAACTTCCGGATGAGTATCTATGACTTCCAGAGCGTGTGTATAATAAAAGTCTTCACTAACATTCAGCATTCCAGCATAGTTTCTTTCAATAATCAGCTGATAATAAAAAACATCGGGATTGCTGTAGCCGTTTTCAATCAGTTCTGCAAAACGATGGTGCCATTCAACAAGCTTTTCATGGATGTATGCTGCTGAATTTTCTCCTTGAATTACCTTCAGCATCATTTTAAGAGAAAGATCAGTGGCATTATTTTCATAAGCAATATCTGCAAGATTGATAAAGTCATATTCGTTTCTTGTGACAAAAGAAGAATACTCCTGCTCTATCATCGCTGTGAGTTCCTGACCGGACACCATTTTTTCACGGTCCAGCAGATAAATCTTCTTAATCCAGAACAGGGAGATATTTTTATCCCTTACTTCACGGTTGCCGGCATCTGCTTTCCGGAAATAATACATTCCTGCTTCAAGACAATTCAGAAGGGCTTTATTCTCTCTCAGAGATTCATATATTTTCACTAAAAAATCATAACCGTGTCCTGCATAATCCGGATCTTCCAGCATGCGTTCCGCATATCCTGTAAACTCATCCTTATTTTCCCGGGTAATATGCTTTTTAGCTATGCCTATCTGCATCAGAGTATATTCATTCCCTAATGGGTAATCTAAAATATTATATAGCGCTTTCTGATTGTTTGGATTCAATTGCAGGATTCTGCGTAAATAGGGAATTACATGGTGTTTTATAGCCTCATAAACAGCTTCATGCCCATCATAATAAACAAGATCATGATAAGCCACCGCCATTAAAAATAAAACTTCCTGATCTTCCGGATGGGATAATAAGTATTGTTCTCCTTCTGCAATACACTGTTCCAGGTTTCCCTGATAAAACAGTTGTTCTAAATTGTCGTACATATTAATATTTGTTCTATAATTCAATCGTTACATTTCCTGCTTGCATAAGAACAAAACAGGATTCTAATAAGGTATGCAAATATAAAAAACAAAATAAAAAACAAATGAGAATCTTTATGTATAAGGAAAAACAAGAGTAAATAAATGTTGTTTATGACCGGATTTTAAGTTTTAAATTTTAATTTTGAGCGGAATTAAAAAAAACATGAAAAAATTATTTACAGGACTTTTATTGGCTTTATCATGTATTTTAACCGCTCAAAAAGCTCCTGCAAAAATAAATCAACCGGTATATGATTATCAGACATTTGGATGTGATGTTCGGGGATACTTTGATCCTGCGCAATATAAAAAAGAGGAAATAGACGGTACTTATAAACTTTTATATCCTTTGGCTTCATCTCCGTTTTCAACGCTTACTGTTTTTAATCCTAAAAAATTAGATCTGATCCGCAGCAATTACACCCAGCTTTTACAACAGGCTGAAAAAGAATATGTGGATAGGAAGAAAGAACTTAACGGACTCAAATTTATAGATCTGCCAATCTGGAAACAACAGTACGAAGAGTCCATAAGGCTTTTGGAAAGCGAATATCAGCTTAGAAAAGAACTTCTGATGGGCTATTCTGACCCTCAATCACTTCGGAACAGTAAATTTTACAATACCTGTGCAGGATATATTGATGCAATGACCACCAGTGATAAGCAGAAGATGTATTCAGTGTGGAAAAGTTTAGCTGAGTCCCAAAGCACTGGTACAAGAGACACTTTTAATGCTAAATGGAATGACCAGCAAAAAGATGATTATGCACTTATTGATCTTATGAATGCTTTCCATAATTGTGCAAATCATAGTTTCAGGCCCACTACTGATGATGACGCTCTTTTTCAGACTTTTGAAAAGATTTTTACCAAACTGAAAAGGGATTGTGATGAACCTTAATTTTTATAAAACCAATCTGGTTGAGACTATAAAATTAAAATTCTCATTAAGCCTTAAAAAATGATTGTATAAAATTGGTCTAATTCTTTAATTTTCAAATTTAAAGCCTTAATTTTGCACTGAATTTTTAGAAATCCGGATTCTTTCTACAACTATGCACATGGAAAAAATGATGATTGGGCTTTCTCTGGCCTTATCTGTTACTGTTTGGGGACAAAAAAAGCCTATAAAAAACACTAATCTGACACTGTACAGCTATCAGACATTCAACTGTGATAACCAAGGATACTATGATGCTTCAAAATATGAAAAAGAAGAAATAGACGGCGTTAACAAACTTTTATATAAATTTAACGGAGTTCATTTTGATACTAATCCCGTTTTTAAACTTTCCAGTCTTGAAGAAGTGCGCAAAAACAAGGAAATTCATCTGGAGAATCTGGAAAAACAATATCAGGAAAAAAAACAGGAATTATACAGTCTGAAAGTTATTGATCTTCCGGTCTGGAAAAACCTTTATGAGAATACCATTCAGATCTTTGAAAATGAATATGAACTGAACAAAGAAGAAATAATGGCTTTCTCTGATCCGTCAACACTTAAAACCAGTAGATTTTATAGTACCTGCAAAGAGCCTATTGATGCTATTTCTTCTCCGGATAAAGAAAAAATGTTTGCTGCATGGAAAAACTATATTGAGCTGAAAAGTAAAAATAACGCAGATCCTAAAGGAGTAATGGCAAGATTTGATGCCAAGATGAATGATCCTCAAAAGGAAGATTACGCCCTGATAGATCTGATCGGCCTCAGCTTTCACAATTGTGCCAACAGCAGCTTCAGGCAAAAGCGTGATGATGAAGGAACAGCCTATAAAGATTTTGATAAAATATTCACAAAGCTGAAGAAAAATTGTGAAGAGCTCTGAGGCTTTCTATTTTAAAAATATTTAATTTTAATATACAGCACCGAATTGGTGCTGTTTTTTATTTGTAAAACATAAAACATTATTATCCATATTCATTATACCTTGAGATTTCATATTAACATTATCTCCATTTTAACTAATGCTAAAATCAGCTGTATCGTGAAATACCATATCTGTATAACCCATACGACTAAAAAGCGCCCCGGAAAAATCCGGGGCGCTTTTGGTTAATTAAGGTTTAATGTATTAATCTAAGTGTTTAGGCGTATATCCATCTTCACTTAATTCTCTGTGAACATAATCGGCCTTCATTTCAGCTTCATAATCTACTTTTTCATGTTTACCCATTCTTCTCAGGATAGAGTCAAACAATGAATATACAACCGGCACAATAATCAATGTCAGGAATAGAGACGATGTCAGACCACCGATTACTACCCATGCAAGACCTTTGTTCATTTCTGCTCCGGCACCTGTTGCCAATGCGATCGGTAACATACCGAAGATCATCGCAATTGTTGTCATCAGGATCGGACGAAGACGCGCATGGTTAGCCTGGATCAATGCATCGTGAGTGGTGGCTCCCGTTGCTTTTCTTGCATTCGTAAAGTCAACGATAAGGATAGCATTCTTCGCAACAAGACCAATCAACATGATCATACCCAACATCGTAAAGATATTCAGGGAATTGGCTGTTAAGGCAAGGATAACCATTACCCCGATCATTGCCAACGGAATAGAGAACAATACTACGAAAGGATATACAAAACTGTCATACAGGGAGACCATTACCAGATATACCAATACGATAGCAGCTAATAAAGCAATTCCTAAAGTACCGAACCCCTCCTGCTGGTTTTCCATATCACCACTCCAGATATAATCTACTCCGATAGGTTTATTTTTATTATTCATAAACTGGTTAGCCCATTCATTTGCAACGTCCCCTACCGGTCTACCTACTGCTTTAGCTCTTACTTTTACAGAAGGAGATTTGTCTCTACGTTCAAGCAAACTTGGCCCTGATCCCATTTTCACATCAGCAAACTGGCTTAGACGTACCTGTTGACCCTGAGGATTTGTAAACATCAGATTTTTAACATCATCAATAGATTGTCTGTTGGCATCACCAAAACGGATGTTAATGTCATATTCATATTCTCCTGCTCTGAATTTCCCGTCTGTATTCCCGTTAAATGCCGTCTGCATCGTTTGTCCTACACTTGAAAGATTCAGCCCTAAAGAAGCCATTTTATCTCTGTCTATATTTACCTGAACTTCCGGATTACCTGTATCTGTTGATAACTCTGCATCCACTGCTCCCGGAACTTTTTTAAGCAATTCTAAAATTCTTGTTGCTTCTTTTACTGCAGTTGCATTATCAGGAGCTGTTACCACCATTTCGATCGGAGCATTTTCAGCTCCCATAATACCGATTGGAGCTGTTTTAAACTCTACTCCGGTAAATTTCTCTTCTAATGCTCTTTTTACTTTTGCAGCTTTAATATTGGTACTTTCGGAACGTTCAGATTTATCTGTTAGATTAACCTGTACCTCTGACTGATATGTCGTTGCCTGAGCACCTCCAAAACCTGTTGACTGCTGACCAACGGTGGTAATAAGGTCTACAACATCTTTATCATTTCTTAAGAACTTTTCGACTTCTAATGTCAGCTGGTTTGTTTTTTCAACGGTTGCATCTTTTGAAAGCTCCATCTGAACCAGGAACTGGCCACGGTCGATCGGCGGGAAGAATTCACCTCCGATAAATCCGAATGCTACCAGCATGAATGAACTGATCAGAACTACAAACGTTATGATAACTGTAGATATTCTTCTTAATGTTGTTTTTAAGCACCATTCAAGAATACCTGTAATCCAGTGTGTGAACTTGTCAATTAACCCCTCAAACCAAAGGATGAATTTCTCAAACCAGTTTTTACCGGTCAAATGTTCCAGTTTTCCGAATCTTGATGATAACCATGGAATAATCGTAAATGAGGCCAGCAATGATAGCATGGTCGCAATAACCACCGTGACGCAGAACTGAGCAAGGATATTTGCAACAAGTCCTGAACTCATGGCAATCGGTAAGAATACCACCACAATTACCAACGTAATCGCAGCAACCGTAAACCCGATCTCTGATGCTCCGTCATAGGCAGCCCTGATCTTACTTTTACCCATCTCCATGTGGCGGTAGATGTTCTCCAGTACTACAATCGCGTCATCAACAAGAATACCTACCACAAGCGATAGTCCCAGTAAGCTCATCAGGTTCAGGGTATATCCCATCAGGTTCATCCCAATAAATGTTGCTACTAATGAAGCCGGGATAGAAACCATTACAATAAATGCATTTCTGATACTGTGAAGGAATAATAACATCACAATTGCCACGAGAATAATTGCAAGGAACAAGTCAAAGATAACGTGGTTTGCAGATTCCAGGGTAAAATCAGTAGTATCATTTACAACTTTTACTTTCACTCCCTGAACTTTATAAGCTGCCTCTACCGTTTCAATGGTTTTCTGAACACTTTCAGATACCGCTACCGCATTGGCATCAGATTGCTTCTTAACCTGCATTAAAATCGTTGGGAACTGGTTAAATCTTGCTACTTTCTCAACATCTTTCTGAGAGTCAAAGACCGTTGCAATATCGGATAAACGCACCTGAGCTCCATTTTTATTGGAAACTACCAGGTTGTTCATTTCTTCTGTAGACTTATATTTTCCAGACAATCTGATTGTAGATTTTGTAGCTCTTGTTTTCAAACTACCTGTAGGGAAATCAAGGTTGGAAGAAAGAATAGCCTGCTGCACATCTCCTATTGAAAGTCCATAACCTTGTAATTTTTTCTCATCCAGATTCACCTGGATCTCTCTTTCCTGTCCACCTACAAGATCTACCTGTGCTACACCGTTTACACGGGAGAAAATAGGTTCTATCTTTTTATCCAATAAGTCGTAAAGGTCCTTACTGTTTAGTTTATCAGATGAAATACTCATGGTAATGATTGGTAGATCATCCAATGAGAACTTGTTCAGTGAAGGGGCATCCACATCATCCGGAAGGTCTGCCAGAATAGCATTTACCTTTCTCTGCGCATCATTCAAAGCATAATCCACATCTGCACCGTCATTCAGCTGAACCATGATTACAGATAAACTTTCGTAAGATGATGATTCTACTTTTTTCACATTTTCCAATGAACCCACGGCATCCTCAATCTTCCGGGTTACGGACGTTTCTACCTCTGATGGTGAAGCTCCCGGGTACACCGTGGAAATGGTAACCATATTGGTTTCAAATTTCGGAATCAATTCGTATCCCATGAGTGTATAACTCAGGATACCTCCCAACGTCAGAATTGTAAATAATACAATAACCAGCGAGGGTCTTTTAATCGATATTTCTGCTAACTTCATAAACCTTCTACTTTATAATGTTTACTTTGGAACCGTTGTCAAGGTTAATCTGCCCGCTGGTCACTACCTGCTCACCACCATTCAGCCCACTCAGCACCTGAACTTTATCTCCGTAAACTTTACCAACAGTTACCTTAATCATCTTAGCAACTCCATTCTGAACAACAAATAATTGTCCGGAGCTAACTCCATTCACAAATGCTTCTGCAGGAACAGTCAGCATATTCTGTGTCTCTGCTCCATAATTTGTTTTAAATGTAGCCGTTGCGTACATCCCGGCTTTTAAGTTTCCTTTATTCTGAACTTCAATTTCAACAGGGAAATTCAGGGAAGCATCACTTTTCGGAGCA
Organism: Chryseobacterium flavum; assembly: GCF_003385595.1. Lineage (GTDB taxonomy): Bacteria > Bacteroidota > Bacteroidia > Flavobacteriales > Weeksellaceae > Chryseobacterium > Chryseobacterium flavum. The sequence goes on along the minus strand of NZ_QNUE01000011.1, from coordinate 34,173 downwards.
ATAAATGTAATTCTGCCACTGAAAGAATCTTCCGGTAAAACATTAACCTTAATCGGTACCTCCTGTCCTAACTGAATTCTTCCGATCTGGCTTTCATCTACCAATACAGAAAGTTTCAGGCTGTTGATATTCACAATTTCAAACATAGATGTTCCCGGAGAAACCACAGTTCCCGGCTCTACCATTTTCTTGTTAATCATACCACTGATTCCTGCACGGATACTTGTATCATTTACTTTTACTCCCTGTGCTCTCACAGCTGCCTGAGCATTTTTAAGCTGTAATCTTGAATTATCCAGCTGTTGTTTGGTAACACCCCCTGTTTTATATGCGTTTTCGTAACGCTGGTTATCTATAATTGCATTCTGCAGGTTGTTCTGAGCCTGTGTAACATCAACTTCGATGGCATCTCTTTTTATGGTTGCCAGCACCTGCCCGGCATTAACTCTTGAACCTTCTTTCACCAAAACATTCACAATACGCCCGGAAATTTCAGAAGATTGGTTCATTTCCTGTTTAGAAAGAAAAGTTCCGTTAGCAGAATAATCTGTATCAATATTTTCTCTGGTTACAGTAACAACATTTACGTTGATTTTATCTACCTGCTTGGCAACTTCTTTTACCTCCTGTGTCTGTTTTTCTTTATTACCTGCAATCTTGTAAGCTGCCAGACCTACCAGTACAGCTGCTACGATGATATATATTAAAGTTTTTTTCATTTTAGTTTATTATGGGTTTTGTAATGTGTTTAGTTCTCCTTTAGCTTTAATTAGTTTGATCTCAGCCTGTTTGTAATCCAGCAATGCATTTGAATAATTCTGTTTTGCCTGCGTTAAAGCATTTTCAGAATCCAATACTTCCGTAAGCGTTGCAAGACCATACTGGTAGTTTGACTGGGTATTTTTCTGTACTCTTTCTGCTAAATCTACATTGTCTTTCATGCTCTGGATATTGATAATTGCATTTTCCATATTGGTAATCGCATTTTTATAATCCAGATCCAGGCTCAGCTGTGTTTTTTGAATATCCTGATCTATGTCCTGAATATCAATTTCCGCCTGCTGAATCTTAGCTTTTGTAGCGCCTCCGGTAAAAATCGGAATATTCACATTCAATCCAATCGCGGAATAATCACTCCAAAGAACCCCGTTATTAAGTCCGTTGGTTAAAGGAAACTTTTTACCCATACCTGCCCATCCGTAATTTGCCGTAAGGTTCACTGTAGGATAAAGATAGGCTTCCGTAGCTTTTTTGTTAAACTGCAGAAGTTCTCTGTTTTTATTTAATACTTTAAGCTCTGTACGGTTTTCTAAGTTCACATTACTTGCAATAAGCTCCGGTTTAGGTTCTATTGTTTTCTCTTCAAGCTCAATATCTGTACTGATAGGAACTCCCATATAAAATTTCAAAGCATTTTTCGAAAGTTCAACAGAGTTAATTAACTGCTGCTTGTTTGAACCTATATTTGTAAGCTGTACATTAGTACGATCCAAATCAATAGATTTTGCTAAGCCATTATCAACCAGACTTTTGATTACATTTCTTACTTTTTCAGTATTTGCATAGCTTGCTTCTACAGTCTTAAGGTTTTCTTCCTGCACAAATACCTGGTAATAAGCTGTTGCTACATTTTCAATGATTTGTTCATTGGTTAACTGAGCATTAAGAATATAGAACTCTCTTGTTGATTTTGCAGCCTTAAGCCCTGTGAAAACCCGCTGATCAAATATAGCCTGCTGAAGTTGAACAACAGCACTTGAGCTCCATGGCTGTCCTAACTGTGCTTTAATCCTTTCTCCACCAAATTCAAGCAAAGATTCCTGAATAACAGGATTATATGTTAATCCTGCCGTAGCACTTATCTGCGGTAAAGCACCGGCTCTGGCCTCATCAATCTTATATTCGGCTTTCTTAACCTGTAAAGCAGCTTTTTTAGCTTCTGCCTTATTCTGAAGTGCCTGTTTGATTGCCTCCTGCAGAGAAACCTGCTGTTGGGCAGACACCGATGAAAAACCGAAAATCATAAATGCTGCAGCTATCCCAATTTTTAGCTTTCTAGCAGTTATACGTTTTCTTTCCATAATTTTATACTTCGTTTATTTTTTTATTTGTTTTCTCTCATTTTATTCCTAAATGACGAATCATTTTAAGAAATACTTTAGTTTTTTTTAATTTTTAAATAACATATTGATAATGATCTCTTTTCTTGCTGAAATAATCTTATCATATTCCTCATCATTGATCATCAGATTTTCCATGAACAAAGGCCTTATAGCGCTTGGAAAAACCAATAGTGAAACCATGTTCAGAATAAACTGAACCGGAGCCATCTTTTCAATATTTCCCAGCTCCATTTCTTTTTCAATATCCCTGTACATATCATTCAGAATATCTTCTTCAATTTCTCTCTGATGACACGTTCCCTTATTGATCTGTGAGACAATATAAGTTTCCAGGTAAGGATACTGAAGACTCGTAGAAAGGCTGCTTTCTATAAATTTGCTGATCTTCTCTTTAAAGGCAAGGTCTGAATTCTGGATAATCTTTGATTTTTCCTGCTCTACTTTTTGGGCTTCATCGAAAATAATCTGAATCAGATTATCCCTTGAACGAAAATAGTAGTTGATAAGTGTTCTGTTTACCCCGGCTTCATCGGCAATTTCCTGCGTAGTAGCATCAAATTTACCTTTCACAAAGAATAAATTCTTCGCTGTCTCCTTGATCAATTCCTGTGTTTGGTCTTTTTTTGCTTGATTTGACATTTTTGTTAAACAAATTTGTGCAAAATTAATCAAATTTTGTTTTTGACAAAATTGTTAAACAAAAATATTAAACAAAATTGTTATGATTTACATCATATTTTTTGAAGCCGGTTTCTGTAATTTAATATTTAAAAGGGCTTTCATTTTTATATCTTTGCCGCAAAAATTAATAACCGATGCAAAAACTTTTATTTCTGTTCTCAATATTGAGTGGGATCACTCTGCTCTCACAAAAAAAAATCCAGGAAAACAATTCATATTATTTTTACGAAAATAAAGGTCAGATCATTGATCAGGAAGGAAAAGAGAACAGCAATGTAAAATATCTGCTCCATGCTAACGGATTAAATGTACAATTGCGTCCTAACGGCTTTTCTTATGACATTTACGAAATCAGAAAAATGATAAATCCTGATTTTCCAAAAAGCACAGAAACCACCCTTCCACGCCCGGAACATTACAATATTGATGAATATCGCTACGAAAAACTTATTCACAGAATAGATATTGAACTGGTGAATTCCAATAAAAAAGCAACCATTTCGGCAGAGGGAAAATCTAAGGATTATGATAACTATTATAATCTTCCCGGCCGCCCCGGAGGAATCACAAATGTTTACCGCTACCAGAAAATCCGATATAAAGACATCTATCCTCATATAGACCTTATTTTCTTCAAGCCCAATGACAGCCTAAAGCCGGTTGAATATAATTTCATCATCAATCCAGGCGGAAAAATTTCAGATATAAAAATGAAATTTAATGGTGCCCCTACCCACATTAAAGACGAAAAACTTACCATGAATGTACGCTTCGGGGAAATCTATGAGAATATTCCTAACAGCTGGATTGAAGGAAATATAAAGAAAAACATTGAGGTTTCATTTACAGATCTTGGTGATCAGACTTTTGGTTTTACCGCTCCTTTGGATACTTCCGGAAAGACTATTGTTATAGATCCCGTTCCTACAAGAGCCTGGGGAAGCTATGCAGGTGGGTATGGCGAAGATAACGGAAGGATTAAAACGGATCTACAGAGTACCGGATATTTATTTGGAGCGACAAATAGTACCACTAATTTTGCTACTTCCGGAACTTATCAGCAAAATGTTGCCGGCACCTATGATGCATTCCTGTTAAAATTAACAACAACAGGCCAAAAACTTTGGGGAACTTATTATGGTTTTGGATTAACTGATGTATTTATGGATGCTGATTTTGATGAAAGCTTTAATATCTATGCCGGAGGAACAGTTCAAAGGGGACCCTACAATGAAAATATTGTTCTGATAAAATTTAATATGAATGGTGGTCTGGTTTTTCAAAAAGAGTTTGTTTCCAGCATGTATAACAAACTTTATACTGTTTCCTACAATCAAAATCATGTATACATTGGTGGAGATACTTTCAGCCCTGACTTTCCTACTGTCAATGCAATGCAGCCCACAAAGTCTACTCCTTCGGGATATACAGACGGTATTTTAGCATCTTTAAATTCAGTAACAGGTAATGTTGACTGGGCAACGTATTTTGGAAAAAATGACGGTTCCACTTCTATTTTTCATATTTTCTCTTCCGGTGATAATCTTGAAATGATTGGTGCCACACAATCTTCAACAATTCCTATGGTTAATGCTTTTCAACCTGTAAAAGGAGGAGAATCGGACGGGATATACATTAAACTTTCCAAATCAGGAAATAGTATTCTCAGGTCAAGTTATTATGGTAACACGGGATCTGAAGTTGTATGGAAGGCCAGAATTGTAAATAACACGCTCATTCTTCCGGGAAAATATTCTACTGCAAATTTTCCAGCCGGTCAACCGGGCATCTGGAGGGTAAATTTAGCAACCAATGCCATTTCAAAAAATTATTTTAATTTTTCGGGTGAACCCCAGCTGTTAGCGTATCCTGATACTTCCGGAAATGTTTTTTTCACAGGATTACATTCAGGCGGCCAACCTGATATATCTACTCCCGGAGCCTATATGGGAATGCCCGCAATGTATATTTCTACATTTTTAATCAAATATGATCAAAATGATGTAAAACAATGGGGAACATACTATAAAGGGAACGGAGCTACACAACATGGGGAAGTGATAAAAGATAACGACGGAGCGATTTACCTGACAGGAATGTCAAGTGGAAATACATCAGGCATTGCAACACCAGGCACATTTCAACAATCACCCGGAGGGGGGAACGATATTTTCATTGCCAAATTCCAGGACTGTACCTCAGCTGCAGTTATTACTTCAAATTCCCCGGTATGTCCCAATAGTACGATCCTGCTCAATGCTACAGGAGGAACGACATACAACTGGACAGGCCCTAATGGCTTCACTTCTGCACAGCAAAATCCAATCATTCCAAATGCAACGGCTGCTCATGCAGGAACATATACTTGCCAGGTTTCCGGATCAGGAATGTGTGATGGCAGCTTTACCGTAAATGTTATTGTTGCAGATAATATCGCACCGGTTCCCAATACTACCAGCCTGCCAGATATTACAGGAGACTGTCATACAACAATTACCAGCTTCCCTACTGCTACAGATAACTGCACCGGAACACTTACCGCAACAACAACAGATCCATTGTCTTATCCAATACCGGGAAATTACACCATTCACTGGACGTATCATGATGGGAATGGAAATACAGCTGCCCAGAATCAAAATGTAATAATAACCTCTCCCGCCTTACCGGCAACCACAACCCCGAACCAAACTTTCTGTGCGGTTAACAACCCAAAAATATCTGATCTTCAGATTTCAGGTCAGAATATTCAATGGTATGATGCAGCCGGAACTATTTTGCCCGATACCACCCCACTTGTAAACGGACAATCTTATTATGCCTCTCAAACCATCAATGGCTGCGAAAGCGATAAAACCACAATTCAAGTCACTATAAACAATACCCCCAAACCGGCAGCCAATATGAATCAGGATTTCTGTGCTTCATCAAATCCAACAATAGCAAATCTGGCAGTAAACGGAACATCCCTTGTATTCTATAATGCTGCTGGAAGTATATTACCTGCTAATACGCCCCTTGTACATGGACAAACATATTATGTTACCCAAACATTAAACAACTGTGAATCTGAAAAGTCTGCTGTTTCTGTAACACTTTCTGCTAATAATGTTCCTGCCAACGATTACTCACCAATATTGTGTAATGATACTACCGGAAACTCAATGATAGTCAACCTTCATTCATTTGAAAGTAATATGATTAATAATCCCGCCGGTTATATATTTACTTATACAGATATTAACGGAAATGTTATCTCTAACCCCTCTGCTTATATTATGAATACAGGAACAACACTGGTTCATGTAAAGGTTTCAACAGTTGACGGATGTTTTACAGTTGTCAGGCTGAATATAACAATCAATCCCAAACCTTTTATTGATCTTCCTGAAAAAACAGATTTCTGTGAGGGTAAATCCATTACTCTGGATGCAGGTCCGGGTCTTAACTACTTATGGAGTACCGGTGCAACAACACAAACTATTACTGTATCCGCTCCCGGAATGTATTCTGTAAAGGTAACAAACAGTTTCGGCTGTGAAAATACAGATTCCGTACTAATCACCTATTCTGTTTTAGCACAAATTGTATCTGTGAATATGATCAATAATACAGCAACCGTTGTCATGTCTCAGCCGGGAAATTATGAATACTCTTTAGATAATTTGACCTGGCAGGATTCTAATATTTTCACCAGCTTAAGCATGGGAGACTATACGGTATATGTAAGAACAAAATCAGGCTGTATTATCGGACAGAAAAATTTCTCCATTTTTAACATCCCAAATGCAATTACTCCCAATGGTGACGGGACCAATGATGTATGGAGAATAGCAGGACTAGAAAACTATCCGGGAACTGAAGTTTATCTATATGACAGAAAAGGCTTTATAGTCTTTAAAGAAACTGTCAGTAAAAAACCTTTCCAATGGGACGGAAAATATAATTCACAACCTTTAGCTACCGGAAATTACTGGTATACGATAAAGGTTTCAGACGGAAGAATATATAATGGATGGCTTTTGATCAAAAACAGATAACAACAAAAAAAGAGCAGTAAATTCTGCTCTTTTTATTTTATAACAATCTTATTTTATCTTCTGAAATATCAATGATTTTATCTTTATACAATCCTCCGATTGCCTTTTTAAAATTCTTCTTACTCATCTGAAGTTCTTCTTTGATTTCTTCAGGAGTAGATTTATCCGAAACATACAGAAGTCCATAATTTTCTTCCAGCTTATTCAGGATCTTTTGTTTAAATTCATCAATATTTTGAAATCCTTCCGGCTGAAGGGATACATCAATTTTCCCGTCTTCACGAATGGCCTTGATATAACCCGTTTCCTCTGATAAGGGATATAGTTTTTTGAAAACATCAGAGGTATAGATTAAACCGATATATTTTTTATTGATTACCACATTCCAGCCGAGTTCACTTTCATTCATCATGATCAGATCTACCTTGTCTCCTTTCTTGAAAGGCAGATCCTGATACTTCGGATTCCTTTTGAACTTAGTGGTTCCGGTGATCAGCCCCAAATCATCCTCTACATATATATATACAAGATATCTTTTTCCTTCAATAATTTTGGTTTTCTGCTGTTTGTAAGGAATAAAGAGGTCTTTAATAATTCCCCAATCCATAAAAGCTCCACTTGGGAGACTCTGTACACAGCTCATTACTGCAAATTCACCTACTTCCGCCAGCGGAATCTCAGTTGTTGCCTTTAATTTATCGTCATCCTGATATACAAACACTTCAACCTCCTCACCTGTTTCTTTTTCGTCCTGAATGAAAATTTTAGGCAGAAAAGCTTTCTCGCCTGATTCGTCTACGAGGATCCATCCTGAATTAATTTTTTCTGAAATTGTTAAAGTTTGAGTTTTTCCGAGTTGCATTGATGATAAAATTAGCTGACAAAGTTACGGAAATTTGAAGATGCCATCCTAGTCAATACGATTATAATTCTTTAAAGACTCCTTTTCATTTTTATAAAGACTTTAAAACACTTACATTTGAACAAAAACAATGATGAAAAAATATTTCCTCCCACTACTTCTTTCAGCTTTTTTTTCCCAAGCTCAGTTGCTGGATAAAACGGCACTGAATATTTCGTACCGTTATACCGGAAAAAATGTTCTTCAGGCGGGATTAGAATACAGACTGGGAGATAGTGACCACAAGTCGATAATTGCAGGTCCTTCTCTTCTCTATACCCGCATTAACCAAACGGATAAATTTATACCGGAAGCGAATATTAACTATATCGATAACGGACTGCTTTTTGGGATATCAGGAAACCCATATTCACTGGAGCCAAGAATTGGTATTTCATTATTCAATGTGATATTTTTAAATACCGGCTATGCCTTTCCAATCCATAAAGAAAAATACTTTAAAGGAATAACTTTTGGAATACAATTTAATATTGCCCCTACAGGTGGTTCAAAATTTTATGATAAAATGAAAGTGATGTAAAGTCAGAACAGATCTTATCTTTATTCATAAATCAGGAAGATGATTGATATACTCACTCCTATATATCTAAAAAAAGCGGAATCAAAATATTTTTGATTCCGCTTTATATTAAAATGATTAATCGTTAATCAAATATTACATATGGATAGGTCTTTTTGCGGTAGCATCCAATGCTGCTTCTTTAATCGCTTCAGCATATGTTGGGTGAGCATGGGAACTTCTTGCAATATCTTCAGCGCTTGCACGGAATTCCATGGCAATTACACCTTCTGCAATAAGATCAGCTGCTCTTGCTCCTACGATGTGCATTCCTAAGACCTCATCTGTTTTCTCATCAGCAATGATTTTCACGAGACCATCTACATCACCACTTGCACGGCTTCTTCCTAAAGCTCTCATAGGGAAAGATCCTACTTTATAAGCTACTCCTTCTTCTTTAAGCTGCTCTTCAGTTTTACCTACTCCCGCAACTTCCGGCCATGTATAAACCACACCAGGAATCAGGTTATAGTTAATATGCGGCTTCTGTCCTGCTAATGTTTCTGCAACAAAAACGCCCTCTTCTTCAGCTTTATGAGCAAGCATTGCTCCTTTGATAACGTCACCGATTGCATAGATATTGGCTACGTTAGTCTGTAAGTGATCATTTACCTTTACTCTTCCTCTTTCATCAAGCTCAACACCTGCTTTTTCAAGTCCAAGACCGTCCGTGTAAGGTTTTCTACCTACAGAAACCAAACAGTAATCTCCTTCTACTACTACCTCTTCTCCTTTTTTATCTTTAGCTGTAATTTTTACAGTATCTCCGTTTCTTTCCACCGCAGAAACCGCAGTAGAAAGCATAAACTTCATTCCTTGCTTTTTAAGAACTTTAGTCAATTCTTTACTTAAAGCTCCATCCATTCCAGGGATGATTTTATCCATAAATTCAACAACCGTTACCTGAGCTCCTAATCTCAGGTATACAGAACCTAGTTCAAGACCGATAACACCACCTCCGATTACTACTAAATGCTTAGGAATTTCTTTTAGGTTCAAAGCTTCCGTAGAAGTAATCACTCTTTCTTTATCTAAAGTAATGAAAGGCAATGTAGATGGTTTAGAACCTGTTGCAATGATTGTATATTTAGACTCGATTGTTTCAGAAGAACCATCGTTTTTAGTCACTTTAATCTGAGTAGCAGATTCGAAGCTTCCTACTCCTTCAAAAACAGTAATCTGATTTTTGTTCATCAGATAGCTGATCCCATCTGTATTTTGCTTGATCACTTCGTTTTTACGCTCAATCATTCTGGCGATATCCGCTTGCGGCTCATTGATAATGATTCCGTGACCTGCAAAGTTATGTTTTGCATTTTCGAAATGCTCAGAGCTGTCAAGAAGCGCTTTTGACGGAATACATCCAACGTTAAGACAAGTTCCGCCTAAAGTTGAATATTTTTCAATAATTGCTGTTTTGAAACCTAATTGTGCTGCACGGATCGCTGCAACATAACCACCGGGACCGGAACCTATTACGGTAACATCGAATTGACTCATGTTATTGTATGAATTTGTTTATTATTATCTATCTTAATTCTCACAAATTTACATATAAATTACCAAGCACCAAAGTGAGTTTTATCAATTTTAAAAATGATAATTATATGTTTTAGTTTGATGAAAAGTATTATTTTATGAACTTTATATTTTCCTCACTTCCCTCCTTCAGGTAAATTGCGGTAAAGACAAGTGGTTGTTCAGCAGATGCATTATCAAAATGAAGGATTTTCACATTTTTAGGCTCATAAAATGCATCTCCTTTGTTCAGTACCACTTTTTCCTGTCCTTCTATCTGAAAAACAGCACTACCGGAATTGATTATCCCTACAACGGGACAAGGGTGCAGATGTTCTGGTGCTCTTTGTCCTGCAGCCATTGTGATTTCCTGGATCTCTGTAGATTTTACTTTCTGACCAATAGCAGTTTTTAACAGTTCTTTTCTGGAGATTGACTTCTGCTGAGCTATCATTGCAACAGAGTTAAGCATTACAGCAGCAATTATAAATGGCTTCATAAATCTGGTATTTAATTTTAAGAAGTCAGCACAGAAAATTATACTTTCAACGTTCCTTGTCCGATAGTTCCCGTACTTTCAAAAAATGATCCTCCGTAAACATACCATTCAAGGCTTTCCAGATATTCCACAGCATTTTCCGGAGTGATATGAGGGCGGTCTTTTTTGGAAACAATTCCTTTATACCATCTCCCCGATTTGGAATAATGCTCATATTCCACAAGATAATGAATCCATATTCTCTGACACAGCTTGCACTGCTGAATCGTTACTTCTCCGTACCTTCCGTTAGTATGATCTATACCTAATTCCGAACTTCTGAATTCTGTATAATGGAAGTCAGGTTTTTCACAAGCGCATCCTAATTTGGGAATTTTCTTCATTTTTATCCTTACTTAATTTTGGAATGTAAAAATAATAAAAAAACATCACCTGATTCCGCAATAAAATCTGTATCAGGCAATCGTTTTGATATACTGGAGTTTATGTATAAGTTCCTGACATTTCTCTATGAGCAGTGGTCTATATTTAGTTTCAATTATATCTAAGCGAGCGTCTAAGCCTGATATATATTTCTGGTTATAAAGATGTCTTTCATTTGTAAAAGGGAAAAAACGGGTTGCCGAAGAAAATTCTTCAAAAATTTTTATATCAAGATCATCGAAAGACTGAATATAGTCTGCCTGATCATACAGATATTCCATTTTTACGCATCCTTCACGAAGTTTAACCTGACCTGTGGCCATGGCAATTGCATTTGAATGCATCTTCTTTATGTATCTATTCCGTTTTAGTTCATCAAATCTATTCACCTTACTTTAACTTTACCAGATCCAGTAGCACTTTCTCGTATTTTTCCAATATAATATTCTTTGAAAATCTGGATTTTATAGAGTTTTTCACAGCATCTCTGTTATAGCTGTTCTGAAGTACTCTCATAATCTGCTGAGCAAAATCTTCATAGTTTTCAATATTTGAAATTTCCCCATTCACAGTGTTCTGGATGATTTCATTAATACCACCCGGACAATTATTCGCCAGGGAATAGGTTCCGCATGCTCCTGCTTCCAGTAAAACATTAGGAAATCCTTCATACCTTGAAGAAAGGATGAACAGATCAGCATATTTCAAGAACTGATAAGGATTTTCCTGTCTGCCGTGAAAGATGACATTCTTTAACCCTAGAAATTCTTTCATCTGTCGCAAAACTTCTCTGTCTTTGCCATCCCCCAGTATATGAAGAAGAACATTTTCATTTTTAAGCCTTGAAAAAACCTTCAGCAAATTATCAAACCCTTTTCTGGAGGATAAGTTACCAATAGCCACTACATTTTTATAATTGTATTTGAAACAATCGGGTTTTAAAGACAGGGCCATTTTCTCTTCGATGAAATCAAAGTCTACAGGATTGTTGATCTTGACGATTTTCTTTTTCTTGATATTAAAGTTATCAATCAGGTCCTTCATCATATCATCGCTCTGTGCAATGATCTTCTGGTAATTATTGTAAAAATTATAGAAGAATTTAATTTCTTTTCTGGTTACATGCTGCGTGACTACATTTGTTTCTCTGGCAATAAACTTTGTCCTTGGGAATAGTTTGATAAACAGGGACAGGTAAGCATTTACTTCACCAAAACCTGAAAATACAATATCAGGTTTCCTTCTGTAAATTTCTCCCAGAATAGGTTTTAACGAATGTCTTATCCGCTCTGTATTGATGTCAATAATTTCTACATCTTTTTTTAAAAAATTAAGGTATCCGCCTTGTTTACGTAAAAGCAAAATCTTAGGTTCAAACCGATCCCTGGAAAGATGATTTGCAATAGTGGTAACAATTCTTTCTGCACCCCCGGTTTCTAAATCCGGCAGAATAAATATGACAGATATTTTTTTCATCAGTTAAAGTTACTAAAAAGTTTTATTACATGTCAAATATTGAAGTAATGAAGATTGTAAGGAAAGCTTCTGTAATGAGTCAGCAGCTTATTACAATATTAAGCATGTTGTATTAAATAAAAAGGAAATATGTTATACTACTCCACAAAAAAAGTCCTTCTTTCAGAAGAACTTTATATTATTTTTAAAATACACAATCCTAGTTGGCCACATCACTAATGAACTTAATCCTTAACATTCTTACTTCTTCATCAGACAATTCGTCACCAAATTCATCAAGCAATACTTTCATACTGTCACTGTCAGACTCATTCATAAACTCCATAAAACCATCTACAATATCTTCATCAAAATTGTCTTCAATATAATAATCAATATTCAATTTTGTACCCTGATAGACAATACTTTCCATCTCTTTCAACAATTCATTCATAGAAAGATTTTTTGCTCTTGCAATGTCCTCAAGATCTATTTTTTTATCTGTACTCTGGATAATGAAAACTTTATGGCTTGATTTATTAGCCACTTGTTTCAATACCATATCCTGAGTTCGTTCAATATTATGGTCTTCTACATATGTCTTTATAAAATCTGCGAACTCTTTACCATACTTTTTAGCTTTTCCTTCTCCTACGCCGTAAATTTTTGTAATCTCTTCTACTGTGATCGGATACTGAACCGTCATATCTTCCAGACTCGGATCCATAAATACGGTATATGGAGGGATTCCATGCTTCTTAGCTACTTTTTTTCTTAGTTCTTTTAGCTGGTTAAAAAGATTCTGATCAAGGCCACCTCCTGCCTGTTGTTGTATCTGATCACTATCTGCTTTTGCCTGAGTAAGGTCGAATTCCCTGTCTTCTGCAATTAGAAAGACCTCTTTGGACTTTCCGCTCAGTACTTTTTTACCTTTCTCAGCAATTTTTAAGACCCCGTAAGTTTCAATATCCTTTTGTAAAAAATTCTGAACAGTAGCTTGTCTCAGAATGGTCTTCCAATAATTATCCTTCTCTTCTTTTCCAAAACCAAAATGTGGACTTTGTTCAAGCTTATAGGATTTTGTTACCGCTGTTTCTTTTCCTGCTATTACCGATATAAGATCTTTGGCTTTGAACTTCTCCCCCGTATCCTTAATCAGGTCTATCACTTTTTTCAGGTCGGCAGTAGCATCTTTAAGTTTTGGAGGATTGGATGAATTGTCACACATCCGGGCTCCGTCTCCGTTTACAGGGTCAAAGCTTTCACCAAAGTAGTATAAAATATACTGTCTTCTGCTCATTGATGTTTCGGCATAACCCACTACCTCATTCAAAAGCTGTAATCCGATTTCTCTTTCAGAAACCGGTTTCTGAGCCAGGAACTTTTCCAGCTTTTCAATATCTTTAGGATCATAGAAGGCAAGGCAGTGTCCTTCTCCTCCATCTCTTCCTGCTCTTCCTGTTTCCTGATAATAGCTTTCCAGTGATTTTGGGAAGTCATAATGAATAACAAAGCGTACATCAGGTTTGTCAATTCCCATACCGAAGGCAATGGTAGCAACAATTACATCTACTTCTTCCATCAGGAATTTATCCTGGTTTGCTACTCTTATTTTTTGATCAAGTCCTGCATGATAAGGAAGTGCATTAATCCCGTTAACCTGTAAAAGCTGGGCAAATTCTTCTACTTTTCTTCTGCTAAGACAATATACTATTCCTGACTTTCCTTTATGTTGATTAATAAATTTAACGATTTCCTTATCTACATTGATTTTCGGACATACTTCATAATATAAATTAGGACGGTTAAAACTTTCCTTGAAAACCAGTGCATTGGTCATTCCTAAAGTTTTCTGAATATCATCCTGGACTTTAGGAGTTGCTGTTGCCGTCAGAGCAATTACCGGTACATTGGCAATTTTATCGATGATTTGTTTCAGGTTTCTGTACTCAGGTCTGAAGTCATGTCCCCATTCTGAAATACAGTGTGCCTCGTCAATAGCAAAGAAAGAAATTTTAACTTCTTTCAAAAAGTCCAGATAATCATCTTTGATCAATGATTCGGGAGCTACATACAAAAGCTTGGTCTTTCCGCTTTTAATATCGTCAAATACCTGCTTTGTCTGGGTCTTGTTTAATGATGAATTTAATACATGGGCCACCCCATCATCAGATGAAAGGCCATTCACTGCATCTACCTGATTCTTCATTAACGCGATTAAGGGCGAAACGACTATTGCCGTACCTTCCGATATCAATGCCGGAAGCTGATAACATAATGATTTTCCACCTCCGGTAGGCATCAAAACAAATATATCTTTCCCATCCAGTAGGTTTTCTATAATTTGTTCCTGTTGTCCCTTAAATGTAGAAAACCCAAAATACTTTTTCAATTCGCCTGATAAATTGGCTTTTTTTGCGCTCATCTAATTTTCTATTGCTAAATTTGCATCTAACCCAAAGTTATAAAAATTCTGCTTAAAATAAAAGCGAACGAATTTATAAAAAATAAAATTTATATTAAATATTCTTTTTAAAATATAACGTTTTTTAAGAACTTTTTTGTATACCTTATCGTAGAAAAATGGACACAACCAACATTATATCAATTGCTAAAAGTACTTTAGAGATCGAAATTTCAGAACTTGAAAAATTAAAAAACAGAATAGACAGCCAGTTTGCACAAGCTGTGGAGATCATCCACTCAGCAAAAGGAAAACTGATCGTAGTAGGAATCGGAAAATCAGCTCATGTAGGAAATAAAATTGTTGCTACTTTAAATTCTACCGGTACTCCATCTCAATTCCTTCACGCATCCGAAGCCATTCACGGAGATCTCGGGGTCATCCAGAAACAAGATGTGGTTTTGTGCATTTCCAATTCAGGTAACTCACCGGAAATAACTAACCTGGTTCCTTATTTAAAGGATTATTCTTCTGCTTTGATTGCAATGACCGGAAATAAAAACAGTAAACTTGCTGAATTCTCAGAAATAATCCTGGATACTCATGTTGATGTAGAGGCCTGCCCGAATAAGCTGGCTCCTACAAGTTCTACTACAATTCAGATGGCATTGGGTGATGCTTTGGCAGTAGCTTTAATGGATCTGAATGATTTTAAAGCAAATGACTTTGCAAAATTCCATCCGGGAGGAAGCCTGGGAAAAAACCTGACAGCCAAGGTAGAACAGTTTCTATCCTCTCAGAAACCGCAGGTTACAGAAGAAGCTACAATAAGGGATGTCATAATCTCCATCAGCGGATCCAGCCACGGGATTACAGTTGTCACCAATGAAGATAAGATTATCGGGGTCATTACAGACGGAGACCTTAGAAGAATGCTGATGAAAGGAGAAGATATCAGCAAGGTTCTTGCTAAGGATATCATGTCTGCCCATCCGAAAACCATCGAAAAGGAAGCCCTGGCTAAAGAAGCCATGAAAATATTGAAAGACAACAATATCGGACAGCTTATTGTTACTGAAAATGGCACCTATTTCGGCATTATCGATTTACATAAACTTCTGGACGAAGGCATCAATTAACAAGCGGAATTGATAACAGGAGCCTGAGCCGGAAATCCACTGAAACGGAAAGTTTAATTAAGGGAAAATCTAACTCACTTCTGTCAATTTTTTCATAAATTTGTCACTTTAAAAATTTTATTCCGTGAGTGATGGTAAAGACATGTCCTTCCTTGGGCACATTGGAGAATTACGAGGACACCTTATCCGTTCAATTATTGCGATTATAATTGCTGCTTTTGTAGTAGGATTCAATATTAACTGGATAATGGACCATATCTTTTTCGGTCCTACCAGAAATGATTTTCCTACCTTCAGGGTTGTTAATCACTTTTCAAGAATGCTTTTAGGAGAAGACAGCATTCATCTTCCGAAAGATTTTCCTGTACGTGTACAAAGACTTTATCAGCAATTTAATGTCATGATGGCTGTTTCTATCTTTGGAGGAATTGTAGCTGCTTTCCCCTATATCGTATGGGAATTATGGCGTTTTATAAGTCCTGCATTGCATCCAAGGGAAAGGAAAAACTCTATATATATCATTAATGCAGTCTGGATTCTTTTTATGACAGGAATTCTGTGCGGTTATTTTTTAATCCTTCCTTTTGCAGTAAATTTCGGGGTTATTTTTAAAATTTCAGATATTATTGTTCCTCTGTATGATCTGAGTGACTATACAACATTATTTCTTCAGGTGATTTTGGGAATGGGGGTTATTTTCCTGTTTCCTATCCTGATTTACTTCCTGACCACTATAGGAATTCTGACTCCGGTCTTCATGAAAACGTATCGCCGTCATGCTATTGTTTTAATTATGGTTGTTGCAGCAATTATAACTCCTGCTGATGTTTTAAGTATGCTAATGGCAGCTTTCCCTCTGATTATCCTGTATGAATTCAGTATTATGATGTGTACTTTCACTTACAAAAGGGTTCAGAAAAGTAACGGTAACCTTCCTGTAGTACAGGACTAAAATGTATTTCAATAATATAAAAAGGTCTGTTTTCACCGGTGAAAACAGACCTTTTTATTTATATGCATCCCCTTTTAATTTGACTCATGTATTTTTCTATTGTCTATTAATTATTTTTTATCTCTTTTACAAGTTTGCTGTAAATTAAATTTTCTATTTTTGAAAAGATTATTAATAAAGTTTAAATGAAAAAATTGTCATACACCCTGTTATTTGCATCAGGATTGGTTTTTGGACAGTTCTTTGAGAAAGGGAAGGTTTTTACCAAACAGGATACTTTAAAAGGTTCCAATACGGAATTCCGGAATTTTTGGGATGTCAAAAAATATGATCTTTCTGTAGAACCGGATTTTGAACAGAAAAGCATCAAAGGAAATAATACAATCAGCTTTGAGATTATAAAAGATGTTACCAATCCTGTTTTTCAGATTGACCTTCAGCAGCCTATGAAAGCTGATAAGGTGGAAGGTAGCTTTCCTATTGCCGGTTATAAGCAGGATGGAGATTTTATTTTCATTACAACAAATAAAAAATTCAAAAAAGGGGAAAAATACACCATCAACGTTATCTATTCCGGAAATCCAACCATTGCTAAAAAGGCACCCTGGGATGGCGGATGGGTTTTCACTAAAGATGAAAAAGGAAACCCATGGATGACAGCTGCTGATGAGGGAATAGGAGCTTCCATATGGCTTCCTACCAAAGATATCTGGAGTGATGAACCTGATAACGGAATCATCATGAAAATTATAACTCCTAATGATCTGGTGGGTGTGGGTAACGGCAGGCTCATTAATAAAAAAACTACCGGCAGTAAAACTACTTATACCTGGGAAGTAAAAAATCCTATCAATGCCTACTCCATTATCCCGAGTATAGGAAAATATGTAAATTTTAAAGATGTATTTGAGGGAGAAAAGGGAAAACTTGATCTGGATTACTGGGTACTTGACTATAACCTGGACAAGGCAAAAAAACAGTTTCAACAGGTAAAGCCGATGCTTTCCGCATTTGAGTATTGGTTCGGGCCTTATCCCTTCTATGAAGATTCATACAAACTTGTAGAGTCTCCTCATCTGGGCATGGAACATCAGAGTAATGTTGCCTATGGAAACAAATATCAGAACGGCTATCTTGGCAGAGATCTTTCCGGAACAGGAGTTGGATTAAACTGGGACTTCATTATTATTCATGAAAGCGGCCACGAATGGTTCGCCAATAATATTACCGCAAAAGATCAGGCTGATATGTGGATCCATGAGAGTTTCACCAATTATTCCGAGACTCTTTTCACGGAAAAATATATGGACAAAAAATCTGCTGAAATCTATGTTCAGGGGATCAGGAAACTGATAGACAATGACATTCCTATTATTGGTCAGTACGGCGTGAGAAATGAAGGCAGCGGAGATATGTACCCTAAAGGTGCCAATATGCTTCATACGATAAGACAGGTAATCAATAATGATGAAAAATTCAGACAGATTTTAAGAGGCTTGAATAAAGATTTTTATCATCAGACTGTTACTACTCAACAGGTTGAAAATTATATCATATCAAAATCAGGAATTGATTTTTCAACGGTATTTAACCAATATTTAAGAACTACCAAAATTCCTACTTTGGAATATTCTCAGAATGGCGAAACGTTAAAGTTCAGATATACAGATGTCGTTAAAAACCTGAAGCTACCCATCAGAATTAACGGAGACCAGACAATAACTCCAACAGAAAACTGGCAAACTGTAAAACTTAAAAAACACAGTCCGGTTGAGCTCAATAACAACTATTATATCAATTATAAAAACGTCCAGTAAAGGGACAACATACGAAAAGGCAAAATCGTTAAAGAAAACGGTTTTGCTTTTTTATTTAGGTTCATTGAATACAAATTCATCATTCTGATCTTTTTTATTAAAAATTTTAAGAAAAGTTTAATACATCATTCCGTAACAAAGTGAGAAATAAAACAACTATTTAACTATAAAATTTTAAACCTAATGAGAAAAACAGCACTTAGCTTAGGCCTTTTTGCCGCTTTTTTAGCAAATGCGCAGTCTATAAAAACAACCATTGACCTTGTCAATGTAAAAGATGATAAAGTAGCCGTTACCATGGAATTTCCGAAAATGAAATCCGGTGATGTTAAATTTCATTTTCCAAAAACAGTTCCGGGTACCTACTCTGAGGATGACTACGGAAGATTTATAGAAGGCATTAAATTTTATGATAATAAAGGAAGAGAACTCTCCTATTCCAAAGTGAATGACAACAGTTACTCATTAAAGAATGCACAGAATTTAAGTAAAGTTACCTATCTTGTAAATGACAGCTTTGATGAGGAAATGGACACCTCAAAACATAAGGCTGTATTTTCTCCTTCCGGAACAGATATTGAACAAGGAAAAATATTCATGATCAATACCCATGGTTTCATTGGCTATATTGATAATATGCAGGATGTTCCTTATCAGCTGATTATTCAGAAACCTGCCGGCTTTTACGGAACAACGGCTTTGGTAGACCAGGATAAATCGGAATCTACTGATACATTTACTCTTGCGAATTATGCTAAAGTAACAGACTCTCCTCTTATGTATACCAAACCGGATTATATTACGTTTAATGCAGGCGGAATGGAACTGGTATTGGGAGTTTATTCTCCGACAGGAAAGTATAAGGCAGCCGATTTTAAAGACAATCTTGAAAAGATGGTTATTGCTCAAAAGAAATTCCTAGGAGACATGAACACCAATAAAAAATATGCCATCATGCTTTACTTATCTGGTGGTGAAGGACCAAATATCAAGGGATTCGGTGCTCTTGAGCATCATGAATCAACGAGTGTGGTACTTCCGGAAATGATGCCGAAAGATGCGATTGATAAAACCATTACAGATGTAGTTTCCCATGAATTTTTCCATACTGTAAATCCTCTGAAAACACATTCTGAAGAAATTCACTATTTCAATTATGCAGACCCTAAAATGTCCCAGCACCTCTGGATGTATGAGGGGGGAACCGAATATTTTGCCAATTTATTCCAGATCCAGGAAGGATTGATTACCAAAGAAGAATTTTTGCAGAGAATCAATGAGAAGATCACAAATTCTAAAAATTATGATGATACCATGCCGTTCACGGTAATGAGTAAAAATGTATTAAAGGAACCTTATAAAGACCAATACAGAAATGTTTACGAAAAAGGTGCTCTTCTGGCGATGTGTCTGGATATTGAATTAAGAAAGTTATCAAACGGGGAAATGGGATATCGTGATATGATCAGAAAGTTATCCCAGAGATTCGGAGAAAATAAACCGTTCAAAGATGACAAGCTGATTGATGAACTGGTAGCAGTAACAGGGTATTCTCAGGTGAAAGATTTTTATAATAAATATATTGCAGGAAGTCAGCCCACTCCTTATAACGAATACCTGAATATGGTAGGCGTAGAATTACAAAAACAGGAAACTCCTCCTATTTTCTGGTTTATTAAAGACCCTAATCAGACCGGATATGATGATAAAGATAATGCCTTTGTCTTTGATGAAAGTTCTGCACTTTCTCCTTTTGCAAAAAGTATCGGATTTAAAATCACGGATAAAGTTCTGGCTTTAGATGGTAAAACGATCAATGTTCAGGATATGCAGTCTTTTATTAATTATGCAAAAACAATCAAAGAAGGACAAAACGTGACCGTAACCGTTCTTCGGGGTAACGGAGATAAGAAAGAGAAAATAGATCTTAAAGGAAAAGCTGTACTTGATAAGCTGACGATGGAGATGCTCCGATACAAAGCCAATCCTAGTCCGGAAGAGCTGAAACTGCAAAATCAGTGGCTGACTGGTAAAAAATAAATATAAAAAGCGGGGAACTTTCCCCGCTTTTGCTTTCTATATATCAGTTTGCCCTGTTAAGACTCATACTTTTTTAATGGTTATTCTGAAGGTGCTTCCTTTTCCGACTTCTGTCTGAGAAATTTTAATATCCCCGTTATGATATTCATGCACTACTCTTCTTGCCAGGGAAAGGCCTAATCCCCAGCCTCGTTTTTTGGTAGAATATCCGGGTTTAAAAGCATTTCTGGCCTGTTGCTTGGTCATCCCACTTCCGGTATCTTTTACCTCAATCAGAATATTCTTATTTCTTTCAAAGACCGACATTGTGATGGAGCCTTCTCCTTTCATCGCATCTACAGCATTTTTCACCAGGTTTTCGATAACCCAGCTCATCAGAATCCTATTATGAGGTACTAAAAGTCTGTAAGCAGGCAGATGTAAAGTGAAATTCACTTTTCTGGAAATTCTTGTCTTTAAATAATCATAATTCTCCTGAATGGTTTCATTAAAATCCATATCATTGAGCTCCGGAACAGAACCTATTTTTGAAAAACGTTCTGAAATAGTTCTGAGTCTTTCAATATCTTTTTCAATCTCATGTACCCCATCTGAATCAGGGTTATCCAGTTTCATGATTTCCATCCATCCGATCATAGAAGACAACGGTGTTCCGATCTGATGTGCAGTTTCCTTAGCCAGTCCTGCCCAGAGATAGCCCTCATCCGTCTTTTTAATCGTTCGGAAAAACCAGAAAGAAAAACCAAAATACAACAGGATAAACAATCCTAAAATATAGGGAGAATACCGGAGATTATTGAGCAAACGGGAGTTATCATAATACACAAACTGATTATTCCCATCCGGTACCTTGATTTCTATGGGTTCATAATTTTTCTCCATATTCCTCATCAGATCCTGTAATTTCTCCGGATCCTTAATTGTGCTTTCGGGAATATTCCTGTAGTATCCAAGATCAAGAATAGGATTTTTATACTTATCAGTGACGATGAAAGGAATGGTATTATTAATGTTAAGAATTTCCGGCAAAAGATCCAGAACGTCAGTATCCGGAGTTTTGACTTCCTGCTGAATCCTGATTGCTTTGGAAAGAAGATTAATCCTCTTGATTTCCTCTTTTCTGAGAAAATTGATTAAGGATGTGGAAGCCACTACTATGCCTACCACCAAAGCAGTCATTACCACAAAAATAATCCAGTTATTGAGTCTGGTTAATATAGACTTTCTCAAGTTGTTTATTTTAAAACATTCAGAATTTTCTGCAGCTCGGCACTTCCACTACCCTGATAGTTGTTGATAATAATTGAAAACACATATTTTTTACCGTCTTTCGCAGTATGATAGCCTGCAAAGGATTTGGTATCTCTCATGGTCCCGCTTTTCATTTTCATCCCATTTTCCTGCACCGGAAATCCATCATAATAAGCTTCAAACCATGGTTGCTTTTTGGCATATAATAATGCCTGTACCTCAGCTTTTGCTGCAGCATAGTTTTGAGGTGAAAGCCCGCTTCCGTCTGCAAAGTTGATCATATTGGGATTAATTCCTTTTGATTTCCAGAATTCTTTAAGGTAAGAAACACCACTTTTAAAGCTGGCATTTCCTCTTTTCTCTTTTCCCAATGTTTTAATTATCGTTTCCCCATAGAGGTTAATACTTTTTCTTAAAAACCAGTATACAATTTTATCCAGAGTCGGAGACTGATATTTAAGGATGATATTATTTGCAGGAACTTCCAAAGTCTGTTTTCCTTCTATTTCAAGCTGTGACTGGGTTACCACCGTTCCTGAAATATCAATTCCGGCTTCTTTCAGCCACTGTTTTGCTTCTACCCCCAACTGCAAAGGCGGATTAGGAACTGCCCCCGAAACCGTTACTGTCTTTCCGCCAGGCAGCATCCCGTTAATTAAGGCTACATTAGAATGGGGAGCCGTAAAAATCAGGCTTTGATCTGAGCTTCCTCCTGTTTTAAGATCATTCAGCCATTTTACCCCTTCCAACGGATATGAAAAACTTTTAAATTGGGTCCCGTTAATATTAATGTCAAATTGGTTTTCCCTCCAGTTAATCCCCCAAACTCCGGCTCCGTAATAATTTCCCAGGTCATCCCACGGCCAGCCACCAGGAATAGTCTGGTGATCAAAATAAGAATCATCAATAATCAGGTCTCCGGATATTTTGGTAATTCCGGAATTTTTAACAGCTTCTATAAATTTGTTTTTAAAATTTTCAGGTTTGTACGCATCGTAGCGCCAACTTCCCAATGTAGGATCTCCGTTGGAACTGATAAACAGATTTCCGTTCAGGATACCATTGGATATGCTCCCGGAATAACTGGAAGTGGTAGTATAGGTATAGCTTTTCCCTAATATTTCCAACGCGGCTCCTGCTGTAAAAATCTTTTGTGTGGAAGCTGTTGAAAGACCTTTGCTTCCCTGGTATTCATAGATAAGATTTCCATTGTCATCAGAAACATAAAAAGATAAGCTGGAGGAAACAGCCCCTGAAGAATCCATAAGATCTTTGGTTACTTTATCTAATTTCTGTTCAATGTTCTGTGCAGAGACAATCTGAACAGAAAGGGAAAGAATCACAAATATTTTTTTCATTGTTTATTATTTGATCTGATCTGATTTATTGCCTGGCATACTCAGCACTTTCTTACCATAACAATACTTATTGTTACGACAAATGCTGAAACACGTCATAAATTCAGATCAAATATAGTTAAAATAAAAGCTTATCGTATTGCCTTTAATCTTTGTATTATAACAACAGGTCAGACAGCGCTTCCTGGTTTTATTTCGTAAGGCTCTTTATCTTTTTCAAAAATTCTTGTCAGTTCACTCCCTTCAACGGTAATGATATCCCCTTTTCTTCTGATCCAGTTACCTTCTCTTAATCCTACGACCTTGATATCATTTTGAGTCAGAAATTCTTTAATTCTGGTTTCCCTGGTTTCCCCGTTGTGTTTCAGATCCGGATTTGGATCCAGATAATGCGGATTGATATTGAATGGAACCAGCCCCATACAGTCAAAGCCCGGAGGATAAACAATAGGCATATCATTCGTAGTTTTCATGTTCTGCCCCCCGATATTACTCCCTGCACTGCAGCCCAGATATGATTTTCCTCCCGCTACATTTTCTTTCAAAACAGACATAAGACCTTCTTCATGTAAAGTTTTAACCAGTAAAAAAGTATTTCCACCACCGGTAAAATAGCCTTTTGCCTGATTCAATGCCTCCGTTTTATTATCAAATTCATGAAGACCTTTTACATTGATGTTGATCGTTTCAAAAAAAGAACGTGCTTTTTCCGTATACTCATCATGTGAAATACCTCCGGGTCTTGCAAAAGGAATAAATATAATTTCGTCAATCCCGCTATACAGCTGAATAAGTTCTTCTCTAAGATATTCAAGATATTCTCCACCGAATAATGTGGATGTTGAGGCCAATATGATATTCATACAAGAATTATATTATAAGTTATAGCAAAGATAAAAACCCCACAGGAACGAATCAAAAATTCATATAAAAAATTTCATGTATCCGTTAATATTTTCTAAAAAAGCTTAAAGCTTCTAAAATTTGATTTTTTATGGAATTATTCTTGAATTTCGATACTTAGAATTTTTAAATATAAGATTATGAAAATGGCTAAAGTTAATATTAAAAATCTATTTTTAGGTTTAATACTTGTAGGGACTGCAAGTTTTGTAAATGCACAAACCACTCAAACAGACAGTGCCAAGGCAACAGCTAATACGGCTAATACAACTGCAGCTCAGGCAGGTAACTCCACTATCGAAGGTCTTAAAAAACAAGTTGAGGCCAATCCAAAAGATACGGAATCATTGGCAAAACTAGCTGCTGCTTATCAGGAAGCTTCAGACTGGACCAATGCTATTGATACCTGGAAAAAAATATCAGCTCTGTTACCGGATTGGGCACCGTCTTATTACAGTCAGGCATATGCATATCAATCTGCAAAAGATGATGCCAATGCAAAACTTGCTTATGAAAAATATATTGCTACTGTAAAACCGGAAGAAGTGGAACAAAATAAGAAAAATCTGGCGTATGCCTATTTCTATCTCGCTTTTGCAGAACAACAGAGCGATCCTAATAAAGCAAAAGAACACATTGCTAAATCTCTGCAGTATGATCCAACCAATCAGGATGCAATAAAGCTTAGCAAAACTTTAAATTCATAAGAAAAATAAATCCGGAATATGTTCCGGATTTATTTTTATACGACAGCCGGTTAATCAATCTGCTTACCAAAAAAATCTGCTTCACCATGCAGATGCCGGATGATCTTTTCAATATTCCGCTCAATAGCTGCTTCAGTCTTCAGATTATTGATATATCGGATCAGTTCCTGTTTTCTTGAAGGAATTAATTTTTCAAAATTTGCAGAGGCAACCGAACTTTGTTTTATGGCCAGTTCAAGCTTGGGATGAATGGAAATACTCCTGTCAGAACCATCATATTCCAATACAATTTCAATAACTTCTCCTATTCTTCTGGGAGATTTTTCCAGCATCATCAGATTAATGTAGAGCCTCCACTCGCCCAGATATTTCATCAGGTTCTGTTTGAATTCTTTACCGTTTACAGTTCCTTTTACAGGAATAGGGCTCTTCGTCCTTCCCGAATCGTGAAAGATCTGTTCCAGTACATTTTCCGGAATAAAAACAAAGGGATTGATTCCTATAATCTCCAATATTGCTGTAAAATTTCTTTCTTTCATAAATAACAAATGTAATCTGTTTCCGGAAATGTACAATATAATTTGTATTGTATTGATACAATATATATATCCGGATATTAAAGGCTCATGAACAGATAGCCCTTGGAATCAGATATTGTATCATATCAGACATTGTATATAACTCTTCCCCACCACTCTTTTATCTCTGAGTTTATAATTTCTATTTCATCATTTATAACTCAATTAATTCTCCTATCTTTGCTTAAATAAATCTATTTAATTTAACGAAATGAAATTTTTTATTGACACAGCTAATTTAGAGCAAATCAAAGAAGCTAAAGACCTTGGTATTTTGGACGGAGTTACTACCAATCCTTCATTAATGGCTAAAGAAGGAATTCAGGGAGCTGAAGCAATCAAAAACCATTACAAAACGATCTGCGAGCTTGTAGACGGTGATATTTCGGCAGAAGTTCTTTCTACAACTTATGAGGAAATGATCAGAGAAGGAGAAGAATTGGCTGCTATTCACCCGAATATCGTTGTAAAAATCCCAATGATCAAAGACGGTATCAAAGCATTAAAATATTTTTCCGATAAAGGAATCAAAACAAACTGTACATTGATCTTTTCAGCAGGACAGGCTCTTTTGGCTGCTAAAGCAGGAGCTACCTATGTTTCTCCTTTCCTTGGAAGGTTAGATGACATTTCAACGGATGGATTAAATCTTATTCAGGAAATCAGACTTATTTTTGACAACTATATGTTTGAAACGGAAATCCTTGCTGCTTCTATCCGCCACTCAATGCATATTATTGACTGTGCAAAAATCGGAGCAGATGTGATCACTTCTCCGCTTCCTCCGATCCTTAGCTTATTAAAACATCCATTAACAGATAACGGATTGGCGCAGTTCATTGCAGATTCCCAGAAATTAGCATAAGAACTGACAGCACTTTAAAATATATAAGTCCCGGAACAATCCGGGACTTCTTTATTCAGATTTACTGACGATCATCTTATTCTATTATTTTCACCACTTTACACGGATTTCCCACTGCCACTACATTATCCGGAATATTTTTGGTAACTACACTTCCCGCTCCTATCACTGAATTATTTCCAATGGAAACTCCCGGAAGGACCACAACGTTTCCCCCTATCCAGACATTATCTCCTACCGTAATAGGATAAGCATATTCCAGTCCTTCATTTCGTTGTTTTGGATCAAGCGGATGACCCGCTGTATAAAAACTACAGTTTGGCCCGATGAAAACATGATCTCCAAATTTCACTTTTGCACAATCCAGAATAACAAGATTATGATTGGAGTAAAAATGTTCTCCAACTTCAATATTATATCCGTAATCACACCAGAATGCCGGCTCTATACAAATATTTTCCTTTGTGCTTCCTATAATTTTCCTGATCAGCCTGTTCCTTTTTTCTTCGTCAGAATTTTTAAGCTCATTATATTGTCCGCATAAATCTTTACAGGCAAGCCGTTCATTAATTAATTCCTGATCATAGTTAGCATTATATAAAAGTCCTGCTGCACATTTTTCCTTTTCTGTCATAATGATCGAAGTGTTAGAATTTAAGACTTAAAGGTAAGCAATCCGGCATTTAAAATTCAGTAATTTTAAATTACAAAAGAAAAACAGGATACATAAATGCATCCTGTTTTGGTTATAAAATGAATTGATATAGTTCTAATTTACCAGGTCCGGTTCAATTGGATTATTATCTTTCTGAAGAGATTCTTTTGTTCTTTTTTCCATCTCCCTGAACACCTGATTGGGATCTGAGAATTCCCTTCCATCTGCAGTTTTCACTTTAAATGCTACTTTAGAGTTTGTATCTCCTCCATTCTTCATCATCAGTTCTCTCATATTCTTGGTAGGATCATTTACATAAGCTTTCCAGGCTTTTTTGAACTGCTCTTTTGTTACTTCTATCTCTTTACCAAATAGACCCAGTATTTTTACATTTTCAGGAAGCTGTGTCTCTTTTTCAGCCTCTGTAGCTTTTACTGTTTTATTTCCTGCTAATACCATACTGTGAGATCCTGTAGCGTCTTCAATCTTTACAATCAGCCCTGGTAATCCATAAAATTTATAGGGTCCGTCCTGAAAAGGAATCTCAGTTGTAAACCAAGCGGTCCATTCTCTTCCTCCGAAGCTGGTGGTTGCTTTCTGTGCATTGTATTCTCCTATTTTCTGTTTATCCGGTAAAATATTCCACTCAGGTTTTTTATCTTCCTTTATCTTATATTTGTCTACAGAAATATTTCTGAAAAGATAGGTTTTAAAATCAGGGTATTCTTTGGTTACTTTATAAGAGACCTGTCCCGGCTTCTCTCTTCTGTTTACACTGATGCTTCCCCCGCCTGCTTTCAGCTGTTTTTCAAGATCTGCCCTTCCGATAGAATCTGCAACAAATTTATCATGGCTATAATAATTTGAACCATTTTTATCGATATCCAGAAGCATCATTTCTGTTTTTACCTCCGTCTTATTATTAGAGTCAGGAATGAACCTGTAATCATAAAAAAATCTGTTGACCTGGGCACTAACAGCACTCCCCAGTAACATACAGAATAGAATTGTATTTTTCATATTGAACATTATAAAAAGCTTTGCCAATTAAATTGACAAAGCTTAATGGAACTTTATTTCTTTGTCTGAATTCTTATTTCAGCTTGCGGTATTCCTCTCATTTTATTTTCTTTGATCACATTAATGCTTGCAATATTTTCAGCTTTAAAAGTATTGATCTCTTCTTTTGAGACTTCGCTGCCGTTGATAAAGTATCTCACATCATAGCCATCTGTTTTATATTGCTTAATTCCCCTGGCTGCAAGATTCCCCTGTCCGTCTCTTTTAATATAATCTGCTTTCATAATGATTACCTTAGGAGCATCACCCTGTTTAAACGAATGGATTTCTTTAAAGTTCCCCATACTTTCAAAAGCAACTTTTCGGGCCTCTGTTCTTGCTTTCTCAGCTTCAATCCTGATTCTATCGCCTTCTTTTCGGATTCTGTCGCTCTCTATCAAAGCCCTTTCACCTTCTATTCTAGCTTTTTCTCCCTCAATCCTTGCTTTTTCACTTTCCTGCATTGCTTTTCGGGCCTTTTTCATTGCTCTGCGGACTTCAGCTTTTTCTTTAGGACTTAGATCCTTATAATAGACTGTGTTATTATTTTTAAAATAAATTGCTCTTGGTGCTTTTGGCGGTCCCGGAGGAGTATCCGGAGCATCCGGTGGTGACGGAGGATCTGGTAAATCAAGATCAAGGTCAGGCAGATCAGGCACTTCAACTTTTAGATTGTCCAGAGCTTCCATTTTATTTTTCCAGTCAGGAGATTTGAAATAGCCATCTACCAGCCTGGATGTTTCATCCCCTATTTTCCCCATTTCTGAGGCAAGCAGCGTTATTTCTTCTATTTTCTTATCAAAAGCTGAAGTTTCAGGTTTCAGTTTACTCAGTTCTTTGCTTTTTTTATTGAGCTCTTTCTGAATTTCTGCCGATCTTGCTTTTAGTTCAGGCAATTCTGGTATTGGGTTTTTAACTTCTTCATACTGTATTTTTCCAGGTCTTACCGTATCTTTCTGAATTTGTGAAACTGCTTTTTGAATATTGATGTTGGTTTCTTCAATTTCTTTATTCTTAGCATTTACCATATAAGCAAAAGCTACTGAAAATAAAACGGGCAATGCAAAAATTCTTCGCGCATATCCGAACTTGGTTTTAGGTTTTTGTAACATTTTAAGTCTTTTTTTAAGGTTTGAACTTAGAAACGGACTGGAAGCAGGCAACTGGGTTCCGGAAAAGTGGCTTGCTAAAAGCATCTGCGCAAATGCTTTGGTGTCCGAATGTTTTACGGCTTTTTTGTCAGCCAGGTATTCATGGATCAGATTAATTTCTTTTTTTATGATATGAAAAAATGGATTAAACCATAAAACAGAAGTAATAATCTCGATAAAAATCTTATCAAAAGAATGTTTCTGCTCGATATGCACCATCTCATGCTTTAAAATCTGTTTTCCGATATCAGAATGCAGGGTAATAGCATTCCTCCAGAAAAGGTTTTTAAAATAAGAGAACGGAGCTTCGCTAAGGTCTGTACGGTAAAAATTGATCCCGTCAAAACTTTCTTTCTGAAACTGCTTCTTAAACTGCTGGATTTTGAAAATTCCATAGACAAGCTTCCCTAGGAAATAGAGAGAAACCAGTCCCAGAGCTGAAAAAGCAATGTTAAAATAAATGTAACCATGGTCTATTTTTTTTTCTGTATTAAAATTCTGAATCTTATCAAGAAGCATAAAAACATCATTATTCACTTCTATGGTAAAGTCATCAATCCTGATCAGGGGCAGCAGCAACGAGATCAACATCGCAGACAACAGATAAAATCTGTTATAATGATGGAATGTCTTGTCTTTTAAAGACAACTGATAATATAAAAACATTACACCTGAACATACAATTACTTTTGCAAAGTATAGAAGTATTGCTTCCATGATATGTTAGTTTTTCTTTTTAAGTTCATCTAACAGCATTTCAAGATCCTGTACGGTCATTTCATTTTTTTCCACGAGGAATGAAACAGCACTTTTATAGGAGCCTTTGAAATAATTCTTTACCAGACTTTTCATAGTCTTTCCTGAATACTGCTCCTTGGTAATCAACGGGTAGTATTCATGTTGTCTGCCATGTACATCATATTTTACAAATTCTTTATCCTTGAGCACTTTTAAAATGGTAGAAACCGTATTGGTATGCGGTTTAGGTTCAGGAAAGAGATCCAGAATATCTTTTAGAAATCCTTTTTCTATTTTCCATAAATACTGCATTACCTGTTCTTCTGCTTTTGTTAGAGTCTGAATTTTCATATCCTTTTCATTTATCTATTATGGTGACGTAAAATCCTTTAATCTTATATCACTAAGAAATTAGTTATACAAATGTAGAAATAAAATTGACCTGAACAACTATTTTTTTAGTGATAATCAGACAAACAAACATAAATAACTGATAATCAATTAAATAATTTTAAACAAAATATATTAACTTATCAACAATAAGAATTCATTACCTGTATGATCAATATAAAAAGAAGCTATTTCCTATATAAATTCTTAAGATTTGTTAATTTTTATTAAATAAAATTAAAATGGATTTGTTTAAACCGGGAAATTATATTTATTTTAGTGCTTTAAAAATTTCTCATGAAAAGATATAATTTACTGATTGTACTATTGCTGCTCATTTTTAACGTTACTACGGCACAAAAGAAAAAATCCCCGGCGGCTGACCTCAGCGTATTAAAGGAAACAAAATCAAAGATTGAAGCTACCGTTCCATTAGTAATTCAACATCTTCAGGCTATTGCTACTAAGGAAAGTGACAATACCATTTTAACAAACGGAAAGATTGCAGTAGGTAAAGAATATAAAATTTTAGAATCTGAATGGTTTTTATACAGAAATAATATGAAAAACTGTATCCTGAACAACTCTTCTAAAAAATCAAAGAAATGTATGGAATATCATACCCAATACCTGAGAAATACATTAATCAATTACAATAATTACATTACAAACCTTACCAGAAAAAACGGATATTTAGGAGTGGAAGGGGATACAAAATTTGATTTCAAGCCTGCAGATATTGCAACGAAGTTAAGTGAAGCCTATTTCAACGCCAATGATGCTGCCGGAAGAATGAAAGCGAATCAGAAAAGAGAGTTTTTAGATCAGACTATGTCTGATGATAATAAATTAACTCCTTTTGACCAACTGGCTCAATAATATATAATCTTATATAAAAAAAACAAAAAAGAGAACTATTAAGAAATAGTTCTCTTTTTTATTTGATGCAAAAATCTCCGCCTAAAAAGCAGTTTCTGGTATTAATCCTAAACTGTAGGGAAAAAGTAGAAAATAAGGCGGAGATCTTTTTGCATTTCACTCTATAATCAACTGTCCTAAATTCTGATAAAGAGTAAAGCAAAAATAGGTTTATATCTCTTATCTGTGAAGCAATATTTGTAGAATTAAATAATATATTATGTAGAAATAATACTACTTAATTTCCTTCTGTATTATTTCCACCAGTGATAGTAGTTATGTGTCCCGTCATATTCAAATCCGCACCGGGGGTAGAGTGTATTCCCGATTTCATTTGTTTTTTCTGTTTCAAGCAGAAGACCACAAGCTCCTGTTTCTTCACACCATTGTTTACTACGGTCTATTAGAGCTATGGAAAGGCCCTTGCTCCGATAATCAGGATGAACAAACAAGTCACTCAATAACCATTGTTTTTGTAATTTTGTATAATGAAACAGTTTATATAGCTGAACAAACCCTACTGCCTTTCCATCAGCTATAGCAAGAAATATATCTGATTCTCCGTTTAAAAACCGTTCTTTTAAGAAGGCTTTTCCTTTTTCCATGTCTGACTCCTGACGGTAAAAAATACGGTAAAGATTAAATAATCCGGCTGTTTCGTTAAGATCTTCAAGACCTGCTTTTCTGATTGTATACTCCATCGTTATATATATATTTATTAACACCACAAAATTAGCTTTAAGCAATACTGTTTGTATCATCCAGATATAACTTATAGAGGTGGTCCAGAAATACGTTCTCCCCGCAGTACAGATAAAATATCACATGTTCCGGATTTTATATTTTCATTTAAAACAGGACCTTTGTTCTGTAAAATCATGACATGACAGATATTATCCAAAAGATCAACAGTATCGACTGGCATCAGATCACCGAAGCCATGCACCGGAACGGCTATGCTCATATTCCGGGTTTTCTGCCGGAGAAAGAATGTGAAATATTAAAATCAGGCTACCATCAGCCCATATACCGTAAAACAGTGGTGATGGCCCGCCATCGTTTTGGTTTAGGTGAATATAAATATTTCAATTACCCTCTGCCGGAACTTATTCAAACCATCAGGACCTATATTTATCCTCATCTGGTTCCTATTGCCAACTCCTGGTTTAAGGCTTTACAGATCGACAGAATTTTTCCGGAACGCCATGAAGAATTCCTGAAACAATGCCACCATAATGGCCAGCACAAAGCAACCGCTTTAATCCTGAAATATGGTAAAGGCGGCTTTAATACACTTCATCAGGATTTATATGGTGATCTGTACTTTCCAATTCAGGTCGTACTTATGCTGGATGAACCGGAGAAAGATTTTGCAGGCGGAGAATTTATCCTCACGCAACAAATTCCAAGAGCCCAGTCAAAGGCAGTGGTCTTACAGCCCAAAAAAGGAGATGCCCTTATTTTTACCACAAATTTCAAACCCGAAAAGGGACTCAGAGGGTATTACAGGGTAAACGTGAAGCATGGAGTCAGTGAAGTAAAAGAGGGATCCCGTTGTACATTAGGAATCATTTTCCATGATGCCATATCTTAACCCAGATCTTATTTATTTTTATGCTACAACACACCCAACTATCGGATTTTTCTTTAAAAAGTAAAATCCACAGCCGGGAAATCCGGTTTGCGGGAAATAAAAAATTAAAGATCTACGGATTGCTCCGTTGTACTTCCGGTAAAAGAATGAAGAAAGAAAACAGGGTTTTCTTTGGCTCCGCAGAAGAAGCGGTGCAAAACAACTATCGTCCCTGCGGAAACTGCATGAAAAAAGAATACAATATATGGAAAAAGCAACATACGGATAAGGTGTGAATCGCTACAATCTGCTATCATTAGTCAATAAAAAAAGAGAAGCACATATTATGCTTCTCTTCTTAGTAGCGGGGACACGACTCGAACGTGCGACCTTCGGGTTATGAGCCCGACGAGCTACCTACTGCTCCACCCCGCGGTGTATTTTTAGAGTGCTTACCGAAAGCACTGACTTAGTAGCGGGAACCGGACTCGAACCGATGACCTTCGGGTTATGAGCCCGACGAGCTACCTACTGCTCCATCCCGCGGTGTATTTTTAGAGTGCTTACCGAAAGCACTGGCTTAGTAGCGGGAACCGGACTCGAACCGATGACCTTCGGGTTATGAGCCCGACGAGCTACCTACTGCTCCATCCCGCGGTGTATTTTTAGAGTGCTTACCGGAAGCACTGGCTTAGTAGCGGGGACACGACTCGAACGTGCGACCTTCGGGTTATGAGCCCGACGAGCTACCTACTGCTCCACCCCGCGGTGTATTTTTAAAGTGCTTACCGAAAGCACTGACTTAGTAGCGGGAACCGGACTCGAACCGATGACCTTCGGGTTATGAGCCCGACGACCTACCTCCGGCTCCATCCCCGGTTGGATTTTTAGAGTCCTTACCGAAAACCCTGGCTTAGTACCGGGAACCGGACTCGAACCGATGACCTTCGGGTTATGAGCCCGACGAGCTACCTACTGCTCCATCCCGCGGTGTATTTTTAGAGTGCTTACCGAAAGCACTGGCTTAGTAGCGGGAACCGGACTCGAACCGATGACCTTCGGGTTATGAGCCCGACGAGCTACCTACTGCTCCATCCCGCGGTGTATTTTTAGAGTGCTTACCGAAAGCACTGGCTTAGTAGCGGGAACCGGACTCGAACCGATGACCTTCGGGTTATGAGCCCGACGAGCTACCTACTGCTCCATCCCGCGGTGTATTTTTAGAGTGCTTACCGAAAGCACTGGCTTAGTAGCGGGAACCGGACTCGAACCGATGACCTTCGGGTTATGAGCCCGACGAGCTACCTACTGCTCCATCCCGCGGTGTATTTTTAGAGTGCTTACCGAAAGCACTGGCTTAGTAGCGGGAACCGGACTCGAACCGATGACCTTCGGGTTATGAGCCCGACGAGCTACCTACTGCTCCATCCCGCGGTGTATTTTTAGAGTGCTTAC
>NZ_QNUE01000010.1 GCF_003385595.1 Chryseobacterium flavum | reverse complement strand
CTTGTTATTAATATTCTTATATTCGTAATGTAATAATCATATAAAATTATAGTTATGAAAAACTTAAAAAAATTAGACAGAAACGAGTTAAAAACTATTTCTGGTAACGGATTACTAGATCCAATCGGAGGGTTAATCGGTGGCCTTGGCGGTGTAGTAGGAGGAGTTGTAGGTGGTGTTGGTAACATCGTAGGAGGAGTTGTAGGCGGTGTTGGTAATGTAGTAGGAGGAGTTGTTGGCGGCGTAGGTAACGTTGTAGGAACAGCATTATGCCAGACTCAATGTGTAATCAATGGAGTAATCCATATCAAATTACTTGAATGTGGATCAACTTGCTAAGATGCAAGCAAGTTATATAGACATACCGCTCTGAAAAGAGCGGTTTTTTTATGAAGGAATATTCAAAGAAGTTCCCGGACCAACCGGAAAGTCAGATTGATCCGTGGTTTCATAGGTAAAGCAGACTTAGCAATACGGTGTTCCCAATTTACCTGAAGGTCACCTTTCATTATCAATAGTGAACCGTGTTGAAGAGGAAGACTGTATTTATTTGAATGATTATCCACGTTTCTGAAATCAAAATTCCTTACCTGTCCCAGGCTGACCGATGCGATAACGGGTCGGTTTCCCAGTTCACTTTCCCTGTCGCGGTGCCAGGCTACAGAATCATTCCTGTCACGGTACAGGTTTAAAAGAACTGAGTTGAATTCATATCCGGTACTCTTCTCAATTCGCTGCTTCAGATCCAGTAATTCAGGCAGCCACGGATTTACTTCAAAACGGGTTCCTGCCAGCTGGTAGGTCTTATCTACATTGCCGTACCAGGCTGTCAGGCGTGGGGTAAGAACCATTTTATCATACATTTGTTGGGTCCTTTGTTTCCAGGGAGCTGTATTCATCAGTAGTGTTTCAAGTACTGAAGCTTCATTTTCAGTTAAAAAATGTTCCGTGTATTCCAAAAGCTCTGTTGGAAACCGGTAGTATTCCTCCATATTAAATAAACTAAGCTGTCCCATTATAAAAGTTTGTGTGACTGTTTTAAATCTGCAGATCCGGAAAATATGTTCCAAAAAATATCAGTAAAAATACAAATAATGAACTTATTTTATAACATGAATTGTTATGATCACAGGACAATGGTCATACAGAGGAATTTAATCTCATCTGAATTTGAAAAGTTCATCATTCAGAATATTCTTTCAGGAGCTGCCTGTAGCTCATCAGTATTGAAGATTTGGAAATAAATCCGATAAAGTCATTATTCTCACTCACTACCGGAAGATTCCATACTCCGGTATCATCGAAGGTCTGGAGGATTTCCAGCGGTTTATCTTTACGATAAAGTATGGCAGGAGGCGCTTTCATTACCTGAAATACCATTTGCGAGGAGTCTGTTTCTCTATTAAAAAGGTAAGGCCTGATATCATCCAGAGTGAGGATCCCTTTTAGTTTCCTGTGGTCATCCACTACGGCGAATATATTTTTATTTCCGTTTTTTACCAGTTCAAACAGGTCTTCAATAGAAGAATTTTCACTGATTGTCTGTGAGTACTTATCGATAAAATCTTCTGTCCGTAAAGCGAAAAGCAGGTTCTTATCATGCTTATTGGTAAATATTTTTCCCTCATCCGCCAGAGATTTCAGCTCAGGAGAAATAGGAGAGAACCATTTTGCAATAAGATAAGACATTACGGATACAATCATCAGGGGAATAAAGAGGTCATATCCAAAGCTTGATTCCGCAATCAGGAAGATAGCGGTGAGCGGAGCATACAATACACCACTCATGGCGCCTGCCATTCCTACGAGGACAAGATTGGTTACCGGAACATCCGTAAAACCTAAATGCTGGCAAATTAAAGCAAACAAGTATCCCAGAGTACCTCCTGCAAAAAGAGAAGGAGCAAAATTTCCTCCATTACCTCCGCTGAATATGGTAAAAGATGTGGCAAAGGCTTTTAAAAGCAAAACCAGTACTAAAAATATAATGATGGTCCAGTCCCCGATTTCAAAATATCTGAAAAAACTGTTTTCAATAATTGAATAAGTGTTTCCGCTGGTAAATGCCTTTACAGTTTCATATCCTTCACCAAATAAGGGAGGAAAAAGGATACAAAGGAATGAAAGAACCGCTCCGCCGAACATTGCTTTGCGCATCTTTGAAAGTTGAAGCCCTTTTATAAAATGTTCGACCTTTTGAGAAATGATTACAAAATAACGGGCATATAATCCTGTTACGATCCCCAGGATAAGATAATAGGGAACATTTTTATAGTTAAAGGCTTCTCTGGTGTAAAATCTGAAAAGAACATCTTCCTGAAGTAAAATTCTGGATAAAAGACTTCCACAAACCGCAGCCACAACTAAAGGAATAAAATCTGTAAACACAACGCCTGTCAGGAGAATCTCAAAGGCAAACATAATACCGGCAATAGGCGCATTAAAAGCAGAAGCTATCCCTGCAGTAGCTCCCGCAGCCAGCAACAAAGTACGCTCTTTGTAACTTAACCTGTAGGTCTGGGCATAATTGGAACCAATAGCAGCACCCGTTACGGCTATCGGACTTTCCAGTCCGGCAGAACCTCCCAATCCAACGGTAATAGCACTTTGTATAACCTGCGAATACATTTTAACAGAAGCCACAATACTGGAGTTCTGGGCGATCTCATAAAGAATCGCACCAATTCCTTTTCTGTCCTGCCCTTTAAATAATGTAAGAACAATAAGTGTCGTTAAAACAATACCCAGGAAAGGAAAGACAATATAAAATAATATCTGGTATTCAAAGTGAACTTTATTGGTTATAAAATAGTGGATATTGTGTACCAGGGTCTTAAGGATCACCCCCGCAAGTCCGGCTGTACATCCTACAAGAATACCCGAAAGCACAAGAAACTGATTCCGGCTCAATCTGTTATTCAGCCAATGCAGGATCAGTTCATAACTGCGTGCTTTTTCCAATCCATATTTTTGGAAATCTCTTTTAAATTTAAGGAAACTAAGGTATTTTTTTTTGTTGTGAATTTTCACCTGGGAAAAATTTAATCCTGTTCAATCTGATACAGTTCTGTAAATTTATGAAATATCTTACAAAAATGCCCGGACTGACCTTTATTCAATTTTATAAAAACGAATAAAACTCTGATAATCAATTTCTTTTACTTTTGCCTGGCGTCCTCAGAAACCTTAAGATTAAAAAGGAATATAATCCGGGTGTTTATTGAAAGTACCGGTAAATTAAATTTTATAAAATCCCCTCTGATTTTTTTGATCCTCTGTAAAGCAATAGACCAGCTGCAGCAATCCCCATAAGACCTATACTTGTCCAGCTTAACAGTCTGGGAGAAACCGAAAATAAAGCTTTTCCGTCTATTCCCATATTTCCGGCAGAGGGGTCCAGGATATTTCCATCACTGTTTTTGTCTTTGTTGGCTTTCCTGAAAACCATCCGCATTCCGGCAGATGAAACATACCGGATCATACTTGGAAACATTTCATATAGATTTTTAAAAACAACAGCAGACCAGTCCGGATAAGAGGCTTCTACAGGGTTTTTAGCTGTCTCTACAATTGATTCAGCCAGTTTCCGTGGATCAAAAGAAGGAGGAGGTGTACTGAGTTTTATTCCTGAATAATTAGCGGCATGTTCTATTCCTGAAGATTTCTGGAATCCCGGATACAGCGCACAGATATGAATATCAGGATAATCTGATACTTCACCCTGTAAGGTTTCCACCATTCCGCGTACTCCATATTTTGAAGCAGTATATGCTGTTCCGTAAGGAGCCGGCATCCATCCGCCAATAGAAATGTTATTCAGCAAAACTCCTTTTTTCTGTTTTTTAAAAACCGGAAGTACAGCATGTGCAGCGTGCATGTATCCCAAAAGATTGGTTTTAACAATCTGATCGGTCACGTCTACAGGAATTTCCTCAAATTTTCCAAAAGCCAGAACTCCCGCATTGTTTACCCAATAATCAATTTTACCACTAAACTCAAGGGCTTCTTTAACGAGATTCTGCACTTCTTCAGCAACAGAAGTATCCGTAGGTACAGCAATCACTGTAGCACCCAGTTTCCTGCATATCTCTGCTGTCTCTTTAAGTGCTTCTTCACCCCGTGCTGCCAGGACAAGGTCTGCACCTTGTTCTGCAAATGCTTCCGCTGTAGCCTTACCAATCCCGCTGGAAGCGCCGGTAATGACAACTGTTTCTCCAAAAAAAGGAGGCTTTCTGCTATTTTTCATAATATGATAGATTTAAGTGCGTTCTGATTTTCTCTGATAGCTGTCTGCTCCCGTATTTCGTTTAGGCATAAGAATAAGCCTGATAGAAGGGTTATTGGTAATAAATAACCGGAACCAGTCTAATGCCAGCTGTACTTTATTTTTAAATCCTACAAGGGGAATAATATGAAT
This sequence comes from Chryseobacterium flavum, assembly GCF_003385595.1. Taxonomy (GTDB): domain Bacteria; phylum Bacteroidota; class Bacteroidia; order Flavobacteriales; family Weeksellaceae; genus Chryseobacterium; species Chryseobacterium flavum. The sequence continues at coordinate 145,810 of NZ_QNUE01000010.1, read as the reverse complement.
AAAAAGCCAGGTCAGCCAGGCGACAAAGCCCTTAAAAGAAGACTTCGGAAGGTCCACCACAGCATTATATTTTGAGATAATAGCCATGCTTCCCTTATCATTATAATGAAAAGGCTCCAGCACCTTACCATCTTCTATCCGTTTAAAGTTTGCGGCCAGGTTTTTTCCCTGCTGGATGGCAACCTGAGCGAGCTGTGGATGACCTTTCGGATATTTTTCTTCTGAAAGCATCAGGCAAATATCTCCCACAGCATAAATATTTCCTGTTCCCGCTACAGTATTGTAGGCATCCACCAATATCCGTCTGCCTTTGCCGATACTTTCTTCAGGTAATCCCTGGATTTCCCTCCCAATGACACCGGAAGTCCAGATCAGGGTTTCCGTTGCTATTGATTTTCCGTCACTTAAGATCACATTACAGTTTACATAATCTTTTACAGAAACATTCAGAAGAATTTTAACTCCCAGTTCTTTCAGTTTTTCATAAGCTGTTTGCTGTGCCAGCTTGCTCATAGGAGAAAGGAGGGAAGGAAGAGCATCAATCAGGTAGATGCTGGACAGGCTAAATTTAATTTCCGGATATTCTTTCTGGGCAACATAACGTCCCATTTCAGCAAGCATTCCTGCAAGTTCAACTCCGGTAGGACCGCCTCCTGCAATCACAATATTCTGTAATTTTTCTGCTTCTTTTATATCTTTATTTCTGGCTGCCTCTTCAAGGGTTAATAATATATGATTCCTCAGATAAAGAGCTTCATCTATATTCTTCATTGGTAAGGCATACTTCCTTACATTCTCCATCCCGAAGAAATTAGACTCTGTGCCCAGGGCCAGAACCAGATAATCATAGCTAAGCGTGCCTGTGTCTGTTTCTATCGTTTTCTTCTCAGGATTTACCCTGATCAGACTCCCCATATGAAAATTTACATTTTTATTCTCAGAAAATAGTTTCCTGAAAGGATAGCTGATATTTGATGCTTCTATGAAAGAAGTTGCCACCTGGTAAATCAGCGGTGGAAAAAAGTGATAGTTATTTTTATCTACCAGGGTAATTCTGAACCTTTTATCGTTCTTGAGGGACTTGATAAAGTTAATACCGGCAAATCCTCCTCCTACGACTAGAATATGTTTTTTCATATTAAGTGGATATTGAAGTGATGTATTGTATTTCATTCAAGAACAGGACCAAAAGAACAAAAAATCAAATATTTAACATAATATAAACAAACAGATTTTTCCTTGAGATGGATTTGTAATTCTGTATTCTTCATCTTCACCGGATCAGGTCTGCACGATGTTTGTTGCTTATTTATGAACACCATAAAGATTTTATAATATGAAAACAGACATTCTTACAGAAAAGCACCGGTTAGGATTAGGCGGGGTAGCAATAGGAACTGCTTTTGAAAACATTACCGATGAGCAGGCCTTTGATATACTTCAGACAGCATGGGATGCAGGGATCAGATATTATGATACCTCTCCCTGGTACGGACTGACAAAGAGTGAAAGGAGATTTGGGAATTTTCTGAAAAATCAGGACAGGAATGGCTTTGTATTTTCAACCAAAGTAGGAAGGTTGTTTACTGAGGTCCCTGAATCTGAAGTGCCACCAACCATGTGGAAAAATCCTTTAAACTATGATTTCAGGCACGATTATACTGCTGATGCCGTAAAAAAATCTATTGAAGACAGTTTGAAGAGAACAGGGCTGGACCATATTGATATTGTCTACATTCATGATCTTTCTGAGGACCAGGTAGGAGACCGTTATCCCTATTTTCTGGATCAGGCGAAAAAAGGAGCTTTTAAAGTGCTCTCCGAGCTCCGGGACCAGGGGGTCATTAAAGCATGGGGAATGGGAGTAAATAAGATTGAACCTATCCTGGACTGTATTGAATCTGCAGATCCGGATATCTGCCTGTCTGCTACACAGTATTCTATCCTGGATCATGAAGATGCCGCAGACCGTCTTCTTCCGGCTGTTAAAAAAGCTGGTGTTAAACTGGTTTCCGGAGCAGGATATAATTCAGGATATATAGCGGGAAGGGAACGGTATAACTATAAAGAAGTTATTCCTAAAGGAATGGAAGAGAAGCGGGAACGAATGAGGAAAATTGCAAAGAAATATGATACTGATATTGTGCATGCTGCGCTTCAGTTTGTTCTTGCAGCGGATGAATTTGCATCCATCATTCCGGGAGCCGGTAAGCCGGAACAGGTCCGGGATAATGTGGAAGGGCTTAATACAGTGATTCCTCCTGATTTCTGGAATGAACTTAAAGCTGAAGGTCTGATCTATGAAAAGGCGCAAACACCTGATTACAGGTAAAATGAATTACGCCTTTTACTTCATTATAAAAGATCATCATTCAGGTCGGATGGTGATCTTTTATGTTATGGAAAAGTCTGGCTGTTAATAATACAGCAGCTAAACTACTTTTGCTTTACGAACTATTTTTGTGAGAAGAGCCGGAAAAAATCTTTTAAGATAGACACCTATTACTTCTTTACCTCCAATTGATTTTTGGTTTCTGCATTTTCCAATGGCAGTAAGCATTTTTTTTGCAAACAGGTCTGCGGGCATTCCTTTACGGGTTGCATCATCCATTGTTCCCTGCAATGAACCATCACCAGTAACAGCATGTATAGAAATATTGGTTTGTATAAATCCCGGACAAATGATGGTTACCTTAATATTTTTATCAAATAGTTCTGCTCTTAAAGAGTCAAAAAAACCATGCAGTGCATGTTTGGCAGCGGCATATCCGCTGCGCATCGGTGCACCGAACAGCCCCATAAGACTGGAAACAACGGCAATATGACCGCCACCATTTTTTATCATGAAAGGAATTATGGCCTTCGTAAGTGCAACGGTTCCAATGTAATCAATATCCATTAACCGTTTATCTACTTCAATGTTGGTTTCCATAGCTAAAGAACGCTGAGACAGACCGGCGTTATTAATAAGGATATCAATTTTACCAAATTGCTCTATTGCTTTACCGGCAGTTGAGGTCATTTCTTTATAATTCATCAGATCCAAAGGAAGTACAGCATACCGGTTATCTGAGAGGCCTGCTTTTTCAGCCACCTTTTCTAGTTGGTCCTTGTTGCGGGAAGAAAGGATAATTTTTGCATTTGTGCTTACTGCAAGCTCTTTAACTAAAGCTTCACCAATTCCGGATGATGCTCCTGTTATCCAGATCACTTTATCATTAAAATAGCTGTTCATCATAGTATTTTTTTATTTAAGTCCGGCAATATACTGGCCGGCTTTCATTCCTGAGAAAATGCAGCCTCCAAGAAATGTACCTTCCAGCGCGCGGTATCCATGCATTCCGCCACCACCAAACCCTGCTACTTCTCCTGCGGCAAACAGTCCTTCAATAACACTTTCATCTTCCCTTAGAACCTGGCTGTTCAGATTAGTTTTAATCCCTCCTAATGTTTTACGGGTAAGAATATTAAGGCGTACAGCAATCAAAGGCCCGTTTTCTGGTGATAAAATTTTATGAGGCGTAGCAACACGTCCCAGTTTATCTCCTAAATAGTTCCGGGTATTCCGGATATAATTAACCTGGGTATCTTTTGAAAATTTATTATTCAGCTCTCTGTCTCTGGCTTCTATCTGTGACTTTATTTTTTCATAATCCAGAAGATGATCTCCGGACAGCTGATTCATCCTGTCTACTAAATCTTTCAGATGATCCGAGACAATAAAATCTTTTCCGTGTTCTTTAAAGTCTTCTACCGGTCCGGGAGCTTTTTTTCCAAAAATTCTTTTCAGAAAAAGAGGATAATCTTTATTGGTAATGTCCGGGTTCTGTTCAGAACCGGAAAGGGCAAATTCTTTCCTGATAATTTTCTGTGTCAGAATAAACCAGGAATAGGAATATCCCGTATCCTGTATATATTTTAAAGTCCCTAAAGTATCAAACCCCGGAAGAAAAGGTGCCGGAAGCCGGTTGCCGAGAGCATCAAACCATAAAGAAGAGGGGCCTGGTAATATCCGGATTCCATGATTGCTCCAGATGGGATTCCAGTTTTGTATTCCCTCCGTATAATGCCACATCCTATCGCGGTTAATAATATGAGCTCCTGCTTTTTCTGAGATTGCTATCATTTTTCCGTCCACGTAATCCGGAACTCCACACACCATATTTTCAGGAGCTCGTCCGAGCCTTTCAGGCCAGTTCTCCCGCACCAGGTTATGATTGGCCCCAATACCTCCTGAAGCAACAATAATATGGGGTGCATGATATTCAAACTGCGAAATTATATTTCTGTTTGTTGCTATTCCTCGTTCTTTATGATCCTCTTCCAGGATATCTCCTTTAGTACCTTTTACCTTTCCGTTTTCTACAACCAATTCAGCTACTCTGTGTCTGAATTTCATTTTCAAAAGCCCCTTTTCCCTGGCCTGATAAGCTTTTTCTACAAAAGGTTTTACCACTCCTGTTCCTGTGCCCCAGCTTACATGAAAGCGGGGAACTGAATTTCCATGGCCCATTGCAGAGCCGTCGCCACGTTCAGCCCAGCCTACCATAAACATAAGCTTAATTCCTAATCGGGAAATGTAGTTGTATTTTTCACCCGCAGCAAATTTGAGGTACGCTTCTGCCCACTTCCGGGGCCAATAATCTTCCTTACGATCAAATCCGGCAGTTCCTTTCCAGTCCTGTAAAGCCAGCTCATATGAATCTTTGATGCCAACTCTCCGTTGCTGGGGTGAATTGACCAGAAAAAGACCTCCGAATGACCAGAATGCCTGACCGCCTATATTCTCTTCGGTTTCCTGGTCGAGTAAAAGCACTTTTTTTCCGGCATTGGTTATTTCCATAGCAGCGGTAAGACCTGCCAGTCCGGCTCCGATAATAATCGCATCAGGTTGGAAATTATCTTCCATTTCAAAGGGTATTTTTATTAAACAATACTTTACATAAATGTATAAAATATTTACTCTTTACAAGACATGCAAAACCGGAAATATTATGTGCTCCGTTCTGTCAGCAGGACTAAAGGAATTTACAACTTCTTTGTTCTGATTACATCAGATCGGTAAACATTTTTATCTTTGTGAAAAATAGAAGTATGAAGTATTTGTTCATTATGGTATGCTTTGTCTGCTCTGTTTTCAGCCAGGCACAGCAAAAGCAGGATCCCTGGAAAGACAGTCAGCTTATGGATCCGGCATTATTGGCTTCCAGAATTGTACAGCAGAAAACAAAAGATCTGCTTATTATTTCAGTAGGGCCGGAAGCAATTATCAAAGGTTCCGTAGATATAGGACCAACCCATGAGCCGCAAAATCTGGAAAAGTTAAGAAGCTATCTTAAAGGGATTCCTAAAGATAAAGAAATTGTCATCTACTGCGGATGCTGTCCGTTTGTGAAATGTCCCAATATTCGTCCGGCATTTGGATTATTAATGGAAATGGGCTTCAAAAATGCTAAACTTCTGAATCTTCCCAAAAATATAAAAACCGATTGGCTGGATAAAGATTATCCTACAAATGATTAATATGAAGACCAACATTATTTTACTGTTCCTGATTATTTTTTCAGGTTACGGAATTGCTCAGACCCATACCATAGAGGTAGGAAAGCAGGCCCCGGAAATTATGATGCCTAAAGCAGACGGAACATCCTTTTCGCTTTCAACTTTAAAAGGTAAAACCGTATTAATAGATTTCTGGGCTACCTGGTGCGCTCCTTGTGTGGAGGAACAGCCTCAGTTAAAAACAATATACAATACTTATTCAGATCAGGTAAAAAATAATACATTTGAGATCCTGGGAGTCTCTCTGGATAAAAATAAAGAAAGCTGGCAAAAAGCAATAGACCGTTTTAATATCAACTGGATACAGGTAAGTGATCTGAAATTCTGGAAGAGCCCGGTAGCCAGATCTTATGAAATTGAAGAACTCCCTTTTAATGTCATTATAGACGGCAAAGGAGTGATTTTAGCCAAAAACCTTCATGGCAAAGATCTGGAAGAGTTTTTAAAAAAACATCTCAATCAGAATTAAGACACAATCCCATATATTCAGAGAGCAGTAATCCATTACTGCTCTTTTTGTTTGCATTCATCTATAGTTAAAAGTTGTTGATATACAGTATTTAACAGGATTGTTTTCCTGTTTATACTTTAGTCTTATGAAAAAGAATTTCTTCCTCCGTTTTGTGTTGTCAGTTATTTTACTGATGCATAGTGTAATCTCTATTTCCAGTGGGGATGTAAATAATTTTGGACTTCAGTATCTGGATACGATAGGTTTCAGCCCGTTTGGGTTATACCTCGCGTGGGCAGTTAAACTGACTCACCTTGTTTCAGTACCTTTAATCTGGATTGATAAATGTATCAGGCCCGTTGCGATACTGAACATTTTGATTTTTGCTTTCGGCATCTACTATGTCCATTGGCAGAATGGGTGGTTTGTGGTAGGCGGAGGCAGTAACGGGATAGAATTTAATGTTCTGCTGATCTTTGGTTTTTTCAATCTTATCTATCCCGGAATACGATTTGGAAAAGCGGTTAAGGCTGATAGGGGTGCTGCCTGAACCATTCAAATAGAGTATGTTATTGATAGAATTTTATAAATTATCTGTCTATTTACTTCCTGGAGCTCTATTTCCCTGATGGGTAAAAAATAAGCAGTTTGTAGACGTCTGCACTGATTTCGTAGACTGAATATTTTTATATTTGGCTGAACAATATTACTTTGTATTAAAATGATAAAGGATTTGAAATCAAGCAAAAGGTCTAAGTTACAGATTCACCTGGCCTTCTGGATATTATATTATATTCTGGAGGTATATCTTGATTTTTACTGGTCGAGATTCCAGTTTCCTGATTTCAAATGGCAGCTGAGACTCCAAAACAGTCTTGCTCTTGAACTGGTTTATTTTCTGGTTAAAATCCCATTAGCTTATTCTTTATTGTTTGTGTATGAAAAGGTACATCTCAAGAGAGTATTTAAATATATTCTATGTAGTATTATTGTATTCGCAGCAGTACTGGTCCACAGGTTTTATACCCATTATCTGATTTATCCGCATATCTATGGTATTATGGAAACCCTGGACGGAAGGCAACCATCCGGCTACATGAACGGGCTGGTAGCGTTCAACTCATTTATGGATTTGATTTTTATGACAGGGCTCATCTTTGGTATAGAGATCACACGGCAGAAAAATATCCTCAAAGAGCAAATTTCACAATTGAAATCAGAAAAGCTTGACCAGGAACTCAGTATGTTAAAAGCCCAGATCAATCCGCATTTTCTTTTCAATACGCTTAATAATATTTACGGAATGGCCTTAAAAAAAGCAGATGAGACACCTGATGTTATTCTGCAGCTTTCAAAAGTCATGCGGTACAATATTTATGAAGCGGCCGAAAAGAATATTTCCCTTGCAAAAGATATTGAAAATATTAAAGATTTTATTCAGATCCAGAAGATCCGTCATCATAATCTTACTGTTCAGTTTCATGAAAATATTGATAATCCCTCTCAGGAAATTTCTCCGCTTATACTGATTCAGTTTGTTGAAAACGCTTTCAAACACGGCGTTTCTGAAAGTCTTGGAAATACATATATCAATATTGATATCCAGCTGAAAGATCAAATTCTTTTTTATTCCATTGAAAACTCCAAGGAAGGGAAAGCCCATCAGGATTCTACCAAAATAGGACTAAGAAATATCCGCAGACAGCTTGAGCTTTTGTATCCGGAGCACATTCTTACTGTGGAAGATAAAAGCGACAAATATATTGTAAAACTAACCATTAATTTCCATGATACATTCAACTCCTAAAAAGTACAACTGCATTATTGTAGAAGACGAACCTATTGCTGCAGAAATCCTGGAAAGCTTTGTTTCCCGTGATGAAGAACTGAACCTGGTAGGAAAATGTGCTGATGCCGTACATGCAAGTAATCTTCTGAGTATTCATGATGTAGATCTCATGTTTTTAGACCTTCATTTACCTGTGGTTAAAGGGTTTGATTTTTTAAGGAAATTGAAAAATCCTCCATTTGTGATTGTTACAACAGCTTATCATCAGTATGCTGTAGAAGGATATGAACTGGATATTGCAGATTACCTGATGAAGCCCATTCCTTATGACAGATTTCTTACGGCTATTGGAAAGTTCAAACATTTGATACAGGCTGAAGATGCTTTACTGGAACTGGCAGACCGTGATTATATTTACATCAGCAGTGGCAAAAAACAGGTCAAAATTATCTTACATGATATCTTTTTCATCGAAAGTTTAAGAGAATATATCAATATTCATACAAAATCTGAGACCTTCACCTTTAAAATGCCTATCAGTAAAATAGAAGCTAGCCTGAATTCCAAAATTTTTACCCGCATCCATAAATCATATATTGTTTCCAGGTCTAAAATTGAAATAAAATCCGCCAATATGGTTCAGGTCAACGGTAAAAAACTTCCGATAGGCAGGACCTATAAACCTTCATTGGAACTTTAGCATTTGATTTTTAGTAGACGTTATCAGGCTGTTGATAGGCCTGGTTGGTCATAATCTTCACTAATTATTGAATTTTGAAGACAATCAAGTTTACAAAAATCAATAATTATGAAATATCGGTTAAAACTATTAAGTGCCGGAGTTGCTTTTTTCATAGGAAGTGAAGCATATTTCAGCCAGGGAAAGCAGGATACCCTGACCACACAGAATATTGAAGGGATCGTTGTTACTGCTTTAGGAATAAAAAGGGAAAAAAAATCTCTTGGATATTCTACACAGGAAGTAAAGGGAGATGAGATCAACAAGAATCCTACAACCAATTTTCTGAATAACCTTTCCGGAAAAGTGGCTGGTCTTGAGATCAGGCAGTCGACCAATTTCGGGGGATCAGTAGATGCTGTTTCCAGGGGGTATAAATCTATACTTGGCGATAATCAGGCTCTTTTTGTAGTGGATGGTGTTCCTATCATAAACAGGAATATCAATTCTGCATTTCAGCAGAATGGTGGAGGAGGCTATGATTATGGAAGCCCTGTTTCGGATATCAATCCCAACGATATAGAAACGGTAAACGTATTAAAAGGGGCTGCGGCTACTGCTTTATATGGCTCAAGAGCTCAAAACGGAGCGGTTATTATTACCACAAAAAAGGGAAAGAAAAATACACAGGGTGTAGGGTTGGAATATAGTGGAAGTATTTCCGTTTCAACTGTTGACAAATCTACTTTCCCTGAATACCAGACCCAATACGGACAAGGGTATTTAGGAAACCTTTTTGCCGTTTACCAGAATCAGCCAATGGCGATATTCGGGCATGATGCTTCCTATGGAGCACCTTATGATCCGAACCTTATGGTATGGCAATATGATGCCTTTATCCCCGGATCCAGAAACTATGGTAAGCAGAGCCCGTGGGTAATGGCAAAAAACGGACCTATCACTTTTTTTGAAAAGGCCATTAATCAGGTTAATAATATTTCGTTAAGCGGCGGAAATGAAAAAGCAACATTCCGATTAAGCTATTCCAATACCAATGCGACTGATATTATGCCCAATTCTTCCTTACTGAAAAATAACTTTGGAGGGAATGCTTCTTATAAAATTACGGATAAGCTTACTGCAACCATTTTTGCCAACTATATTACACAAAGTACAAAAGGAAGGAATTCCACAGGCTATACGGATAATATTATGGGAAATTTCCGGCAATGGTGGCCTACCAATGTTGATATCCAGTATCAGAAATACCTGTTCAGAACTTTTGATAAAAACTATACCTGGAATATACAGGAGCCTGATATCCTTTTTCCTGCCTATTGGGATAATCCTTATTTTACCCGGTATAAGAATTATCAGAATGACAAACGGGAGCGTTTTGCAGGGAATTTCAGCCTGAGCTATGACCTTTCAAAGAATATCAATATACTGGGAAGGGTAGGAATTGACGGATATAGCATGATCACTGAAGAAAGAAGAGCTGTAGGATCTATTCCGGCTTTTTTCAGCTTTAATCCCATAGAACAGCCATCTGGCTATGCCGTTACGAACCTTCGTTTTACGGAAGCAAATTATGATCTGATAGCGACCTATAAAAAGAATATTACTGAAGATCTGAATATTCAGGCATTGTTAGGAGGTAATATCAATGTCCAGTCCAATTATTCCAATGCACAGACTACTTCAGGAGGGCTTTATATCCCGGATCTCTATACCATTTCCAATTCTGCAGCTACGCCCGCCAAACCTATTGTTACCGATAATACAAAGTATGTTTACGGAGCTTTTGTTCAGGCTTCTCTTGGATATAAGAATACGTATTATATTGAAGGGACTTTCAGAAGGGATCAGTCTTCAGCATTACCTAAAGGAAAAGAAACCTATTATTATCCATCTGTTTCAGCAAGTATTGTGTTTTCTAACCTGTTAAAGCAGCAATGGTTAAGTTTTGGTAAGGTCAGGGCGGCTTATGCAGAAGTAGGTTCGGATACCAGTGCAGATCAGTTAAGAAACCGGTATATTGCTCAGGCTTCTTTTGGAAATAATCCTGTTTACGCTTATAATACGACATTAAGAAATGCAGACCTTCTTCCACAGAAACTGAAGAATTTAGAAATAGGAACCCAGCTTCAGTTTTTCAAGAACAGATTGGGGATTGATCTGGCCTGGTTCAGAAATAAGGCCTTTGATCAGATTCTTCCGCTTCCTATTTCTCTGGCAACCGGATCGGCAGCTAAAATTCAGAATACGGGAGAACTTACGACAAAAGGGTTGGAATTGTCATTAAATATTACGCCTTTAAAGTCTGATCATTTTACGTGGGATATGATGATGAACTGGTCCAATCCTAAAACAAAAGTAACTGCTTTGCGTGAAGGAATTGAAAACATTACAATTGGTTCATTGCAGGGAGGAATCACCATTAATGCGCCTCTTAATGAAGAGTATGGAAGTATCTGGGGAGCGGATTTTGTATATGATCCTAACGGGAATAAGATTATAGGTGCAAATGGTGCTTACCTTCATACGGATGACAGCAATCATAACCTGGGAAGCTTTCAGTCCGATTTTGTAGCGGGACTGAACAATTCTTTCACCTATAAAAATTTTAATTTAAGCTTTCAGATTGATTGGAAAAAAGGAGGTAAAATATTTTCCCTGGATCAGTATTACGGCTATGGAACCGGATTATATCCTGATTCGGTAGGTTTAAATGATCTGGGAAATCCTATCAGAAACACACTTGAAAACGGAGGAGGGGTAATTTTACCCGGAGTTATGGAAGATCCTAATAATCCGGGACATTATATTCCCAATACCATACGCCTTGACCGTTCGATGTCCAGCCAGGTACTTGAAACAGATCCCCCGGTAGCTGCTTTTGTCTATGATGCGAGTTTTATAAAACTTCGTCAGGTATCGGTATCCTATACTTTCAACAATAGCAAATTTTTGAAAAATACAGGAATTCAGAGCCTTACTCTGGGACTTACGGGCAGCAATCTTTGGATTATTCATAAAAACCTTCCTTTTGCAGATCCGGAAGCGGGATTGTCTTCAGGAAGTATCCAGGGATACCAATCAGGCGTAATGCCATCAACCAGAAATTTTGCATTCAATCTGAAAGTTAATTTTTAAAAACTACCCCAATGAAAAATTACATTATAATAAGTTCCTTTTTTGCACTGATACTAACCGGCTGTACATCAGACAGTGTAAACGATGATCCGAGTGTTGCTTATGATATGGCTCCTGAGCCCCTTCTGACATATGCTGAAAAAGAATTGAGTGATTATATGACCACTCCGAGTGTCAACGAAAATAATTTCCGCCTTACCATGCAATATTGGCAGGAGGTCACTTATGTAAGTGAAAGCAATTATAATTTTACTGCAAGAAATGTTTCTAATACTGTCTGGGCAGATACGTATGTAAATGTGCTGAACAACCTGAATAAAGCTAAAGAACTGCTGGAACAATATCAGCCCGGTGCTTCGGAGATCAGTACATGGCCTGCAAAAAAACAGAATCAGATGGCAATTATAGACCTTCTGATGGTCTATACATTTCAGACCCTGGTCGATACATTCGGAGATATCCCATATACCCAGGCACTGAATAATGCGAAATTCCCGCTTCCTGTTTATGATGATGATGCCAAGATCTATGAGAGCCTGATCACCCGTGTAAAAACTGATGTTCAGCATCTTCAGGAGGGGGAAGGAACTTTTGGTCCCGGAGATATTCTTTACAGAGGGGATATAGGAAAATGGAAAAAATTCGGAAATTCACTTCTTTTAAAGCTGGGAATTGCTGTTTCAGATGTGAATCCCGGTCTTGCCCAATCCACCATCAATGCTGCCATTGCCGGAGGAGTAATTACTGATCAATCTCAGAATGCTGTTTTCAGATACCAGACGGAAACTCCTAATTTTAACCCGTTGTATGAAAACCTTGTGAATAGCGGGCGAAACGATTTCTTTGGAGGAAAACCATTCATAGATTATCTCAATACGACTTCTGATCCCAGAGTTTCCAAATACTTTCAGGATGTGGACGGGGTTTATATCGGCCAGGTCATAGGTCTTCCCGGAATTTTTTCTGATTTTTCAGCACCCGGAATTTTTGCCTATACTCCGGAGACTGCCGGAAATCTTATCACTTCTACAGAAGTAGCATTTTATCTGGCTGAGGCGGCTGCACGGTTTGGAATTGGCGGAAGCCCAGCACCATTATATAATACTGCTGTTCTGGCTTCATTTCAGGAATGGGGAATTTCATCCCAGGATGCCCAGAACTACCTGCAGGATCATGCATATAATGCAGCAAACTGGAAAAAATCTATCGGAGAGCAGGCATGGGTCGCAATGTATAATCAGCCTGTAGTATCCTGGAATTTTTACCGGCGTCTTGACTATCCCGCCTTACAGGCTCCGCCTACCGCCATTGCAAATGCCGGAGGAAAAGTACCGGTAAGGCTGCAGTATCCAACATTGGAAGCTACTACCAACGGCGCAAATTATAATAAAGCTGCCACTGCCATCGGGGGAGATAAGCTTACTACTAAAGTATTCTGGGATGTTCATTAAATAAGTATACTCGTAAAAATCATTTAATATCCAATGGTTAAATAGATGAATTAAAGGACTTTAATATTCTTAAATAGTTTATTTTTTTCATAACAGTTATTTTGTATCCCTAAGCCTGTATTACGATGCAGGCTTTTTTATATGGGTTCCCAGAAAAGCGGTTGATAGATAAGAATTGTCTTTTGGTAGACTTTTTTTCGGGGCTCCGGCTCATTTGCACATCTTTGAACTGTAAATAATAAATATAGAATTATGAAAGTAATCGGAATTTCAAAACTTATGAGTAGTTTTTTTTTAATGCTGGTTGTGGGTAACATTTTCTTCAGCTGCAAAAATAGTGATGATGATGATCCGGCTCCTGCTCAGCACGGAATTGATATTGCTACCGGAACCTTTAAGGGAACTATGAAAATTGAAGGGGTGGATTATTACAATGCAATTGTTAATGTATCAAAAATTGATGACTCCCATGTTAAAGTACAGCCGAAGGGCGGGGAAGCATATTCAGTGGCTACCCCTAAAACAATTAATGTCAGCAATTCTGCAGGTGTGGGAGTTTCAGGCAGTGACAGCCAGGGGAATTTCAATTATATAATTTCAACAAAATCATTGCAGATCTATACCCAGAAAACAGCAGAAAGCGATGTTAGGTTTTATTTTGAAGGAGAAAAACAATAATACATATAATGAGGTTGGTTTATTATTCCAATGTTGAATAATAGTTGGCTTAATGATTAGTGATAATCTTAAGCCATTTTTTATGCATTACGGCTTATACTTACTCACATATTTATTTCCTTTTACCCAAAACCTCCAGGGTAAAAAAGCGTCTTCCTGTGCGTAGGAAACTCCTACACGGGGACCTGCTTCTATTTCTTCCGGAGAATAGCTGATTCCATGATCTTCAATCCATATTTCTTCTCCGGTCAGGCTCTTTTTATTAAAGGATTTATCAATTCCCAGTGCTTTGGCGAGAGAACCCGGACCTGAAGATATTGCTCCTTTGGATGATGGCATATTGCGTCTGTGCTCCATAATGTCTTTTCCGATGAAGGGTTCAATGGCCCTGATCAGTACGGCATGAGGCTCATCCTGTACAGAAGTTACAATATTAAACAGGTGATGTATTCCATAGCATAAATACACATAGGAGACACCGCCATGACTATACAGGGGCTCAGTCCGGTCTGTCCGTCTGCCTCCGTAAGCATGTGAAGCCTTATCCCGGACTCCTGAATAGGCTTCAGTTTCTACAATGATCCCTCCGGTAATATCACCGTTGATTTCGGTAAAAAGTACTTTCCCCAGCAGATTCCGGGCGAGGAAAAGTACATCCTGATTGGAGTAATAGGAGAGTGGTAGTTTCAAATTATGGGCTTTAGCATTTCTTGCTCAAAAATAATGATATTTTCAATTAAAAAGTGGTGATTTTAAGCCGGATAAAAAAGATACCACAAAACTACAGATTTCATTGTATAGTGATTAAATTGGCATATTCATTGTTGTTTTGAGATCAACATCATTTCACACTACTATATAAAATATAGGTTTTGACGCCCCCTATTCCCCGGATTCCCGGGGATTTTTATTTTACAGGATATATTTTATTTCCAACCTGTATAAACAGTACAAAAAAAGTCCCACATGATGGTGAGACTTTTATAGGTTTTATCTTCCTCCCGGAGGACAATGTTCTTTTAAGTATTTTGTAAACATTGTGGCCAGATGTTGAGAAGTTCCTTCACCTTCGCTGATGGAATGCGTACGGTTGGGATAAGACATCAGCTGAAACTGTTTGTTGTACTTTACCAGCTCATTAATATACACTTCTGTATTCTGGTAATGTACATTATCATCACCTGTGCCGTGAACCAGTAAAAGGTTTCCTTTTAAATTTTTAGCATAGGCGAGAGGAGAACCATTAACAAAATCTTCTCTGTTCTCCTGAGGAAGACCCATATAACGCTCCTGATAGATATTATCGTAGAATAACTGGTTGGCAACCGGGGCAATCGCAATTCCCGTCTGGTATATGTCAGGATATTGTCCTAAAAGGTTCAGGGTAGATGAACCTCCGCCACTCCAGCCCCATACAGCCACTCTTGATGTATCAATATACGGCCATTTTGCAAATAAGGCTTTAGCCCCCATAGCCTGATCACGGATATTCAGCTGTCCTATTTTACGATAAATAGATTTTCTCCATTCACGTCCCTTTGGAGCAGGTGTTCCGCGGTTTTCAAGAGAAACATACAAATAGCCGTCTTCAGCCATGTCACCTGTATATAAATAGTTCCAGCCTGTGTAGAAATTATCTGTTACGGTTTGTGATCCCGGTTCTCCATATACTGTAAAAACGATTGGATATTTTTTCCCCGGATCAAAGTTTTTAGGCTTTACGACCCATCCGTCCAGGGTAACTCCATCCTGGGTTGTAACCTGGAAAAATTCCGCTTTAGGTTTTGAAGGGGCAGCTTTTTCTGTCCTTTTGGCAGGTACAAGCTCTTTATGATCCGGAAGGGATACTACGGCTCCTATTGAACGGGCATTAACACTGCTGTTATTAAACATGGCAATTTTCCCGTTGGGTGATACCATATACTGGTTAGACCCTGAATAAGCCTGAGGAGTTATCCTTTGTGCTTTTCCTCCTTTCATACTTACTTTGTACAGATATTTCTGGGCTGCATTATCAGGGGAAGCCAAAAAGTAGATCAGTTTGTTGGGAACATCAAAAAACTCCGGTTTTATCACATCAAAATTATCCTTTGTGATAAGGGTTTCTTTTCCGTTCATGTCAATTTTATAAATGTGCCTCCATCCGTCTTTTTCAGAAAGCCACAGGAATTCCTTACCATTGTCAATCCAGTCCCAGCCGCCCGGATCATTGTCATTCCAGCGTGATTTTATATCAATCCATGCTGCATCTGTTTCCGTATGGATGGTTTTGCTGTTTCCGGTACGGGCATCAGACACAATAATTTTACTTTGGTTCTGTTTTCTGTTCAGTTGCTGAAGGATCACTGATTTAGAATCGAGTACCCATTCCATTCTGGGAATATAGTTTTGTACTTCATCTCCTTCAATATTTGCTTTCTTTGAAGATTTAGAAGCCAGATCATAAAACCAGATGCTGCATCCTGAAGGATTTTCACCTACTTTAGGATATTCTACAGGAACCGTAAAAGAGTACAGGCTATCAGTGTTATTGATCATCAGAAAGTTTTTAGTACCTCGTGCATCCAGTTTCCAGTAGGCAATTTTGCTTCCGTCCGGAGACCACCTGAAGCCATCCTGTGTGCCAAATTCTTCTTCATAAGCCCAGTCAAAAGTGCCATTGATTATCCGGTCTGTACCATCAGAAGTAATTTTAGTAAGCTGGTTGTCCGAAAGGTCTTCAATATAAATATTATGTCCGGAAACATACGCAGCTTTTTTGCCATCCGGAGAGAATTTGGCAAACATCAAGGACGCTGAAGGCAGGCTTTTCCCAAGCTGAGTCAGTTTTTTGCTGTTCTTATCAAAAATCCAGTAATCTCCCCGTGTATTATCCCTCCATACTTTCTTTGTATTGGTAAAAAGCAGTAAACTTTTACCGTCCGGAGATACTTGAAAACTTTGTACCTGCAAAGGCGCAGAACTTCCGGAAGGAATTAATTCATTACTGCTTAAAAAAGTCTGATCTTTTCCGGTTTTCAGGACATCAACGATTTCAATGCCGTTTTTGGTAAAGGAATAATAGGCGTTTCCATCAGGGGTCCATTGGGTTTTTTGGGCAGCCAATGGAGACAGGCACAGGAAATATAATGCAATGACCGTTATTTTTTTAATATTCTTCATAGATACTATTGGAATTAAGCTAAATGTTCCGCTCTGTAATTTTCAATTTCTTCCACTGTTTTGATCAGTCCGTTCCCCAGAAGCCTGTATCCTTCATCGGTGATCAGGAAATTATCTTCTACACGGATTCCTCCGAAATTCCGGTATTCATTGACTTTATCATAATTAATAAAGTCTGCATTTTTATTTTCCGCCTGCCAGATGTCAATCAGCTCGGGGATCATATAGATACCGGGTTCCACGGTCACTACAAATCCTGATTCTAAGGCTTTGCCCAGACGTAAGGATTTAAGACCAAAAGTTTTGGTATCTTTTGGTTCTTCTTCAGTATACCCGATATATTGTTCTCCAAGATCTTCCATATCATGAACATCCAATCCCATCATATGCCCCAGTCCGCATTGGAAAAACAAGGTATGGGCATGGTTTTTTACGGCTTCTTCAGGATTTCCTTTCATCAGCCCAAGATCTACAAGGCCTTCTACCAGATGCTGTGATGCTTTCAGGTGAATATCTTTGAAACGGATCCCCGGCTTCAGAAGCTGTTGGGCATTATTAAAGGCATTCAGAACTACTTCATACATTTCCTTTTGTTTTGCAGTAAATGTCTTGCTGACAGGAAATGTCCTGGTCAGGTCTCCTGCATATCCCATTGCAGTTTCAGCACCGGAATCATTGAGGAAAAGATCTCCCTCTTTCAGTGTATTGAGACGGTAATGATTGTGGAGTATACCTCCGTTAATGGTGACAATGGGTGGATAAGACATCTGACATTCTCTATTGGCTGCGAGATACTGGATGGCATTGGCCACCTCATACTCTTTTATTCCAGGTCTGGCAGTACGCATTGCCAGCAGGTGCATGTCATTAGATACATTCACCGCCTTTTCTATTTCTGCAATTTCCCGGGCTTCTTTTATCGAACGTTGTTTTACGATGGCTTTGATCATTTCCACTGAAGGCTGCAGACCAGCTATTCTGATTCCGAGAAGATCAGAGAGTAAAATTTTATTGAAAGACTGATATGGTGGAAGATAATGGATCTTTCTTCCTGAAGACTGTGCCTTTTGCAGGTATTGTGATAACTCTGCATATGGTAAAGTTTCTTCCACTCCTGATTTCAGGCTTTTCTCTTTAAGTGTTTCCTGCCTTCCCATCCATACAATATCATCTATGCTTAATTCATCTCCGAAAACGATGGTCTTATTTTCATCAATATCAATAATAGCTGCAATCCGGGGTTCCTGAATTCCGAAATAATAAAGGTAGGTGCTGTCCTGACGGAAATAATAAGGATTGTGTTCGAAATTTACGGGATTCTCTATATTTCCCAGAAACAATAATATTCCATCCGTCATATTATTTTTTAATACAGATCTTCTGTTTTGATAGGTTTGTGCTGAAAACATATATTGTAAATACTTTTTGTTTTAAAGGTTTAAAGTTACGATTTTGTATTATTCACAGCCCTTTATTCATAAAAATAAAAACAGCCCGTTTTATTTGTATAAAAAAGAAAGATGCTGCTTCAGAAAAGTTCATTCTTTTGCGGTGTTTTCCGATACAGGTATTGTTCAATTATTTTGTACTTTTATTGTACGATTTCAATATTCCTATGAACTATAAAAACGATACGATCATCATCCGTGAATTTGCACCGCAGGAACTTCCCTTATTCTCAGCTCTTTTTGAAAATGAAAAAGTAACACGTTATCTGCCTTATAAAACGCCTGATGAATATGAAGAAATGTTTGACAAAGCATTGTCAGACTATAAGACAGGGCCATTCAGCAGATGGGGAGTATTCAATGCCCAGAATAATGACCTTGCCGGAATGTGTCTTGTCCGGGTTTTCCTTGATAATCCTGACCAGTTAGAAATAGGGTATACTTTGGGAGAGGAGTATTGGGGCAGAGGTCTCGGAACAGAGGTATGCAAAGCACTTATTGAGTATTGCCTTTCCCTGCATCAGCAAAAAGACATTGTTGCCGTTACTGATCCGGAAAATACAGGTTCCCAGAAAGTTTTGATGAAAAATGGTTTCCGGAGGGTTGAAAACCTGGTAAGAGAGGGAAGGGAACTGGCTTATTTTGTATGGCAAAAATAGTGAAATTTCTTCCATTGAGTGAGCAAGGTTTCCCTCAAAAAGAGGGAAACCGGCAGGTGTCGAATGTGGTTAATCTTTATACTTTAAGCATTCCCCTGAACCCCCTTGCTGCATAGTAAGAGTCTGCGCCGTTATGATAGGTGAATACGGTATTATAACGTCTGTCGCAGAATATGGCTCCTCCCAATTCCCTGATGGATGCCGGAGTTTGTACCCAGCTTGAAGTTTTCTGGTCAAATTTCCCGAGTTCCTGAAGTTTACGGTATTGTTCTTCTGTAAGGAGTTCAATGCCCATCTCTAAGGCAGTGTCAATGACATTGCTTTCAGGTTTGTTGGCTTTCCGGGATTCCCAGGCAGGGTAATCATAACAGAGGCTTCTGCGTTTCGGAGATTCAGGGGAACAGTCAACGAAAATATATTCGTCCGTTTTATGATTGTAATCTATGACATCGGGTTCGCCTTCTGTTTCTTCCATTTCGTTGAGGGCACAGAGTTTTTCAGGCGAGGCTTCCAGTTTTGCCTGGATTTTTTCCCATTTCAGGTTCTTATGGCGTGTCATGTTTTTTTCAAAACGGGTTTTTAATACGCTTAATAGGGCGTTCTTCTGTTCTGATGTTAATTGTTTCTTTTTCATATCAGATATCTTTAAGTGGTTTCATGGAATAAAGTTACTAAGGTGTAACGGAAATCTTTCTATTGGATGGGCGGAAATACCATGAAATTAATACCAGCGCCAGTAGAAGTACGGCAGGCAATGTTCTGCCGGCAGGATCTCCGATAATAAGATGGGAAACCACGGCTCCCGACATTACAAAGAAAAATCCGGCATAAGCCCATTCTTTTAACAGCAGACGTCCGGGGATCAGGATGATAATAACACCCAATAGTTTACAGATGCCCAGGATGGTCATCAGGTAGGAAGGGTAGCCCAGGTTGGTAAAATTGGCCAGTTCGTCTTTATTTTTCATAAGCTGGACAATGGCTGTAGAAACCATTCCAAGTGCCATCCATAAGGTGAAGATCCAGTAAATGATCTTTGTTCTTTTTTCAGAGGTTTTTTGTGTTTCCATTTTATTTTGTTTTTAGGGTTAATCATTCAGGCCTTTTCCGGTAAGGATCTGTGGAATATTTTTTTCAATTCTTGCTTCGCGGGTTTTAGATTGCTTTGCAGAGGAAAAGTGGAGCAGGTAAGCACGCTGCCGTCCAGGAGTTAAAGATTCAAAAGCTTCTTTTAAAGCCGGATCCTGCTCCAGTTTATTCTGAAACTCTTCCGGCATTTCAAATTCTTTTGTTTTCTTCATGTCCACTTTAACTCCTGATTCTTCAATCTCAACGGCTTCAAACATATAAGACCGAAGAATCTCTTTAAGATCATTGATCTGCTGTACATCTGTAAAACGGACCTGTCTTGCAGCCTGTACATTTTCGGTTTGCCGGATCAGAATATGATCCGGATCTTTCATTAAGGCTCCTTTAAAGAAAAGGAAGGCACAATATTCTTTAAAACCATGAATTAAGAAAATATTTTTCCCTTCAAAAGTATAACAGGGACATCCCCATTTTAAATCTTCCACCAGTTCTGTACTGAGGGCTATTGTTCTTAATGCTTTAAATTCTTCCTGCCATTGTCCGGCATCTTCGAAGAAGAAATCAACTTTTGGATTCATATTATCAAGGATTTATGGTTGATGAGCAGAGTAGAAGGATAGCATTAATCCCAACTTTCACTCTCATAATTTTAAGTCTAAAGTCTGGCATCTGACGTCTAATATCCGACATCTGACATCTAATTAAACAGCTCCTGTAAACGGTTATGCGCCATATTGATTCCCTGTGCGAATGGCATTTTCAGGTGCTGATCTCTGAAATCTACGGATTTATAAATGGTTTGGATGGTAATTTTGCTGGTAGTATCGGTTAATTTTTCAAATTCTAAAAACTCGATCTGAACCGGAAAAGGTGTGTTTTCCATCTGGAAAGTCCTTATAATTTTCTCGTTCTGAACAATGTCATGAATGGTTCCGTTGGCACTGAAAACCACCTCGCCCTGAGGATTTAAGGTTTCAAAACGGTAGCTCCCGTGGGGTTGGTTTTCAAACTTAGTCACTTTGGTTCCCATCCATTGTTCGAAAAGTTCAGCTTCTGTATATGCCTTGAAAAGCAGTTCTACCGGAAGGTCAAATTCCCGGGTAATGAAAATTTCCTGCCTGCCGTCTTCGGCCTGGATTTTTGTTTTTAGTTCCATAGGTTAATGAGTTATGAGTTATGAGTTATGAGTGATGAGTTGGATGTCTTAACCGCAAAAATCTGACATCTGATATCTAATACTAACCATTGCTTTTATTCTGGTATGCTTTCATTACACTTTCCAGGGTATTGAACCGGTCGTCCCACATTTTGCGGAAGGGTTCTATAAAATCGGCTATTTCTTTCATTTTATTGGGATTTAGGTGGTATATGATTTCACGGCCGTTTTGCTCAGATCTTAAGAGTTCACATTCTGTAAGGATCTGGATATGCTTGGAAACGGTAGGTCTCGCCGTATCAAAATTGGATGCAATAGCTCCTGCCGTCATAGATTGAGCCGCCACCAGCATTAAAATGGATCTTCTTGTAGGATCTGCTATCGCCTGAAATACATCTCTTCTTAAATTCATTGTGTAGTTATTTGACTACAAATATATGTGTAGTTATTTAGCTACGCAAATTTTTTGAAGAAAATTATTGGATGAAATATAAACATTAATAAAAATGGAACAATATTTTCCATTTTTATTAATGTTTCAGTGATCTAGTCTATAAAATTGTATTTATTTTTTAATTTAGGAAGAGTAAAGCATGGCCTAACCGAAGTAATGAGCTCTAAAAGCGATTCAGCCAAGTATTTTCATTAGATAATTCTGATATAATATTACATACGATTGAAGACTATTTCTTCTCAATTAACTTTTCTAATTTCTCAATCATCTCCCTCTGCTGTTCCAGCATACGCTCATACAGCTCTACCATCTTATCAAGAGGGTTGAAAGTAGGTTGTACATTTATAGCATTCAAAGTTGATGTGTCGTTGCTTGTGAATGTATTAGAAATAATATTCACTGCTTGCTCCTCATCAAAATTTTCAATCGCTTCAACCGGGACTTTCAGAATTTGAGCTACCTGCGTCAGAATATCAGATTCTACCATTTCTTTTTGCTCTAAAAGAGAGATTTTCTTTTGATTCCAGTCATCACCTAACTCGAAAGCCAAAGCTTCCTGCTTAATTCCCAGCATTTCGCGGAAACGCTTTATATTTCTACCCTGATGTATTTTTTTATTTTGCATATCTGTGTAACTCATGATAACAAATATAAAGTTTTAAACCCTAAAAATAAAGCTCCCGTTAAAAATAAATTATATTCTAAAATATCCATTGTTTTGAATAAAATATCCTTTCCCAAACTGTAGTATTCTGCCATTTATTCCGTGATTTGCTGGAAATTAACAGATATGAGAAAAAGAATGAACCGAAGCAAAGATAATGAGCTTCACAATCGCAACATTACGGTTTTCCTTAAATCGTTTTCAAGAGCACATGGAAAAATAGTTTTCTTTCCGGAAATAAGGATTACAGGGAAGTGGGTACAGCAGTGTGGTTTTCAGCCGGGAGATCATGTGCTGGTTACAGTGTGCAGGAACCAGATTATCCTGGAGCGGGAAGAAGATTATGGAGACGTAACATAATTAAATTTCCTGGTTTGTGATATTTGTATTGCAGCTTAATTTCCGGATGTAGTTCATTTTTATTGAGATTTAATAACTGGTGTGTGCAGATGCCGGAAGCTCTTGAAAATGCTGAAATTAATCAAAGGTTACTGAAAAGTAGCCTTTTTATGATATTTAAAAACAAAATTTTAGTATATACTGCCAATAAAATTACCCTTATCTTTGTAAATACAATGTTTCTAAACATTAATCAATATCATCAGATGAAATTTTTACTAGACCTTTTATTCCGTATTCTACAGCTTTTTACAGAACCTTATTTCCTTTTATTTCTGGCGGCAGTTATCATCATCCTGCTGAAAAGGAAAAACAAACGTAAAAACCTGAGGATAGGAATTGGCATATTGGCCGTCTTACTCAGTATTTTTATAGGAAATGGTTTCCTGGGTAAACTGACTTCTGCATACCTTCAGAAAAATTACGCCAATACCCAGGTAAGTAAGAACATGGCTTCGCAAAATCCCGTTATCGTGGTACTGGGTGGTGGCGTTACAGATATTGACAATATTGAAAAGCCGCACATATTGTCTTATTCCAGAATGGTCACAGCGTACCAGTTATATTATGAATACAGGAAAAATAATCTGCCCTGTAAAATATTAATTTCCGGGAAGGGAAGGGGGCAGACCAGTGAAGCGGAATTATTCAGCGACAGTTTTATAAAAATGGGAGCTTCAGAAGCTGATATCATAAAGGAAGATAAAAGCATGAATACGTATGAAAATGCAAAATATTCCAGCCAAATATTGAAACAGATAGCACCTTCCAATGTATACCTGGTGACTTCGGGTTTTCATATGAAAAGAGCTGTTTCGCTGTTTCAGACATTTGGAATACATCCTGTTCCGCAGGCATCAGATTTTATTGATACCGAAATCACGGTATTTCCCAACAGCTATAATGCTGCTTTTACCTTTGTTATGCTCAAAGAAATCGTGGGAATATGGCAGGTAAAGCTGTATAATAGTTTGGGAATGAATGGATAATATTCTGAATTTTATCACAGAACCAAACTCTTAACCCAGTTCAGTGTCCGGATTGATTAGTGAATTATTAGTTTTTCAATCCGCCCAATTATAAATACAGTTAACTACCGGAAAATTTAGAAAAGTCCCAAATAAACAGCGTTTTTCAAGTCAGGGGCTATGCTATCTGACTGAAAACAGAGGTGATTTACGGGCAATTAATGCTCACAGGCATATCAGGCAACAATATCTAATTTACATATAAAATACATTAAACTTGTGCCCATCGGGATCTGCAAACACAAAGCCATAATAATTTTCTCCAAAACTCTCGGGTTCTGAGACAATGGTCCCGCCGGCTTTTTTTACCTCCAGAGCCCATTCATCTACCTGGTTTTTACTTTCTGCGGATAGGGTGAATATAATTTCGTTTGAGCTGTCAGGGTCTCCAAATTGTATGCTTTTCAGATTGTTTTCTATCACGCTTTTTAAGAAAAAGTGAATGATAAATTCATTTCCGGCTGCAAAAAAGCTTACCAGTTCATTGGAACTGTGTGGGTTATTGGACTTGAATCCCAGCTCTGTATAGAATTTTTGTGTTCGTTCAAGATTGGCTACGGCCAGGTTGGCCCAGATCATTTTAGGTTTCATATTATATTATTTTTTGGTATGATAAAGGTATTTCTTTTTGCAGTAGCAGGAATTGTCATGTGACAAGATTTGTACTA
Source organism: Chryseobacterium flavum (assembly GCF_003385595.1). GTDB lineage: Bacteria > Bacteroidota > Bacteroidia > Flavobacteriales > Weeksellaceae > Chryseobacterium > Chryseobacterium flavum. The sequence continues at coordinate 121,317 of NZ_QNUE01000010.1, read as the reverse complement.
TTTAACATAATATATAAAGGAAATAAATCAGGCTAAAAAAAACTGTGCAGGCAGGAACAGAGATTTTATAGAAGAAGCTCAGCGGATAAAAATTAAGACTTTTGAAATTGATTGGTTTATAGCATCTGTTTTTATGGATATGCGTGTTATTTTAACCGTATGCAAACAAAACATAAGTTATTGAAATAACAGAAGCCCGGAATGTTTTCCGGGCAAAAGCTATAAAGAAGAAAAGAGCTCTTAGAAATGGTTAAAGGAAATTGGTCAGGAAAATTTTGAGAATAACAGAAACTCATGGATTAGGCTACCCCTTTTCAGTAAATTATTTTTCCTATAATTTATATTATGTTAAATTGTATATTGTTTATATTTATTTTTATTTTCTAACTATTAATTTACTCTTTCGGTTATTACATCGAATTTTTCACTCAATAGCAGATTATAAAGTTCTATGACCTCTTTCCAGTCTTTAGCCTGATATTGGGTTTGTTGTCCTTCAAAAATTACAATAAGCGATAAATCTCTATTTACTTCAATTACATTTTCATCATCGGTTATAACTGAAACCCAAAATGTTCCATGTTCATCATCCATTAATTGAATGTCCGATATAGCTTTTACTATATCTTTTTCATCAATATTGTCTTTTTGATAGCCGCTCGCATATTGAATATAATTTTCTGACATATTAGCGTTTTGTGAGATTATTCCTAACTTATCTATCCCATTATCTGTATCTGGGAAAAAACATAAAACATTTCTGAGCCGATCTGTAAACTTCTTTCTTTATATATTGCCGATTGTTCAGGTGTGCCATCTGAGATTTTAGGATCTTCAAAAGCCAAAGCAATGCGCGTATCTGCTCCTTTAATGAAAGGACAATCTGTATCAGCCTGGGAACAGGTCATTACAGCAGCAAAACTATGGACAGGATTAAACGGATGATCATATCTTTTGGAAAAGCCGATAACTGGATGTGAATCCTCATCATACTTTATAGCATAAGCCGGGTTTTCAGAATCGGATAATTCTATGACCTGACAGCCTTGTTCCCTCAATGTTTCTACAATTTTAGGGAACATGGCAGTTTGTTCTGTACCTCCTGAATAGCAGGTTACTTCTGGCACTCCATAGTGTGCAGCAGCAATCTGTGCCCATATTTGCGACAAATGGCTTCTTCTTGAATTATGTGTACAGATAAAATTGATATTTACAGGTTCTCCGGCCTCCAGTTTTTTTTGAATATATTCTATCAGCGGCATTAGTATAGCCCTTCTCTCCTTTTCTATTCTGGTACATTTTAATAAAGCAATTGTGGTTGATAATTCAGGATACATTTTTTTGATCTTTAAATAAAAATTTTAGCAGCATCCTGAATTGGGTGTACAGCATGATGTTTTTTGGGCAGAAAGCTCTGACAGGCTTATTTTTTGTTTTCCGGCAGGAATACCGCATGCATCCTGAGCCAGACAGGCTGTGGTTTTGTTTTTGAGAATAAAAACCTTCCCGTTAAATGCAAGATCGTATTTTCCAATGGTTGTATTCTGATACTCTACCTCAATTTCACCATCTTCAATTCCTAATTTCTCTTCGGACAGCTTGATAATGTTTAAAAGCTTTCCGGGCTTTAGCCGATGCTCAAAGTCATTGGCATTCCAGAGCTGGAAGTTGACCACCTTTTCATTACGGATAGTTCCTCCACAATCGATGAAATGTTTAGTAACCGTCCCCACTTCTGTTACATGGAAATGTTCAGGAACAAAGGTTCCGTCTTCTAATTGGAATTCAACATTTTCCAGTACCGGTAAAATTTCTTTAATTTCAGATAGTTTCATTTTTTTTTGTTTTATTGGTTAAATGCAATATTGCGATATTTTATTTTAAAAAAATGCTTAACAGCATTTCTGTTCGGCAACAGTCAGAATGATCTTTGAGAAATAGTCTTTCAGAATTTCAAATGTCTTTTCATCAATACAATAACAAATGGCTGTACCTTCTATATTCCCTTTGATCAGGCCCGCATTTTTAAGCTCTTTCAGATGTTGGGAAACTGTAGCTTGTGCTAAAGGCAGCGCATCAACAATATCACCGCATATGCAGGCATTCACTTTAAGCAGATACTCAATAATAGCTACTCTGGCCGGATGCCCCAATGCTTTGGCAATGGTTGCTATTCTATTTTGCTCATCAGTAAAATGATCGGTCTTGGTAACTCCCATGATTTTAATATATATCGCAATATTACGATATATATTTTACATAGAGAAATTCTTCACTATAAAATGTAAGAAAAACTTTTATGGAGTCAATTATTGAAATAAAAATCTCTGCTCAATTTGAGCAGAGATTTCTGTATTATTCAGGCTTAGTGATTAATAATTGCTTGCTTTATTAAGCAGTGAAATATCCTCCTGGTCCAGAACAAGTTCAGGAGCCTTGAACAAAGTTTCAAGCTGTGAAGCGCTGGTTGCACTTACAATCGGCGCCGTGATCAGCGGATTGGCCAGTAACCAGGCTAAAGCAACGGTGCTCTGTGGCGCATGATATTTTTCGCTTATCTGATCCAAAGCCTTTAGAACTTCAAGTCCTTTAGGAGTTAAATATTTTCTGGCCCCCTCTCCTCTTGCACTTTTTGTAAGATCCTCTTCATTACGGTATTTACCGGTTAGAAATCCGGCGGCCAATGACCAGTAAGGAAATACACTAAGATCAAACTGTTCTGCCAAAGGAGCATAATTTTTCTCAAATCCTTCCCTTTCCATCAGGTTATAATGAGGCTGTAATGCTACATATTTAGGCAGATTGTTTTTTTCGGCTGCATCAAATGAAGCTTTTAAACGTTCCGGTGAAAGGTTAGATGCGGCAATATACCTTACCTTTCCTGCCTTAATGATCTCATCATAAGCGGAAAGGGTTTCTTCTACAGCAGTGGTATTGTCATCAAAATGGGTATAGTAGATATCAATATGATCAGTCTGTAACCTCTGTAAAGACTCATCTACTGATTGTAAAATATGTTTTTTACTGATATCAAAACCATGCTCTTTAGTTTCAGACCCCACTTTAGTTGCCAATACAATATCTTTACGGTTGGAGCGGCTTTTCATCCATTTACCGATAATCTCTTCAGACTGGCCTCCTCTACCGTTTACCCACCATGAATAGGTGTCTGCGGTATCTACAAAATTAAATCCGGCACCAGTAAACTGATCTAATATATCAAATGATTGTTTTTCGTCCAGTGTCCATCCAAAAACATTTCCTCCAAAATTAATCGGTGCAATAAATAAATCCGTGTTTTTGATCTTTCTTTTTTCCATAAAATGAGATGTTATTATAATAATATACAATACTTCTAAGGTAAGAATCTTTAAGCGGATATCAGATTTAAAATAGCCATACGTATTATAGTTATTATAAATTAGAAGGCCTCTCATTATTATGAAAAGCCTATTCTGACCTATTTTGTTATTAGTAATCTTATTTTTCAGCTTGGGGTATTTCAATTGTGGTCAGCTCCAGTTTATATTCCTGAAGTTGACAAAGTATTTTCTTCGTTTCTTTTTTAAAGAATGTAGAGGTTTGAAATACCTGCTGATAGTATTCAATTCCTTCGAGTAAATTTTTTCTGAACGTATTCCATTTTTTCGACTGTGCAGCTGTAACCTGAGCAGATGGATCCGGGATTTCTTTTTTCAGATAATCAATGTACATTTTGAGTTCGTTGATAAACATATGAGAACGTTGAGAATCAGGAAGGACGTTGGCATTTCCATAGATATGTTTTACCATTTCCGAAAGGGAAACTTCCTTGTTGAAAAAAGCAATATTAGGGCCCGGGCAAATCACCACTCCCTGTTTTTCTCCTTTGATTTCAATATTTTGTTCGAGGTATGCAGCATTTACAAGACCTACACAAAGACAGGCTTTTTCAGTAATCTCTGACCTTTTTTTTTCAAATTCTCCTGGAGACAATATTGCCTTTGCAGTATGAAGTTCCTTCAATTTAATATCCTGATATTTTTTAGAGGCTGTACAGGTTCCTTCAGGTGAAAACTCTTTACTTAGAGCAAGTAATTTTTTAGGACACGAACTGCCATATTTTCCATGGGATTCCTTTTGTGTTCTCAGCAGGTCGTTAGAAGTTCCCCTTACGGTGTTAAATGGAACTCCCAAAGGTGAAAGGTTACTCAGGTACAGGTCTTTTTCCGTGGATTGTAACAGCAGTTTCCGGGTTTCAGTGTCCACAGAAGTTGCCTCAGGAACCAATAAAAAAGGAGATCCCCACCCGACACTGTCTACCTTATAATGTTCGAGTAAAAATTCATGTTCTTCGGAAGTGCCCACTCCTCCCTGTACTGTAATTTTCATTTCTAAGGGTGTGGAAATAACAGGTCTTCCCTTTTGTTCCAAAGCCTTGATCATTAAATCGTGAGCAGACCGGATCAGCTCATTCTTTTTCTGCCTGAACTCTTCCATAATGGGACCGAGGAGCATTCCATCTGTAGCAAAAGCATGTCCCCCGCAGTTTAATCCGGATTCTATTCTGTACTCTGAAACCCATAATCCTTTCTTCGCCAGAAAATTTCCCTGAATCATTGCAGAACGGAAATCGCTGACTTTGATAATGATCTTTTTTTTCAGTACCCCGTTCCGGTCCGGAAAAAAATCATCAAATTCTTCAATATAACTATACAGCCTGGGATTCATTCCTGCAGAAAGAACCATGGAAGAAGATAACTTGCTTTGAGCAAATCCGCGTAATGAAGCATGAGCATCATTATAAATCACAGGAAGCTGTTCATTGTTCCTGTAATTATCTTTGTCAACCTTTGTCATGATGTTGACATCAATGTTTCCGGGTCTTAAATTGGATTCAATAAAATTTTTAATACCTGAACTCCAGCTATCCTTCTGATTAAGGAAATTCAGCATGCTGTTTTTCAGATCTGAAGTATTCGGTAACATGGCAATAAAGTCTTTCAAAGCCTCCTTATTCCTACTGATTTCCTGTTTGAAAGATTCAAATTTCTCATTCACGATATCATCCACCATATCCAGATATGCGGTGATCCTTTTGGCCCGGTAGTCTTCCGTTTTTGTTGAAATTCCTGCATAATCAAGATTGAATTTCTTATTATAGAAAGTCTTCATTTTTTCCAGAATCTCATCATCAATAATGGAAATTACGGATGAAATGCCATATTGAGCCACACGGATCGGGCTGTCAATGGTGTAAGCAAGCCCCATAACCGGAATATGGAAGCTGTGTAAAGGTTTATTTGTCATAAAGGTCTGATAAAAGTTCTTTTTTATTTACCTAAAAATCCTTTACAACTATTCACTGGCTAAAAATATTATTTTAAAATGAATTATGCATTAAATAATATCTGGAATATAAAAAAACATGTCAAATGTCATTTTATTTAGTGCTTATAATTAAGGCAAAGTAATTGTGATTCAACTGTTGGTTTGGAGAGAGCAAAGAGGCAGGGATTTTAGCTTAAGCAGGTATGTATGAATATTTGTATTTTATCTTATGAAGCAATGTATAAAACAAAAAGATCAATCTTTCGACTGATCTTTTGATTATACAATATATTTAAAATTATTCTGCTTTGTTTTTAAGCATCATCAGAAGACTGTAAGCTCCTTTCTGAACAATTTTTTTGTTTTTTAAAAAATCTGCTTTTATGATTTCTGTGAACTGATCATCAGAAGTTCCGGTGATAACCGGAATCATTTTATAATCCGAGTTTCCAAGGTCTTCAAAAACATAATTCTTATTTTCAAAAGAAACTACGGCTTCATTAGGAACTCCCGGCGTATACCTGCTGCTGATACTAACTTCAGCATTCACATACATTCCTTTCACAAACCCTGAATTTACAGAAGAAAGTTTAGCAATGGCAGTAGCAGAGCCTCTCTCTTCTATGCTTGGAACCACACTTATAATTTTAGCGCTGGATTTATGTTCAGGATTCTGATTGTTATACACCAGGATTTCCTGCCCGGGTTTTACATCGTTCATATCATTTTCAAAGACTTTTAATTCTAAAAGTAACCCGGCCGGATTGATCAGTTCAAATAAGGTATCAGCCGGATTGATATACTGGCCGTTATTGACCAGGATTTTACTTACAAAACCGGTAAAGGGAGCGTAGACGTTGATCCTGCTTCTGATGTTTCCTGTGTGGAGTCCTTTTACATTGATTCCGATCAGCTGAAGCTTTTCTTCAAGTCCCCGCAATGTTGCATTTAAAGTAGAATAGTCTGCCAGTGCTGTTTGCATTGTTTTATCACTGCTTGCTTTACTGCTGTTAAGATCTTTCTGACGGTTATAGTTTAGCCTTGCTGCTTCAAGCTGGGCTTTGGTTACAAGATAATCCTGCTGAAGCTGTATGAATTGCGGATCTTCCACTACAGCAAGAACCTGCCCTTTATTAAAATGGCTCCCACTGATCACATGAATGGATTTAATATGTCCTCCCATAATACTGGAAACTGAACTGATATGGGAGGGTGCAATTTCTGCTTTCCCGTTAAGCTTTATCAGCTTTTCCATATTCCTGTTCTGAATGGTGACTGTGGTTACTCCTATGGTTTGCTGCTGTTTGTCCGTAAGATGAACGGTATTCTGATCATTTTTGGCAAACTTTGTATTTTCATACACGGTCTTTTCCTCTTCTTTTTTTCCTGAACATGATGTTAAGACAAGAGCCAGACCAAGGCTGTATATTGATATTTTTCTGAAATGCATGACGCTGTTATTTTGAAATTAAGAAATGAAGTTCGGAACCAATCTGATTAAGTTTTTCCAGCTGATCAATATAGTCGGCTTTTGTCTTTACAGCCTGGTTGACCAATATTACCCAGTCCAGATAATCAATTTCCCCTGCTTCCATTTGTTTTTGTGCTGTCTTTAGGATGGTTTCAGATTTAGGAAGCTGCTTCTGCTCATAATTCTCAATGATGCTTTGCTGGTTCATATAGTTGCCCAGTTGCTGTCTTAATCTGTTTTTAAGTTCAATTTCTTTTCTTTGGTATTGATTTTCAGAAATTGCAATTTTTGCTTCAGCTGCTTTTGCCAAAGCCTTTTGTCCTTTGGTGAATAAAGGGATTCCTACTCCCACCTGCACCGAGCTAAAACGGTTGTTATTAATATTTTTCATACTTTGGTTCGTATACCCTACCATCAGTTCCGGGAGTAGTCTGCTTTTCTCCAGCTGTACTTCTGCTTCTCCTATTTTGATCTGTTGTTGCAGGTACTGAAGTTCCGGATGTTGTTTCACCATGTCTTCAGATATCTGAAGTGCAATATCCATAACAGGTTTCCCGGCAACAGGCTGATACGGTTTTTCGGACTGAAGAAGCAGCTGAAACTGAAGGCTGGCAATATTCAGATCATTTTCCAGAGTATTCAGTTGTACACTGATCTGTTCCTTTTGAATTTCAGCAGTTGATTCTTCCAGGATATTGGCCTCCCCCTTCTTTAATCTCAGGCTGGCTTTGTCAGCAAAGTTAGTGTAAAGCCCTCTGATATATTCCAGTACCTTTTTCTTCTCCTGAAGGACCAGTATTCTATAGAAAACATCTGAAACTTCTTTGGTAAGCTGTGTCTTTGTCAGATTCTGATTGATAATACTTGCAGACCATTCCGCATCCAGCATCCGCTTCCTTTTTGAATATACTGTCGGAAAGCTGAATCGTTGGGAAACTCCGAATGAATTATCCGTTTCTTCTCCCTGGATCTGGCCCAGTGCACCCGAAATTTCCAGCTGGGGAATATCCAGATAGCTGGCTTTCAGCTTTTCCTGATATTCCGACATCAGCTTTGTGTTCCTAAGGGTTCCGTTCTGTTGAAATGCTTTTTCCAAAGCCTGTTCGTAAGTAATATTTTCCTGAGCCTGGAAGCTACCGAAAGTAAATATCAGTAAGAAAACAGCCAGTTTTTTATCGTTTATTCTTTTTGAAAATTTCATTTTATTTTTATTAAAGTGTTCAAACAATACATAGAGGATCGGAAGTACAAATAAGGTAAGAAGGGTTGCCAGCATCAGTCCGCCGATGACCACTGTAGCCAAAGGTCTTTGTACTTCAGCCCCGGCCCCGCTGCTCAATGCCATGGGAAGGAACCCGAGAGAAGCTACAAAAGCGGTCATTAAAACAGGGCGAAGCCTGATTTTTGTTCCCATAAGTACAATTCTGCTGGTATTTTTTATCCCATTATTTTTCAAACGGTTAAACTCTGATATTAAAACAATTCCATTAAGTACTGCTACTCCGAAAAGAGCTATAAATCCTACCCCTGCACTGATGCTGAAAGGCATTCCTCTCAATGCAAGAAAATAGATACCGCCTATTGCAGATAATGGAATAGCTGTATAGATCAGTAAACTGTGTTTCACCGATCCGAAAGCGAAGAAAAGCAACAGGAAAATCATCACCAGGGATACAGGAACAGCAATGCCAAGTCTGGCTTTTGCCTCGTTTAAGTTTTCAAAAGTCCCTCCATAAGAAATGGTGTATCCGGGAGAAAGTCTGAGATTTTTTTTCTCTTTCAGCTGTAATTCTTCCACGATGCTCTGGACATCTTTTCCCCTTGCATTGAAACCAACAATAATCCTTCTTTTCGTATCCTCCCTCTGAATCTGATTAGGGCTGTCTTTAAGTTCTACTTTTGCAAGCTGGGATAACGGGATTTGTTCACCCGACCCTGTAGGAACAAGTAAGTTCTGAATGCTGGTTAGATCTTTTTTGTGTTCATTATCCATTCGGACTACAATATCAAATTTTTTCTCGCCTTCATATAAGGCTCCTGCTGTTTGCCCTGCAAAAGCCATATTGATGACTCTGTTGATATCGGCAACAGAAATATTGTATCGGGATAATTCTGAACGGTTGTAATCAATAACTACCTGCGGGGCACCTACAACAGGTTCAATATAAAGATCCTGCGCACCTTTTACCGTATTGATGATACTTCCCATTTTCTTTGCATAGGCAGCCAGACTATCCAGGTCTTCACCATAAATTTTACATACTACATCCTGTCTTGCTCCGGTCATCAGCTCATTGAAACGCATTTGTACGGGAAACTGGAAACTGGTTGTCAGTCCGGGAATAACGCTTAATGCCTTACTCATTTTGTCTGAAAGCTCAGAAAATGTTTCTGCAGAAGTCCATTCTTTCTTAGGTTTTAAAACAATGATCATATCTCCGGAATCCATTGGCATAGGTTCTGTAGGAATTTCCGCACTACCAATCTTCATTACGACCTTTTCTACTTCAGGAAAATCTGTCAAAAGAATATGGGCTGCCCGGGTAGTAGCTTTCTTTGTTTCATTGATATTACTCCCCTGGAGGATTCTCATTTCAACGGCAAAATCACCTTCTTCCAGAGAGGGGATAAACTCTCCGCCCATTCCGGATAGGATAAAGACAGCTCCTGCGAAAAGAATCAATACCCCGGAAATAATCGTTTTTCTGTATGCCAGGGCTTTTATAAGAAGTTTCTGGTGGATTGTTTCTACTTTAGCCATTACCCGGTCTGAAATGGTATCTTTTTCTTTTTTCTTCCTGCTCAGGACAAGAGCACTCATCATTGGAATATAAGTAAGAGAAAGGATAAAAGCTCCAATCAGGGCAAATGCAACCGTCTGTGCCATCGGTTTGAACATTTTGCCTTCTATCCCCTGGAGGGTAAAAATAGGCAGGTAAACGATAAGAATAATAATCTGTCCGAAAACAGCACTGTTTACCATTTTGGTTGCTGATCCCGAAACCTGGTCATCCATTTCTTTTTTACTCAATTGATTATCGGAGCCAAAGTGTTTTTTATGGGCTAACTGATGTAAGACGGCTTCAACAATAATAACCGCACCATCTACAATAAGCCCGAAATCCAATGCGCCAAGACTCATAAGATTGCCTCCAACTCCGAAGATGTTCATCATAATGATGGCAAATAACATGGATAAAGGAATTACTGAAGCTACTAATAATCCGGCCCTGAAATTTCCCAGGAATAAAACAAGGATGAATACGACAATCAAAGCACCTTCCATCAGGTTGGTCTTTACAGTGCTTATGGTGTTGTTTACCATTTTAGCACGGTCAAGGAAAGGTTCAATAACCACCCCTTCCGGCAACGACTCCTGGATCTTTTCCAGCTTCTGTTTAATATTGGCAATGACTTTATTGGCATTTTCACCTTTCAGCATCAATACAATTGCTCCCGATACTTCACCGGTATCATTATAGGTCATGGCTCCGTATCGGGTTGCGTAACCGGTTTTTACAGATGCAACATCCTTAATGTGTACCGGAATTCCCTCCCGGGTATTTGCCACCTGAATATTTCCGATATCTTCCGTAGTCCCCAAAAGGCCCTCACTTCTGATGAAAAGAACGGTTTCTTTTTTTTCAATATAGGCACCTCCGGTATTCTGGTTGTTTTTTTCCAGAGCAGAGAAAACATCATTGATATTGATGTTGAATGACTGGAGCTTGTTCGGATTGATGGCTATTTCATACTGTTTAAGCTTTCCTCCAAAACTGCTGACATCTGCCACTCCTTTTGTTCCTAAGAGCTGGCGTCTCACCACCCAGTCCTGAATCGTTCTGAGTTCGGTTTCATCATATACATTTTCGTAGCCTTTCTTTGCTCTTACAACATATTGGAAAATCTCCCCCAATCCGGTAGAAATAGGCCCCAGTTCCGGTTTTCCGATACCTGCCGGGATATTGTCCTGAACAAGCTGTAAACGTTCCTGTACCTGCTGGCGGGCCCAATATACATCGGTATCATCATCAAAAACAACGGTTACCAGAGAAAGCCCGAACCGGGACAGGCTCCGGAGTTCGGTAATTCCGCTGATATTGCTTGTTGACTGTTCAATAGGAAACGTGACCAGCCGTTCAATATCAGCTGCACCATATGAGGGAGCTGTGGTAATGATCTGCACCTGGTTGTTTGTAATGTCGGGTTGGGCATCAATGGGAAGCTTGGTGGCCTCATAGATTCCAAAAAGGATGAGCCCCACTGTAAACAGAGCAATGATGAGTTTATTCTTTACAGAAAACTCAATAATTTTATTTAGCATAAAAAGAATAATTGATAACCCGGAATACAATAAAAGCTATGCAGACTCTGTTTCCACAAAATAACCGGAAACATTAAAGCAATAACACACTTTTCTGAATCCTGATCTCTTTTTATCAAAAGCCTCTTTGTATTGATATAAGATATCCGGTTTACGTTTAAGCATACACAGCTATAGTGTATAACAGGTTAATTGATATGTGTTAAAAAAGGATTACTTTGAAAAAGATATCCAAAGTGTTTTATTTTCTATTAAAAATCAACTAAGAAAGCGCGGAGGCTGAAAGATCCGGGAAAGATAAAGATTGGAAAAATCTTTTTCCTGATAGATGCTGTTTTTTTGGGGAATTGTAATTTCTTTGGGTTTTTCAATGTGAAAACTGTGTTCGGGAAGCTGCGCATGAACAGTCAATACAATAGGAGGATTGATAAAAGGCAGCTTTTGGTCGGTATCCCAGTCGGAGTCTTTTTTGTGATTGTCATAGTGTTCCATAACAAATTCTGAAAGACTTCCATGATATTCCATAAAGTGTTCTACAAACATAGGTACCTTAAGTACTTCCCCCGCATTGGTGGTAGCCAGTACATACATCATTGAGCATAATATGGAGAACCATTTTAACATCAATGCAAATATAAGGGTTAAATTTTTCCTGACAGAGCTCTGGTATTAATTTTTTGAGAATTTTGTATAGTTTAAAAATAGTTTAAATAAAAGCTATCCATAACAAGTAAACAAAATCAGAGTGGCTCAGGACTTCCTGTGAAATATTAAGACAGGAAGCCGCCATTTTATCAGAAAGTCTGCAACCAAAAACTTCACCTGTACCATGAATAATTCTTGCTATAATAATGGGCAGGCCTGAAATAATACAGCCAGTAACTAATAATCTGACCTTTTTTAATGTTTTATTTATAAATTTTGTTTAAAATATCGGGAGCAAAGGTCTCCGAACAGTCAGTACAAAAATTTGATCCAGGTCAAAAAAAGATACAGTAGCTTTAATCAAAATCTAAAAGACTATCAGTAAGCTGTTTCCATTGTATTTTGGCAACTCCAAACATTCCGGGAATAGCAATAAAAAGATTTCTTATTATGTCTAGGAATTTGGCATTGAAGTTAGGTTTTTCATTCCGTCCGTATACGGCAGCTTTTAAGTGGTCCGGACTTTTATGGATGATGAATGTAGAAGTAGCCCCTGAACTGTAAAAGTGAGCAATATGCCTGCTTTTTTTATTTTCAGGATTTCGTGATGGTTTACAGGTTATAAGGATGCTTTCAGAGATATTATCCTGATAATAACAAAGATCTGTTATTTCTACCCAGTCATATCCTTTTGCTTCTGTTTCTCCAGGCCCGGGAATATTGATCCTGATAAAATCTCCTTTCTGGGGTTCCCGTTCCACAGGATTAGCTTCAGAATCGTAAAGTTTAAATGCTGCAAACGCTTCACCGCAATAGCTTTTCCATTTATTGATTGAAAAAAATCTATTTTTAAGGATCTCAAATTTCAGCGGAATAAGAGCCTGATCAAACTGCTTTTTGCTTTCAGTGTCATGGAATCCTCCGGATTTTTGCCGGGGAACTCCTTTTATTTGTTTTGGTTTCATACACAGTCTGTTTTAAAACAAATAAATGAAAATTTAAGATTTTATTTTATGAGCCGGATCACAAGAATCGTATTTGAATCCGTTTTACTATGAACAAAAGAATAAAAAAAGTATGATGAACAAGTCTTTTAAACCAGAATAGTGACCATGAAATATATTATAATTGTAGTTTATAAGGAGTGTACAGCCAAATTTGAGAATCCTAAAGAAAATCGGCAAGTGTTATAGAATTACCTATTTTTAATTAAAATAAATATTTTTAATAAAAAATACACATACGATGTGTTGCATAATATAAATTTTGCTTATATTTGTGAATCGAAATAATTTTTTTTCATCATTTGTGTTTTTTTAAGGTCTCCAGTATTGGAGACCTTTTTATTTTAAATACTGTAATAATTGATTATTGAGTGTCTAAATGTAAATGCGGAATGTATACGGAAAAGTTGTTCCGTCTATGGAATTAAACCCTTTTCAATTCAATATTATTTGATATTTTTCATAAAATCAGTAGGCCTGAACTGCATGACTGACTGGAAGCTTCTTGTATAAGCCTGCACACTTTTGTATCCTACTTCAAATGCTGTTTCAGAAATTGTAAGATTACCTGAGCTTAGGAGTTCCAGACTTTTGATAATACGGAGTATTTGTTGGTATTTGGTCAGGGTTAGCCCTGTCTCTTTTTTGAAGATACGCTCCAGAGTACGCAGAGACAGGTGAGCTCTATCAGCCAGGTCTTCGATTTTGATGTCATTACGATAATAATCATGAAGATGCGCTATAACTTTGTTTAACCGCCTGTCTTTGGGGAGACAGATATGAAGTTTCAGGGAATGTTCCACAAAATGAGGCAATTCATTGAAAAGTGCTTTAAGGAATACGGTTTCATCGTCGTTTTTCACAGTAAGTTTTGACCACCTTTCGGCGTATTTTATCATCTCCTTCAAGACTGGCGGTACGGAAAATACATTAACTTCCTGATAAAAAGGGTCTTTTTTATGTAGATCCGCAAACATAATCATCAATTTGATTTTTTCCGAATGTGAGTTGGTTTTATGAAAAGCACGGGAAGGGATCCAGATGGCATGATTTTGTGGAAGCAGGTAGATCTTTTCTTCAATGGTAATATACTGGAATCCACTTTCAACATATACCAGCTGTCCTCTCTCATGGTAATGGAGAACATCATCATGAGTCCAGTTATTTTCAAACCAGACAAAATAAGATTTATCCAGCTCATCAATTTCTATATTATTTTGAGTATTCATGTCGTTTCGGGTTAAAACTTTGGCAAAATTAAACAAAACAGCTGTATTAATTTTGTGCAAAAGTTTTTATTATGATGAAGAATGAAGTAAAAAAAGATGCTTCTTATGTTTTATTGATCATTAACGTATTGGTTGTTATCCTGATTTCAAGTAATCTCAGGTCTCCTATTGTTGCAGTTTCGCCTGTATTGGGAGAAGTAAGAGATGCATTGAAACTGGATAATTTTCAGGTAAGCCTTCTCACTTCTATTCCACTTTTTATGTTTGCGGCCTGTTCTGTTCTGGTCAGCAGATTTTCCGGTAAGCTGGGGCTTAACAGGCTTTTAATGTACTCATTGATCATCTTAAGTATGGGGTTACTCCTCCGTATCTCAGGTTCCGTCTGGCTGTTGTTTTTAGGCTCCCTGTTTATAGGGTTAGGAATATGTATAGGGAATGTAGTTACTCCCGGATATGTCAAAAATAATTTCCCCGGCCAGATTGGACTGATGACTGGAATTTTTGCAGTATCAATGAATCTTACTGCTGCCCTAGCTTCTGGGTTCAGTGTGAAAATCGGAGAATGGACCGGTTTAGGCTGGCGTGGTTCTCTGGGAGTCTGGCTGGTTATAGCCGTTTTGGGATTGCTTGTGGTAATTCTGGAACTTATTTTCAATAAGAGGGCTTCTGAGCAGCCTAAAGCAGTTTTAAGGGCTTCGGGCTTTAATATGTTTAAATCTTCCCAGGCCTGGAACATCAGTATTTTCATGGGGTTGCAATCATTGTTTTATTATTGTATGGTTGCCTGGCTGCCCTCTTTTCTTTCCGATTATCATATGCAGGCGGAAAGCTCAGGGTGGGTTCTTTTTATTATTCAGTTTACGATGATTCCGATAACCTTTTGTTGTCCGATTATTGCAGGGAAAATGAAAGATCAAAGAATAATGATCCTGTTTATATGTGCATTAATGTTTGGAAGTACAATGATGTTTATTTTCTTTAAGTCAGAATGGATCTATGTAAATGCCGTTATCATAGGAATTTCTAACGGATTGTCCTTTAGTTTATCCATTTTGTTTTTCTCTACAAGAACCAAAAATAGTATCAATGCGGTAAAAATTTCCGGAATGGCACAATCTGTAGGATATCTGATTGCGGCATTCGGACCTCCGGTTTTTGGGAAGCTGCATGACAGGGATACTTCCTGGAACACTTCGTTCTATTTTTTGAGTACAGCTGTATTGTTCATGTTTTATTTCGGAATGAAGGCCGCAAGAAACAGATGTGTTGAGGATCAGGGGTAAAGGTCAGGTCACCCGTCTTTTATTGCTGGATGCTACCCATTCTTCTTTTTGGCAATTGGGGCAGCATCCGGCATTACCCGTTTTTTTATGTTCTGTATATCCGCAGAATGTACAAGAATAATGTCTTTCCTCATGAATATGTTTTAACGGATTATTTAATGAGTCCGGCATAATAGGAAGGCCATATTTTACAGATTCATCTTCGAAAAAGAATACACTGATCTCTCCTGATATTTCTTCTATAGCCATTTCAACCTGCCCTAGCTGTGAAACTCCTTTTAGCCTGAGCTCTGCAAAGAATTCGTCACTCCCCAGATTTTCTTTCTGAAAGTTTTTAATGGAGAATTCGCCATTTTCTATCAGGCAGATGGACTTCCCTTCAACCAAATTTTCAAAATCTTTACTTTTTCCGATAAAATGGGTCACAATGGAATACAGGAGAATAATAACAATAAAAACAATAAGGGATGAAATAATTCCGACATCCTTATTAAACATCGGATCTCCTGCTGCCGACCCCAGACCGATTATGACTACCAATTCAAAGATTGAGAGTTGTTTTACACCTCTTTTACCTAAAATTCTAAGTCCGATGATAATAGCCAGGAACATAATTATGGTACGAAGAATGATCTCTAAAAGAAAAGACCATTCTTCGTGACCCAATAATAATTCTTTCCAATCAAGATTTAAGAGAAAAACTGACAGCATAAAAATTATTTATCAGGGGATATTCAAAAAATAAGCCATAACTCCCTGTTATTTGTTCATATCTATTTCAGGCTTACCTCTTCACCATCATTAAGTATAAAACATCTTCCCGCTATTCCGTTTTCATGGATCTTTTTCTGAATAAATTTTCTGTCTTCCCTGCAGTGGCTTAGGGCTTCCAGATGCGTTACCCAAACAGTAGATTCCGGAGCAGATTCACATACTTTTACGATGTCTTCACTGGTCATAATAATAGGATCTCCTACGGAAAAAGTAGCAGCTCCACCCGCTACAATGATGTGCTGTGGCTGATGTTTGTCAATTTCTGCAGCAATTTCATCATACCAGATCGTGTCTCCTGCGATGTATACGGATTTATTGTCTTTTTTAAAAACAAAACCATTCACGATTCCCATTTTCTCTCCGATTTCTCCGGTTCCATGCCGGCCTTTGGTTTTGGATATTTCAATAGTATTCCATTGAAGCTGATCCTTCAGAACGATGATATTGGTAAAGCCTTGTTCTGCAATCTGTCCTGAAATAACATCGGAACAGATGACCGGAATATTCTTGTCCAGGAGTTCAATAGCAGCAGCATCCCAATGATCAGGATGAAGGTGGGTTACAGCAACTGCGTCTACTCTTTCTAGCTTTTTCTTTAATTCTTCTTTATCAAAAGGTAGATCTACCAAAGGATTTGCTAATTCATTATCTGTCATTGGAAATATACCTAATGATCCCTTTTTTCCCAACATAGGATCAACAAGAATCTGAATACCATTAACCTTTAACACTAATGTTGCATTGCGCCATAATTGTAGTTTCATTTGTTTAAATTTGTCTTCAAAGCTATTGCTAAAACAGCGAAAGATAATCGAAGGTTACCAAAAGGTTAACCATATACATTAAAGTAACTGATGAATTTTGAAGAGTTTAAAAACTGTGGACTCCGCCGCAGTCTTGATATTTTATCCGGCAAATGGAAACCGCTGATCCTTTCCTGTCTTTTTGAAGAAGATAAAGTGCGTTTTGTGGAACTCTGGAGACAGATGCCCAGGGTTTCAAAAAAGGTTCTTTCTGAACAACTGAAACAATTGGAGGAAAATGATATTATTCAACGGATTGAAGTTTATAATTTTCCTCCGGAAGTTTATTATACCCTGACAGACAGAGCTAGAAAATTAGGACCAATCCTTAATGCACTGCATAATTGGGGAAATGACCTTAATCCCTGAAGGTATCAAGAATTTCTATTATATTCTGATAGACAAAATCCAATTCTTCGGAAGTAATACAATATGGCGGAACCAGATATATTACATTTCCCAACGGCCTCATGATAATCCCTCTCTGTAAGAATTCATTGTAAAGCTTCTTCCCTATTTCATTGAAATAAGAAGTACCATTCCCGGTTTTGAAATCGAACGCTAAAATAGTTCCGATCTGACGAACCTTTTCTACACGAGGATGTAAAGCAAGTGCTTTCACAAACTCTGAATGTTGATGAGTGATGCGGTTGATATTCATTTGAGTTTCATTTGTCAATAGTAATTCCATACTGGCAAGAGCCGCGGTACAGGCTAAAGGATTGGCTGTAAACGAATGCCCGTGAAATAAGGTTTTATAACGGTCTTCAGAAAGGAAAGCATCATAGATGTCATTGGAACAGGTAGTGATTCCCATGGGCATGGTTCCTCCTGTCAATCCTTTTGAAAAACACATGATATCCGGCTTTTCTGTAAGATAATCTGCTGCGAAAAGTTTTCCTGTCCTTCCGAATCCTGTAAAAACTTCATCCTGAATCATAAGAATACCTTCTTCCCTGCAGAAATTCATCAGCTGGCTTAGGTCTTCAGCTTTATACATCAGCATTCCGGCAGCCCCCTGAACTAATGGCTCATAGATAAAACAAGCGACTTCACCGGCCAGTTCTTTAATCTGTTGCTGCAGATTTTCAAGATTTTCTGCATTGGGTGTATCTATAAAAACAACTTCAAACAGCATGCTTTCAAAAGGTTTTGTCCAGAAGCTTTTTCCGCTTACAGACATGGCTCCGAAGGTATCTCCGTGATACGCATTTTTAAAAGCCAAAATCTTCGTCTTCTTTTTCTCTTTATTGTATGCATATTGAATACACATTTTCAAAGCAACTTCTACTGCGGTAGAGCCATTATCCGAATAAAAGACCTTTTCCTGGCTATCAGGCAGAAGTTTCAGCAGATTTTCTGAAAACTGTACTGCCGGCTCATGGGTAAATCCTGCAAAAATAACCTGCTCTAAAGTATTTAATTGTTCAAAAACACGTTGAGCAATATAAGGATGAGAATGGCCGTGCAATGTTACCCACCATGATGAAACAACATCCAGATATTTTTTTCCTTCGGTATCATACAGATAAATCCCTTTTCCTTTTACAATAGGAATGGCATCATCAGCTGTTTTCATCTGCGTATACGGATGCCAGTTGACTGCTTTATCTCTCTCCTGCAGACTGATTTCTTTTGTTATTGTATTCATTTTTGATCTAACAACAGGTTTCTTTTTTCATCATAGGTTTCAATCCTAATGTCTGCAACATCTGCATATCTTCAGAAACTCCCGGATTAGGCGTTACCAATAAGGTTTCTCTTTCTCCCGTGAAAATGGAATTGGCTCCTGCCATAAAGCACCATGCCTGTTCTGTTTCAGACATTTCTATACGTCCTGCACTTAATCTTACCATAGAAGATGGCATTACGATTCTTGCCGTAGCGATCATTCTTACCATTTCCCAGGTGTCTACTTTTTCATTATCAGCCAATGGTGTTCCTTCTACCCTTGCCAATGCATTGATAGGAACAGATTCCGGATGTTTTGGCATTGTTGCCAGCGTCAGAAGCATTGAAATTCTGTCTTTGTGAGTTTCACCAAGTCCGATGATTCCTCCGGAGCATACTGTAATTCCTGCTTTTCTTACATTGTTGATCGTATTGATTCTGTTGTCAAAAGTTCTGGTAGAGATGATCTCCTCATAATACTGCTCAGAAGTATCAAGGTTGTGATTATAAGCATATAATCCAGCTTCCTGAAGTCTGATGGCCTGTTCTTCGGTAAGCATACCCAGTGTACAGCAAACTTCCAGCCCTAGTTCGTTTACCCCTTTTACCATGTCAATCACCCGGTCAAAATCACGGTTATTACGAACTTCACGCCATGCTGCTGCCATACAGAATCTTGAAGATCCGGAATCTTTTGCTTTCTGTGCATGGGCAATTACCGTTTCTGTAGGTAATAAAGCCTGTACTTTGATGTTGGTGTGATAACGGGCTGCCTGTCCGCAGTAGGAGCAGTCTTCAGGGCATCCACCGGTTTTGATGGATAATAAAGTAGAGATTTGCACTTCAGAAGGATCATGCCATTCCCGGTGTACGGTTGCTGCCTTATAAATCAGTTCCATTAAAGGAAGGTGATAAATTTCTTCGATTTCCTCTTTGGTCCAGTCGTTTCTCAATGTTGTTTTTGTATCCATTATCCTATTTTTGTTATTGTTAATTGCTTTACAGCAAGTTGTATAGATTCCTTATCAGTAGTATTGATTTCCGGAATCTTTATAATTTTTGTTTCTTTTTCGATAAAACTGCAGATCACTCTTTCTGTATCTTCCGGGAAATCTCCGTTAAGAATTAGATATTGCAATGGTATTTCCCTCTGTTGTAAGGCTAAGATTGAAAGTAAGCTGTGATTGATGCAGCCCAGATAGTTTCTTACAACCAATGCTGCGGGAAGGTTTAGTTCCTCAATCAGATCGATCATAAATATTGTGTCTGAAATCGGTACCATAAGGCCTCCGGCTCCTTCTACAATCAGTGGATTTGCTGTTTTGGGGAGTTGAAAATCATTCAGATTGATGGTGATATTTTCTTCTCTTGCAGATTGATGTGGTGATGCTGCCAGCTGTAAACGGTAAGTTTCCGGATGGCAGACGTTGGTATCTGTCCATGCTTCAATTTTATGGCTGTCTGTATAATGCAGATCACCAGACTGTATGGGTTTCCAGTATTCTGCTTTAAAATGCTGAACCAAAACAGCAGAGCACACTGTTTTTCCTATTTCGGTTCCTATTCCTGTTATAAATAATTTCATGTTTTTTTGGATTCGGGGTTCGGGATTCGTGTTCAGGGGTTTTGAAAGTTTATTTTTTGTTTTAAACAAATTCTTTAATAATTCCTGTTAGTTTCATAATTTCCTCTTCTGTATTAAAGCTGTGGAGACATATTCTCAGTCTTTCGCTTCCTTCTTTTACTGTAGGACTGTATATGGCATAGGTTAAAAATCCTTCTTCAGATAAAATGTCCTGTAATTCTTTCAGTCTTTGGTTATCCGGGATCACAATAGCCTGAACAGGACTTGTTTCTGCGGATGGAGACGGTAAATTTTGGCTTCGGAAAGTTTTGATATTATTTTGAAGCTGGATTGTCGGTTCATGGTTTTGATCCAAAAATTCATATCCAGTCTTTATACTCATCCATTGAAAATCCTGTGCTGATGTGGTATAAATGAACGGACTGGCAAAATTGATCAGATAAGATTTCACCGTTTCATTACAAAGAATTGCTGCTCCGTGGCTTCCAAGAGCTTTTCCGTAAGTGATAACTGCTGCTGAAACCTGATCATGCAACTGATATTTTTCAATCAATCCATATCCAAAAACTCCGAAGGCGTGGGCTTCATCAACAATCAAAGAAGCTTTATACTTACTGGCAAGTCCAGCGATTTCATGAATTGGAGCAAAATCTCCTTCCATCGAGTACAAACTTTCGATCGCGATATAACAATGTCCCTGCTGTCTTTTCAAAATATTTTCAAGGTCTTCAGTGTCATTATGCTTAAATTTCAGTTTTTTAGCATTCGAAAGCTTATACGCATCATGTACAGACCGATGAATCTGTTCATCAACAATAACGATATCATGACGGCTGGGAAGCGTTGAAAACAAAGCCAGGTTGGCATTGTATCCGGATGGGAAAAGCAATGCCGATTCAAAATGATGTTTCTGCGCAATCTCATTTTCCACGGAAACTGCAATATCACTGTTTCCGCTAATTAACCTTGAACCTGTGCTTCCCGAAAGCAGTTGAGGATTATCCATAATCTTTTGCAGCAGTAATTGTTGAAGGTCTTTACTTTTTGCAAACCCCAGATAATCATTGGAATAAAAATCAATTCCATCGGATTGAAGCCTTAAACTTCTTAAGGTTCCCTTCTCTTTTCGTTTATCAAGATATTCCTGAAAACGGGAAGTATTGCTAAGCATAATTTAATTGAGCTACTTCTTCTGTAATCGCATTAATCCACTCTTTATGCAGTTCTTTTTCTATGTCCAGAATATGATCTGCATGGTGTTTCCAGTCTGGTGAAAACTCATTGAGCTGATGAATCATTTCTTCTAAATGACCTTCTTCTTCAAGAATAATAGATTTCACCATAATTTTAGAAGAGGCTTCAGTAAGCGCCTGCTGATAAACCGGATAAAGTTCATCTGCCCGAACCTCAATAGCATAGGTTACGAACAGATAGGCAGCATATTTAATATCTGTTTTATTAAGATTAAAAGCTTTCTGAAGATAGCGGCATGCTTTAATATCTAATGAGTGAAGATATTGGCTTGTTGCTATAGGTGCCAGAAGCTCTGACCTTTCGTATGTTTTGCAGAGTTCAGGGTTTATTTTACCGATCTGTTTTTTCAGATAATAAGCGTGGCGGTGCTCTTCGGCAGCATGTTTCAGCTGGATCTGAGAAACCAATGTTGGATGTTCACATTTTGATATCTTTTTTGCACCGGCATTTTCCATGAAAGAAAGTGTATTGAGCCATTTGGCATGGGTACTTCCGTCCTGTACAATTCTTTTTAACAGATGATGAAATTCCATAGATTTTTATTTTGATGTCAAAAGTAGTATATTGCCGGATGGTTGTATGGTGCCAGTTTTGATATTATGGATAGTCCGGTTAAGATTCCTTACGAAAGTTTTATAAAAATTGATAGAAAATCAGAAACATCTATCTATTTACAGATCGCTAATCAGCTGATCAATGCAATTCAGCGGGGATTTTTGCCTTTCGGAACCAAGCTTCCGGGAACAAGAACGTTCAGTGAAATGCTGGAGATCCACAGGAATACAGCAGTTGCCGTATACGATGAATTATCAGCCCAGGGCTGGACGGAGAGTTTTCCGAATAAAGGTACATTTGTCATTGGAAAGGATCAGGAAAAACCCGTTAAATTGAATGATTTTAAGCAAAATAACCTTCAGAACTACCCTGTTTCGACTGGTTTTTCATTTAAAACATCTAATATTTTAGATAATCCTTTTGAGCATTCCAATTGTGAATATGTCTTTAATGATGGGGTACCGGATATCCGCTTGACGCAAATCGGACAGCATTCACGGTTTTACAGTTCTATCCTGAAACGCAAATCCAGCCAGAAAGCTTTTGGACATTATAATCATGACGGGAGTGAATTTTTTAAAGAACATTTATCCCAATACCTGAACCTTTCCCGGGGGCTTCCTATTTCCAAGAACAATCTGCTGATCACCCGAAGTACGGAAATGAGTATTTATATTGTTTCCGAGATTCTTCTTTCCAAAGGTGATACCGTATTAGTAGGAGCTTTGAGCTACTTTTCAGTTAATATGATCTTTATGAAAGCTGGTGTTGACATTGTTTCGATTCCCATTGATGAAGAAGGAATTATAGTAGAAAATGTCCGTGAAGCCTGTAAAAAGCAGAATATACGGATGCTTTACCTTACGCCGCATCACCACTATCCTACTACAGTTGCATTGAGTGCTCAAAGACGTTTTGAGTTGCTGGAACTGGCTAATGAATACGGATTTATTATTCTGGAAGACGATTATGATTATGAATTTCATTATGATAAAAGTCCGATTCTTCCCTTAGCCAGCGCTGATACCAACGGAATGGTGATCTACATCGGTTCTTTTGGAAAGTCTCTGGCTCCGGGATTCAGGACAGGGTTTATTGTGGCTCCTGAGAATTTAATGACAGAAATGCGTAAATATCTGGGAATAATCGACCGTCAGGGAGATATTCTCATGGAAAGAGCGCTTGGAGAGATGATTGCAGAAGGTGAAATCAACCGTTATCTAAAGAAATCTTTAAAAGTCTACCAGGAAAGACGTGATTATTTTTCTTTGTTGCTGGAAGAGAATCTGGGTGATTTTATCTCTTTTCAAAAACCTTCCGGAGGGCTGGCCATATGGCTGGAATGGAATATTCCATTGAATCTGATGCAGCTGAGCCGGAATTGTACAAGGGATAATCTTTTTATTCCTAAAACACTGTTGTATCAGAATAAAGATCTTACGGCAATGCGTCTGGGTTTTGGGGATTTGAATGTTGAAGAAATGAATAAAGGAATTGAAGTTTTTACTAAAAATGTGAAAGGGTTGATAAGCTGATTATTTTATTAGTTGGAAAACGCAAAGGCGCAAATAAGGACCAAAATAATGTGTTTTAAGGCGCGAGGATTTTATCTTCGATAAAATTGACACTGGATAATATGACGTTCTAACCTTTTAGATTGATTATTTTTTTTAACCATAAAAGGCACAAAAGTTTTTAAACACTTAAGTTTTTTTAAGCCAAACTTAATAAATAATAAAAGTATACCTAAGTTTCTTGAAAATCTTTGATTTTCTTATGTGATCTTTTCTGCATTATTAATTTCAATCTTACTTAAGTGACTAAAGTGTTTAAATAAAATTCTTTATGCCTTTTGTGGTTTTAAAAAGAGTAAAAGCCCTTTTCCAGAGGCTTTTATTAATGATGAGAAGGAAAAATTATTTTGTTCTTCTTATGTTTTGGTTTCTTCTTTTTCTTATTGAAATAAATAATAAAACCGGTGATGGGAAGTGAAGTTGCGATAATGGCTGTCAGAAAATAAATGATTCTGGTGGTCAGTCCCAGAATACTTCCGGTGTGAAGATCGTAATTTCTTTCCCTTAATGCGGTTCCATATCCGGTATTTTTGTTTTTATATGATTGATATTTTAAAATTTCTCCTGAATACTGATCAAAATTAAACTGTTCATTTCTGTATTGTCTTCTGTCATAGGTCAACTCTGCATAATAAGTTCCTTCTTCCGATCTCGGAAAATTGATAAAGGCTGATTTCTTATCCTGAAGTCCTTTTTCCACGGTGTTTCCAATAAGATTGAGAATGTTTTCCCGGTTTGAAAATTCTTCAGAAGGAATGGCGCTTTTGGCTTTCTTTTCTGTAGGAATGTTTCCGTTCAGTGTGTTCTTTACCCATTTATCTACATCTTCAAAGCTCCATATCAATGCAGAATAAGATATTAAAAGTAAAGGAATGATGGCATAGAATCCTAAAACATTATGAGCATCATAGTTGATTCTTTTCCAATTGGCCGATATTTTAATGAAAAACATTCCTTTCAGCATGGCTTTACTCATTTTTCGGGGATACCATATCACAAGCCCCGATAAAAGGATTACAGCTAATATCAATGTGGAATAACCGGTAATCGTTTTTCCGATTTTCTCACCCAGCAGAAGTCTTCGGTGAAGATTCAGTACAATTTCGAAGAAATCTTTTTTGGCATCTTCTACTTCCTGCACTTTTCCGGTGTAAGGATCTACGTAAATTCGATGATAATAAAGATAAGTTCCCCAATAGGTCCATGCTTCATTATCTAACTTCAGAGTACGGAATACATAGGTTCTTGAAGGATCGGAAGACATCACTACCCTTTTAACCTTCAATCCTTCAGGAAGTGCTTTTTCTGCTTTTTCCGTAAGCTCAGACAATGAAAGTTTTTTTCTGCCAATGTTTTCAACAAAATATCTGTTGGGGTAAACAATATGTTTTAATTCGTCTTCAAAAGCCAGAATGCATCCGGTAGCTGCCATAATAACAACGATAAGCCCGGACGTGAATCCGAGCCATAGATGTAACTGATAGGCAATTTTTCTCAACTTTAATTTCATCCTTAAAATTTAAAGCTTACCTCAGCAACAAAATTACGAGGCATCTGAGCTACGATAACTCCCTGCCCTGCAAAATACTGTACATTACCCAGGTTATTCATTTTAAATCCTAATCTGTATCTTTCTTTTTCAAGGGAAATGGAAGCATTGATTAAAGTGTAGGCAGGAAATGCAAACTGTCCGGTAACCACTTTATTTCCGGTAATCTGTTTTCCTACACGGTTTACTCCAAAACCTACTCCTAGTCCCTGAAGTCCTTTGATGGGAAGGATATAGCTGATCCATGAATTGAATACATTGGCAGGACCTGCAGATTCCGGGCGGCGCCCGTCTACCGCCGGATCTGCTTTTTCGTATCTGCTGTGATTATAACTGTATCCGGCCATGATGTTTAATCCCTGAACAGGATTCATGATGGTTTCGATTTCAATCCCTTTACTCCTTTGCTTTCCATCCTGAACAACAATATTGTATTCTTTTCCGTCACGTATTACACCGCTTCCTCTCTGGATGTTGTCAACAAGAATATCGTAATATGAAACGGTAAAATTAATCTTGTTTCTCCAAAGGTTTCCTTTCACTCCTACTTCCCACTGGTTGGCCATCTGAGGTTTCATATCTCCGCTAATGTCTGGGAGCTGCTGGGCAACAGGGGCTGTATAGCTGAAACCATTCATGAAGTTACCATAGGCAGATAACTGGTCTTTAAGAATCTGATATACAATACCTACTTTCGGAGACCATGCAGTTTGATTGAAATCACCGGTCCGGATATTGGTATTCAGGTTCAGCTGTCTTTTACTTTCATAATGATCCATACGCAAGCTTAAAAGAGTGATCAAACGGTCTGTAATATAGGTGACATTTGAAATATAAGCTCCATAAAGATTGGATGAAGAGTTATTTCTTACCAAAGGTGCTGTTGAAGTCTGAATTTTTTGCAGCACAAGATCTCTCGTAATGTTGGCATATCCTGCTAAAGTCTGCCCGTTGATATTGTCATACACCACGATCGGGGAATGGTTGTTGTTGATGGTCTGATTCAGATAATCCAGTCCGATCAATACTTTATTTTTAATACTTCCGATTTTAAATTCTCCGTTGAAGTTCTGCTGAACACTTGTAGAAGAAGCTTCTGAGTTTTGCCACTGCACATTACGTTCCAGCATCGCATCACTGGCATTTCCTCTGATGAACTGGTACTGATATAATCCCTCTGTTTTTCTGAAGTTTCTTGAAAGCAAAGTTTGTGAAGTCCATTTGTCTGAAATTTTGTAATTCGCTTCAGCTTTTACATTGATCGAAGGTGCTTTTAAAGTAATATCATTATTAGAATAAGACTTTTTCCAGTCGAAGCCCAGCTCGTCCGGGTTGTGGGCAAAATAGGCTCTTGTTCTCGGAAGGAAAATAATCGGAGTATTGGTTCCTTCATAATTGTAGATCTGGGCTCCTAAATTAAATTTCAATCTGTCATTCACCTGATAACTTATTGTTGGTGCCACAAAGAAAGACTTCCTGAATTCGGAATCTCTGAAGCCATTCTGATACTGATACGCCGCATTTAAACGGAATAACATATTTCTGGATTCTGTCATCGGGCCGTAAACATCAGCGGTTACACGGTTCAGATTATAACTTCCCATCAGATAAGAAGCTTCTCCTCCGAAATAATCTTTCGGTTTTTTGGTTACAGCATTAATCAAACCTCCAAAAGAAGTTACAGCCCCTCCGTACAATGTTCCTGATGGGCCTTTAATTACTTCCAGACGTTCAATATCGGCAGGATCGATCTCACCATTGGTGGTTGCAGGAACACCATCTACCATCGATACTTTGGTAGGAAATCCTCTAAGGCTGTAGTAGAAACTTCCGTCTCCCGAGCCTCTTCCCGGACTACCCTGCATTTTTACCATACCTGGAACATTTTTCAATACTTCCGAAATATCGTAAGTAAGCTGTTCCTTCATGATCTGCTGGTTAATGCTTGTGTAAGCCTGTGGATTTTCAAGAACTTTCAGAGGCATTTTAGCCACTGAAGTGCTGTCTTTATCCAAAAATTTATTTCTGCTCACGGCATATACAGTAATTCCTTCAATAACATTGTTGTGTAAAGGAGCGTAGATCGCAGGGATTTCATAGACATCTTTCTGAATGTGGATGGGTTCCCTCATCAGTTCAATGTCATTTAAAACCACCTGAAGGGTATATTCGCCAGGCGGCACATTTTCAAAGTAATATTCTCCTGAATTATTGGTTTTTGCCTGATAAGACGTATTGACAAGTCTTAAAATAGCATTTTTTACCGGTGCTTTTTCAGACAGCATGATTTTGCCATGAATCCTGTCGCCCTGCTGTGCAGAAAGCGAGTTGGAAGATAAAGCAAGACCAAGAAGTAATATAAGGGTTTTAGATGTTTTCATGCTGTAATTTTTGTAACAGGGGATAGTTTATTTTACCGTTTTGTGATAAAGGAAATGTTTCTATAAGTTCTACGCGTACATATTGTGGATTGATACGTAGTTTATTTTTAATGGTTTCGGTGATGATCTGAGGATCTATTTCCGGATTGTCATACAGCACAACGATTTTTTTATCATTGGCATTCAGACATACGAAGGTATTGCCCTGCATTTCATTTTTAAGAATGAATTCTACCTCATCGAGATTAAGGCGTATTCCGAAAAGCTTCATGATACGTTTTATTCTTCCTGTGATATAATAAATTCCGTTTTCACCTTTTCTGGCAGTATCTCCGGTATGCAGTACGGAAGGCTGCTCGTACGTAGCAAGATCCTCCAGTGTATTGGCATATCCTCCAAAAATACTGACATGAGAAAAGAGAAGTTCATCCGTTTCAGGATCAATTCTGAAATCTCCGTTATGCACAGGAGTTCCGATGGATGTTTCTCCTTCTAATAAACCTTCTGTTGTAAGATAAGCCATTCTTCCCCCCGCTTCGGTCTGACCGTATTGTGCAAAGAATTCCTTTTTAAATTCATGACAATAAGAGAAAATAGTTTTTCTCAATTCCGCATTAATCACACCTCCGGTATGAGTAAAATATCTAAGGCTTGGAGAATCTTTTCTGAAAAATCCTATTCTGTTCAGGTTTTCATAAAGAAAGGGAACCCCGCCCAAAGTGCTGTAGCCGTACTCTTCCATTTCATCCCAAAATGCTTTCTGCATGATGTCTTTATCTGTACACACAATTCTTCCGGCGCGCATGCAGTTGGTGGTGAAAATAGAGAACCCGTATACAAAATTGACCGGAACGTTTAAGGGAACCACATCCGTTTCCTGAATCGGCATGTACTGAAGGATGCTCAGAGCATTTTGATAAAGACTTTCATCAGATAACTTAACCAGTTTCGGAACACCTGTTGTCCCTGAAGTACTCAGAAGTATTTTAATGTCCGGATGAATGATAATCTCAGCTTTATAATCATCCTTTGCAAAGATTCTGGTGTTGTCTGAGAATGCTTTCAGAGTATATCCTTCAATGGCTTCTCTCTGTGGATCAAAGATGTATTTCGGACGGTATTCTGCCTCAATACGTTCTTTAAATTCCTCATGAAGTTTCTGTCCCAGTAACGCAATGGTATGTGCTGTTCCATAAAAATTGAGGAGCACTTCAATGCTTGGAAGCTGATTATCATTGTACAAAAAAAGCAGGCCTTTTTCTACGGGGTTTAAGCCTAAAGACCGATACAGTGTTCCCACCGGTATTGTTGTACCGGTGGAAGCATCTGTAAACGCCAGGTTCTTATTGGCAATTACATTTTCTAAAATTTTCATAGGCTTAGTTTTCTACGAATACATCATATTTTTTCATTTTTTCACGAATCTTTCCGACGGTTCCCATCTCAAGAATATCATTAAAATCAAATTTGATCTGATAAAACTGTTCAAGCGCTTCTACGATCAGAAGATGAGACATAGAATCCCATTCCGGGATTTCCTGATACGTAAGCTTTTCATCTACCAATTCTTTTTTTATAGCGATGGCAGAGGCGATAATTTCATAAAATTCTTCTGTAGTGTTCATTTTAAATTTTTATAGTTTTCCATTTTCCATTTCTAAAAATCATCAGGAATAACACTGCTAGGACAATTTCCGAAGAAACGATAGCGGTAAATATTCCTGTCAGTTCCCAATGAAGCTTTACCCCCAAGAGATAAGCCATAGGAAGCTGAATCACATAAAACATGACAAGATACAACAGGGTAACCTGCATAATATTTCCGGCAGCATTCAATGCACGGCTGATGACCATTGTGAATCCCAACAGCAGGTAAGCCATCGAGACCACATGGATGTACTGCACTGCATATGCTGCAACTTCAGGTTCAGTAGTGAAAAATTTCACCACATACTCCGCTGTTATCTGCCAGAATAAGGCTACAATGACCAGATAAGTCATATTGATCGTTCCGGCCCTCCAGACTGTTTTTTCTGCACGTTCCGGTTCTCCGGCACCCAGATTCTGACCTGTAAGAACTCCGGCCGCATTTCCTATTCCCCAGGCAGGCATTGTAGCCACTGAAGCAATACGCTGGGCAATAATGTATCCTGCAAGAGCGGTTGTTCCGAAAGTAGAAATGATCTTCACCATAATAAGCCAGCTGGACGTGGGAATGATATACTGAACCAATCCTCCAAAGGCGAGTTTCAGAATCTTCTGTAACAATGGAATATCAAGCTGAAAAGGAACTCCGATGCTGATGCTGGTTTTTCCGGACAGAAATATAAAAGCCTGATACAAAACTCCTAAAAGCCTTGATAAAACCGTAGCATACGCCAATCCCATCAATCCGAAAGCAGGAATAAATCCTAATCCGAAAACAAGGACCACTGCAAAAATGATATTCGAAATATGGCAGATCCAAAGTGATTTCATGGCAATATCTGCATCACCGGCACCTCTGAAAAGTCCATTCACCGAAAGACGGAGAATCACAAGTCCGATACTCAAAAACACCAGTCTTGAAAAAGAGACTCCATCTGTTACCGTATTGACATTGACACCCAGAAAATCAACAATTTCAGGGGAAAAATAACAGGAAATACCACCAATAAGCAGGGCAAAAAACAGGGCAAGCAGGATAATGTACTGAGCCGTTCTGCCCATTCCTTCCTGATCTTTTTCTCCGGCTCTTCTTGCAATAAGGGTTGCTGCTGCGATGCCAAGTCCTACGGCAATGGCATAAGCGAAATTGATGTAGTTATCTGTAATTCCCACAAGACCAAGAACCTTGTCGCCTAATTTTGCGATAATCAATAGATTGACACTCACAAAAACAGATTCCATGACAAGCTCCATCACCATGGGAATGGCAAGACTAAAGATGGAACGGTTGATACTTCCGGAAGTCAGTTCAACCTTTTTTCCTGCTATGGCTCCATACGTAAAAACCGCTCCCTCTTTTAGTAAATGCAGGAATTTCCTCATACTGCTGCTACTGAATTTTTATTGGCAATCTGGTACAGCGGATTAGGCAGTGCTCCGTCTTTTCTCGGAATAGCAAATGCCTTGTTTTCACTGTAACCGTTATTTTTCAGACGCAGACTGTTAATATAGAATCTTTTGAATGCAGGCACGTACAGATCATACTTTTCGTATCTTTCCTGAAGGTGGGTATTCTCAGCTTTATAATTTTCTACACAGTTGTGAACCAATTCCCAGAATTTCTCTTCTTTAAAACCGGAATACGTATGCAAAGCATTCGACAGATATCTGAAGAAGGCATCAAACACTCCAAGTAAAATAAATAATGGGATATTTTCTTTATTGGAAGACTGAATCAAACCATCTGCAAGGTGTGCAGGAAGCTTTTCTCTTGCTTCAGTGGTAAGTACAATATCATCCACAAAGTCTTTGATGACGATTCTTTTTGGAACTCCATTTTTCAGAACCACCATAATATTTTCCCCGTGTGGAGTTACACATAGTGAATGTGTATAATAGATGTGTAATAATGGGGTAAGATAAGCTTCAAGATAGCTTTCAATCCATTTTTCAATGCTCAGACCTGCTTTTTCTGCAAATGCCTGAACCAGCGGAACTCCGCTTTCATCTACATACAGTAAAGAAGCCATGGTTACCATTTGCTCATCTTCTTTCAGATAATTTTCAGCACTTTCTCTCCATAATGCTCCGAGGAATTCATTATATTGATAAGGAACGCTTGCAATAGCTCCATACTGTGGATGCAGATAAGTGATGGCGGCTTCTTCTCCCAGGAAAATCGTTTCTTTATTTTCCAGATATGCGTCATCTTTTATCAATCCTTTTACCCAATCTGTAATGGCAGGAGCAATTTTCATCTGTTTAGGCGATAATCCTCTGATATTCCCTGTACTCAGAATGGAAACAGCTGTTTTCAGATATCTTTTCTGTGGATGATCTACATTAAATAAAGTACGGATACTCTGCTGCGGACTGTAGGTATCACTACCCTCTCCTAATTGGATTAAGAGTCCGGAAGCAATATCCCCGGCAAAATGAATCTGAAGCTTATGCTCCCACTGCCATGGATGTACAGGAATGAAATGATAATCTTCAACAATTTTTCCTTTGCTCAATAGCTGCTGCTGAAAATCATTATACAATAAATCTCCTATTTCAGAACGATAGAACTCATCTCTGTTAATATGTTCCAAAGCCTGAAATGATGACCTGCTTTTATGGGAAGCCAGCCAGATGACTTTTAAATTTTCAGCGGCTTCAGGAGCGTATGTCTTAAGATCTCTTGGAGAAAAGCCTAACCGGCTTTTGTTTACAATTACCCACGGATGTCCTGTCATATTGTGTTCTACAGTCTGATAATCTGCATCAGCAAGTTCTTTTGAAGACATTACACCTTTGGATAGGATTAAAGCATCACAATACAGTGTATGCAGTAATTCTTCAGTATATCTTGCAATGGTATAAGGGTCTAAGTCAAAAACAGACTGCATCTCCAGGAAAAAAGCCGCTACATCTACCGAAGACAGGTCTTCTCCGTTTTCGGTTTTCGTAATGCTGTCTTTATCAATATGCCAGTAATCCATCATTCTTTCCTGTCCGCGGAAGCTGTATGAAATATTTTCAAAGCCTGTTTCAAGTTTGAAAACTGTATATCCTTCCTTATCTTCAAAAGTTGCCGCAGGTTTTAGAAGCTCTTCATGCATTAATTCTGCGATGGTTTTGGCCATTAGGTTTCTGTTGGCCTGATTCCAGTTTTCCTGGCTTACTGTATTTTTTAAGTTGGTGTTCATTTTGATTAAATTTTGGCAGTTGGTAAGTCAGCATATTTTTCGACATCAAAGTCCTGGAAAGCAATTTTCTTTTCAATTTTATAATGCTCTCTTCCCAGAATATCATTGATGATGTAGGAATTACGGTACGCAGCCATTCCCAGATCTGTAGAAATATAGCTGTGGGTATGAACTTCAGCATGGAGAACATAGATTTCGCCTCCGTTGTGATCTATTGAATAATTTCTGTTGACATCAAACAATCCGCTGGAATCTCTTTTGATTCTGGACTGAATATTCTTCAGGAACCCAGGTTCGTGATAACGGTATCCTGTTCCCAGAATCAGATAATCGGCTTCCTGGTCATAAGGAACTTCCTGTTCCAGTTGGGTAAACTCAAGATTGATGAAATCCGGATTGCTGTTGTCTACTCTATTCAGTTGGCTGTTAGGAATAATTTTAAGATTAGGATCCGCATTATCGATATTCAGATCATAAATAAAATCGTAGATATCATTGATCAGATCGTAATTGATTCCTTTAAACTGAGCTTGCTGCTTGCTTAAAATTGTTTTTCTTACAGATTCGCTTCTGTTGTAGAAATAATCAACGTAATCCGGAGAAGTAAGCTCCAGTGTCAGTTTAGAATATTCCATAGGGAAAAATCTATCGGGACGGGAATACCAGCCAAGATGCATTTCTTTATTTCTGTTCTGAAGAAGATCATAAAATACTTCTGCAGCACTCTGCCCTGAACCAATAATCGCAATTTTTTTTCCCTGAGATAATAATTCCTCTTTTCTGTACAGATAAGAGCTCGTATGAATAATTCTGGAATCATCTTTTGGAATAAAAGAAGGAATATGGGGTTGGGTTCCGGTACCTAAAATCAATCTTTCCGTTTTAAAAACAGTTGTTTCTTTGGTTTTTGTGTGAATGGTGGTTACATGATATAATCCTTCTTCATAAGTAATATCTACTACCTGAGTAGAAAAACGGCATTGCGGAAGCTGTTCAATCACCCATTGGCAGTAATGGTTGTACTCTTTTCTCGGAATGAAGAAGTTTTCTCTGATAAAAAATTTATACAGTCTTCCGGTTTCTTTCAGATAATTCAAAAGGCTCAAAGGATTCGTAGGATCAGCCATGGATACGCAGTCGCATAAAAATGGAGTCTGCAGGGTTACATGGTCGATCATCAGTCCCGGATGCCAGTCGAAACCATCTCGCTGGTCCAGGAAAAGAGTTTTCAGTTCCGGAATCGGATTGGATAATGCGGCAAGTCCCAGATTAAAAGGGCCAATTCCTATGCCTATTACATTGTATACGGCTTCGTTAGTCATTTTTTGTGATGTTTGTGGTGATTTGTACCTCTTTATTCTGTGGGAATTTTTCCCAGTACCATTCTCTGTAACAGAAGTTCAGGTTGGCTTTTTTATGAGGCATTTCAATTACTTTTTCTACTTTGAAGCCTACATGGGCTTTGTTCATCATAGAAGCAAGCGAGTCTACAGATCCTTCTCCTACCATTTTTCCTACCTGTGGCT
Organism: Chryseobacterium flavum; assembly: GCF_003385595.1. GTDB lineage: Bacteria > Bacteroidota > Bacteroidia > Flavobacteriales > Weeksellaceae > Chryseobacterium > Chryseobacterium flavum. The sequence continues at coordinate 87,541 of NZ_QNUE01000010.1, read as the reverse complement.
GCGCAAAAACATAATCAACCATAGACTGTGTGGATGGAGAAACGAATTTTTTCTTTGGATCGGTAGGTGCAATAAACTGATGCGTTCCATAATCTGTCGGCAATACTTCATAATAATCGCCTACAATATCTCTGCAGGCCCAATACACTTCGATATTGCATGAAGGTTCGTTATTCCCTGCGATAATGTAGCTGTGCGCTTCATCGCCTGGAAGCATCAGTCTGTAGTACGTTTCCAGTTCATCAATAGGCCAGTTCATCTGCCAGATTTTCACGGCATGTTCACGGTTGAACCATTCATGAAGCATTTCAAGGTCATTTTCAAGATCAATAGGACGCATACTCATGGTTACATCCTCTTTCTGGAAATACCGTTTAAAGAAAACTTCTTTCCCTTGAGGATGGATCAGCTGATCTGAGAAGAAATGTTTGTGAAGAAGGTTCGGAACTTTAGCATAAGAAACAGCTGAAGCATTCACTCCTCCGTCCACATCTGAAACCGCTGACTGAAGATTTGATTTTACTGCCCAATATCTTCGATTCAACGCATAATCTGTTAAAAATGATGGTTCAGATTTATGAAGGTTTTCAAATTCTCTGTACAGAATATGAATCAGTTTTCGTTCTTTAACCAATCCTGTTTTACCAATAGAAGCGATCAGGGCACTTAGATTGCTTACCAAAAGATGGTGAGAAACAATATCCAGAAGACGTTCATCTCTGATAAAAAGATCTTCCACTTCAGGATAATCTTTGATCAGAGATTCATATTGTCCTTTGAAGCTTTCTTTGATTAAATAGCCTTGTCCGTCTCTCACATAAATAGATTGAGGAAGCAATTGATTATCCAATTGTACAAGCAGATTCTGCTGATGAGCTTCCGGAGCCATTCCCAATTGATTATACAATCTGTTTATAGGCGAAAGCAGGAGATTTATATATTTTTCAAACCAGATAATAGCTGCTTTTTCTGCATCAAGTCCCAGTTGATTCGCAACATTTTTAAAGAAATGTGCCGTAAAATTGAATCCGTCTGTAGATTCATCCTGACAAAGTCTTGCTAATAAAATAACTTTATCTTCAGCTGAGAAGGGGTTTTCACGGAGCAGTATATTCAGACTGTCCATATTCTTCCCTTCATAATGAACGCTTAATGTGGAAGGCTCCAGCAATAATTTAAAATTCGGAAAGTCATTTTCAAATGAGGTTTTTTCCTGCTGCCACCAGATAGCGGAAGCATATCCTCTGTTGAGATCTTTTAAACTGTTTGTCCTTACAGAACCTGTCATTAAAACATGCAGAGAAAATTTCAGCATCCAGCTGAAATCAGGATTATACACCGTTCTTATGGAAGATGTTGCATAAAAATCTTCTCCCAATGGTCCTATATGAATGATTTTCCCGGAACCGAGCATTTCAGGATATTCTTCTGTAGACAGAAGATATTGCGCTTCCCATGGATGACATGGAACGATGTAAAAATCATTGATGTTTTCAAAATCGTAGCTTTCTGGTAACGAAGTCCATTTTTCAAAGATTTCTTTGGCCGAGATTCCCGGAAGAGATTTTTCTGTGATGCAGTCTTTATGGATCAGGAAATAATCCAGCTGAAATCCTTTTCCGAATTCGGGGCCGTATAAAAGCTGTTCTTCCTCAGAGAATCCCATTCTTGATTTGGTGAAAGGATGCAGATTGTGGCCTGCAGGAAGCATTTGCTCAGATTCAAGGAAAGAATACGTTAAAAGCTGATCATCCTGAAGACAGGCTTTTGTTGTCAGTTCCAGATTTCTTTTACTACTCTGAATCCTTTCCACAAATTGTTTGAATCCGCTTTCGTCGGTTGTCTCCGAAAATTCTTTGTAAACCAATTCGATCAGTTTTTGGTCATTCACTTCAAAAACCTCCTGATTTTGATGATTTACCGCCCATAAAACAGGTCCGTATTCATGAAAAAGAGTCTCGGAACGATACGAAACCGGAGCAAATAAAAACAGTCCGCTTTTCTTCATTTCAAATCTCATAAACAATGAATAATCGCTGTTTTGAAGCGCTTTTGCCGTGAGAAGATCATATTTCGGAACGCCCTGATAGAATTTCCCGTTTCCCAGTTCTCTCAGCATTCCGTTTAATAAAATCCTGAAAGTAATTTCCCTGGCTTTTTCTCCTGTTTTATTTTTCTGAATTAAAGTCTTTTCCATGATTTTTGATTGTGGTGAGAATCTGATGAATGTCTTCTGTAGTCGTAATCGGGTTCAGGAAGGTGAATTTCAGATAGAAGTTTCCGTCTACCTTTGTACTGGCTACAAGGATTTCTCCGCTGTAGAACAATTTCATCTTGATGTACTGATTCAGGGCATTCAGATCACTGATTTCCGGTCTTACATACCTGAAAACAAGAACACTTAAGTCGGAATCTGAAAGAAGTTCAAAATCTGCATCTTCCGTAATCATGGCTGCTGCATCTTTGGTAAGATCAATCACAGTGTCTGTATATTCTGCCAGCTGTTCTTTACCCATCATTCTCAGGGTAAACCAAAGTTTTAAAGCATCAAATCTCCGGGTACTTTGCGTAATGGATTTATTAATCTGTGCCGGAATTTCCTCTTCATCCATTTCTTTCGGATTCAGATAATCGGCGTGATGTTTCAGAATCAACAGTTCTTTCTTGTTTTTAACAATAAAAGCACTGCTGCTGATAGGCTGGAAGAATGATTTGTGGTAATCTATCGTTACGGAGTCTGCTCTTTCAATCCCATTAATCAGATCACGGTATTTTTCACTTAATAATAAAGCACAACCGTAAGCTGCATCTACGTGCATCCAGATGTTATAATGCTCTGCAATATTCGCGATATCGTCCAGTGGATCAATATTTCCAAAGTCTGTAGTTCCGGCCGTCGCTACGATTCCGATAGGAATATTTCCCAATTGTTCTTCCCGCTTGATATACTTTTTCAAAAGAGAAATATCCATACGGAATCTTTCATCGGCCGGAACTTTAACGATACTTTTTTCTCCGAGTCCCATTATGGAAGCATTTTTCAGATTGCTGAAGTGGGATTTCTCCGAAACAAATATTCTGAAACGGCTGGCCTCTGCCGGCAGACCGTCCATTTTAATATTGTGATTATATCTTTTTTGAGAAAAACAGTCGCGCATCATGACCAGCCCCATTAAGTTACTCTGTGATCCTCCTGCTGTAAAAACACCATCGCTTTCATTCGTGTTATATCCGATCTGGCCAGCGGTCCAGTCGATCAGTTTTCTTTCCATGAAAGTCCCTCCTGCGCTCTGATCATAAGTATCCTGAGAAGAATTGATGGCACTTACAAGAATTTCTGCAGCCAGTGCCGGAATTACTACAGGGCAGTTAAGGTGAGCTGCATATTGTGGAAGATGAAAAGCTGTGGCGTGTTTTACATAGATGTTATCTACTTCTGCCAGAAGCTCATTATAATTGGAAAGTTTTTGGTTAAGATCAATCTGTTGTACCATTCCCTTCATTGTTTGGGCTTCTATGCCGCTGAAGGGTTTATTATTCCTGTAAAGAAATTCCCGGACAAGGTCTAAAGTACTGTTGACAGCATTACGATAATGATCATAATTGTCAGGATGGAAAATATTTCCAAAATTCCCTGAAATGTGGTGTGAAGTTGTGCTTGTGAGCGCTTCCAGGGATATTAAATTGTTGTTCATAAATGTTTTGTAATGTGATTTTTTAAATCTTTGAATTGTTGTGGTTTTTTAGATACACTATTGTATATATCTGGTAATCAAGTTTTTAATTTTTACATTTTTTATTATATTTAATTTTGTGATTGCGAAATTATTACTAAATTTGACTCGACTATTGTTATTTAGAATAATTAAAAACAAAGATAAAAATTATTATTTAACATCAAATTTTTTTTAATGAATTCTACAGAAATTTTAGATAAAGACTGTTTAACAGCAGTAAAACTGCTTCCTACAGTTATAGAAGTCACCCCGCAGGAAAGAAGAATGATAAAAGATGCGGCTCTGCATCTTCAGAAAAAGTATGACACTTATGAAAACCGGGATTTTATAAAACATGTTCACCAACTGGCATCCTACTTTTTGCCAGAAAGGATTTTAAATATAGCAGCTGATTTTGCCAGTGATTTTTCTGAAAATCAGTATGGAGCGCTGATTTTTACAGGATTGATGGATATAGACCAGGAGGAAATAGGTTCTACCCCACCGAACTGGCAATCGGCAGATTATTCAAAGTTTAATTTATATGGTTTTGCGTGCGCGCTTATTCATGGAGCACTTCCCTCAAAGCCTGTACAATATTATTCACAGCGTAAAGGCGGAGGATTGATCCACGCTATTATCCCTGATGAAAAAATGAAGGAAACACAGACCGGATCAGGATCTTCAACAGATTTGTATGTACATACCGAAGATGCTTTTCTGAAACATCAGGCTGACTTTTTAAGCTTTATGTATGTTCGAAATGAAGAGCAGGTACCTTCAACTCTTTATTCTATCCGTTCTCACGAATCGATTGGTGAAAATTATAAACCTCTTTTTGAGCCTATTTATAAAATCCCGAAGGACGCCAATCTTGAAACGGGAGAAAATGAAGAAGAAACCCTGGATTCTGTATTGTATGGCAATACCAATCTTCCTTTTATGCGATTTGATGCGGCGGAACAGCTTTTCAATTCCAGTATCAGACAGTCAGAAGAAGCGCAGCATACCCTGCATGAGTTCTGGGAAGAAGCCAGACATTTGATTTATTCAGGATTTACGCCTCAGGCTGGAGATGTTATTCTGGTTAATAATCATTTATGTGCTCACGGAAGATCGGCTTTCCGTGCGGGAGTAAGAAATATTGACGGTGTAGAACAGTCGTGTGAACGAAGAATCATGCTCCGGATGATGAGTAAAGTGAGCCTTATTGATATGAGAGCACATACCCTTACGGAAGATCCGTTTTTTGTCATAGAGGAACATCTGGGTAAAAACTTTCAACACTTTTAGGATGCTGATTAGTTAGCATTTTTTGAACATTCAATCAATCAAAATCCTTTTTGGGCATCGCTCAAAAAGGATTTTTGTTTAATTTTCACTTGATTGATCCTTGTCAAGGTTTTAAACCTTGATAAGGATCAAAGGTGGTAAGTTCTGGCTAAAACCAGTATTACATAAACAATAAAAGTAAGCGGGCTTTAGCCCGCTTCTATCGATATAAAACTAATCAATATTAATAGGAACGGACTTTAACCCGGGTGATGATCACTGTTTTGATCTCTTTATTTATTTTTCGTGAAAATTTCCTGATGAATAAATTTTTATGCTGATAGCTGAATAAATACAGTAAGAACACATACAATGTTAATAAGCTTTTTCATGCTGAAAAATGTCACTGGGTTCATTTTTTATGATGGCAGCTGTAGAAGCAACAAAGCTGTTTTCTTCAAAGAAGATTTTGTAAATGTTATTTCCCTGTTCATCTGTCTAGTCCAGTATTTTTTTTCATCATAAGATCAGTCTGCTCTTCTTCCCCCAACCTGAAAATATGCTTGTTAAATTCAACAAATCCGTTTTTACTGTAGAAATTGATAGCCCGAAGGTTTTTTTCCCACACTCCAAGCCAAAGGTATGATTTACCAAGCTGCTGAGCCGTTTCTAAAGCCTTGTTATAAAGAAGCTGCCCCACTTTTTTCCCATGATGACTTTTCTTTACGTAGATCCTTTCAATTTCCAGGCTGGTCTCGTCCTGAAGCTCTGTCTGTGCATTACCTGTATTTACCTTCAGATAGCCTACCGGATTGTCTTCCTCCCAGGCAATATAGAAAAGAGAATCAGGATTACTAAGTTCCGATTTTATCTTCTCCGTATTAAAGCTTTCTTCCAGATACTTTTTCATAGCTTCTTCAGTATTATCTTCTGCAAACGTTTCAGAGAAAGTCTGTATTCCTAAATTCTGTATAATTTCTACGTCTTCTGTGGAGACTTTATTAATGATAATTGAACTCATGGTGATAAGAATAAATGTTATGAAAAAAGAATTTTCTTAAATGCTTCAGAAGCCAGATGTACCTGTACGCTCCAGTCGTCTGCGGCATCGCTTCCTGCATCGTCAGAAATGTATTTCAGGCATAAAAACGGAATATTTTCCTTTTGGGCAATCAATGCCAGTGGATAGGCTTCCATGTCTACAATATTATAATCTGTTTCGGAATGGTTCATTTCAAAACTGTCGCCGCTACCGCAGATTCCTTCTTTTAGGGTATCCATTTTAAGACCGTATTCCAGTACAGGTGGCACTCCGGATAACGGAGTTTCATACAGTTTAAATCCAAGCCCTCTTACATCCATATCTCTCTGGATGAACTTTGTACAGCACACTACTTCCCCTTTCTGAAAACCTTTGCTTCCTGCAGAGCCTAAGTTGACAATCAGTTTAGGTTTTCTGGCATGAATTTCTTTGGTTAGTTCTATAGCAGCATTCACTTTTCCGATGCCTGTAATTAATTTGTTTTTATCATCAAATACAGTTCCTGCTTCGGAATCTAATGCGAAAACAAAAAGAGTATCATCAATTGAGTAATGGGTGTTGTTGTTAATTTTTATCATTGAAAAATTAGGTTTATACAATTGCTGTAAGTACTGTTACAAAGATACATCAGGTTTTTCTCTTTTTACAGCATTAAGAATGATGAATATTAAATAACATGCAATAAATAAAAACAATGGAATTTTGAATGCAAGATAATTAAACTTTTCTGTAGAAATCTGTATGATCCTGCTTATAATAGGTGAAAGCATCAACATAAAACTTAATATAGTTATTGATACTTTATTTTTCCATCGTGTAACATTAAGTATAATACCCAAAAGTCCTAATACAGCAAAAATCTGCTCTATATTCCAGAAATCAAAAGCAGTAAATAGAAGCCAGAAAATAAATGGTAATCCTATCATTTGTCCCATTAAAATAATGAACATGTAAAAAATAATTGAAGTATATCTAAAAATGTTAATGTTCATTTTCTTAAATCTTAAAGGATTTTATTGAAGTTTTTCAAATATATAAATACTCTATTATATACTCTATTAAAAACCCCAAAACAAATATTTGTTTTGGGGTTCTCATATCTTAAATGCTGCATCCATCAGCATCACATGCTGCTCCACTGCCACCGGAAAGATCCTTAAACGGACTCATTGTTTCTTTATAGGTCTGCTGAAGTGCATTTTCAAATACTTCTGCAGGCTGAGCTCCGGAAACGGCATATTTACCATTCAGAACAAAGAAAGGAACTCCGGAAATCCCATTGTTTCTTGCTTCCTGAATATCCTGATTAACTTCATAAGCGAGCTGATCTGTTGTAACGGCTTCTCTGGCTTCATCTTTATCAATTCCAAGACTTTCTGCAAGAGCAATTAAAACTTCAGTATCTCCTACGTTTTTACCGTCAATAAAGTGAGCGATAAATAATGCCTCTTCCATTTCATTGGATTTGTTATGCTTCTTAGCTAAATGAAGCAATTTGTGAGCGCTGAAAGTGTTTGTAATCAAAGCTTTACCGAAATTGAAATCAATTCCGGCTCCTTTTCCCATTTGGGTAACCTGCCCCAGCAGTTGAGCAGCCTGAGCTTCAGCAACTCCTTTTTTCTCCCTGAAATATTGAATGGTATCCTGAGTTTTATTGGGATCTAAAGTTGGATCCAGCTGAAAACTCTTCCATTCCACTTCTACTTCATCTTTAAAAGGAAGCTTATTCAAAGCCTGTTCAAAATTATTTTTCCCGATATAGCAAAACGGACACATTACGTCCGACCAGATTTCTATTTTCATTGTATTTAATTTTAAATCAAATTAATAGTACAAATTTACTACAATTTATTTAATGTAACAAAAATTATTACATTTAGTTTTGAATATAAAAAAGCAAATATCAGCATTCTAAAACATACATTAAGATAAACAATTACTTCTCTATGGCAGCTTTATTTACTTTTCTTGAAAATAAAATATGCGCAATCAGACCCAATACTCCAAATGTGGTACCTACGAAGCATACACCACCCCATTGTGCCTTTTGCCATGCAATAGAAGCCAGCCAGGTTCCCAGTGATCCACCAATAAAGTAAGATACCATATAAACTGTATTCAGTCTGTTTACGGCATTTGATTTAAGTAAAAAATAATTGGTCTGGTTCATAATATGACTGGATTGCACTCCCAGATCAACAAGAATTACTCCGACAATAAGTCCCCAGTAGGTTTCTCCTGCAAAGTAGGTAAATCCCCAGCTTCCAATGACAATCAGCAGCGAATACAGTATAATCCTGTTAATATCAAGATATTTTTGCAGTTTTCCCACTTTTGCAGCGGCCAAAGCTCCTACTGCTCCAGCTAATCCAAAACTTCCCACTACAGAAGATCCTGCATTGAAAGGTGGTTTCTCCATGTGAAAAACCAATGTTGTAAATAAGGCACACATAGACCCGAAAGCCATAGCTCCCCGGAAAGATGCCAGCTGAAGAACCGGCTGGGTTTTCGCAAGATGGGCAACAGAGCGCATCAGTTCTTTATAAGTCCCTTTAAAGTTCGGAGATAACTCAGGCAGCATTTTATATACAGCCAGCCAAACCAGGATCATTAATCCTGCCGCGATACCAAACATCGCTCTCCAGCCCCATACTTCGCCAACAATTCCTCCGACAAAACGGGATAAAAGAATACCTAGTAAAAGTCCTGACATTACCAATCCGATATTGCCCGATTTCTCTTTATCTGAGGAAAGTTCTGCTGCAATAGGTACAAAAAGCTGTGGTATAACAGATGTTGCTCCGATCAGTAAACTGGCTGCATACAGCATCCATAATTGAGTAGCAAAAGTCATCCATAACAATGATCCGAAAACAAGAAACAGATCAATTAAAATTAATTTTTTGCGAAAAAACTTATCTCCCAACGGAACAATCAATAAGAGGCCTAATGCATAACCGATCTGGGTAAGTACAGAAATTTTGCTCGCTGCACTCTCAGAGACCTGAAGTTCTTCTGAAATAAGTGCCAGTAACGGCTGATTATAATAATTGTTGGCAACTACGAGTCCGGAAATAATGGCCATAAGCCAGATAACCGTCCGGGAAATACCATGGGTAGAGCTCTCCTGCATTATGTATAAAGTTTTGTTTGAATTGAATATTATCTGACAGCTGATATTGCCAGATTTTTAAGAGATCAAAGATAATCATAAAAAAAAGAAATTACATCGTTCCCGGCTTTACGTTTATGAATGTGGCCGGATGCTTAGATAAGTAGAACGATTTCAATATACTTCCTGAATAATTGTTTTTATTGATGATGTATATCGATGAAAAACCTTTTACATATTGGAAATATTAAAGAAATTTGCAGCATGAAAATCATTCCACTTAAAGAAGGTAATTTTTCGGCAAGCAAAACCAAGGATTTTACACTTTTAACAGAAGAAAATTTTGATAAGGTCGGGGGAATCAAGATGTCTGTACAACCGTTTCTCATCATTACTGAAAATGACTATATCCTTCTGGATGCAGGAATCGGATGGAAAAATGAGTCCGGAACAACGGTCATATCTGAAATTCTGGAAAGGGAAAATATTCATCCCGGCCAGATCACGAAATTATTGTTTTCCCATCTTCATAAAGATCATATTCAAGGAGCAGTAACACTCACCGATAGTGGTTTTGAAGCAGCTTTCCCCAATGCACGGATTTACATTCAGAAACGTGAGCTGGATTTTGCAATGGAACAGAAAGGTAATCCTTCTTTTGATTTTGACATGCTGGAAAAATTGATTCAGCTCCCGAATATTATCTGGATGAATGAAGATCAGGGACAGATTACAAATGAGATTTCATATGAAGTGGCTGGAGGACATACTCCATTTATGCAGGTCTTTTGGATCAGTGAAAATGAGGAAACAGTTTTCTACGGTGCCGATGATCTGCCGCAGGCTTCTTATTTACAATATCATTTGGCCTATAAGAGTGATTTTGATGGTAGAAAAGCAATGGAATTACGACTTAAATGGGAAAAAGAAGCCAGGGAAAACCGATGGAAAATTCTTTTGTATCATGATCTGGATAATGCCATTGCAGAAGTTTAAAAAAAATGGTTTAAATTTCATTAAACCATTTGTAGATATCAAATTCCGAAGGGATATTGAGCTTTTTCCGGATCCTGTTTTTCCTGTTTTGTATGGCTTTTGGCGTTACGAAAATACAGGTTGCAATTTCCTTAGTGGTCATATTGAGCTTAAGGTAAATACAAAATATTAATTCAGAGTTTTTTAGGCCTGGCTGTATAGCAGATAATTTTTCGAAAAAATCCGGATAGACCAATCTGAACTTATTCAGCAAACGAGGAGAATTTGCTTTGGCTAATGCCATGATTTCGTCTTGTACAAGAATCTTCTGATTCAAATCCTCTAAGTTGGATTCAGGTTTTTTGTTTTTCATAATACGTTCTCATCTCACTAAATTTCTGATGTGGCATTCGTTGTACATCAGTTCACAATCTTTTCTCTTATCAATGATACTTGATATTGATATTTAATATACTAAAACAATTTTCACATTTAAACTAAGCCTCTTTCTTAAATCTTTACCTATAGTTTGTATACTAATTGAATGATAATACCAAGACCTGTGAATTTTACTTTGTTTTTATACAGGGCAAAGAAAGAAAAAATGATTAAAATTTTGTTAAAACAGTGTACCACATACATACCACGTTATATTTTAACTACAAATATCATAAGTGCTTTCCTCAGGCCATTTCAAATAATTTCACTTGTGTTTTTTACAAAGGATAAATGTACCGGATTCTTTTCTTAACTTTTTATGATCCTGATCAATAGTTTTCAGGAATATTAATGTAATATTAAAGTAAGTTAAATTCGAATATATTCTTTTAAGTTAATGTCTAAGACTGAGCTTTCACGTGATTAAACTATGAAAACAGTTTGTTCGTGTTTTTTGGGCTGTTATCCGTGAGCTTACACTTAGAACCCTCTGAACTTTGCTGGCTACAGGAAGACTGGATGTGAAGATGGAGAACAGAATATTTAACCAGCAATAATAATTACCGGTTAAGCTGCTTCTGAAATTCTTCCAGATATTTTGCAATGTGAATTCCATCTGCTAATCCATGGTGTGCTTCAATAGAAACCGGAAGATATTTTCTTCCGTCCCGGATGTTAAATCTTCCAAAAGCAACTTTAGGAACTGATTCCTTTGTATTAAAATCTGTAGGCTGCAATATAGCACTGAAGGAATTCCACGGAATGGTAGTATGCCTTACATGATCTTTCCCAAGCCTTTCATTACTTAATCTAAGGCCGGAAGTCTCATGTACTCCTTTTATTTCCTTCTGCAAAGCAGCATTAAATGTTTCAAAATCCTCAGAATAGTGGGTGAAAGAAAACCCGAAAGTACCATCTGGTCTTCCGATTGTACTGCCGGCATGAACGGTATCAAATTGTACAACCTGTTCATCAATGATTCTCAGCTTTAACTCGTCAACTGTATTGATTGCCACCATAGACTTGTGAAAATAGTAGGCGAAAAATGAATATCCTTTTTCTTTGGCGGTATCATACGCTTTTGTACAGTCTACCTCAGTTGTAAATCCAAAATAAGGACTTGCCATATTAGAGAAAAATTCAAAATGCTCTTTTCTGTTCCAGTTGTCTATATCTACGATCTTCATTACTTCTTATTTACAGCAAATTTCTGAAAGTTTCTCCGGTTTAAAAAATTTATGACTGAAAATGTAATTAAAACTTAACTTTATAAGATCGTGATTTGGTAGGCATTTTGCAGCAAAATAAACATATTTACAAACTTACTTATTTGTCATAGAACTCCTTTTTTCAGGAGATTGACTTTAATCTAATTATTAATAAAATATTAAAATATGGCAATGGAAAAAATCGGATTCATCGGATTAGGAAATATGGGACATCCTATGGCCAAAAACCTTGAGAAAGCAGGCTTTCAGTTATCCGTTTACAACAGATCTTTTGAAAAAACCAGAGATTTTGAGGAAAAATCGTCAGTCTGCACTCAAATTAAAGACCTTGTACAAAACAGTGATATTATATTCACAATGCTTACCAACGACAATGCCATAAAAGCAGTTTATGAGGAAATCATCCCTTTAAATATTCAGGGAAAGCTCTTCGTGGATATGAGTACGATTTCTCCCGAAACCTCTACAGAAACTGCAGCAGCTCTGAAAATAAAGGAAGCTTCTTTTATTGATGCTCCTGTAGCAGGAAGCACTACGCCTGCAAAGGAAGGAACACTCATTATTATGGCAGGAGGTGAAGAAAAGGACATCCAGCGTGCTATGCCTTATCTTTTGAAAATGGGAAAATCCATAAAATATCTCGGTGAAAACGGAAAAGGACTCGCGGGAAAACTATCGGTTAATTATTTTCTGTCTGCCATTTATCAGGGACTCGCGGAAACTGTGTTACTGGCCGGAAAATTAGGAATAGAACGGTCCGATATGCTTGACATAATCAATGAAAGTGCCAGTGGAAGCGGTGCAACAAAGGTAAAAACACCTCTGCTGATTGCGGACGAATATGCCCCGGCATTTGCTCTTGATCTTATGCTCAAAGATATTCTTCTGGCTAAAAATGCCGGTGCTGATTTTCCTTTATCTGAAGTATTGGTTCAAACCTATCAAAATGCACATGATAAAGGCTTTGGTCAGGATGATGTAATAGGAATCATCAATTATTTAAAAACAATAGAATAATATGGAGATCATCAATTATAAAGGAAAACATTGGTCTGCAAGAAAAGCAGATCATATTTATATCGTAAGTATTGACAACCATTCCAATATTGTAGAGGCTTTAACGGATTTTATCAGGGATCAGAAAATTCAGGCGGGAGAAGTAACAGGAATCGGGGCTGTGAGTGAAGCAACACTGCGTTTCTTTAATCCGGCTGCTAAAAAATATGTGGATAAAACCTTTAAAGAACAGATGGAAGTCACCAATATTTCCGGAAATGTCTCAGAAATAGAAGGGAAACTGACGCTTCACCTTCACATTACGTTGGGAAGAGAGGATTACACTGCTTTGGCGGGGCACCTTTTAGAAGCAAAAATTCAGGGAGCCGCAGAATTTATTTTCTATCCGCTGAATACCAGAGTGGTAAAAATTAAAAACGAAGAAACGGGAATCAATCTTTATGATTTTGAAACATAGAGCGTTGGCAGCTGTTGATTGGACAGCTGCTTTAGTTAAAGTTCAAAGCTGTTAAAAATACAAAGACACAAGATGTATCCTGTGCCTTTGTATTTAAACAAACATTGTTTATGCTATAATTTGTGCTTTTAATGATCGGGGATTAAACTTCAGTAGTGGTCATCCCGAATTTCTTTTTGAACGAAGAATAAAAATGCGATAAATTCTCAAAACCCAGATCAAGATAAATATCTGAAGGTTTTTTATCTCTGTTTTTTATTAAATAATAGGCTTCCTTCAATCTTTTTTCTTTCAGCCATTGTCTGGGTGTCATCTGAAATATTTTACTGAAATCTCTCTTAAACCCGGAAAGACTACGGCCTGTAAGCCTTGCAAAAGCATCTACTGATACATTGAACATGAAGTTCTTGTTCATGAACTCTTCAAGATCAATTTTATGAGGTTCGGAAAAATCAAAAAGAAGATTTTTAAAATCAGGATTACTCAGTAAAAGTAATTCTATAGCTTCTTTTACCTTTAAAGCAGCCAGTTTTGAAGGTATTTCCTGTGTCTTGTCAATATAGGGAATAAGAGAAGCAAAATAGCTCTTAAAAAAATCATCAGGTTCAAAAAATAACCGCTGATCGCCTGGAAAATTAGTATGCACAACTATTTTGTTTTCAGCGGCATATTGTCTCAGTGTTTCATCATCAAGCGTAATAGAAATAAATTGATATTTTTCTTTGGCAGACGGATATTTGATTGTTCTGATCAGCTGATTTTTCCTTACCAGAACTACTGTTTTTTCTTTAATTACCGTCTTCCCGTGCTCATGGAAGGCATGAGTTTCTCCTGAAATCTGAAACCCCAGAAAATGATCAGGGATAAACTCCTCATGGCCTCTGTAAGATTCAAAAGCACATGAATAAACCAGTTTGTCAAATATAATCTCAGTAGTATTTTCCATGATACAAATATCTGAAATTTAAGCTATAGCCTGCGCTCCTGCTTCTGCTATTTCCTTATCCTGTTCCGGAGTTCCTCCTGAAGAACCTATTGCACCAATAATCTTTCCAGCTGTATCTTTTAAAACAACACCGCCTGCAATGGTCAGAAGTCCCTCATTTGAATTCAGCATTCCATAGCTATGGATACCTGTTTCTGAAATAATCCCTCCCATTATATCACTGTTTACTCCAAACATTACCGCTGTTTTTGCTTTTTTAATCGCAAAATCAATCACTCCATACACACTGTCCAATCTTGCCATTGCAATAAGATGTCCTCCGTTATCTACTACAGCGATGCTTACAGGAATATTCATAGATAATGCCTTCTCTTTTGCTGCATATAAGGCTTTTTCAGCAACTTGATAATTCAGTTCCATACCATTAGCTTTTTGCGTTCCATGCATCTGCCTGAAGCTGTTTTACAAAATCTTCAGTTTCCTTTGGATGCACATTCCTGAAATTACTGTTGTCATCTAAAGCTACATTTACAATCACTTCAGCCATAGATTGAGGATCAAGCTGGTGTGCTAAAGATTCAGCAGCACCGTCAAAAGCAGATTCCGGGGTGAAATTAATTTTAGGATCATACCAATGAAAGATAGAATCTACACCCCTGTCATTAAAGCCTGTTCCGAATACCCCCGGATTGCAGGTTGCAATTTTAATATTAAACGGAGCAAGCTCAGTTCTCAATCCTTCTGCAATAGATTCCAGCGCATGTTTGGAAGAACAGTAAGCTGCTACATAAGGAACAGTCCATAAACCTCCCATTGAAGACGTGAAAACAATCTTACCACTTTTCTTTTCAACAAATTTTTTGATAAAGCCCTGAGCAAGGTTTAATGCACCAAATACGTTCACTTCAAACATAGAACGGATAATATCTACCGGCTGTTCAGCAATAGGGCCACCTTCCATAATTCCTGCGTTGCTGATTAATATGTCTATTTCATACTTTTTCAGGATATAATCAATATCTCTTTGGCTGGTTACATCCAGCTTATCCACTGTAAGATCAATTTCCTGTTCCTTAGCTTCACGGATTAAATCACTCATTTGAGGGTAGACCTGTGTTGTGGCAATTACCTTATGTCCTTTTTTAGCAAGATCAAAGGCAGCAATCTTTCCAAATCCACTTGCTGCACCTGTAATTAAAATTGTTTTACTCATTGTATTCTTTTTTAATGATGATACAAAGTTCAAAGATTTCCACAAGGAGAATGTTGTCTGAAAGTTCATTTTCATATTGCTGGAAAGTTCAGGAAAACGTTCAGAAGCGGATGTTTTTCAAATACTCTTTTACACCATAAAAAATATATTTATCGTTAGATTTACGCTTAAAACTAAAAACCAGTATCTACTTAAATAAAAAATAACCAACTGCTTTGAATAAAAACAGCTTTTTTACTTCTTCCCGGATTTTCAAGGATAAAAAATAAACAGTTTGTTGTAAATTGGTTAAGTTTTTGAAGCGTGTTCTATAAAACCAGTCACACCATTGAAATTAATCACATTTACAAAAAAAGGAATTTACTGTCCGCAGGGTAAATTTTATATTGATCCCTGGAGACCTGTAGATATGGCAGTCATCACCCATGGCCATGCTGATCATGCCCGATGGGGAATGAAAAAGTACCTTTGTCATCATTTCACAAAACCTATCCTTCATCAGAGAATCGGAGCAGATATAGAATGTCAGAGCGTAGAATACGGAGAAGCTGTTACCATTAATGGAGTAAAGCTTTCCCTTCATCCTGCCGGACATATTATCGGGTCAGCTCAGATAAGGCTTGAATATAAAGGATATGTAACTGTAATTTCGGGGGATTATAAGGTACAGAATGATGGACTGAGTACCCCTTTCGAGCTGGTAAAATGTAATGAATTTGTGACAGAAAGTACTTTTGGTCTGCCTATTTACAACTGGCTGGAAGTTGAAGATCTTGATAAAAAGCTTCAAAACTGGGTCCTTAAAAATAAAGAGAATAATAAAACATCAGTATTCATTGGATATTCTCTGGGAAAAGCCCAGCGAATCATGAAAGCTGTGGAAGGGCTGGGTAATCTATATGTACACTACTCTATCGGAAAACTGAATGAAGCCTTCGAAACTGTTGGGATTGATCTTCCAGAATACACAATTGCAGATTTCAGGGAACGTCCCAAAGAAGTACAGCATGAAATTGTCATTGTACCACCTGCCTTACTGGACAGTAATATCATCAAAAAGATTCCTGATCCTACTACTGCCATATGCTCAGGCTGGATGCAGGTGCGCGGCGCCAGAAGATGGCGGAGTGCAGACGCAGGATTTGCTATGAGTGACCATGCCGACTGGAAAGGATTATTACAGACTGTAAAAGCCACCGAAGCCGAGCTTGTACATGTTACCCACGGACAGACGGAAGTCTTTTCAAAATACCTGAATGAGATCGGAGTCCGGGCAGATGTTGTGGAAACTCTGTTTGGGGAAGACGAAGAAGAATCTGAAAAAGAAACCCTTGAAACCCCGGAATCATGAGACACTTTGCAGAACTTATCAACGCGTTGGAAACCACCAATAAGACCAATGCTAAAATAGATGCCATCATTGATTACCTGGAGCGTGCTCCCGATAAAGATAAAGTATGGTTTATTGCCTTGTTTACCGGAAAAAGACCCAAGAGAAATGTGAATACCAATTATATGAAAGAATGGGCTTTGGAGATTACGCAGCTTCCCTACTGGCTGTTTCAGGAGTCTTATTCTTCTGTAGGAGATCTTGGGGAAACCTTATCATTGATATTGCCTCCTCCACAGGAAAAAATCGAGCGTACTTTATCAGAATGGATGAATGATATTGTTAATTTAAAAAGTAAAACAGATACAGAGAAAAAAGAATTTGTACTGCAGTCATGGAATGGTTTGGATTACACAGAACGTTTGATTTTCAATAAATTAATTGGCGGAAGTTTTCGTATCGGAGTATCAGATAAAACGTTAATCAATGCATTAACCAGATTTTCCGGTCAGGAATCCAGTGCTTTGATGCATAGCCTGATGGGAAAATGGCTCCCGGATGAAGTGTCTTTCAAAGAGCTTATTGATGCAGAAAACATTAATCCTGATAACTCAAAACCTTATCCTTTCTGCCTCGCCTATCCTTTGGAAAAAGAACCTGAAGAACTGGGAAATCCTGATGAATGGCTGGTAGAATACAAATGGGACGGAATACGCGGACAGATCATACGGAGAAACGATGAAGTCTTCATCTGGTCGAGAGGTGAAGAACTTGTGACAGAACAATTTCCGGAGATCAGGGAAGTTGTACAGGAAATGAAAGGCAATTTTGTATTAGACGGAGAAATATTAGCAGTAAAAGACGGTAAGGTTTTAAATTTTAATGAATTACAAAAAAGATTAAACAGGAAAACTTTAACTAAAAAAATGCTGTCGGAAATTCCGATTGAAGTTTTTGCTTATGACCTGCTGGAACTTGAAGATAATGATCTGAGGGAGAAGCCGCTCTCTGCAAGACGAGCTTTGCTTGAAGAACTGTTATTGAATGAAAATCCTCAGAACATCAGCATCTCCAAAAGTCTGGACTTCGAAAAATGGGAAGAACTGAATACTCTCAGAGAAAATTCAAGGAAAGTAAACAGTGAAGGACTGATGTTGAAGCAGAAAAATTCTCCTTACCATTCCGGCCGGAAAAAAGGTGACTGGTGGAAGTGGAAAATCAATCCGTTTACCATTGATGCTGTGCTTATTTATGCCCAGAAAGGAAGCGGAAGACGAAGTGCTTACTATACTGATTATACTTTTGCCGTGAAAAATGGTGATGCTTTAGTAACCATAGCCAAAGCGTATTCCGGGCTTACAGATAAAGAAATCATGGAAGTAAGCCGCTTTGTGACCAAAAATGCTATTGAGAAGTTCGGTCCTGTAAGAACGGTAAAAGCAGAGCTGGTCTTCGAAATTGCTTTTGAAGGGATAGGTTTCAGCAACCGACATAAAAGCGGTGTTGCGCTCCGTTTCCCGAGAATTGTAAGATGGCGGAAAGATAAAACAGTAGATGAAATAGACACTCTAGAAGAAATAAAAAAACTGATACAATAAATTGGCTGCTTTTGAACATACCGATGGATTTAAGATCATTCAGCAATGGATGAGCGATAAAGGTATTGCTCCTTTTAAGTTCCAGACGGATACATGGCGGAAATTCGGAAATGGATATAGTGGAATGGTAGTCGCTCCTACTGGTTTCGGGAAAACTTTTTCTGTCTTTTTAGCATTGATTTCAGACTTCCTGAATCATCCTGAACAATACAAAAAAGGATTAAGAATGATCTGGATCACCCCGCTTCGCTCATTATCCAAAGATATTGCGAAGGCGATGCAGGAAGCTATTGATGAAATCGGACTGGATTGGGCTGTTGGGGTAAGAAACGGAGATACCGATCCGAAAGTGAGACAACAGCAGGTAAAAAAAATGCCGGAAATTCTTGTGGTAACTCCTGAAAGTCTTCATTTACTGCTGGCCCAAAAAAATCATGAGTCCTTTTTTAGGGATATGAAATGTGTTACGGTGGATGAATGGCATGAATTACTCGGTTCAAAACGCGGGGTCATGGTAGAACTTGCCATTTCCCAGCTCAGAAAATACGTTCCGAAGGTTAAGATCTGGGGAATTACCGCCACTATCGGGAATCTGGATGAGGCCATGGAAGTTCTTATTCCTTATGATATTAAAAAGACAAAGGTTACGGCCAAAGAACATAAGAAAATAGATATTCTGCCTGTTTTCCCGGATGAAATTGAAATTTTGCCGTGGGCAGGGCATCTGGGAAACAAGCTTGCAGATAAAGTTGTTCCTATTATTTTAGAGTCAAAATCTACTATTGTTTTTACCAATACACGAAGCCAGAGTGAAATGTGGTATCAGTTATTGCTGGATGCATACCCTGATTTTGCAGGACAGATCGCAATACATCACAGCTCTATTGATGCTCATTTAAGGATCTGGATTGAAGAAAACCTGAGCTCCGGCAAATTAAAAGCCGTAGTTTCCACTTCCTCACTTGATCTTGGAATTGATTTTAAACCTGTGGATACTGTTATTCAAATAGGTTCTGCCAAGGGTGTTGCCCGTTTCCTGCAACGTGCCGGACGCAGTGGACACTCCCCTTTTGAAACTTCTAAAATTTACTGTGTTCCTACCCATTCTCTGGAACTGATTGAAGTTTCAGCATTAAAAGAAGCAGTAAAACAGAAAGTTGTTGAGCCCAGAGAACCTCAGGTCCTGTGCTTTGATGTATTGGTTCAGTTTCTGATGACCCTCGCGGTCGGTGATGGGTTTTATCCTGACGAAGTATATGAAAGAATTAAAAAAGTCTATGCGTTTCAGGAAATATTGGATGAAGAATGGAAAAGTATCCTTGAATTTCTGACGATTGGAGGGAGTGTTTTAAAAAGTTACGAAGAATTCCATAAGGTTGTCATTATGGAAGACGGGCTTTACAAAGTGACTTCAAGAAAGATCGCTATGCTTCACAGAATGAATATGGGAGTAATCGTTAGCGATGCCATGCTGAAAGTGAAATTTATATCCGGAGGCTACGTTGGAATGATTGAAGAATATTTTATTTCAAAACTGAAAAAAGAGGAAAAGTTTATTCTGGCAGGACGAACCCTGGAAGTCGCCATGATTAAAGATATGACAGTCTATGTAAGAGCCGCTAAAGGAAGAGCTTTAGTTCCTAGTTATCTTGGCGGAAGGCTGCCGCTAAGTTCCAATCTGGGACACTTTTTAAGAGAAAAGCTTTCACATGCACTTAGTCCTAAGGCTTCTGAAAAAGAACTGAAGTTCCTGCATCCTTTACTGGCAAATCAGGAAGAGAATTCCCATATTCCAAAAGAAGATGAATTTTTGGTGGAAATGATTAAAAACCGGGAAGGCTATCATTTGTTTATGTATCCTTTTGAAGGACGCCTGGTACATGAGGTCATGGCCGCATTGATTGCCTATCGTATCTCAAAGCTGGCGCCTATTTCATTTTCAATGGCAATGAATGATTACGGATTTGAACTGTTTAGTGATAAAGAAATTCCGTTAAATGAGGAGAATCTGCAACAGATCTTAACCCGGGAAAATCTAATGAATGATGTGATCGCAAGTATCAATTCCGCAGAAATGGCCAGAAGGAAATTCAGGGATATTGCGGTGATTTCAGGAATGGTAATTCAGAACTATGCAGGTAAGCAACGTTCCAATAAATCTTTACAAAGTTCTGCCGGGCTGATCTTTAAAGTGCTGGATGATTTTGATTCGGGCCATTTCCTTATTAAACAGGCCTATACCGAAGTTTTTAATATGCAGCTTCAGGAGCAAAGGCTTGTAGAAGCTTTTAAAAGAATCGAAAAATCAGAAGTTATTTTAAAATACTCCCGTTCCTTTACTCCCCTGAGCTTTCCTATAAAAGTGGACAGTCTCAGACAGACCCTTTCCAGTGAAGGGCTGGATGCAAGAATTAAAAGGATGCTGAATTATAAATAATAAAATTTTTCTGATGACTGACAGGTTTTACAGACCGAATCTCTTTGTTAAGTTTAATAATAGCCGTATCTTGGATTATTCTTTTAAGAGATAAAATAATGGCAAAATTATTTCTGGTCCGTCATGGACAGTCACTCTGGAATCTGGAAAACAGATTTACAGGCTGGCATGATATCGATATCACCGAACTGGGTATAGAAGAAGCAAAAAGAGCAGGGATGATCTTAAAGGATGAAAAAATAGATATTGCTTTTACTTCCGCCCTCATCAGGGCTCAGCATACCCTTACGGTTATTCTTAGTGAAATAGGAAAGCCCGATATTCCGGTAATTATAGACAAGGCACTGAATGAACGCTCTTATGGAAGTCTGGAAGGGTTGAATAAGGCTGAAACAGCTCAGAAGTACGGAGATGAACAGGTTCATATCTGGCGAAGATCTTATGATGTAATTCCACCCGGAGGTGAAAGCCTTAAGGATACATATAACAGGGTAATCCCCTATTTTGAAAATAAAGTAGCACCTCTTCTGAAAAAGGGAGAAAATATTTTGATCGTAACTCATGGTAACAGTCTCCGTTCACTCATCATGTATCTGGAACATCTGTCTCCTGAGGAAATATTGGAAAGAGAAATTGCCACAGGTGTTCCCATTACTTATATTTTTGATGAAAGCTTTCATGCAAGCCGGAAAGTTGGCTGATCCGGTTAATAAAGCTTATCTTTGGACATTAAATTTTCAATCCATACAGCGTGTTTATAGCCACCAAAAGCATTTCTATTCAGGACGAAATTTTTATTCTTACCAATCAGCGTGCAGCATTCTGGGAAAAAGAAAAAGCGCTTGTTCTTTCAGATCTTCATATCGGAAAAACGGCTCATTTCCGCAAAAATGGTATTGCACTGGCTAATCATATTATGAAAAGTGACCTGCAAAGATTATCTGCGCTGATTGAATTTTTTCACCCTGAAAAATTTGTTGTGGTTGGGGATTTACTTCATGCAGGAGACAATTCTGATGTGGATGAATTCTGCACATGGAAATCCCGGTATCCTGATATGCAATTTTATCTTATTGAAGGAAATCATGACCGGATATCAAAAGCTCTGGAAGAAAAATTATGTTTTAATTATAAGTCAGAGTCACTCGAAATAGCAGGTATTACTTTTATCCATGATTTTGATAAAACAAGGTCAGGATTCCAGATTACCGGGCACATTCATCCCGGAATTGTACTGAATTCTTCGGTAAGGAATATCAGACTGCCCTGCTTTGCTCTCAGCAGCAACCAATTATTATTACCGGCTTTTAGTGAATTCACCGGACTGGATACGAAAAACCTGCCAGAGAAAAGTACTTTTTTTGTCTTCACAGATGCAGAGATATATGAAGTCTGATTTTCTACTTATCTCTGACAATATATCCGTGTCAAGGTTTAAAACTTGACACAGATGATACATCAGATAGTAAAATCTTAACCTTTCTTACTCAAACGGATACTGTACAGTGTGATCAGTACGGTAATCACCAGAAATAATGCTCCGATCCAGGGAGTACTCGCTAATCCTAAAGATGACGTCACGATAATCCCTCCTGCATATGATCCGATAGCAATACCAATATTAAAGGCGGCAATATTAATCCCAGAAGCGACATCCTCGGTTCCCGGAAGTTCTTTTTCTGCAATCTGTACTACCAACAGCTGCAATCCGGGAACAGAAGCAAATGATAATGCTCCCAGAAAGAAAAGCGTAATGATACTTAAAACAGGACTGCTTACCGTAAAGTAAAATGCAAATAATACCAATTCCTGAGCGGCAAACATCCATAGAAGTGCCTTAAGAGGATTTTTATTAGCCATTTTTCCACCCAGAAGATTTCCCAAAGCAATAGCAATTCCGTAGATCAGCAGGATAAAAGTAACTGTTGATTCCTGAAAACCTGTGATTTTCTGTAAAATAGGTGACAGATAGGTGAAAACTACAAATGTTCCTCCATATCCCATCGCTGTCATTAAAAAGGCAAAAATCAAACGTCTGTTCCCCAGTACTTTAAACTGACTTTTTAAAGAAGCTGATTCCCCGTTTTTCAGATTGTTGGGAACCAGCATTAAACTGGCCGCTAATCCAATGATTCCCAGGATTGAAACTCCTATAAAAGTTGCTCTCCATCCGAAATGCTGACCTATGAATGTTCCCAGCGGAACTCCGGTTACAATCGCCAGGGTAAGCCCCGCAAACATAATGGAAATCGCAGTAGCCCTCTTTTCTTCCGGTACCAGAGAAGCCGCAATGGTAGAACCTATGGAAAAATATACCCCATGTGCAAATCCCGTAAGTATTCTTGCCAGAACCAAAGTTATAAAACCGGGCGCTACAGAAGCCAGACCATTTCCGATTACAAATAACAACATGATAGATACCAGTAGCATCTTGCGGGGAACTTTTCCTGTTAAAGCCGTTAATACCGGAGCTCCGATAGCTACTCCAATTGCATAAAGACTTACCAGAAGCCCTGCTGAAGGAATGGTGATTCCAAGATCGGAAGCTACTGTTGGGAGCAGGCCTACAATTACAAATTCTGTAGTTCCTATTCCGAATGCACTTATTGTTAGTGCCCAAAGTGCTGCAGGAAGTCCTTTCTTAGCAGTTTGTGATGCACTTTTAATCTGTATTTCTTTCTGATAATTCATTACATTATAATTTATTGATCTTGACTATGCAAATTTCCGTTGAAAATATGTATTATAAAAATTATTTAAATTGTAGTTATTTATCAGAATAATAATAGTTTTCTTTCTGTTTAAAAATTTGTTCCTTTGCAGTAAGAGGAAAATACATTCATGAAAAAATCAGAAGCAACACGTCTTACTATTCTTCAGAAAGCCTTTGAACTCATTTACGTAAAAGGTTACCAGACTACCAGCATTGATGATATCATTGCTACAACCCAGGTGACTAAAGGAGCTTTTTATTATCACTTCAAAACGAAAGATGAAATGGGGGTTGCTATTATTAATGAATTGCTTGCTCCCAATTTCAAAAAAACATTTATAGAACCTCTTCAAAAAAATGGAAATCCTTTGGAGGGTATTTACACACTGATGTATGAAGTGCTGATGAATAATGACTTTTTAAAAGTAGAATACGGTTGTCCGGCTTCCAATCTTACACAGGAAATGGCTCCTTGGAATAAGGATTTTACCAAAGCACTTAATGAACTGTCGGTGCAATGGGAGGCTGCCATAGTAGAAAGCATAAATAAAGGCAAAGACACAGGTCTTATTAAAAAAGCCATACAAGCAGAAGAAATTGCTGTTTTTGTAATGTCCGGATATTGGGGAGTCAGAAATCTTGGCAAACTTGAAAATTCCAGATCAGTATATCTTGCTTACTTAAAGGGACTTAAAACTTATTTTGAATCATTACAGTAATTTTTTTATACAAAAACATACTAATTAGTATGTTTTTGTCATACCTTTGTTGTGCTCAAAAAATAAACGATGTATCAGACTCTTACTTTTTTACATTCTCTAGTCCGTTGGCTGGTTTTAATAAGCTTGATCTATGCAATTTACCGTTCTTTCACAGGATATATTTCAAATAGAAAATTTACAGGAACAGATAATACAGTAAGGCATTGGACAGCAACTATAGCCCATTTACAATTGGTAATAGGAATGATATTCTATTTTAAGAGTCCGGTGATTCAATACTTCTGGAAGCATTTTAATGAGGCTAAAGAATCGTTTGAACATCTGTTTTTCGGACTGATTCATATTTCATTGATGGTTACGGCTATCATTATCATCACAATCGGTTCTGCTTTAGCCAAAAGAAAATCTTCAGATAAAGAAAAGTTCAGAACGATGGTTATCTGGTTTTCTATAGCATTGGTCATTATTTTCATAGCTATTCCCTGGCCTTTCTCCCCTTTTGCCAACAGACCTTATTTCAGATAAACTATGATAGACTTATTGAAAACAAAAATCGGCCGTTTGAGAATTCTGGCAATTCTGGAAGGCATTTCATTGCTAAGCCTGGTATGTATTGCCGTTCCTGTAAAATATTGGATGGGTAACCCTCTATTTGTGCGGTTATTAGGACCCGTTCACGGAACATTATTCCTGCTCTTCCTTTTCAATACGCTGAGTGTTGGTGTAGAACAGAACTGGAAGTTCAGAGAAATAACATGGAAAGTAATCCTTGCCTGTTTCATCCCGTTTGGAACATTTTATATAGACAAAAAAATTCTGAGCAAGCTATGAAGAGTCTTTTTATCATCTGTGGAATGGCCTTTATGCTGTATGTAGTGTATAAAGTTTACCGGTTTCAGACTTTAGATGACAGTCTTCCTAAATTGCTCAAAAAAGGAGCTGTTATCCTGGATGTAAGAACTGAAAAAGAATACGAAACGGGACATATTGAAGGTTCTGTCAATATTTCATTGGGAACCATCAGAGAACGATATACAGAGCTGGACCCTGAGAAGACATACATCACGGTTTGTTCTCACGGACTGCGAAGTGTAAAAGCTGAAAATATACTGAAAGAAAAGGGCTTTAAACATGTTTACAACGGCGGAGCCTGGAGCGACCTTCAGGAAACCATCAGCAAGTAAAATAATTCAATCCCTCTAAGAAATCATAGAGGGATTAAGTTTTTAAACTGTTTTATCATCCAGCCATACTACTTTCTGATCGGATGAATGCTCCTGTCCAATGATATCCCTGTATAACTCGGGTCTCCGGGCTTTAATATATCGGTAGCCCCCTGACTGAGTAAGCTTTTCAGGAGTAATGACAGCCGATTCAAAACTGTCTTCCCACGAACGGCATTCTGCTATTACATCTCCGAAAGGATCTATAATCATTGAGCATCCGTTTTTCAGCTGATCATCATCCATACCGATGGGATTCGAAAAAACAATATAGACTCCATTATCATAAGCTCTTGACGGAAGCCATTTCATCAGCCAGTCCCGGCCTTTCATTCCGTTAAATTCCAGCCGTAATGAAGTAGGATCCACTACCCTGTTTTTCCAAAGCACAGGATCTACAAAACCGGCTCCCGGTCTTGTGGAAGGAGTGCACATGGTAACGTGAGGCATAAAAATAATTTCTGCACCAAGGAGCCGTGTAGCTCTTACATTTTCCGTGATATTGTTGTCATAACAGATCAGGATACCGCATTTCCAGCCCATAATATCAAATACACAATATGTGTTACCTGGTGTTAGATTCGGATTGATAAAAGGATGCAGTTTTCTGTATTTAGCTTTCAGCCCTGTTTTATCAACACATACATAGGCCTTGAAAAGGTTATCATGCTCATCTTTCTCAAACAATCCGGCCAGAATGGTGATATGATATTTAGTGGCAATTTCCTGCAGCCTTTGAATGCTGTCACCTTCCGGTATTTGTTCAGCAACGTCAAGAAGCTGTTCTCTGGAGAGCTTTCGGGCAAAAGTATAGCCTGTAATGGAGCATTCATGGAAAGCAATTACATGAGACCCTTTGGATGCGGCTTCCTCAGACAACTTTTCAATAACGGACAAATTATAAGCTTTATTTCCGCCTTTGTTTTCAAACTGTGCTGTTGAAATTTTAATATTCATTGATTTTTTTAAGCAAAACTAGAGGGTCGTTCCTATAAAAAATTGTATAAAACCGACATCCTGTTTTACAGCTCAATGAAATTAACCGCCATTTTGTTTTGTGTATTTAAATATTGTTTAGGAGTAAGTCCGATATTGTTTTTAAATTCTCTGATAAGGTGAGACTGGTCAGCATATCCTGCTTCATACGAAAGCATCGTCATATTTTTTTCATCCGTCCCATTATTCAGGATACTTAGAAAGTAATGGAGACGGATGATATTTCCATATTTTTTGGGAGACATTCCAATATAGTGCTCAAATTTTCTTTCCAGATGGCGCTCCGAATAACCTGTGAAATGCTGCAATTCTCGGGAGGATACAGAACCTTTACTTTGAAGAAGATATTGTTGTGCAGCTGTTATTAAATGATGATCTGTACTCATTCTTTCGTATAAAAAATGGGTGAAAAAAATATTCAGATCAGTAATAATGGCTAATGGATTTGATTTATTGAACAGTTTTTCCTGAAATACTTCCAGTTTACTTTTCAACACATCTTCCACGGAAATAATCTGATTGCGGGTTTCTTTGGCAGAAGTTTTCAAAAGGATATTCAAAAAATAAGGCTGAAATACAACCGCAATCAAAGAAAATCTGCCTTTTGATAAAAAATCTTTATATCCGTTCAAAGCTCCGTAGAAAAAGGAAAGCGGCATCCGATAATTAGAAATACCGGAACACAGATTTATATCTCCGGATAGAATAAGTCCGGAACTTCCATCCGTAAAGAGCCTTAAGCTTCTTATATCCTCTCTGGAGTTTTCCAGAAAGATATAATGCCTGATATACGCTGCTAAGTGTTTTGGAGGTGAAATCTGCATTGATCAAATGTACATAAAACTTATTTATTGAAAAGAAATCAATCCCAGGTACCACATTTTAGTCTCTTTTGGTCAGGTATTTGAATGATTTTAAATGTATAATTCATTATTCTGCTGAATATGAATTATTTAATCATTACCAATCACTTAAAATATTATATTATGTCAACACAAAATCTTACCCACCTTGAAGCAATCAAAAAAATTAAAGAACTGTCAGAGAAAGCCAGAATCTGTATGTTCTGTACAGAGTTGGAAACAATTCCTGTCAACTCAAGACCAATGACTCTGCAGGAAACGGATGAAAGCGGGAACCTGTGGTTTATCAGCAGCGGTACGAGCAACAAAAATTTTGAAATAAAAGAAGACCGGAGAGTACAGCTGTTTTTTATGAATAACAGTGATTCCCAATATCTTTCCGTATACGGAGAAGCTTCTGTTTATAAGGATAAAGCAACCATAGAAGAAAAATGGTCTCCTCTGGCAAAAGCATGGTTTGACGGGAAGGATGATCCCGATGTTACCATTATCCGTGTAGAGCCTAAAGAAACCTATTATTGGGACACCAAAGCAGGAAAGCTGGTCAGTCTTTTCAGTTTCGTAGCTTCTGCCATAACCGGACATAAAACCAATAATGCTGATGGTGTGGAAGGAAATGCAATAATTTAACCTATAAAATCCTTGTGTCTTATGACACAAAGTAAATCCCTGCACCTTAGCGTTTTCCAACAGTAAAAAACGGCTCATTTTTTGAGCCGTTTACACAAAATTAATAATGCTAATTTTTCACATCTTCCATAGATGCTCCAAAATTAATATGAAGCACATTCCCGTTAGGTGTTACTAAGGCAGGCACAGATTTTATACCAGCCTTTTCAGCCTCTTCTATTTTGTTTTTGTCATTACCCAAATGGATAATTTCAACGTTTTCCCAACCAATAAGGTTTACAATATCGTGTTCTGCGCTGATGCATACAGGGCATCCTGCATGATAAAAAATGGATTTTTTCATATGATAGTATTAATTAATAAGGGTTTTAATATATTTTTTAACTCATCGGTTTCTTTCTCGTGCAGGGGTTTTAAAGGACTTCTCAGATTTCCGCCGTTTTCACCCAGGATATTAAGCCCTGACTTCACAGCTCTTGGCAATCCTTTATTCACGATAAATTTTAAAAGATCAAACTGTTGGTAAAAAATTGTTTTTGCCTTTTCAAAATCACCTTCTTCAACTGCATTATAAAGACCGATATTCAGTTCAGGAATAAGATTAGGAGCAGCGGTACACCAACCTCTTGCTCCCGCGGAAAATGCCGCCAGAGCCAAAGGATTTGAACCGTTATAGAACGCTACTTCTTCTCCTAATTCTCTTCTCAGATAATGCATCCTCTGAACATCTCCCGTGCTTTCTTTGATCATTGTGACATTAGGAATTTCAAGGAGTCTTTTCAACAAAGCCGGAGACATATCTACTCCACTTGTTACCGGATTATTGTAAGCCATAATCGGAATAGATATTTTACGTGCTACAGCGTCATAATGAGCTACAATTTCATCATCGGTCAGTTTCCAGTAGCTCATGGGAATGATCATCACCGCATCAGCGCCTGCTTTCTCAGCGAACTGAGCATGATGAATGGTTTTTTCTGTTGTAAGATTGGAAACCCCAACAAGTGTGGGAATTCTACCTTTTACCTGCTGTAAGGTGGCTTCTGTAACTTCTTCTTTTTCTTCATCAGACAGGTAAGGCATTACACCAGTACTGCCCAATGGAGCAATTCCATGACTTCCGGAAGTAATCAGCCTTTCCACAAGATGTTTAAAAAGAGGAATATCTACTTTCTCATTTTCATCAAATGGAGTTATGGGATAGGCAATAATCCCTTTAAATGGTACATTTTTCATGTTCTTGAGCTAAATAATTGGTACTAAAGATCTCTGCCTTCTTCTTCTCTCAATGCGACTCCCAGATTCTGCAATTGAGGTGCATTTTCACAGGCAATATATTTGGCAGGTTCAGTATTACTCAGATTTTGGTGTTTATGCCAGGCCCATGAAGGAATATATACCGCATCACCTGCTTCCCAGTATACTCTTTCATCCTCCACTTCTGTCCAGCCTTTTCCATCAATGACAAACAATACGGTTTCATACGTATGACGGTGTCTGTTGGTTTGCTGTCCGGGAGTTAATCCTCCAATTGTCATGCTGACATTCTTACTCGGAAGATCTACAAAGAAAACAGGATGCTTTCTTTCTGTTGAAAACTGATTGTGCTCACCTGCCTTTTCTACATTTTTATGGATCAAATGGCTTGGTTTTACATACTTTGGTTTTGCAAAGGTTTCGTGAAAGTCTTTTGAACTGAATTGTTTCTTGTCCATGATTTTTAAATTATTAGGGTTTTGTGCTTTATTGCATGACAAAATTATTCTATCTTTGGACTGTTTAAATGATTCAGTTTTTACATAAATGGATAGTCCAGATGTTACGACCTTGGAAGTTGGAATTAGAAATTGATAAAAAGCTTGGTAAAGCAGTTTATTTACAGATTGCAGATATCATCATCACTGATATCCGTTCAGGAAGATTAAAACCCGGAGATGCACTTCCCGGAAGCCGGAATCTTGCCCAAACCTTAAAGATTAACAGAAATACTGTTGTGGAAGCCTATCAGGTTCTGATTAATGAAGAATGGGTGATTTCCAAAGAGAGAAAAGGCATTTTTGTATCGGAAAGGCTTCCCGTTTTGCATGAAAAAAATACAGATGCACTTCACGATTCATACAATCAACAGGTAATGTCTGGGGGAATGTTGATTAATTTCGATGACGGACATCCCGACAGTAAAATCGCGCCGGTAACTGAGCTGGCTAGAGCTTACAGGCAGATCTTCAGCATCAAAGCAAAATGGCAGATGATGGGATATGGACATGAACATGGCGATGTGGAATTCCGTAAAATGATCTCCCAAATGCTCAATCACCAGCGTGGAATGCATATTCATCAAAATGAGATCTCCATTACACGAGGCAGCCAGATGGGAATGTTTCTTACGGCTCAGACCCTTTTAACTTCCGGTGACCGTGTTATTGTGGAAGAACCGGGATATCAGCCTGCATGGCAGGCTTTTGAATATGCAGGTGCCCAACTTTTGCCTGTGTCTGTAGATAAGGAGGGAATCAGCATTGAAGCGATTGAAACTCTTTTGACCCAATATCAGAATATAAAAGCCATTTATATTACTCCTCACAGGCAATATCCTACAACAGTTACTTTAAGCCTTTCCAGAAGATTAAAATTAATTGAGCTTTCAAACCAATACAATATAACCATCATTGAAGACGATTATGATAACGAATTTCATTTCGGATACCGCCCTATCCTGCCTATTTCAAGTTTTCCCGGCCTTCAGCATTATGTGTATATCGGAACTTTAAGTAAGGTAGTGGCACCTGCCCTGAGAATCGGCTATCTGGCTACTAAAAATCAGGAATTACTGAAAAAAGTTGGTGATCTGAGGAAAATTATTGATGTTCATGGGGATGTTATCATGGAACAGGCTGTCCTTCAGTTGATCAAAGAAGGTGCTGTAAAAAAGCACATCAGAAAAGCAACGGTTCACTATAAAAACAAAAGAGATTTCGTTTTTGAACTGTTGAAAAAATACATGAAGGATGTTGCGGAGTTTACACTTCCTGAAGGTGGCCTTGCCTTCTGGATTGTTCCTAAAGCTCAATTGGATTGGAATGCTGTAACTGCCCTTTTATTGAAGAAAAATATTAAGATTATTCACCCAGGGCAATACGGACAAAATGTTAATGGCTTCAGATTGAGTTATGGAGCACTTTCAGAAGAGCAGCTGGAACAGACTATTCCTTTAATTGCCAGGATTTTTTCAAGGTTTTTAACCATAGATTGAGCTTACTCGACTTCAAAAATGGCCTGAATCTCTACTGAAGAGCCCACAGGAATAGATGACGCTCCCAATGTTGCTCTTGCATGTTTTCCTTTGTCTCCGAAAATTTCAACAGTCAGATCTGAAGCCGTATTCATAAGATCTGCGTGTTTGGTATAGTCATCTTTTGTGTTGAAAATTCCTGTTAGCTGAACACATCGTTTTACTCTGCTCAAATCACCTCCTACAGCTTCATTTAACACTGAAATTACGTTCAGCATAGTTACTTTTGTTGCCTCTTTTACCTGCTGTTCATTCACTTCAATACCTAATTTCCCCGGATAAAAAATTTTGCCGTCTTTCAAAGCAACCTGATTGATAAATACCAGATTTCCGGAACGTACGAACGGCTGGTAATTTCCGGCAGGTTTTGGAACCTGAGGAAGAATAATGTTTTTTCGCTTTAAAATCTCATTGAAATTCTCAGGATTTTCCATGACAGGAATGTTTTTTTCGGGTTGTATCGCTCTTAAAGCTAATGCTACTTTAGCAAAATTCCGTCCCTGAAGCTCAGCAAGATAACGTTCTCCTTTTGAGGGTCTTTCAACATCTTTTAAAGAAGCCATGCTCGTTATTCCAAGTACAGAGTTTCCCTGTGGAATAGCTTTATTCAACTCTTCTGTACCACGAATACCATTGGATACCAGAACCATCCCATGTACAGAAAGGCTGTTCCAGAATGCCTGAAGAGCCAGTTCTTTTCCTGCGCCGCTTCCTGCTGACATAAAGACTGTGGCAGGCATTCCCTCCAGTGCGTGATTTGTCCATAAGGCTACTGTTTTAGATAAAAATTCACTCATTCCGGTACTTATATTCCCAAAATAAACAGGTGATCCAAAGGCAATCCCATCGTAAGTGCCCAACTCTTCAACAGTAGCTACAGGTAAACCTTTGAGCTCTGGATTTGATGATGGTTTTACCAGTTTGATATAGGATATAGCTTTATTTTCGCTTTCAATTCCTTTGGCTATTTCTTTAGCCAGTTTATATGTTCCTCCGTTATCAGAGTGAATCAGAACCAATATATTTGCTTTATCTTGTGCCATAATCTGAGTGGTGTTAAATAGTAAAATTAAAATAAAAATGGAATATATTTTTTTCATTTTGAAGGAGTTATAAGTTGATGTTTTCAATAATACAAAATTAATATTGGCGTTTTTATTAAATTTGCCAAAAATTATATTTAAAACGACAATAATGAAATGTGGTCTGATTGAAAAAACGGAGAGCCATTTTGTAGACACCATTGAAAAGGAAGCTTATGTCTGGTGCGAAAAAGATTGGAAGCATGATGACCATGAGCACGTACATAACCGCGCACAGCTTACTTTTGTTGAAGACGGTTATCAGTATTTTCACATTGATCATAAAATTTACCTTGTGCCACAACATCATGTGATCTGGATTCCTTCAGGTAAAGCTCATAAAATAACTTCTGAGGCAAAGACGGTTAATCTTACTGTATTTCTGTTTAAACCTGTTTTTGATGATGAATTTTATCAGAATGTTCAGGTTTTTACTGCGCCTCCTGTGCTGAAAGAGATGTTGCTTTATGCATCAAAATGGAATAAATCACTGGCCAAAAATGAAGAGCAGGATATTTTTTTTAAAGCGATTTTAAAAAGTCTTCCCAATTTCTGTAAAGAAAGTAATGGGCTTGAAATTCCTGCGCCTGTTAACATAAGATTGATTCCTGTCTGTAATGAAATCAATACACATTTTAAATACAAACTGGATATTGATTCTCTGGCTGAAAAAGCAAAGATGTCCGTGAGAAGCCTGCAGAGGACCTTTAAATACGAAACAGGAATTACCTTACAAAAATACCATCAGCTTACCAGAATACTGAAAAGTATCGAGCTGATCGATACCCGGCAATATACATTAAGTGAAATTGCCTATAAGGTAGGCTATCAGAGTTTGTCTGCATTTACTTCCTCTTACTTTTCTGTGATGAAAGTAAAACCCAGGATAAACAAAGATCAGGGAGTCTCATCATGAGGCATATCTACAGGTTTTGATTCAGGTTTTGATTCAGGAGATCCTTTTTCCCTGAGCCATATAGATAAAATAACAATGGATGCAACGGCTAAAAATTCGCTTTGCCAGTTCTGGAATGATTCAAACCAGAATCTTGATTCAGAAATGTACTGCCCTGCTGTTACCGGTAATTTATTTTTCATAAGCTGTTCACTGTTAAAATCTTTAAGACTTCCATAAAAATGCAGAATAAAACTGATCAGAAATAAAATGGCAAATGCCAGTGAAAGGGAGTGCTTATATATTTTGAGCCATAATCCTCCTTTTTTTACAGACCAGGGCGCTTTAGGGTGGGCAACAGGTTCTTTGTCCACATCTTCTTTTCCTTCCATTGATTTGGATTCGCTGGAGCCTTTTTGTCTTAAAGAAATGGTTAGTAGCACGTACAGCATCATTTGTAAAAACTCACTTTCCCAGTTTTCAAATGTTGCCTGAATAAAATGTCCGCTACAGATATATTCATTTAATTTCAATGCCTGCTCACCATTTTCAATCAGTTCTTTATTTTCTGTCTGCCAGCCTGTGAAGAACTGACCCACCAGAGAAATAATCATTAAGGTAATTAAAACAATACTCAGGCTGTTGCGGTAAAAGAAACTTGTACGAGACATATGTTTTTTCTTTAATGTTTTTGATAAGGAAATATTTTCTGAAGATTTCTGGTAGTGGGTCCTGTAAGTATTTTCCCATTGACATTAAAACGTGATCCATGACAGGGACAATCCCAGCTTAATTCCGCACTGTTCCAGCGAACCTCACAGGCAGCATGTGGGCAGGTACTTTTCAGGAGGTGTAAAGTTCCGTCAGACTCTTTATATAAGGCATACGATTCTGATTCGTATCTTATTACTTTTGCTTCTCCGGCTTTGATTTCTGAAAAAGAATCAATTTTTTCTATGAAAAGCTTATCTTTTACAAAATCCATTGCGACAGCTGCATTTTCTTTTACAAAATCTGAAAATCCGGCGACTGGTTTTATTCTTGTGGGGCTGAACAAATCCTGGTATTTATTTTTTCCTGTAACAATAAGGTCATGCAGGATTTGTGAAGAAAGGGTCCCGAATATCATTCCGTTGCCTCTGAAGCCGGTAGCTACAAATATTTTTCCATTGCTACCAGGTAATTTTCCGATATAAGGAAGACCGTCAACAGGCTCGTAATACTGACTTGACCAGCTATAAAAAACCGTTTCCACATTAAAGTACTGACGTACGTAGTTTTCAAGTCTTGAAAAGCATTCCCCGGTATCATCTGCATGCCCTGTTTTATGATCCTCACCACCTGCAATCAGTAAATTTTCACCATTTATTTCCTGAATCCGGTAATAATGATATGGGTCATCAAGATCATAACCTAATTCCCATGGGTATTTATCATCTTTAAGAGTAAAAGCCATTGCATAGCTCCGGTAAGGAGCATTTGTAAAATGAAGGAGGTTAATTCCCGGAGGGATATGAGTGGCATAAATTGCATTTTTTGCTCTTACTTCTCCTGCTGATGTTCTTAAAATAACTTCATTTTCCTGTTCATCATGATCTTCACAAAAACAATTTTCCTTTATTGCCCCACCCATTTTAATAAAAGCATCACAAAGTCCTTTGATATATTTTATCGGATGGAAATGTCCCTGTCCGGAAATGTGTACAGCTTCCCTGAATGGTATCGGAAACGGAATATCACTAATGTATGTCATTTCATGTCCTACTTTAGCGGCTCCTTCTACAATATCTTTAAGCTGGCTTTCCTGCTTTTCATCCAGAGCGAAGAGATAAGCAGATTTCCGGGTAAAGTCACAGCTGATATTATACTTCCGGATATTATTTTCGATAATGCTTATAGCATCTGTACCGGATTCGGCATACAGTCTGGCATTGTCTATTCCAAAATCCTGAATGACCTCTGAAAAAGTGGTATCAAAAAAGTCATTCAAATGAGCAGTGGTTCCCCCGGTTGTTCCATATCCTATATTGGAACCTTCAAGAATAATACATTTTTTCCCGGATTCCTGAAGTTTTAAAGCAGTTGAAACGCCTGTAATTCCTCCTCCTATAACGGCTACATCAAATAACTGGCTAAGGTCATTTTCGGTTGAAAATTTCCGGATTTCTTCCTGCCATATACTTTTTCTTGCGCCATCTCTGTACATGATTAAAGTATTTAAGGTTAAACTTATTGCATGCTTAAGCTATCTTCTTCCTGCATAGTTGCGGCAGAATTAGCTGTTGTTTCAGTATTTCTGTTCCGCTGATCCCGCTCCCGGTCCCTGGCTTTATCTTCATCAAGTTCACATTTGCATGAAGAAAAGGTAATTAAGCTCAAAATACTTAAAATTAATGCTGTTGTTTTCATAATTCTTTATAGGTTAATGGATTATTTCTTTTCTATCCGTTCACGATTAAGCCTCCGTTCGGGTGAAGTACCTGCCCGGTGATTTGGGCTGCATCATTGCTTGCCAGAAACAGGAAACTTGAAGCAACTTCTTCCGGAGTAGCATTCCGTTCAAACGGAGGTTTGTTGGGGTTTTCTTCTTCTTCACCAAAAGTTTCTTTGGTAAGGGGGGTAGCTACAGGCCCCGGAGCTACAGCATTGATACGGATGCCTTTAGGTTTTGCCTGTAACGCAAGAGAACGGGTAAAAGATACGATAGCTCCTTTCGTTGCGGAATAGTCCAGCAGTTCAGGATGACCCTGATATGCCGTGGCTGAAGTAGTATTAATAACACAACTTCCCTCCTGCAGGTAAGGAAAAACAATTTTTGTCAGTAAGATCATTCCGACAATATTGGAATCAAAGGTTTTCCGTATATTTTTTTCTTCAAGATCTTCAATATTATCAGAAGGAAACTGAACCCCTGCATTGTTTATGAGAATATCTATTTTCCCGAATTCCCTGATAACCTGTTTAGCAGTTTCCTCACAAAATTCGTAATCATTAATATCGCCCTGAAAAATAACACATCTTTTTCCTAAGTTTTCAACTTCTTTTTTGGTTTCCTTTGCTTCTTTATCATCAGAGTGATAAATGATGGCAATATCTGCCCCCTCAGAAGCAAAAAGAAGGGCCACTGCTTTGCCGATACCACTATCGGCGCCTGTAATTAAAGCGGTTTTATCTTCTAATTTTCCCATATTTCCGTTTTTTATTTTTCAGCTAAAGGTTTTTGCATTTCAGCCATTCTATGTGCGGCCATACTATCTGTTGAAAGATTAGTCATGGCTACATTAAGCTTATTTTTCAGACCTGAAACAATCTTATCATCACCATTCATCAAGGCATTATAGCCATCAGCAGCCACTTCTTCAGGAGATGCCAGATTGTCTTTGTCTTCCAGTAATTTGCTCCTGTTCATATCCGCTTTGTTAAAGAAATCGGTATCCGTAGGACCTGGAAGGAGAGCTGTAACAGTGATTCCTGTATCTTTCAGTTCTTCACGAATGGCTTCCGACCATGATAATATAAATGCTTTGGTGCCATGATAAACCGAATGCCAGGGACCGGGAGCTTTACTCGCCACAGAGGCCAGATTCAGAATTTTTCCTGATCCTTTGGATAAGCGGTCTTTTATAAACAGTTTGGTCAGTATGATGACAGAAATAATATTTAAGTTAACAATATCTACTTCTCTATGGATATCAGTATCCTGAAATTTTCCATAAGCCCCCTGCCCTGCATCATTAACCAGAATTTCAGGACTTATTGCGTTTAATTTTAACTCTGAATAGAGGGAATAAACCTCATCCTGCAGAAATAAATTTTTAGAAATACTGATCACATTAACACCAAAACCTTTAAACTCATCGGCTTTTTTTTTCAGCTCTTCGTGGTCTCTGGCGACAATGACAAGATCATATCCGTTTCTGGCAAACTGTTTGGCCAGCTCATATCCTATCCCACTTGTAGCCCCCGTAATCAGAGCATATTGATTCTTACGTTCCATTTGTTTTTATTTTAAGATTAAAAGCCTGTTAAGTTCACTTTTAAAGCACCCCAAAATGAATTCTGTATAATATAGCTGAGCATTCAGAGCCTGTGTTTTGGGGTGCAGTTCTAATTTTTTAGTCAGGATAATCTCTCCTTTGTATGAAAATGAGAAATAGGCAAAAATTTTATATGCGGAATTCCTGATTGGTGTACAATATCCTGTAGTAGCAATAGACCAATCAGTTTCAAATAATTTTGCAACGTTCAGTGCCATTGTTTCTGCAATATTTTCAGAAACACAGTCACATTCTTCTGCTTCCTGTCTGTTAACCTTCAATAACCTTACTTTTTCCGGTAAGGTATAGGCTGTCAGTCCACCATTATAAAATAATGAAGCATTCGGCATTTGCGAAAAAGCCAGTTGCAGACATCCTGATGTAACGCTTTCAGCGATAGATATCGTTTCATCTGTAGTGATCAGAGATTGGCTTATATATTCAAGAAGATTTTTTTGAAATTCCATAGCATTATATTTTGAATGATGATTGGTTGGTAAATTGTCTTTTAAAAGTCTGTACGCTTCCACGGGTCAAGAACGACCTTTACGCATCCGTCTTCTTTTTTATCAAAGATTTCGTAGCCTTTATCAACAGCTTCAAGAGGAAGACGATGGGTAATAATATCATCCAGGGTAACCTGTCCGTTTTGCACATAGCTCATAAGCTGATCTATAATAGGATGAACATTACACTGGCCTGCTTTGATGGTGATTCCCTTGTCAAAGATTTGTCCAAGTTTAAAATTATCATAATTAACGGGATATACTCCCAGAACAGAAACAATGCCTCCTCTTCGTACTGCACTCATGCAGGCTTCAAGAACTTTAACAGAGCCTTTCTCAAAGTTGAGTACGGCTTTTGCCTTGTCTATAAAGCTTCTTTCAGGTTCAAAGCCTACTGCTTCAATGCATACATCAGCACCTCTGCCGCCGGTCATATCCCTGATCTGCCCAATGACATTTTCGGCGTCTTCCCACAGTATGGTTTCACATCCCGTGAGCATTTTGATCCGGTCCAGCCTGTATTGAAGAGTATCCACGACAATGATTTTCTTTGCATTATAAAGAACTGCACTTTTAGCAGCCATTGATCCTACAGGACCGGCTCCAAAAATAGCAACAGTTTCCCCTCCTTTCAGTTCTCCCCACATGACTCCGGTATAACCGGTAGGGAAAATATCCGTAAGAAATAAAACCTGTTCATCCGTAAGGTTTTCAGGTACCTTTCTTGGTCCAAAGTGTGCATAGGGAACTCTTACATATTGAGCCTGCCCTCCGTTATATCCTCCATACAGATCTGTATATCCGAACAATGCACCTCCTTTATCTGTAAATATACCTCCTTCCGGGCCATAATAATCAGGATTGCTATGTTCACAGGCAGTTGGAAGATCATGCTGACAGAAAAAACAGCTTCCGCAGGCAACAGGAAAAGGTACGACTACCCTGTCTCCGGGTTTTAAATGAGTGATATTTTTCCCGGTCTCTTCCACTATACCCATAAATTCATGTCCCATTACCATTGGCCGTGCCTGAGGAATACCTCCTGAATACATATGAAGATCACTTCCGCATATAGCTGTAGAAGTAACTTTCAAAATAATGTCATGATCATCCTGAATCGTGGGATCGTCAACGGTATCACAGGTAATTTTACCCGGGGAGTGAAAAACTGCTGCTTTCATAATTTTATATTTAAGTGTGTGGTGTGAAGGGGTGATTATGATCAGGCGTTTCTCTCTGTCTCAAGGTCCCAGACTCTGTGTTTTTCAATGGCATCGATAAACATATTTACAGGCGCTGTATCTTCCCAGGTAATAATTCCGGGATCTTCATGCTGTTTAGCTCCGACATTGGAGTTCTGGTACAGGATTTCCGTACCTTTTCCAAAGTAAATGGCTTTGCAATGTTTATATGCTTCATTAATAAAATGTAATGTCAGGTGTTTATTTTCAGGAATGATAAGTTCTTTAGCAGAATCTTCTCCTGAACAGATAAAAAGGGCATCAAAACATACACTGGCAGTACTTGTTAAAGAATGTTTAGGAATAAGCTCTGAACCGTCATTCATTCTTACCGGGGCCAGGCTTGGTGCAATTAATTCTATTCTTGCTCCTTCTTCTTCTATTTTTGTTTTAAGGTCGGTTAGTGCACCTCCATCCGCTCCGTTTGCCAGAATACAGCCAATCTTTCTGCTTTTAATCGTATTTTTCACTGTGTTCTTCATACTTAAGGCTTCCGAAACTTTTGTATGAGGTTCTTTTTCTTCACTCTGAAGCTCTACTATATTACTGTCTGCCGGTAAACTCTGATTAGGCCATTCTAATTTTTTTACTTCAACCCCCAGCTTTTCAGCAACTCTCCATGCCAGGAACATATCAATATAAGCCAGCTGGCCGACAACTCTTTCCCTTACTTCGGGACGTGTAACTTTAGAAAGCTCAAATATGAGGGCATTCTGGAGATGCATTTTTTCCGGTGTTGACTGGCTGTTATAAAATAATTTAGCCTGGGAGTAATGATCTACAAAACTTTTACTTCTTTCTCTGACTTTAGCTCCGGGAATCCTTTCCTGATGGGAAGCAAAACCTCCTTCAGACATCATAGCCTGGAAAGGACATCCCCCACCGATTGAATTGGGATCATAGCTGCTTTTTCCTTTAACGATCTGCTGCCTCATATGCCCGTCACGTTGGTTATTGTGAATTGTATTAATGGATCTGTTAATTGGAATTTCATGAAAATTCGGAGAACCTAATCTGGATAGCTGGGTATCTGTATAGGAGAATAATCTTCCCTGCAACAACGGATCATTACTAAAGTCTATACCGGGAATAATATGACCGGGGTGAAAAGCTACCTGCTCAGTTTCAGCAAAAAAATTGTCAGGATTTCTGTTTAAAGTCAATGTTCCGACAATCTGAACAGGAACTTCTTCTTCAGGGACAATCTTTGTAGGATCCAGCAGGTCAAAGTCAAACTTATGTTCATCTTCTTCAGGAATAAGCTGAACGCCAAAATCCCATTCAGGATAGTCTCCGTTCTCAATCGCTTCCCACAGATCTCTTTTATGGAAATCAGAGTCTACTCCGGAAATGATCTGAGCTTCGTTCCACGCCACGGAATGTACACCCAGTTTCGGTTTAAAATGGAATTTCACGAAATGTACCTTTCCTTCTTCATTGATAAACTTAAATGAATGTACTCCAAAGCCTTCCATCATTCTTAAACTTCTTGGAATAGCTCTGTCACTCATCAGCCACATGATCATATGCATGCTTTCCGGCATCAGCGATATAAAATCCCAGAAGGTGTCATGAGCGGAAGCTGCCTGAGGTATTTCATTATCAGGCTCCGGTTTTACAGCATGAACAAGGTCAGGGAACTTTATAGCATCCTGTATAAAAAATACAGGCATATTGTTTGCAACGAGGTCGTAGTTTCCTTCTTCCGTATAGAATTTAACAGCAAATCCTCTTACATCCCTTGCCAGATCGGTACTTCCTTTACTTCCGGCAACGGTTGAAAATCTGACAAAAACCGGTGTTTCTTTCCCCAGTTCCGTTAAAAACTTTGCCTTGGTATATTCTGCAAGGCTTTTGGTAAGCTTAAAAACTCCATGCGCTCCCGAGCCACGGGCATGAACTACCCTTTCAGGAATCCGTTCATGATCGAAATGGGTGATCTTCTCTCGTAGAATAAAGTCTTCCAGTAAAGAGGGACCTCTTTCTCCTGCTTTTAGTGAATCCTGATTGTTATTGATTTTAAGGCCCTGGTTGGTGGTTAGTTTTTCATCCACATTGGAAGTACTGTGGGTCTCCAGCTGTTCTGCTTTTTTGTTGTTGGTTTCGTTGGTTTTCATATTCATAATCTTTTTATGGTTGGGTGTGATTTTTAAAGCAGTATAAAGCTTACATTACAGAAGCTGATCTGTCTTACCATTCTCCAGGATATCCAGGAGACGGTTTATATATTCTTCTTCCTTCAGTACTTTGTAATAGGCCGTTTTGGCATAAAGGGTAAAAGAAGGAGATTCAATTCTTATTTCAGTATCCATATCAGCAGATTCTTTTGTATGGTTTGTATGAAACTCACGGATATGGAGAATGTATTCTTCCAGATAAGTATCGATAACTTTCTTAAGGATCTCACATTTTGCATTTTTTTTAATCTTTTCCAATGACTTGATCAGAAAAGCAGTAACTCCGTAAGAATTTATGACAACCGGAAATAGAGACTCATTTTCTAAAGCGTTGTTTTTATCATTCAGTTCGGAATGCTGTAAGGTGTCATTTTCAAATACCATATTCAAAAAAAAGTTATTAGTTGTTAGCAGCCTCTAAATATTGCTCAAAATAATGGAGGTCATCTTT
Organism: Chryseobacterium flavum; assembly: GCF_003385595.1. Classification (GTDB taxonomy): domain Bacteria; phylum Bacteroidota; class Bacteroidia; order Flavobacteriales; family Weeksellaceae; genus Chryseobacterium; species Chryseobacterium flavum. Next base: position 45,931 of record NZ_QNUE01000010.1, on the reverse strand, counting down.
GTCTTTAATGGAAAAATAAAACATGATCTGTTCCGGCTCTTTTATGCCAATACTGTTAAAGCAGTCGAAATGAGCTATTAATGCCTGGATATTTTCAATATCAATATCTTTAAGGATAACGAACAGTAAAAAAATATTATCCTTTATCTCTTTGGCATAGATTGCTGCTCCGTTTTCAAAACACTTGCCTGTATTGGTAACTTTTATAAAGTCTTTGTGTTTCAGAGTTTTTATTATTTTCTGACAGTCCATATATAGTTGAGTTCATGATTAAAATAAGCCACATAGAACAAGCTACATGGCTTATTATATAAGTAGGTTTAATCTTCTTGCTCTGCATCAAAATTGATGGAAGTTTCCGCTATTTCTGTAAGCAGATAATCTGTATCTTCTTCTTCCTGAAGTGTTTTTTCAAGAAGGTCTGCTGCTTTATCATGTCCCATAGTGATGGCTAGCTGTGCAAGGCCACCGTACGTTGCAATCTCATAATGTTCCACTTTCTGAGCTGCCATGATCAATGCTGCATCTCTTGTTGCAGATCCTTCTTCAGTAGATTTAATTACTTCTTCCCCCTCCTCAATGATTCCTTTTATAGCCTTACATTCTTTTTTTTCAGGCTCCTCATCAATGAGCTTAAATACTTTTTCAAGACGTTTTACATGTTTTTGGGTTTGAAGCTGATGATCTTCAAATGCGTCTTTAAGTTCATCTGTAGTTGCTGCTTCCTGCATTTTTTCCAATGCTTCTATAATGGCATTTTCAGCATAATAGATGTCTTTAAGGGCACTTACAAAGAATTTATGAAGAGGTGAATTTTTCATTTCATCCTCTTTAACTGTTGCATTTCCTACAGTTGTTTTTTTTGCTGTGGATGCTGTATTTGTGGTTTCTGATGTTTTACTTGCCATGATGTGAAATGATGTTTGGTTGTTGAAAGATTACCTCTTTACTTTTTTAATAAAGAGGCAATCATGGAAAAAGAATTATGAATTACGTCTGCCTCCGAATCCGGATCTTCCGGAAGATCGTCCGCCTCCGTGGGATGCCTGTCCGCCCATTCTGGCAATTCTTGTACGTTCAGCCTTACTCATAGAAGCAAAGCCTCTTCTTGAATTACCTGAACCGGAATTTGAACCACGTCCTGAGTTATTGCTGCCTCCGGATCTGGAGCCACCTCTACCTGAGTCAGATCCTGATCCGGAAGATCGTCCACCTCCGTGGGATGCCTGTCCGCCCATTCTGGCAATTCTTGTACGTTCAGCCTTACTCATAGAAGCAAAGCCTCTTCTTGAAGTGCCTGAACCGGAATTTGAACCACGTCCTGAGTTATTGCTGCCTCCGGATCTGGAGCCGCCTCTACCTGAGCCAGACCCTGATCCGGAAGATCGTCCACCCCCGTGGGATGCCTGTCCGCCCATTCTGGCAATCCTTGTACGTTCAGCTTTACTCATAGAAGCAAAGCCTCTTCTTGAATTACCTGAGCCGGAAGATGACCTGCCTCTGCTTCCTGATCGGGAGCCTGAAGAGCCTGAACCGGAACGGCCCCTTGATCCACCACCAGAACTGCCTCTGGAGCCGCCCCTTCCGGACGTAAATCTACCCTGGCTATCTCTCTGCTGGTTTCTGTTGCCTCCTCTGGAACCACGTCCACGGCCCCTCTGGTCATCGTCATCTTCATCATCGTAGTCATCATAATCCTCATCTTCATCGTCATCATAGTCCTCATCATCGTAGTCATCATAATCCTCATCTTCATCGTAATCATCATAGTCATCATAATCTTCGTCTTCGTCATCGAAATAATCTTCATATTCTGAAAAATCATCATCATAATCTTCATCTCTCGATGCATCGTTATAACCATGATCATACCCTAACTGGTAAACTTCTTCAAGGTTTTCTGATTGTCCTCTTGAGCCACGATTTCTTGAATTTCTAGTGTTCATAACTGAATTTTTTATAATTAATATTAAGTGATGTATTGCAGCCCGTGACTAGTATTAGACGGCAATGGTTTGATTCGATAATTTCAAATTGAGCCAAAAGGTTAAATACCTTTTTGTTTGTTCCTTTACTAAGGTTTGAGAATTGTACTGAAAATTGTATTTCAAATGTACGACTGAATAACTCACTTTTTTATGACCTGAGTCATGTTGATCAATATTAATATAAAATTTTTCTGTCTTTTAATTGAATGCTGCCTTCTTTTTCCATTTTTTTTAAGGCACGGATTACTGTTTCCACACGCAATCCTATCAGATTGGCCAATTGCTGTCTGGTCAATGCAAGTTCAAAATATGCAGAACAATCGCCATCCTGAAAACTTTTAAGATAATCCAGCAGACCTGTTATCCGTTGTACAGGGTTTTGTGATGCCAGACTCTGCATCATAATCAATTTATAATAAACCTGTTGTGAAAAGCAGGCGTTCATTTCTAACGAAAGGTCAGGATGTACTTTAAGCATCTCAATAAAATTGTTTTTGGGAAGCCTGATAATTTCCGATGGTTCCAGACATATAGCATTCATCGGATAAGGTTGATTAACAAAAATGAGAGGATCTCCAAAACTTTGATTCTTCCCTAAAATATTGTGAATGAATTCTTTTCCGTCCTCATTGTAATGATTAAGCTTTACCCTTCCTTTTGAGATCTGAAAATAATACTGTGAATGATCTCCTTCATTGAAAACTGGTTCACGGGTTTTAAAGGATATATCTTCTGCACCAAAAGAATACAGAAGATTTTTATCGACATTCATGCAGCTTATCGTTTTCATAAATTTTCGTTATTTTAAATTAAAAAATCGTAAATTAATAGTGGTTGTGTTAATATAAAATTTTACGATTTTCAATTTTAACGATTTTGTCTCTTTCCATATGTTTAATGGTTCTTATCGCAGTTTCTACACAGAGTCCGGTAAGACTTGCCATCTGCTGCCTTGTTAAAGGGATCATGAAAGAGTACGGACGGGTATCATCCTGAAAACTTTTAAGATAATCCATAAGTCCTTTAAGCCTTATTGATGGGTTTTGTGAGGAAATGTTCAGCATCATCATAAATTTATAATAAAGACGCTGGGAAAGGAAGCTGCTAACCTCCATACATAATTCGGGAGATTCATTTAATAAGTTAAAAAAAATAGTTTTATGAAGCCGGAGGATGCTACATTCTGTAATTGCTTCAGCATTCATTGGATAAGGCTTGTCTATAAAAAGTATAGATTCCCCGCAACTTTGTCCTTCAGATAAAATATTCTGAATGAACTCTTTACCGTCTTCACTGTAGTTATTAAGCTTTACCTCTCCGGTTATAATCTGGTAATAATAATTTGGAGTATCCCCCTCACAGAATATAATTTCTGAAGGGGTATAGTGCCTGACCTCTGCTCCCGCTGACTGTAAAATATTTTCGTTGATAACCATAATAGTTGTTTTTGGTGTTGTTCTCTTCTCTTAGTAAAAATCATTGGGGAACTATCACTAATCTGTATGCAAATATTGAACCTTAATAAATGTGTTTGTGTTAAATAAAGTTAAATATTTTAATATATTTTTATAAAATTTAATATTATTACTTAAATATTGTTATTAAAAATATTTTATATTTAATTATTCTTATATTTTTATAATCGTAATTCTTCTGATGTTATTATAATCAGTCTGGAATTGTCAGGTAAGAAAACCCGCCTTTCAAAAAATAAAAAACGGGTTCTTATAATTGTACACGGAAGTTATTATTTTTTTTGGGCTCTCGCCTTTGCCGTTTGGGCGGTATCGCTGTTTTTCAGGGCTGTAGTATCCATCCGTACAGTGTCTGATAGCATTGGTGCAGGTGTAGTGCCTGCCGTGTCTGTAATCACTGTATCAGCAATGACACTGTCTGTGTTAATGGTATTTTCAGTTTGCTGCTCTTTTTTGCAACTCAGGAAAATAATTCCTATAAACATAAATGACATAATGAATTTCATAATAATATATTTTGTAGTGTGATTGTCCAAAAGTAGCCTATTATGTCTCCGTTTTTTATGACTTAGGTCATAATGCTTTATTTTTAATTATTTCGCAAATTTTTTTGTACCTGCTACACAAAGGATCACTCCAATAGTAACCCCGAGCATACCAAAACTTACCTGTTCATGCAGGAGGTATGCAGCCAGGGCAAGGCCAAAAAACGGCTGGAGCAGCTGGAGCTGTCCCACAGAAGTAATACCACCCTGCGCCAGTCCTTTATACCAGAAAATAAATCCTATAAACATACTGAATAAGGAAATGTAACCCAATCCAAACCACCCTTTAAAGCTTATTATTTTGAGATCATCCGGAAAATAAATAAAAAATAAAAGAAGCATTGCCGGTAAAGATATGATCAGCGCCCAGGAAATCACCTGCCAGCCTCCGAGTGTTTTTGAGAGTTTAGCACCTTCGGCATAGCCCAGCCCACAAAGGGCTACAGCAAGAAGCATCAGAACATCCCCTATGGGAGATGCTGAGATTCCCTGAGCAAATGCATATCCTATTACCAGAAGACTTCCTGCAACTGAAAAAAGCCAGAATATAGGATGGGGCTTCTCTCCGCCTCTTAATACACCAAAAATGGCTGTTGCCAGCGGAAGCATTCCTAAAAACACAATAGAATGGGCAGATGACACATATTGCAACGCCAGGGATGATAAGAGAGGAAATCCTATAACGCACCCGACTGCAACCAAAACCAACGAAAAAAACTGTTCTTTTTCCGGACGTTTTTCATTATATAACACTAGCACAGAAAGCGCCAGGATACCTGCTATCACTGCACGGGCAATTGTTACAAATATGGGACTCATCTCCATTACTGCCAGTTTTGTTGCCGGCATTGATCCGCTGAAAAGCAATACGCCTATGAAACCATTGATCCATCCGCTCGCAATCTGGTCTTTTGATGTTTTATTTTTTATCATTAATTTAAATTTAATTATTATTCAAAATTAGAGCGCTTCATTTGATAAACACAGTCTCAGTTTTGTATATTTGTATGAGCACAGTTTGAAAATATGAGCAGAGAATTTTTATATACGGAAATAGCAGATGGCATTGCGTCACAGATCAGGAACGGTCTTCTCAAAACAGGCGATAAACTTCCTTCGGTCAGAATGTTGTGTAATGAACATCAGGTAAGTATGAATACTGCAAAACGTGTTTTTCTGGAGCTTGAATCCCAGTCCCTGATAGAATCAAGGCCACAATCGGGCTATTTTGTGAGCCAGCTTTTATCAGTGAAACTTCCATTGCCTGAAGTAAGCCGGCCGTCATTAATTGCCAATAATGATGAACCTGATGAACTCATCAGCAAAGTGTATGAAAATATGGGACGAAAAGACCTGACTTTTTTCTCTATTGGAATTCCATCGGGTGATCTGCTGCCTCAGGCTAAACTTAAAAAAGAAATTGTAAATGCAACCCGGGAGCTGAAAGATGGAGGAACAGAATATGAAGAACTGCAGGGAAACATTAAATTACGCAGAATGATTGCTGTCCGTTCTCTGCAATGGGGAGGAAACTTCCATGAAACGGATCTGATTACAACTAACGGCGGAATGAACGCATTGTCTTTCTGTCTGATGGCTTTAGGGAAGCCCGGTGATACTATTGCTATTGAAAGTCCGTGTTATCCCGGAATTTTACAGCTGGCGAACGGATTAGGCCTCAGGGTTCTGGAATTGCCTACCCATCCTACAACCGGAATTGAAATTGAAGCACTGAAAAAACTACTTCCCAGGATTGACCTGTGTCTGCTGATTCCTAATTTTAATTCTCCGCTGGGAAGCTGTATGCCTGATGAGAATAAAAAAGAGATTGTAAAAATATTATCTGAACATAATATTCCATTGATTGAAGATGATGTGTACGGAGATCTGTATTTTGGTTCAAACCGGCCAAAATGCTGTAAATCTTTTGACAAAGACGACAATGTATTGTATTGCAGTTCTATTTCTAAAACACTTGCTCCCGGATATCGTGTCGGATGGATCGCTCCCGGAAAATATAAAGACAAGATTATGAAACTTAAGCTTTTGCATTCCACTTCATCAATTTCCATTGTCAATGAAGCTGTCGCTAATTTCCTGAAATCCGGAAGGTATGAAAAACATCTTCAGCAATTGCGTAAAACCTTGCAGAGCAATTATCAGAATTATGTTCAGACCATTGCAGAATCATTTCCTGAAGGAACAAAAACAAGCCGGCCGCAAGGAGGGTTATCTCTCTGGGTGGAATTGGATAAAGACATCCGTACTACAGAATTATACGACCTTGCTATCAAACAGAATATAAGTATAGCTCCCGGAAGGATGTTTACCCTCCAGGAGCAGTTTGAAAACTGTATGAGACTATGCATAGGGCTTCCATGGTCAGAAGAAACGCAGGCTAAACTCAGACAGGTTGGAAATCTGGCAAAAAAGATGTAGCTTTTTATTATTTGTTATCGGGGACAAAATTTTTTCTTGCAAGCTCTTTCCTTACACGGCTTAAGCTTTCCGGAGTAATCCCCAGATAAGAGGCAATCATCCATTGAGGTACTCTAAGTAACAAGTCCGGATACATTTTGATAAACTTCATATATCTTTCTTCGGCAGTTTCGCCCAGTAAAGAATTAATTCTGTTTTGAAGACTTCTGATATGCTTCTGAAGAAGGAAGTCACTCCTTTCAATGCTGTTGGGAAATTGTTCAACCAGTTTATTAAAAAAATCGGGGTGAAGGAACAATACCTCCGAATCTTCAACAGCTTCTATATAATAGTTTGAATTTTCATTAAAATAAAGACTGCTCCTGTCAGAAATCAGCCAGCTTTCAGGGGCGAACTGTATAATGTGTTCCTTTCCGTTTTTATCAATGGAATACATTTTTAACAACCCTTTTTCAACAAAGAAAATATGTCTGCAGATTTCACCGTACTGAAGGAGAAACTGGTTTTTAGGAATTTTCTTTACTTCGTAATGCAGGCTGCAGGCATTCACATTTTGGAGGGGAACATTTAATACTTTGGCTAAGTAATTATTTATATTTTTCATTTTATAATCTGGCTTAAAGAGATATCCTGATGTGAAGCACTATTAACGGCTTTTCCGTTTTCTACAACAATTAATTGCGGACTTTCATGTCTTATGTCAAAATTATCTGCAATTTTATTGGAAAGAGGTCTGTGAGCTAACAGGTCCAGATAATAGAGTTCTGCTTTCTGATCCGAATTCTCAACTTCTTTTTCAAAATTCTTCAATACTGTTCTGCTTATAAAGCAGCTTGTTGAATGCTTGAAAATTGCTATTTTATGATGGTGGGAATTCTCAATGGCCTTGGTCAGGTCTTCTTCAGATTCTATCTTTTTCCAGAAAGATTTATGGTCAGGGGCTTCATTTTTACCACCGAATATTTTATCAAAGAAACTCATACATTAAATTGTTTTAAATGATGATCAAGATGTTTATATTCTAAAAACTGCCAGTCTTTTTCAGTCATATTCCCGAATAAACTGTGATGATCCGGCAGTGTTTTGCTTTTACATGCTGTCCGGAACTCCTCCAGAGTTTTCAGGAGATTGTTTTTTGATTCATCAAAATCACACTCAAAATTAACAATTAGTTTTTGAAATGTAGGCATGTTTCTGGGAATTCCGTTATTGAAAATATGCATTTCTATTTTAGTAACAATCCCGATGGCTTTAAAAGCATAATTGATCCTGGGAAGCTCGGTCTTTTTAAGGGCAATCTGGAGTACAAGATCACAATGTTTTAGCATCTGGCATACGTTCATGCGTCCCCATTTCCCCCGGGAATTTTCTGACAGCCTGGAAATCCTGTCTACAATTTCGTCATAATAAACAGGATGATGAAGACTCTTTTTTACCAACCTTTTTCTTTCTTCAGGTTTTCAATATGTGCAAAATGGTGATGACAATGCCAGACATATAGAGCCAGACTTTCCCTGAGGTTATAGCTTCTGTTGTGTTCAGGATGGTGAAAGGTTCTCTCAAATTGTTTATTGGTAAGGCTCTTAAGAAGGACTACCCATCTCTGATGTGTTCCTTTTAACATTCTCATTGCTGGCTTTACCGGCATTTGAAAACTGTCCTGAAGTTCTGCCCATTTGGCTTCGTCATACGGTTTTATGGTAGGATTATCTTCTGTAAGAGCCAGTTTAAAGCGGATAAAACTGTTCATGTGACTGTCTGCAAGATGATTCACAAGCTGCCTTACAGTCCATCCTTCTTCTCTGTAAGGCGTATCAAGCTGGTCATCCGTAAAGTTTTCAATGAGGTTTTTTAGTCTGCCCGGAAAGTCTTTGATGATTTTAATATAAGAATCCAGGGTGGTATCACAAATATTTTCAGGCGCTTCAAATGGTCCTATTGGAAATTTCTTTTTCTCTAAATCACTCATTGTTCAGGTTTTAATTTTTAAATATTGCCGATTTGTCCGATAATTCATTTTTGGACAATTTTTTGTGCATTAGTTTTGTAAATTTATCAAAAATTCGAGAAATCTAGATATGAAAAAAGCGTTAATAATAGTCGATGTACAGAATGATTTTTGTGAAGGCGGAGCACTTGCAGTTCCCGGAGCCGGGGAAATTATTCCATATATCAATCTTTTAATGGAAGAAAATGAATATGACCAGGTTGTGTTGACCCAGGACTGGCATCCAGCAGGGCATAAAAGCTTTGCAAGCAGTAATGACAGAAAAGTAGGAGAAAGTATTATTTTAAACGGGGTGCCACAGTTTATGTGGCCGGACCACTGTATTCAGGGGACTTTTGGCGCTGAATTTCATAAAGATCTGAATAGGGATAAAGTAACTCATATTATACAGAAAGGGAAAAATCCGGAAATTGACAGTTACAGTGGTTTTCAGGATAATAATCACTTTATGAAAACAGGATTGGACGATTTCCTGAAATATCATGATATCCAACTGGTGGAAATCGTAGGTCTGGCATTGGATTATTGTGTGAAATTTACCTGTCTGGATGCAGTTGCCAACGGATATATCACCTGCCTTCATTTTAATGGTACCCGTGCAGTAAATGTAAAACCGGATAATGGCAGAGATGCAATCTATGAAATGATTGAAAAGGGAGTAACTGTATTAGGATAGTCCTATAAGAAAAAACAAAGCGCAGAAAATATTCTGCGCTTTTACTTTTATATCCTGAATGTTGAATATAAGATCCATTGGAAACCTGGATAAGATAATCCAGGCTTATAATGCATGATCTTTTACAACATTTTAAGATTATTCACTTCCAGTTCTGTAAGAATTCTCCAGTGTCCTCTTTTGATGTTCTTCTTTGTAAGTCCTGCAAACATAACACGGTCTAAAGCTTCTACCTCATACCCCAATCTCTGGAATATTCTTCTGATCACACGGTTCCATCCGATGTGAATTTCAATTCCAACTTCATTTTTAGGCTTTCCTTCAATATAAGAAATCTGATCAACAACAGCTACTCCCTCATCCAGGCGGATTCCTTCTGCAATAAGACGTAAATCTTCACCGGTAAGCTTCTTATCAAGAGTTACATGGTAGATTTTTCTGGCATCAAAAGAAGGATGGGTCAGTTTCTTTGTCATATGTCCATCATTGGTTAGCAAAATAACTCCTGTCGTTGAACGGTCCAGCCTCCCTACCGGGAAAAGTCTGTAAGGAGAAGCATTCGCTACAAGATCCATTACTGTTTTTCTTGCCTTATCATCTTTAGTGGTGGAAATATATCCTTTAGGCTTATTTAAAAGAACATATACCGGTTTTTCAGGAGTAATACTCTGCCCGTCAAAAACCACCCTGTCAGTTTTCTGTACCTGGTATCCCATCTCGGTTACCACTTTTCCGTTGACTTCTACCAGCCCCTGAGTAATTAATTCATCAGCTTCTCTTCTGCTGCAAATTCCGGAATTAGCGATATACTTATTGAGACGGATACTGTCTTTATGAACATCTTTTTCGATCTTGTTCAATCTTCTTTTCTGTACAAAAGATTTTGCTTTATCCTCATTCCTTTCATCACCAGATGGTCTTCGTCCATATTTCAGGCTGCCTCTTTCATACTTATCTCTTGTATCAAAGTTTTTTCCTCCCCTTTTAGATTTACCGAAAGATTTTTTTTCATAACTCTCACTTTTATTAGTGATGTATGGCTTTTTTCCTGATTTTGATTCAAAATCATCACCGGAATTTTCAAAGCTTTCCGTATTTTTTCTAAAGGGCTTTTTGTCAAATTTTGAATTGGATCCTTTATGTTCCGGACCTTTTCTTCCTCCGTCTTTTGAAAAAGATTTCTTGAAAGATTTTGACCCTGAGGAATTTCCAGATTTGGAAGCACGAGAATCATCAGAACTTTTTCTTGTTGAAATTCTTGGTCTTTTTGGTTTTTCTGAATTATTATTATCTCTGCTCATTCTAAAAATTTCTGCAAAGATAGTAATTTAGTTACGAGTTAAAAATTAAGAATCATAACTTTGCAGTATAGTTTACTTTTTAACTTTACAGAAAATTGAAGATGATTACAATATTAAACGATAATTTCAATGAACTGAACCAGTTTCTCCACGAAAAATCATTCAGTAAAATTTTTATACTGGTAGATGAGAATACTCATGAATATTGCCTCCCGGTTCTGCTGGGAAATATGGAAACAGACCTTGGTTTTGAAATTCTGGAAATTGAAGCCGGTGAAGAAATGAAAAATATTCAGACTGCTAACCAGCTTTGGGAGATTCTTACGGAAATGCAGGCGGACAGAAAAGCACTGGTTATCAATCTTGGTGGCGGTGTAATTACGGATATGGGAGGTTTTGTAGCTTCTACCTATAAAAGAGGGATTCAGTTTATCAATATTCCTACAACTCTTCTTTCCATGTGTGATGCTTCAATTGGAGGAAAAACGGGCATTGACCTGATGCATTATAAAAATATGGTGGGGACATTTGCTTTTCCTGAGCAAATATTTATTTATCCTAAATTCCTGGAAACCCTGCCGTTTAAAGAGTTAAGAAGCGGTTTTGCAGAAATGCTTAAACATGGGCTGATTGCAGATAGAGCCCACTGGGACCAATTGATTCAGATTCACAAGCTTGATGTAGAGGCTGTTATTCCTCACATTCAAACATCAATGAATATTAAGCAGGAAGTAGTGGAAAAAGATTTTCATGAAAAAAATATCAGAAAGACACTGAACTTTGGACATACTATAGGACATGCAGTAGAAAGTTTATGCCTGCAACAGGGAAATCCGATACTTCATGGTGAAGCTGTAGCAATGGGAATGATTTGTGAAGCTCACCTTGGTTATCTTGAAAATCTTATTTCCGAAGAGGATTCGCAGCGCATTATTGAAAATATCCAACGTTATTATCCTTATTTGGACATCAGTGATTTTAAAGATGATGATATTACCGCCTTATTACTTAATGATAAAAAGAATACTGATAGCAAAATCAATTTTTCCCTGTTATCGGAAATCGGGAAATGCACCTATGATTATCAGTGCAGCCAGAAAAACATTCTTGAATCTCTGCATTTTTACAGAAAACTCAATGATGCGTAACTGTTTCAGTAGAATCAAAATGAAAAATATAGCTTGATTTTGACAAAATTGTCAATTTAGAGTTTTTCTAAACAAATGTTTATTTAGTTAAATATATATTTGTATATCAATAACTTAAATCTAAAACCACTTATGTTATAAGTGGTTTTATTATTGATTTTAATCATAAAAAATAATTTTGGCAAGCAATTTGGAAGATACTCTGCGTTCAACTGAAATGTTGACAGTAGTAAAATTTAAAATTAAGAAAGAGTAAAATTAAAAAATTAAAGTTATGAAAAAGTTAATTTTAGGATTAGCAGTAACTGCAAGCACGTTAGCATTCGCTCAACAGACAACATCTACAAGTTCAGCAACATTCGGGGTGAAAGGAGGAATGAACGTATCTTCACTTTCTAACGGTGCTGACTTAAGTGATTCAAAATCAAAAATTGGTTTTAATGCAGGTGTTTTCGCTAATATCCCACTAGCAAGTTCATTCAGTGTACAACCTGAGGTTCTTTATAATGATTTAGGTTCAAAAGTAACCAGAGAATTTACTGCAGGAGGAAATACCTATAGAAATGAATATTCAAGAAATTTAGGATATATTGCGGTTCCTGTAATGTTCCAGTATAATGCCACTCCTGAGTTCTTCCTTGAAGCAGGACCGGAGTTCGGATTCCTGGTAAGTGCTAAGGATAAGATTAAAAATTCAACAAACAGTAACAGCAGCACTCAAATCGCTACCCTTGATAAAGATGATTTCCAAACGTTCAACTTTGGTATCGGTATTGGAGCGGGGTATTATTTCCTTCCTAATTTAGGGATTACAGCAAGATATACAGCGGGCCTTACGGACATTTATAAGAATAATTCCGGTGATGCTGTAAAAAATAATGTATTCCAGGTTGGATTAGCTTATAAATTCAAATAATAAGCTGTTTCACATTCACTAACAAATTTTATATTCAATAGAAGATCAGATTAATTTAATCTGGTCTTTTTTTTGTTTAAAATCATAAAATATGTTAATAAAACATATTACCATTTATCCTTTTAACTCTTATATAAGGAGAGTTATTTATTATAAAATATTGAATATTTTTAACTTAAGAGGGATTTTGTGTATTGTTATTTTATCTTGGCACGATGTTTGATAATAAATAAAATGTTAAATAAAACTTAAAAACTATTAAATAATACTTATGAAAAAGATTTTTCTAGGTCTTGCACTTATAGCAGGCACTTTCACTTTCGCACAAAAAACTTCTACCAATACTTCTTCGTCACCGGTTAGATTTGGTTTAAAAGCCGGTCTTAATGTTTCAGGTCTTTCCAACGATGCATGGAATTCAAAAGCTGGATTTTATGGCGGTGTATTCGCAAATATTCCTGTAGCTCAGGATTTCTCAATCCAGCCGGAAGTTTTGTATAGCGGTATGGGAGCAAAAGCCGAGTCAAACAGTGATGTTAAACTGAACATGGATTACATTTCAGTACCGGTTATGTTCCAGTATAATGCACTTCCTAATCTGTATTTAGAAGCAGGTCCTCAATTTAGCTTCCTGTTAAGCTCAAAATTAAAAGACAATTCAAATTCTCTTGATGTTAAAGATGGAATGAAGACTTTTGATTTTGGTCTTGGTATTGGTGCCGGTTACTACTTTACTCCAAATATCGGAGTTAACGTCAGATATGTTGCCGGATTATCCGATACCCTTGAAAACAGACCTAACGGTACTAATTCTTTAAAAAACAATGTATTCCAGGTTGGATTAGCTTATAAATTCTAATATAAGACATACTTTTTAAATATTAAAAGGTCAGGTTATTATTTAACCCGACCTTTTTTATGCAAAATACTTTGGCAAGGAATTTGCAAATTGAAGTACTGATTGTACTATTATAATATTCCTCAATTATAATACCTGTTCATTTGAAATACATATACTCCACTTATCATTTCAAACTTAAACCAGTATCAAAAAGAATTAAGAATATTACAGCTACGAAATAAGCAATACATTTTGATTTCAATAGAAAAGGTTGGACTTTAATTTTTAAGTCTGACCTTTTCATTTATTATATGTTGTTAAGTTCAGGTATCCTGTATAAATTGATCTGATAGTTTACCTTTATTTTCTGAATTATAGAAACAGCAACCATAAACCTTATCACAAACTTAAAAAAACAGATATATTCTATCAGAGAAATTAAGTTTAAAAATTATCATAATATTCTATATACATTGAAATATTTTAAACAAACAACTGCTTTTAGTGTCTTTTTTTAACAAGAAAAAACCTTGCTCAACGGTCTGTTAATCAGGGTTTGGTGAGTTTGGCAAGCATTTTGTAAAATAACAGAGACAAATAGTAAAATTAAAAATAGAAATTATGAAGAAGTTATTTTTAGGATTTGCATTAACGGCTGGTACGTTAGCTTTCGCCCAGGAAACAGAAACTGTAAAATCATCTCCACTTAAAAATGATGTTCAGCCTGTCAGATTTGGTATTAAAGCCGGAGGTAACTCTGCTTACATGAGCCAGCAAAGCTTTGGTCTTAACAGCCAGAAATTAGGATTCCATGCAGGGGTTTTGGTTAATATTCCAATCTCTAAACAATTCAGCTTACAACCTGAGGTATTATATAATCAGATGGGAGCAAGAGATGTCGCTTATTCAACCGAAGAAGTGCAAGGAGCTACTACTATAAAAACCAAAGGTCAGGATAAACTGACAATGAATTATATCTCAGTTCCTGTAATGGTTCAAATGAAGCCATTTGAAGGGTTTTATATTGAAGCAGGACCTGAATTCAGTTATTTTCTGAATGGTAAAACGAAAGGAGAAGCTACGGTTGCCAGTACTACAGGAGGTATTACTACAACCACAACAGAATCTCACTCTGAAGATCTTAACAAGGATAATATCAACAAATTTAATTTTGGTTTAGGACTTGGTCTGGGATATGACATTACACCTAACATCGGGATCAATGCAAGATACGTGAACAGCTTGACAAAGATTGATAAAAGAGTTCCGGCTGCTGATAATAACAACAGGGTATTCCAGTTAGGTCTGAATTATAAATTTTAATTAGATTTAATCAATTTTTTTAACTCCAAATGCAGTTTATGCATTGAAAATGGCCGGAATTTTTTCCGGCCATTTTTTTATTAATGATAAGCTATTCAAATATTCTGGGATCATCACTGATGGCTCCGTCTATTCCCATTGTTTTCAATTCCTCTAATCTTTCTTTGCTGTTAACCGTCCAGGGAATGACCTTCATTCCTGCAGCATGACATTCTTTAATCAACTGAGGAGTAACAAGGGAATGTTCCGGACTGTAAATGGTTGGAATAAAACTTAAAAATTTCATATCTCCGGATACTCCGTTCAGGTGATCTGGATATAATCTGAATTTTTCTACAGGTACATTTTTGAAATGGGCTCTCTGTTGTTCCAGTTTCCTGTCATCCACTTTTTCTACCAGCAAAGCGGTCATTATGCCGGGATAATCCTGATGAATGATTTCAAGCGTTCTCGGATCAAAAGACTGGATGATTACGCGATCCTGAATCCCCTTTTCTAAAATAATTTTCATCATCATCTCCACAAAATCTTTTGGTTCAGGATGAAGGATATTATCAGAAAATGGTCGTGTTTTAGTTTCTATATTATAAAAAGGTAAAGGTCTTTTCAATTCACGGGAATAGCTTTCGCAGGCATCAATTACCTCTGAAAAAAGAGGCTTCTGTACTTTGATTTTCTTTTGGTCGGGATAGTTAGACAGCTTCTTTAATCCTACATCAAATGTCTGGATTTTTGCATAATCCATCTCATAGATTTTATAATAAAAACCTGAATCCTTTGGTATATATTTCCCATCCGGTCTGGTTACTAACTCAGGAGAAAGAAAAGCATCGTGAGAAAGAATTACTTTTTTATCCTTTGTTATAGCCAGGTCCATTTCCAATGTAGTAACATTCATTTCTAATGCATTTTTCATGGCCTGAATTGTATTTTCAGGGTATAAGGTTTTTCCTCCCCGGTGAGCCTGTTTATCAAAAGACTGAGCATTGTACAGATGGATAGATACTAAAAGAATTACCGCATAAATGATCTTTTTCATATTTCTGATTATGATACAAATTTAGAGTTTACCACTACGTTGGATCATAAAGGGAATATTAACCTTTTGCTAATTTTCTATAAATACGCTCCTGCTTTACTTAGAAGGAGCTTATATGTTATTGATTAATCCGTTGGCAGAGCATAAAAAAGCCAGGCATAATGATCTTATTATACCTGGCTGCTATTTATTTTCTAAACTGAAATCAGTTAAATAAATCTACCTCCTCTCCTTTTCCTACCGGATATTCTTCTGTAAAACATCCGAAGCAGTGATTGGAAGATCCTAGAATTTCTTTCAGGTTATCTGTACTTAAAAACTCTAAAGAGTCTACTCCCAAATAATTTTTAAGTTCTTCTGTTGACATATTAGCTGAAATCAGATCGTCTTTTGAAGGCGTATCAATTCCTAAATAACAAGGTGCAATAATAGGAGGAGAAACACTTCTGAAATGAATTTCTTTTACACCTGCGTCTTTTAAAATTTTAACCAGTCTTTTAGAGGTTGTACCACGAACAATAGAGTCATCAATGATTACTACCCTTTTATCTTTTATTTCAGAGATAATCGGGTTCAATTTCAGGTTAACAACACGTTCTCTCATTTCCTGTGTTGGAACGATAAAACTTCTTCCTATATATCTGTTTTTGATCAGTACAGGGCGGAAAGGTATGCCTGAAGCTTTTGAAAATCCAATAGCGGCAGGAACTCCGGAATCCGGAACTCCGATTACAACATCAGCATCCACAGGTGCCTGTTCCCAGATTTTTTCTCCTGATTTTTCCCTGATTTCATAAACATTAATATTTTCCAGCGTTGAATCCGGTCTTGCAAAATAAATATATTCAAACGAACAGATTCTTTGCTTTCCTTTAGCTTCATCCATCATATAAGAATGAAGTTTACCCGGTTCATTTTCATTGGTATAAATAATTTCACCCGGAAGAATATCACGTACATACTGTGCTCCTACAGCGTCTAACGCTACTGATTCTGAAGCAACTACATAAGACTTTTCGTCAATTGCTCCCAAAACCAGCGGACGGATGCCATTGAAATCTCTGAATGCAAAGAATTTATTTCTTGTCATTCCTACTACAGAATACGCTCCTTCGATTTTTTCCATAGTAGCTTTAATGGCACCCCGAAGACCCAGGTCAAGGTTTTTCTGAATTAATCTCAGAATAACTTCAGAATCAGAAGTTGCTCTGAAAACTACTCCTTCAGCTTCCAGTTCAGCTTTTAATTCTTTTGCATTGGTAAGGTTTCCGTTGTGAGCAATGGAAAGTATAATCTGGTCATATTCGTTTTTAGCGAAAAATGGCTGGAAATTATATTTCTTTTTATCTCCTGCTGTCGTATAACGGGTATGTCCGATAGCAGAATTTCCCATAAAAGTTTCAGGTTCCTGAATGTCTTTATAAACGTCCAAAACCAATCCTTCATCCTTCATGTTTGTGATTTTCCCGTCTTTCAGAACAGAAATACCACACGCCTCCTGGCCCCTGTGCTGTAATGCAAAAAGTCCGAACTGTGAAAGAGAGAATGTATCCAGATCATTATCTGAATATAGTCCAAAGATCCCACATTCTTCATTGGGAGCATCCAGCCTTTCTTCTTCCTGTGTTCTGAAAAGGTTTCTGCCGTAGGTTTGGTCTTTAAACTGTTTTAAATATTCACTTTTATGAATGTCTAAACTTTTCATTTCTATTTTTTCTAATTGTAGATCTTTAGAAGTCAGATTAAGATATCAGCCCCAAAAATGACTTCAAATTGTATTTCTTACTAAAATGCTTTCGGCAGTCAGAATCTGATCTCTGACATCTGATCTGTCTTATTTCCCAAGAAGGTTTTTAAGACGGTTATAGATCTCAACGTAAGCTTCTGTAACTTCTCCCAGATCTCTTCTGAATCTGTCTTTATCCAGCTTCTTCATGGTGTCTTTATCCCAAAGTCTGCATGTATCAGGAGAAATTTCATCCGCTAAAATAATCTGGCCGTCTGAAGTTTTACCCAATTCAATTTTGAAATCTACCAGAATAATATTGATCTTGTCAAAAAGGTCAATAAGGATTTCATTGATATCTGAGGTCAATTCATACATTTCATCAAGTTCTTCGTAGGTAGCAGCACCTAAGAAAACGGCATGGTGGTCATTGATAAGCGGATCCCCCAATTCGTCTTTTTTATAACAGATGTCAAAGATGGTTACCGGGGATTTGATGCCTTCTTCAACACCTAATCTTTGGGCCATACTTCCGGCAGAATAGTTTCTTACTACCATTTCCAATGGAATGATTGATACTTTTCTTACCAATTGCTCTCTTTCGTCTAATTGCTTGATGAAATGAGTTTTGATTCCTTTTTCATTTAAGTATTCAAAGATAAGGGTTGTAATTGCATTGTTCATTTCCCCTTTCAGGTCAACCTGCCCTCTTTTTTGAGCGTTAAATGCTGTAGCATCGTCTTTGAAACGTACTACTACTTCATCAGGATTATCGGTAGCAAATACTTGTTTCGCTTTACCCTCATACAACATTTCTTTCTTTTGACTCATAATTTTACTTTCTAAATTGTAGTTAGATTTATTGATTTATTTAATTATTATTCCTGTTAAGACAGCCAGTCCGAAACTCAGCAGTGTACCAATCAGTACATATTCTGTGAGCTTTCTCTGTTTTGCCTGGGCAAGGTCACTGAATCTGAAAACAGATTTTGCAGCAACCATGAAACCTACTCCTTCCCAGTGATCCACCATTATAAAGGTGAAAACCAGTAAACGTTCTAAAATTCCGATATATTTTCCGGCACTTGTTAATGATTCGGTTTGTATATTATTGGGGCCATCCGGAGACGGTGTCCAGGATGACAAAAGTATTTTGATAAAAATAGAAGCGGGCATTGTAAGAAATAATGCCGCCATAAGTATTTTTAAAAATTCCTGGTTCTTTAAAAAGCTTAAATCAAATTCCCCGAAGTAAAAAGACACTCCCGCAATTACCAGGACATGTAAAACCTGATCAATGAAGAACCATCTTTTTTTAGTTTTGATGTTTTGAAAGGTAAGCTTAGCTGCATCAATAATGAAATGAGAAGCACCTGTCAGAACAGCTACCCACCAAAGTGTAAGATTCCACAGGAAAATTAAACTTAAAGCAGTATGTATCAGAATATGAAGATATAAAAATTTGCTTTTTAATCTGCGGTTTTCTTTATCTGCAACCCATGAATCCGGCTGAAGAATAAAATCTCCGAGTAGATGTGCCAATATGAGTTGAATAAAGATCATGATTATAATTCTGAGATTTTCTTTCTGAAGTATTGATTCGTTTCTACAATGAGCTCATAGTTGGCCCGTTTCAGTCTCTGGCTTACCGAAGATTGTGAAATTGTAAATTTCTTAGCAAGATCTTCCTGGGTGATGTCCTGATTCATAATCATTTCGTGTATGATCTCTGCAGTAGCCATAGTCCAGTTGTCAAAATCTTTAGAAGCCCATTTTAAGAGAATATTCAGATCTCTGTCTACAGACTCATTGGATGTTTTAATAGCAACAGTATGGCCATCGCTCTTCAGGTCATTTAACAATCTTCCTGAATGTACATATGCGGTACCGTTGGATTCGGTGATCTTCTCCGAAGAAAAACTTTCTTCACCTATACCTATGGCCATTCTTACGTCTAAATTTTCCTGACTTTTAATAATTGATTTTATGGCTAGAAAATACCAGAAAACATCATCAATATTACATTTGAACTGAAATTCATCTCCTCTGTAGATCTCCCATGTTTGGGGTGTGCTTCCCCAATTTTCGAGAAGATTTTTTAGTTTGGTAATCCAAACTTCCGTATCCGCATGTTGTGAATTTATAATATCACCGGTAATAACCGCTATCATACTGCAAATATAAGCATAAATACTTATAAATAAAAAATATAAGCAGAAACACTTATAGATATTGATTATTAGTGAATCTGCTTATATCAATAATAGGATAAACACCAGGTTTAATGACTGTAAACCTGTGGAAAATATACTACTTCTTAATAAATTTATGAATGTGACCGTCCAGTTTCAAAATGTAAACTCCCGCCGGAAGTCCTTGCACAGGAATACTCTTCTTATTTCTAAAAGGATATTTTTCTGTATAAATTATCTTGCCGGAAAGGTCTGTGATTTTTACATTTCCGATATTCTCATATTTTCCGGTGATAAACAAATAATCATCCACAGGATTAGGATAAACTTTAAATTCTTCTGCAGAGGTGATCAGTTCATCCGCGGATAACGTTCCCCCTAAATTCTGACAATAGTCGGAAGGGAAAGCATCCCACTCATTGATGTTAAATGTATTGACAGGCTGAGTGACCGTGTTTTTCCTGTATAAGGAAACATTTCCATTGGTATTATCTGTATATTTTACACCTATTGCATCTACAGTTACCGTTTTGTTGTATGCCAGTTCAACATAATTGGTCCCCTTATATGTCATCGGATCAGAAGCGGTTACAAACTTTGCCTGCCCGTTACTGTAACAGCTCAGATCAGCTCTGGGGTTTAAAATAACAAAGCTTTCATTGTTTCCTATTTTTCCTTCCAGCTCATAAGTGTCACCATTATAATAAGCTCCGCTGGTTGTATTTTTAAAAAGAATGTTGATTCTGTAGTTGTTTAAATTAACTTCATGACCTGTCTTATTACTAATTTCCAGGGCGTTATTGCTGACAGTCATATTATGGGTTCCTGAAATGTATTTCGTGATCAGAAGGTCCTTTGCATAAGAATCAGAAGTCAGTGTTGTTACTGTTACCGTATTGCTGGCCGGTGATTCCAGATACCCTTTATCAAAAGCCTTTACTGTAAAAGTATAAGTAGTGGACGGATCCAGGTGGTCAATACTTAAAGACGTATTTTTTGTGACGGCAACAGGAGTTGCAGAACCGTTCATATATATCCTGTATCCCAAAAGATCTGCATCAGAAGGAGCACTCCAGCTCAGATTAATAAAATGAGCATTCTGTTGAGTAGAGACAAGAGTTCCGGGTGCTGCAGGAGGTACCATATCCGGAGTTTCTGACCAGATAAGGTTTGCCCACTCAGGATGATCAATGAAGGGATTTCTGTTCTTTTGTATTGTGTAGACAGTATTGTTTCTGTCAATTTCCCTTTGTGAAACCGGATCCAGGGTATTCCATTGTTTCAGCATTTCAATATAAGCTAAATCAATAGCCCGTTCTTCGGTTCCGTCGAACGGACACTGGTCTGTTGCCGGAGTGATGGTTGAAGAAGTACTGTAGGCGGTATTAAATGAATTTAATTTTCCTTCATATCTTACAACAAAATACAACAGGGTTCTTGCAATATCTCCTTTAAACTCATCAATGGGCTCATATACACGTCCCGTATAAGGATAATTGGGAATCGCAGAATTGGCCATTCTGGAACTGTTTGTGAAATTGTAATAGCTGACTGTTCCCCCTACTCCGTAAGGGTAGTTATTTCTTAACTGATTAATTCTTGCGTCAACAGGGACTATAAAATTCAGATCAGAATACATCGGATAATCACTGATTTTTGAGCTTGTGCTGAATGTGCTCTGAGGGATCATGTGTTCCCTGTTATATCCCAGGCCTTCCGCTCCGGCAGAGGAAATTAACTGTCCCTGGGTATATTCATAAGCATCTGTTCCTGAAGGTATTTCCGAATAGATATCCAGAAGATACATGGTATTCGAAACATCATGATCATAATACAGGTCAAGATCAGTCCGTCCATAGTATGCAGGAAGATCACCATAATGCCAGTTAATATTTTTTTCCGAAATAATATCATGTAGTTTAGATTTCAGTGCATACCCTGAGAGGCCTGCTGTTCCGTTATAATATCCGGCCGGAGCCTGCGAAAGAAGATAAGATGAAATGAAGATCACAGGAAGTAGAAGTTTTTTCATATTGTAAAATTTGAATACTAAAATAGAAAATTAAGATCCTTCAGGACTAAAGTTATTTATTAAGAAAGCGATAAATTTTAACAGATAAGAAATTGAAAATTAAAATATTGAGAGAGAAATCATATGCCGGAAATAATTTTTTTTGGCTTTCCATCAATTTAATTATCTTTGGGAACTAACTATTATCTATATGAATACAGAGACTATTGACAACATCAAAATGATAGCGGAGACGGCTAGAGAATTTGCAGAGAAGAATATCCGACCGAATATAATGGAGTGGGATGAAAGCCAGACTTTTCCAAAAGATCTGTTTCACCAATTGGGGGAAATGGGATTTATGGGAGTTGTAATTCCCGAGCAGTATGGCGGTTCCGGTTTAGGGTATCATGAGTATGTTACCATTCTGGATGAGATCTCTCAGGTTGATCCTTCGATCGGTCTTTCTGTAGCAGCACATAACTCACTTTGTACCAACCATATTTATGAGTTTGGAAATGAAGAACAGAGAAACAAATGGCTTCCTCAACTGGCATCCGGGAAGGTAATCGGGGCCTGGGGGTTAACAGAACATAATACGGGTTCAGATTCCGGCGGTATGTCTACTACTGCTGTAAAAGACGGGGATGGATGGGTTATAAACGGTGCTAAAAACTTTATTACCCATGCTATTTCAGGAGATATTGCAGTAGTGATGACAAGAACAGGTGAAAAAGGAGCTAAAAATAACTCTACTGCTTTTGTTTTAGAAAAAGGAATGCCTGGCTTTACTTCAGGAAAAAAGGAAAACAAACTTGGAATGCGTGCTTCTGAGACTGCAGAATTGATCTTTGACAATGTTCGCGTACCGGATTCACACCGCTTAGGAGAAGTAGGAGAAGGATTTAAGCAGGCTATGAAAATTTTGGACGGCGGTAGAATTTCTATTGCTGCATTAAGTCTGGGAACTGCGAGAGGAGCATACAAGGCTGCTCTTAAATATGCAAAAGAAAGACATCAGTTTGGCAAACCAATTTCTGATTTTCAAGCCGTTAACTTTATGTTAGCTGATATGGCTACGGAAATTGATGCGGCTGAATTGCTCATCCAAAGAGCGGCAACATTGAAAAATGCCAAGCAGAAAATGACTAAAGAGGGAGCAATGGCTAAATTATATGCTTCAGAAGCTTGTGTGAGAATTTCAAATAATGCTGTTCAGATCTTCGGAGGTTACGGATACACAAAAGATTTCCCTGCTGAGAAATTCTACAGAGATTCTAAGCTTTGTACGATTGGTGAAGGTACTTCTGAAATTCAGAGGCTGGTGATCGGAAGAGATATTACAAAATAATTAAATCCCAATACAAATGATTAAACAGGCACTTTTAGGTGAATTTCTGCATGAGGCCGAAAACACCAGAAAAATTTTAAAAGCAATTCCTGACAGCGCTCTGGACTGGAAGCCGTCAGAAAAGAACTGGACAACCGGCCAGCTGGCATCACATATTGCAGAAGTCTATAACTGGTACGCTCCTACTTTCAATCAGGATGTCTTTGATATGGGGCAATATGAGTATGATAAAGGAGACATTTCCAAAGCAGAGAATATTCTTTTAAAGTTTGAAGAAAATGTGGCGAAAGCTCAAAGAGTACTGGAAGAATCGGACGAAAACACTTATTTCAATGAGTGGAAAATGGAAATGAACGGAAATGTTCTTTTTCCACCATCACCGAAAATTCAGGTGGTCAGAGGTTTTCTTTATAATCATTTGTATCATCACAGAGGTGAGCTTGTAGTTTACTTAAGGGCAACCGGAAATAAAGTTCCGGGACTTTATGGACCAACTGCAGATGATAAAATGTAATCAGAAGATTAATTAATTTATAATTGAACAAATGGTATATACTGAGGTATGTACCATTTGTTTTTTTATGGCTTATCCACTGATTTTGTTAAGTATATTTAATGTATTGCATAATATTTTGAACAAATAGTCTAAATTTTTCTTAAAAATTTTTGTTTTTCGTAAAATATTTTTTATTAGATTTGACATTCCACAATTAAAATTAATATTTAATATGAAAAAACAATTAACCCTGATTGGAATGCTCCTTATTACGGGTGTTTCTTTCGCGCAGACCGATCGTCTTTGGTCAGAAGGTTCCAGAAAAAGTTCATCTGAGATTTTCGAAAACAAGTCTAACATTAATAATCCAAAGATATACAATCTGGATATCAACGGATTAAAGAATGCTCTGGCAAAAGCTCCCAAAAGATTGGCTGCCGGCGAAAAGTCGGAACTCATTATCTCTTTTCCGAATTCCGAAGGAAAAATGGAGAATTTTAAAGTGAGGGAGAATTCCAATTTTGCACCTGAGCTTGCTGCAAAATATCCGGATATTAAATCATATGTAGGAGAAGGTCTTGGTGATTCCAATTCTACAGTCTATTTCAGCGTTTCCCCACTTGGTTTATCTTCAATGGAAGTTTACGGTGACAGATCCGCCGTATTCATTGAGCCTTATTCTAAAGATCTTTCTACTTATGTTGTTTACAGAAAGTCAGATAAAAAGGATGATCTTAGTAAGTTTGAATGTACTGTAATAGATGTTGCAAAAAAGGGCACAGCTAATACAAGTCTTACGGCGAGGCCAAATGCTGATGATGCCAAATTAAGAACATTCAGGCTGGCATTATCCTGTACGGGTGAGTATACCGCGTATTTCGGAGGTACTAAAGCTCAGGCTCTTGCTGCTATGAACAATACGATGACCCGTGTAAACGGTGTTTTTGAAAAAGATTTTGCAGCAAGAATGGTTCTTATCTCCAACAATGACTCTGTAATTTACACCAACGCTTCTACTGACCCTTATTCTGCGGCCTCAGGAATGAGCAACTGGAATTCTCAGTTACAAAGTACTCTAACCTCTGTAATTGGCGAAGCGAACTATGATATCGGACACCTGTTCGGTGCGTCAGGAGGTGGTGGAAATGCAGGATGTATCGGCTGTATCTGTACAAACGGATCGAAAGGAAGCGGATACACTTCCCCGGCTGATGCTATTCCTTCAGGAGATAATTTTGATATCGACTACGTAGCTCACGAGATGGGACATCAGTTCGGAGGCAACCACACCTTCTCCATGAGCAATGAAGGTACAGGTGCTAATATGGAACCGGGATCAGGATCTACCATCATGGGATATGCCGGGATCACAAGCCAGGATATTCAGCCGCATTCAGATGCATTCTTCCATGCGATAAGCATTCAGCAGATCACCAATAATATTAAGGCTAAAACCTGTTCAGTAAATACCGATACAGGAAACTCAATTCCGACAGCCAATGCAGGATTGGATTATACAATTCCAAAAGGAACACCTTTTGTACTGACAGGGACCGGTACAGATGCAAACGGAGATTCTTTAACCTATATCTGGGAGCAGATGGACAATGCTTCTTCTTCACAAACAGGAGCAAGTTCCGCAGCCAGCGCAACAAAAACATCTGGTCCTAACTTCAGATCATGGGCTCCTACCACTGTTCCCGTAAGATATTTCCCAAGAATGGCTTCCGTATTGGCAGGTGCAACTACTACAGCCGGCTCCGAAATTACAGTTGAAGCTCTTTCTTCAGTAGCGAGAACATTAAATTTCAGATTTACAGTTCGTGATAACAGAGCCGGAGGTTCAGGAAACAATTCTGATGATGCTGTAATCACTGTTAACGGAACTGCCGGGCCATTTAACATTACTTCACAGAATTCAGCAACAACATATTCCGGAGGAAGCTCTCAAACGGTGACATGGAATGTTGCAGGAACTACAGCAAATGGTGTAAATGCAGCGAATGTGGACATCCTTTGGTCAACAGATAACGGAAATACATGGACTACTCTATTGGCCGGAACACCAAATGACGGTTCGCAGGCTGTAACAATTCCTAATGTGTTTACCAGTTCAGGAAGAATTATGGTAAAAGGATCAAATCACATTTTCTTTGATGTAAATAATGCCAACATTACAGTAAACGCAGGGTCAGGTACTCCTGATACTGTCGCTCCTACTGCTCCTACCCTTGCAGCTTCAGGAACAACATCTACAACTACCAATCTTTCATGGTCCGGAGCTACGGACAATGTAGGAGTTACAGGTTACGATGTATATCAGGGAGCTTCATTAATTGGTTCTACTGCTTCTACAACGTATACAGTAACAGGACTTACTCCTGCAACTACCTACTCTTTCTCAGTGAAAGCAAAAGATGCAGCAGGAAATGCTTCTGTTTCCAGCAATACAGTAAGTGTTACCACTCTTTCAGGCGGAACTGTTACTTACTGTTCTTCTTCTGCATCCAATACTGCAGACGAAAGAATCGGAAATGTAAAATTCGGAACAATCAATAATACTTCTACAGGAACTGCGGGCTATGAAAACTTTACTTCTGTTTCTACCAATGTGACCAGAGGTAGCGCATATACCATCTCTATAACTCCGGTCTGGACTTCTACAAAGTACAGTGAAGCATACGCAGTTTATATTGACTATAATGGAGATGGGGATTTCACAGACAGCGGAGAGCTTGCCTGGACAAGATCAGGATCTACAACAAGTCCGGTATCAGGATCTATTACAATTCCTGCGACAGCCACTGTAGGGTCAACAAGAATGAGAGTTATGATGAAATACAGCTCCATTCCTACTTCATCTTGTGAAGCTTATACATATGGACAAGTTGAAGATTACACGCTTAATATTGTATCTTCCGCTAAAGGAGAATTATCTAATACAAAAGATCTGATCACAGATATTAAGTTATTCCCTAACCCTGTTAAAGACATATTGTATGTTTCTAATACAACATCGGAAGATTACAAAATCTTCGACATGGGTGGAAAACTGGTTGATTCAGGAAAACTTCAGAGAGGATCTGTAAATGTAAGTGCTCTTATCAAAGGAGCTTATACGATCCAGGTTGGAGAGTCTGCAAAAAGATTTATTAAAAATTAATCAGCTTAATAAACTAAGGATGAAAAGAAGGCTGCCCCGTATAGGGCAGTCTTTTTTTATTCTGTCCTCAGTAAATACAACTCAATATTAAAAATAAATTATTTATGATGTAAATACATTTATTATTTTTTATCTTAAATAAATTTAATTCAATAATGCTTTTTTATTAAATTTATCACGCAATATTATTCTTTGTACTGTTTTCCGAATTGTATTTGTCCAGATGTCATGAAATTATTTCAGGCAATTAAAGTCCGGCTTATTCGTATTCTTTATCCTTCTTTTAATTGATTTCACCCCGGTAGGATATCGGGTTAAAATGCTCTTAATGCAGTTGAGTTTTAGATGGAATATCCCTCCGGAAATAGAATTATTAAAATCACACTTTAAATTTTTTATATGAAACATTTATTTAAGTATTTCTTTTTTTTAGCGGTCACTTCTTTTTCATTGGCTTGTAGTTCAGACAGAGAGGATGAAACTGACAACAGTACAAACCCCGTTAAAATTGTATTTTATAAAAATGCAGACGAATTTGCTTTAACGTATGATCCATCGGGATCTGTAAGTCAGGCAATCAGAAGTCAGGCATTTGATCTGTACAAGCAGGGTAAATGGAGTGAACTGGAAGCTCTCTTTAAAACAAACAGTCTTAATAGCGGCTGGCCTCCGGCAAATGGAGGATATAATATTGTGGATGATGTTCCGCTTCAGGCCGGACAAAAATTTGACCGGTACAGTGGTGCTGTTGGCAACTATGACGGAACCGGTGTGCCTACTTTAGGAGGAAGTTTTACAAGCCCGATTATCAATGGGTATGTCTATACTTTTACAGAGCGGGCTCTAAATCAGCCCGAAAATAAATATGATTTTTACTATGAGATAGACGTCCTGAATAATCTGCTGCCTTTCCAATCTCAAACGGCAGATATTATTCCGTGGTTCGGACAGGCAGGTAACGGCAAACAAACCATGTGGAAAATTCCTGTTGATATTACCACAGGGTATCAGAAAACCTGGAATAAGTTAGCTGAAGAAGGATATATAAAAGTTACTATTAAAAAAAGCCCAAGTGGAAAATACAATAACTTGGCAGGTACCGTTATTCAGTAATAAACAAAATCAGATGTATTCAATATCAGAAAAAATAAGAATCAGCAAAAAAGCCCTTCTGGAAAAAAGTGTTTTCCTGAATAATGAGATCATTCCTGCAGCTACGGTAAAGTTTATCTGCTGTGACTGCAGTCATGAAAACAGAGTTGAAATAATTCCACATCAGTCCGGATTTCCCATTCTACAAATTTACAATGAAGATAAAGTGCTGCCAAAAAATGAATTATTAAAGCATGAAATTGTTACAACAACATCTCCCGGAATGTTGCATTTCGGAGAGTTAACTGTTAATCAGCTGCCTACTCTGTATTTTGGAACCCACTGCAAAACCTGTTATTCAAAATACATTTGTGTATTTGGCTACGGAGAAAAACAACCCGGCATGACAATTCTACAGATCTCCGGAATCTGGAAATATGAAGAAATACAATAATTTATAGATTCCTTCTTATCTGAAAACTCCACAGTTTCACATTGTGGAGTTTTTTATGCGGATATCATTACAAGTTCATCTTACATTTCACAGCATACATTTTACCATTTACAAATCGTTTTCTATCTTTGTGATAAATAAAAAAATTCATGGATAAAATTGATAGTCTGAACCAAGTAGCAGAATTCCATACTACTTTCAAAGCCCCTATTTTAGATACCCCACAAATTCCTTCCGCAGAAAGATGCAACCTCAGAGTAGAACTTCTTCAGGAAGAACTAAACGAATTAAAGCAAGCTATTGCTGATCAGAATATTGTAGAGATTGCAGACGCCTTGTGTGATCTCCAGTATGTTTTGAGTGGTGCAGTCCTTGAATTCGGTCTTGGCAATAAATTTGTAGAGCTATTCAATGAAGTTCAGCGATCCAATATGTCTAAAGCTTGTGATACAGTAGAGCAGGCAGAAGAAACAGTTGAATTTTATAAAGATAAAGAAGTAGAATCTTTTTATGAAAAATCCGGAGAGAAATTCAATGTCTACAGAAAGGCAGATCATAAAGTATTAAAGAATAAATACTACTCTCCTGCTGATTTGAAATCTATTATTGAGAAATAAAATATGAAAAAAATTATTACGAATATTGTTGCCCTTTCAAGCATTTTTTTAGCTGTTCAGCAATTTAGCGCTCAAAAAACTGTTGTTAACAGGGAGGTTGAAACCCAGAATGATGGCAAAATGCTTTTGGGGCATCAGCTAAAAGAACAATTTTTAAAAGCTCCCTATTCTGACTGGTACGTAAAAGAACACGATGAATATGCTCTTGATCAGAAAGCAATTGGTGAACTCCGAAAAGAAAGACTGAATTCTTATAACATTATAGCTTTTATAGGTACCTGGTGCGAAGATAGCCACAGGGATTTTCCGCGACTGATGAAGATTCTGGAAGAAGTTGGCTTTCCGGAAAGCAAGCTGACAATTATTGCTGTTAACCGTAAAAAAGAATCTCCTTCCGGAGATGAAGGTCTTTACAATATCCAGAAGGTTCCTACCATTATTCTTCAGAGATACGGAAAAGAAGCCGGAAGGATTGTGGAAATGCCTACGACCGGATATATTGAAAGAGATCTGGTTGAAATTTTAAAGAAAAACGATTCCTCTGTAATCAAAGAAATTTTTAAATAGACTTGAGAAATAATAAAATAATCTTATCGTTTATTGCAGGAGCAGGCGTTATGGTGCTTTTGTTTTTTGGCCTTAAATCCTGTCTGAATCTTGGTGGAAAAACTGAGAAGTCTGATTATTACGTCCTGACCAATCAGATTGCCAGGATGAATAAAATGGTAGTAATGGAACAGAATATTTCCAGCATGCAGAAAACTAAGATGGGATATGAAATGTTTGGAAAAGAAGTTTCCAGCAACAGTATTATTACCTATACCAAGACCAATGCACAGGTTTCATATGATCTGAATAAAATGAAGATCGAAGTAGACTCAATCAATAAAAAACTGGTCATCACTGAACTCCCTGATGCGGATATAAGGATAACTCCCAGTGTTGAAATTCAGTCACTGGATGATTCATTTTTTAACAGAATTTCTGAAAAGGACATCAGGAATGTAACCGAGAAAGCCAAGGAAACAGCCATAAAATCAATTGATCAAAATCAATTAAGAAGTGAAGGTCATAAACAATTAATGGAAAACCTTAATAATATTTTTGTTTTGGCAAAAGCTCTGAATTATACCATTGAAGACAAAACCGGCAAAATTGGTATTTTGGGACTTTAGAATAAAATTTTTCTGTTTGGCAAACCCTTTGAATGATACTCTACATGTTCTTCGAACTTAAAATGTAAAGTCATGGATACAAAAGGAAACACCAAAAAGAAAGAACCTGCCAATGCTGCAGAGACTAAAAAACAGAATCAGGATTTCCAGAACATTCCTGCTTCTTCAAAAAAGACCAACCCACCTGATATAGATAAAGAAGATATTCAAAAACCTTCAGAAAATAAGTCAGGAAAAACGGATAATACAGATGAATAAAAGGTTCTGTCTCATGTGAGGCAGAACCTTTCTCTAACTATCTATCTATTGAACTTAGTCGGTTACGAACTATACTATGGTGGATTTTCCGATTTTTACGTTTTCGAAATTGTAATATGACTTTTCGGAATACCTGATATAATCAGCAATAAAACTGCCTACTTCACTTGTGGAATAATATTGTTTTGTATTAAGATCGACAGTAACATATTTATTCTCAATCGCATGTTCCACAGATTGTCTTAATTTATCTGCAGCCGGATGTAAGCTAAGATGATCAAGCATCATAGCGACACTCAGAATGGAAGCAACAGGATTGGCAATTCCTTTGCCTTTTGCCTGAGGATAAGATCCGTGGATCGGCTCAAACAAAGCATTTTTTTCTCCTACGGAGGCAGAAGGAAGTAATCCGATAGAGCCACCGATGACACTTGCTTCATCAGAAATAATATCCCCAAACATATTTTCAGTCAGAATAACATCAAATTGTTTAGGATTAAGAATCAGCTGCATGGCTGCATTATCTACAAACATATAATCAAGCTGTACATCAGGATATTGAGGTGCAATTTCCTGGCAGATTTTCCTCCATAATCTTGAAGTGTCCAGTACATTCGCTTTATCAATAAGAGTAAGTTTTTTCTTTCTTTTCTGTGCTTCCTGAAATGCCATATGTGCAATCGGAATAATATCTTCACGGCTGTATTTGCAGACATCATAAGCGTAATTACCTTCCGGGTCGGTAAATTTTTCACCAAAATAAATTCCGCTTACCAGCTCCCTGAAAATCTGGATATCAGCCCCTTCAATAATTTCTCTTTTCAACGGACTCTTATCAATCAAGGACGGATATGTCTTCAAAGGACGGATATTGGCAAACAATCCCAGCTCTTTACGAAGTTTTAACAATCCCTGTTCAGGTCTTACTTTTGCTTCCGGATTATTATCAAATACCGGATCTCCTATTGCTCCGAAAAGAACAGCGCTGGACTCCTTACATATTTTCAATGTTTCATCAGGCAATGGGTTTCCTGTTTTGAAAATAGCTTCAGCGCCTATCAGTCCATAATCGAATTTAAATGTGTACTGAAAAACTTCAGCAATTACATCCAGAATTTTAATACTCTCACTGATAATTTCAGGTCCGATCCCATCTCCGGGAAGAACTGCGATTTTAAAATAATTGTTGTTCATTTGTTTTTTGTGTCTTTAGTGTAGCCAATTCAAATTTTTTTATAGCCTCTTTCCTGCTGATTAAAAAATCGATATCATCATAGCCGTTTAACAGGCATATTTTTTTGTAAGAATCAAGCTCAAAGGTTTCAGTTGTATCTTTAAAGCTAATTGATTGCAGTTCTACATCAATTGCAATTTCATGAGCAGGGTTTTCATTGATCCCATCTAAAATTTCCTTTAAAAATCCTTCTGATACTTTGACCGGAAGAAGTCCGTTATTTAAAGCATTTCCCTTGAAAATATCAGCAAAATAACTGGAAACAATCACTTTAAAACCATAATCTGTTAATGCCCATGCAGCATGTTCACGACTGCTTCCACATCCGAAATTATTTCCTGCCACCAGAATTTCACCTTCAAACTTTGGATTATTCAGGACAAAATCAGGATTCGGTTCTCCTGTATGGATATTGAACCTCCAGTCCCTGAACAGATTCTCTCCGAACCCTTTTCTATCTATACTTTTCAGGAATCTTGCCGGAATGATCTGGTCTGTATCTATATTTTCTGCAGGCAATGGAACTGCAGTAGATTTTATAATAACTAATTTTTGCATGTATTCTATATTGTTTAGACTTAAACTCACAAAGGCACAAAATGCTTATAAGAAGTTCACTAAAAAAATGGAAATCAAAGATTTTAAAAAACTTAAGTACCCTTTTTCAGCAAGAAATAATAACTACTTTTTTATTTAAGCTTTATAATCTTTTGTGTTTTGTGGTTAAAATATATTTAAATTCGTCTAGTTTAAACTTTCAAAAGCTGAAATTCTGCCTTCTATTGCTGCTTTTGCTGCTGTAAGTGGACTGGCAAGAATTGTTCTCGAGCCTTGTCCCTGCCTGCCTTCAAAGTTTCTGTTGGACGTGGAAACACAATACTCTCCTTCCGGAATTTTATCATCATTCATTGCCAGACATGCAGAACATCCCGGCTGACGGATCTGAAATCCTGCATCATTAAAGATTTTGTCCAGTCCTTCTTCATAAATCTGTTTTACAACCTGCTGAGAGCCTGGAACAATCAGTGCTTTTACCGCCTCTGATTTACTCTTTCCTTTAATATACTGAGCTGCTGAACGAAAATCCTCTATTCTTGCATTGGTACAGCTTCCTATAAAAACATAATTCACCCTGATGCTGTTAACTGACTGTCCGGCTTCCAGTCCCATATATTGCAAAGCTTTTTCTTCAGACTCATTCTTTGGTGATGGAATAGTCTCGCGGATTGAAATTCCCATTCCCGGATTAGTGCCGTAAGTAATCATTGGGTATATATCTGCTGCATCGAAGCTTAGTTCTTTATCAAAAGCAGCTCCGTCATCTGTTCTCAAGGTTTTCCAATAGGCTACTTTTTCTTCCCACTCTTCTCCCTTAGGAGCAAATTTTCTTCCTTGCACATATTCAAAAGTGGTTTCATCGGGAGCAATCATTCCTCCTCTGGCGCCCATTTCAATACTCATATTACAAACTGTCATCCTTCCTTCCATCGACATTTCTTCAAATACATTCCCGGCATATTCACAGAAATATCCTGTTCCTCCATCTGTTCCTATTTTTGAAATAATATAAAGAATCACATCTTTGGGCTGAACATTTTCATTCAATCTTCCATTAACGGTAATTCTCATGGATTTCGGTTTGTTGAGTAACAGACATTGGCTTGCAAATACCTGTGCAACCTGGCTTGTTCCTATTCCAAAAGCAATTGCTCCGAATGCTCCATGGGTAGAGGTATGACTGTCGCCACAAACAATGCTCATTCCCGGTTGGGTAATGCCAAGTTCTGGTGCAATAATATGCACAATCCCCTGATACTGATGCCCCAGCCCGAATAGTTCAATGTTATGTTTCTGACAATTTTCGGTAAGCTGCCTGACCTGATTTCTTGAAAGTTCATCCTGTATCGGGAGATCCTGATGAAGTGTTGGTACATTGTGATCCGCAGTAGCCACAATCTGTTCCGGCCTGAATATTTCAAGGTTTCTGGATTCAAGCTCAGCAAAGGCCTGTGGACTTGTAACTTCATGAATCAGATGTTTATCAATATAAATGATCTGAGGCCCGTCCGGAATGGTTTCCACAACATGCGCATCCCAAACTTTATCAAAAAGTGTTTTTTGTGTGTTCTTCATTTTTAATTTTATCTTGACTTTAAATCAACCTGCTACTCTATTTTCCAGTTTAAAAGCTTCCATGATAAGACGTAGATCATCATTACATATTTCCTTTTTTACATCCGCAATTTTCAGAAATTCCAGATACAGGTAATCAAGTTCATTCTTGGTAACTTCATGACCGATATGTTTAAAGCGGTATGCCAATGCTGAACGTCCGCTTCTGGCTGTAAGGATAATCGAAGAGGCATTCACTCCTACTTCTTCAGGATCAATGATTTCATAGGTTTCCCTGTTCTTGATCACTCCGTCCTGATGGATTCCTGAACTGTGGGCAAAAGCATTGGCTCCCACAATTGCCTTATTAGGCTGTACTGCCATTCCCATCAGGTCTGAAACCATTAGGCTCATTTCATTCAGCATTCTGGAGTTTACGTCGGTATGAAGATTTAAGTTTTTATGCTGCTTCAGAATCATAACAACTTCTTCCAGTGCTGTATTTCCGGCCCTTTCACCCAATCCGTTGATGGTACATTCTACCTGACGGGCTCCGTTAATTACTCCGGCAATAGAATTAGCAGTTGCCAATCCCAAATCGTTATGACAATGGCACGACAATACCGCTTTTTCAATTCCTTTTACATTTTCTTTCAGGTATTTTATTTTCTGCCCGTACTCTTCCGGCAGGCAGTATCCTGTTGTATCAGGAATGTTTAAAACAGTAGCACCTGCCTTAATTACGGCTTCACATACCTGTGCCAGATAGGCATTATCTGTTCTTCCGGCATCCTCTGCGTAAAACTCTACATCTTCCACATACTTCTTGGCATATTTTACAGCTTCGGCAGCACGTTCAATAATATCTTCCCTGGTTGAGTTGAACTTATATCTGATATGGGAATCGGAAGTTCCTATTCCGGTATGGATTCTTGGCTTTCTTGCAGACTTCAGAGCTTCGGCAGCGGTATCTATATCCTTCTTGTTTGCCCTTGTAAGTCCGCACACTTTAGCATTTTTTACCAGTTTTGAAATTTCTGAAACAGATTCAAAATCTCCCGGACTGGAAATCGGAAACCCTGCTTCAATGATATCAATCCCTAGCTCATCAAGCCTTTCTGCAATAATCAGTTTCTGTTCCGTATTCAGTTTACATCCCGGAACCTGTTCCCCATCTCTCAGTGTCGTATCAAAAATTTCAATTTTTTCGGAATTCATAAATGAAGTTTTTTACTTAAATTTGATTCAAAACTACAGCTTGCAATATTTTTTCATTTTCACATTTTTTGAAAATTACAATATTCAACAGTTGAAAAAACAGTCTTATTTACCTATTAATCAGTAATTTAATTTATAAAAATTTACAATGGCAGAATTGCAGAAAGATTTTTTGTTTGTATTGGTAAAGTCATTGACCACTTCGGAAAAACGACAGTTTAAATTATATGTTAACCGTCTGGGAATTAACGTAGACGCAAAATTTCTTCTGCTTTTTTCTGAAATGGATAAGATGAAGGAATATGACGAAACTGTAATTATTGAGAAAAAAATTTCTACCAAACAACAGCTTTCCAACCTTAAAGCCCATCTTTACAAACAGATTCTGGTGAGTCTCCGTATGAACCCAAGTCACCAGAATTATAGAATTCAGCTTCGTGAACAGTTGGACTTTGCCAATATTTTATATCAGAAAGGGCTTTATAAGCAAGCTTTAAAAATATTAGATAAGACCAAACAAACCGCATTGGAACTGGATGAAAAAAGCATTGCTTCCGAAATTATCGATCTTGAAAAAGTAATTGAGTCACAGTTTATTACACGAAGTATCGAAGGGCGGGCAGATGAGCTGATCAGGCAGTCACAGGAGATAAGTAAACAGAACCGTTATACCACAAAACTATCCAATCTTTCACTGAAATTATATAGTGAAATGCTTACTCACGGATATGTTAAAAATGATACGGACCGGGCAGAAATTCTGGGAATTTTTGATTCCCAGATCAAAAATATAAGACTTGAAAAACTGAATTTTACAGAAAAGCTGTGGTTTTTTAAAGCGCACGTCTGGAAGAACCAGCTTTTACAGGATTATAAATATACCCTGAAATATGCTTATCAGTGGGTCGATCTTTTTCATAAAAATCCGGAAATGATTTTCAGCCATCCGGTGTGGTATATTAAAGGAAATACTTACCTGTTAAAAATCTTGTTTCTGTATGGGAATATAGACATTCTTGAAGAGCATTTTGAGAATTTTAATAAAAGGGTAAATGCTGAAAATTTTTCCCAAAATGAAAATCTTCAGTCGCTTATTTTTCTAACCCACTACAATACATTGATGAACATTCATTTTGTAAAAGGAGAATTTTTTACCGGAACAAAGCTTATTCCTGAAATTGAGCTGAAAATGGAAAAGCTCAGGGAAAGAATTGATGAACATCATTTTATGATTCTTTATCTTAAAATGGCCGCCATGTTTTTCGGCAGTAAGATGTTTGAAAAATCCATTGAATATTCTATGAGAGTGATAGAATCTAAGGGGAATGTACAGGAAGATCTGCTTTTCCATACCCGCATCCTGATCTTGATGGCCAAATATGAGTCCGGGAAAGATGAAGATTATGATGAATTTATTGTTTCTACTTTGAAGTTTGCCAGAAAAATGAAAAAGCCTGAGGAATTCCATTTTGAGAGTATCCAGTTCTTTAAGAATCTTAACAATCAGGTATTGGATCAACGACAGAAAGCCTTTGAGAATTTTGATAAAAAACTTGAAGAATTTTCTAAAAATGAATATTACCGCCGTTCATTATTCTATATTGACATTCACGGATGGATCAAATCTAAAGTTAAGAATGTGGATGTAATTGAAATTATTAAGCAGAAAGTGAAGTACAAAAGAAAACATTAATAAACACCCATTAAACAGATGCTTTTAAATTAATTAATGTAAATTACTTAATGTATAAAACGCTCGCAGATAAGCTGATCAGGCAGACCTTCAAAAACTTCATCTGCGGGAGCAATTAAAATAAACATTTCTTTCTTACACTATACTTTCTATAAAATCCAAAGCATTTTTATGACTGATTTTTCCTGCCAGTTCCGGAGAGAATTTTTCTTTAATTTCTTCGTTAATCATTGGGTAAACTGAGGCGTCTGAATGACCGGTAAAGAAAAACGGATGGCGTGATGTATCCGGATGGTCTTTATAATAGAAATAATCTGCACCATAAGCAATGCTGTTTTCTCCTCCCAGTTCCAGCCCATACCGGATATGTTCGTACAATTTTTCAGAATGGTCGGGATCAATATAATCTTTGATAAAGTTAAGCCCGATCAGGCCTTTCCGCTTGATGACTTCTTTAGCCAGCTCATCAGGTAAATTTCTGTTGTTCTCACAAACGGCTCTGTAATTGGAATGGCTTGCCAGAACAGGGACAGAATAATTTTTCTGATCAATATAATTTAAAATGTCATACGCCAGCTGATCACTTGTATGAGCGAGGTCAACTGCAATTTTCCTGTCTGAAATATAGTCGATCAAAACTTTTCCGTCATCTTTCAGGCCTGTATCAGCATAATTTCCTCCCCCGAAACGGTTTTCTAAATGATGGGTAATACCAATGTATAATACTTTCCCTGTATTTTCTATAATGGTTTCCAGTTTTTTAAATCCTGAATCCAGGCTTTCTTTTTCATCACAAAAGGATGATGCATTTTCAATAGAAGCCAGTATTCCTATTTTACCGCTGTTTTCAGGTTTTTTATAGCTTTGATTACTAAAGAGGAAAAAGTTTTCATTCTGAGTCAGCTCCGAGAATAACCGGCTTTGTTCTAATCCATAGTGCGTGCTGTCTTTTCCCGTCCCGGCGTAAATTGCCGTTACCTGAAGTTTTACATTTCCTTCTTTTAAATAGGGAAGAGAACATCCCAGCTCCTTATCATCAATAACAGATGCAGGACTGAGCAGGTAATACAGCAGGTCACAATGCAGGTCAACGTTTATAGTATTCATAATAGTTATGGCTTTGAATTTATTTTAACTTATTTCTGTTTGGTAAAATAACACTATTAATCAAGTTGCAATTATATTTTAAATAAGTTTATAAAATTTAAAATATCTATTGTTCCGGCTCTGAAAGCTTACTTTAACACCATAACATTAGTAAATAAATTTTTCTTTATCGGTTAAATGCAAAATCTTTTCATTTTTAATATTAATTCTCATTCTAAATACAAGCCGGTATAGTATTTTATCTAAAAAAAGCGTATTTTTGCATCTTAAAATTTCTTAGTAAACAATGATAAAAATTACACTTCCAGACAATAGTGTCAAAGAATTCGAGGGAGCAGTTACTCCTCTAGATGTGGCAAAATCTATAAGCGAGGGATTGGCTAGAAATACCATTTCCGCAATTGTTAATGACAAACAAGTAGAAACGACCACACCTATAACCACGGATTCTACGGTACAACTTTTGACCTGGAATGATGATCTTGGAAAAAAAGCCTTCTGGCATTCTTCTGCCCACCTTTTGGCGCAGGCTATCCTTGAGTTTTATCCTAATGCTAAGCTTACAATAGGTCCGGCCATTGAAAGCGGATTCTATTATGATGTAGATTTCGGAGACGAGAGTTTATCTGAAAAAGATTTTGAGAAGATTGAAAAGAAAATTCTTGAAAATGCAAAGAAAGGCTCTACATTCTCCCTATATCCGGTTTCTAAAGAAGAAGCCTTAAAGACTTATGCAGATAATCCTTATAAAGTAGAATTAATCTCAAATCTTAATGATGGAGAGATTACTTTTGTAACGCACGATAACTTTACGGACTTATGCCGTGGCGGACACATCCCGAATACAGGGATTGTAAAAGCAGTTAAAATCCTGAATGCAGCAGGTGCTTACTGGAGAGGGAATGAAAAAAATCCTCAACTGACGAGAGTATATGGTATTTCCTTCCCTAAGCAGAAAGATCTGACAGAATATCTTGAAAGACTGGAAGAAGCTAAAAGAAGAGACCACAGAAAACTAGGTAAAGAGCTTGGAATTTTTGCATTCTCTGAAAAAGTAGGTGCCGGTTTACCGCTTTGGTTACCAAAAGGAACTGCTTTAAGAAGAAAGCTGGAAAATTTCCTTTCTGAAGCTCAGAAAAAAGGAGGTTATGAATTTGTTATGTCTCCGCATATCGGAGCAAAAGAATTATATGTCACTTCAGGACACTGGGATAAATACGGGGAAGACAGCTTCCAGCCGATTAAAACTCCGAATGAAGGAGAAGAATTTTTACTGAAACCAATGAACTGTCCTCATCACTGTGAAATTTACAAAACTTCACAATGGAGTTACAGGGATCTTCCGAAAAGATATGCAGAATTCGGTACAGTATACAGATACGAGCAAAGCGGAGAGCTTCACGGATTAACAAGAGTTCGTGGATTTACCCAGGATGACGCTCACCTGTTCTGTACTCCGGATCAGCTTTCTGAAGAATTTGAAAAAGTAATTGATCTGACTCTCTATGTTTTCAAGTCTTTAGGGTTTGAAGATTTTGTAACTCAGGTATCATTAAGAGATCCTGAAAACAAACAAAAGTATATCGGTTCCGATGAGAACTGGGAGAAGGCAGAAAGTGCGATCATCAATGCAGCAGAAAAGAAAGGCTTAAAAACAGTGATTGAATACGGAGAAGCCGCATTCTATGGTCCTAAGCTTGATTTTATGGTGAAAGATGCTTTAGGAAGAAAATGGCAGTTAGGAACCATTCAGGTAGATTATAATCTTCCTGAAAGATTTGATCTTCACTATATCGGAAGTGATAATGAAAAGCACAGACCGGTAATGATCCACAGAGCTCCATTTGGTTCTATGGAACGATTTATTGCCATTTTGCTGGAAAATACTGCAGGGGATTTCCCATTATGGCTAAGCCCTGATCAGTTTATTATTCTACCGATCAGTGAAAAATATGTAGATTATGCAAAAAAAGTTTCACAATTTTTGGAAAATCACGATATTAGCGGTCAGATTGATGACAGAAATGAGAAGACCGGTAAGAAGATCCGTGATGCCGAATTGAAGAAGATTCCTTTCATGCTTGTTATCGGTGAAAATGAAGAAAAAGATGGTACGATTTCTGTAAGAAGACGTGGTGAAGGTGACCTTGGAGTAATGAAAATGGAAGATTTTGTTTCTTACTTTAAGAAGGAAGCCGCGGTTTAATCATCAGAGAACGACCGATTAAAATTAATAGAAAGTTAACCAATAAAATTATAATACAACAGCACAAAGATTTAACAACAGGGGCCCACAGAGACGTCCGGTACAAGAGGACGCTCACTTGATCAACGATAAAATTCGTGTGAGAGAGCTTCGTTTAGTGGGCGATAACGTAGAGCCGGGAGTTTATCCAATTGATAAAGCAAGACAGCTTGCTTCAGAACAGGAATTGGATCTTGTAGTAATTTCCGACAAGGCAGAACCTTTTATTGCAAGGATATTAGACTATAAAAAGTTTTTATACGAGCAAAAGAAAAAACAGAAGGAACTTAAAGCTAAGCAGGTAAAAGTGGTGGTAAAAGAGATCCGTTTCGGACCTCAGACTGATGATCACGATTATGAATTCAAGAAAAAGCATGCTGAAAAATTCCTTGAAGAAGGTTCAAAATTAAAAACCTACGTATTTTTTAAAGGACGTTCGATTATCTTTAAAGACCAGGGAGAAATTTTACTTTTAAAGCTGGCTCAGGAATTGGAGCATGTTGGAAAAGTAGACCAGCTTCCTAAACTTGAAGGAAAGAGAATGATTATGATGATGAGTCCTAAAAAACCAGCAAAATAATTAAGTCAATTATTCAATATAAAACCTCAAATCAGTTTGAGGTTTTTTTATTTTGTATTCTGATAACTTTATTCCTTATTTTTTAATTTTAATCAATTATTATCCTGTATCAATAATTCATAAAGATTTTCAATCTACATTTGTGATTATAAAAAGTCAAATTATTTAGATATTTATTAATCATAAAAAAGAAAACAATGAACACACTTAAATTAAAAGACGGAACACAGATTTATTACAAAGATTGGGGAAAGGGGCAGCCTGTATTCTTTCATCACGGATGGCCGCTTTCAAGTGATGACTGGGATGCACAAATGTTTTTCTTCCTTGAGCAGGGATACAGGGTAATTGCTCATGACAGAAGAGGTCATGGAAGATCAGAACAAACACCTTTTGGACATGATATGGATACATATGCATCTGATGTTGCTGAAATTGTAGAAGCACTGGATTTAAAAAATGTTATTCATGTAGGGCACTCTACCGGAGGTGGTGAAGTAATCAGATATGTTGCCAGACACGGTAACGGAAGGGTTGCAAAGGCAGTTTTGGTAAGTGCTGTTACTCCAATTATGGTTCAGAATGAAAATAATCCAAATGGAGTTCCAATGTCTGTTTTTGATGATATCCGTAATAACACAGCGAAACACAGACAGCAATTCTTTATTGATATCACTTTCCCATTCTATGGATACAACAGAGAAGGTGCTGAGATTTCTGAAGGTATTCAGAGAAACTGGTGGAGACAGGGAATGAATGGTTCCGTCAAGGCACATTATGACTGCATAAAAGCATTTTCAGAAACAGATTTTACCGAGGACCTGAAGAGCGTTGATATACCGGTTCTGGTGATGCATGGTGAGGATGACCAGATTGTACCATTTGAAACTACAGGAAAAGTAGCTGCTATCCTTCTTAAAAACGGAAAACTGATTTCTTATCCCGGATTTCCACACGGCATGCCTACAACAGAAGCAGAAACCATCAATAAAGATTTACTGGCATTTTTTCAATCATAGTTAAGTTATTCTGCCATATAAAAAAGTCACATTCGAAAACAATGTGACTTTTTCATTTAAACACCAAAAAGTGTCTTAAATACATAATGAAAACAACCATGAATAAAGGTGTCTCAATAATTTACGTAATCTTTAATGTGTGAGTTAATTTTATAATTACTATATTTGTCCCGCTAAATAAATAACTCATGAAAATCAAATTAATGACTTTTTTAAGTCTTTCGATGCTTATGGCATCATGCGCTCAGGATGATACTCTGGACAGTACACCGGTACAAAACAGGAATGCTCATACCATCACAAATGAGACAAACTCCATTCCCGGTACAGGGCTTACAGAACTGAAGTTTATTTCAGAAACCACCAACCATCCTCAGATATTATATGCAGGAGAATCTATCAGTTTAGAGAATAATGGCAGTACTTACCGTCTCATAATGCAACATGACAGTAATCTGGTTTTATATCGCGAAAGACCGGGCAGCCTTTCTGTATTGTGGAGCTCCAATACGGTTAGAAGCCAGGGAACCCCAAAACTTATTGCACAGAATGATGGAAACCTTGTTATTTACAATAATGATACTTCTATCTGGCATTCCAATAGTGCTGTTACAGGTACCGTCTCTAATCCACACATCAAACTTCAGCTTTATTCAAGAGGAGGATACTTTATTCCTAATGGTTTTAGGATTAAAATTATTTTGGGCGGGAATAATGAAGAAAGAAAGGAAATAGCTTACAAAGATTTTGATTAAGCCTGCATTACATTACAGCCGCTTCTTTTTTAGGAGGCGGCTTTTTTATGTAAAGACAAGAAAATCACAGAACATGAAAATTCGGATTGATTTTTTTTGTATCTTTGCACACTATTATTCCTAATGTCTTTAGGAGTAGCCAGAACAGATATTGATAACAAAAACAATAAAAAAGCAAAACAATGCCAAAATTAAAAACGAAATCAGGTGCTAAGAAACGTTTTGCTCTTACCGGAACAGGTAAGATCAAAAGAAAAAACGCTTACAAAAGCCACATCTTAACTAAGAAAGAAACTAAGCAGAAGAGAAATCTTACTACTACTTCTTACGTAGCTAAAGTGGATGAGAAAAGCGTTCAACGTCAATTAGCAATTAAGTAGTTTTTATAAATCTATATCCGGTTTATAAGAATTCAAAACAAATTCAAAATTTTAACCCTGAAATGGAGCAATTAAGTACAATGAAACAGTTTGTCGCACATTTCAAAAAAACAATTTAAATTATGCCAAGATCAGTAAATGCCGTAGCTTCAAGAGCTCGCAGAAAGAAAATTTTTAAGCAAGCTAAAGGTTATTTCGGAAGAAGAAAGAACGTTTGGACTGTAGCTAAAAACGCGGTAGAAAAAGCAATGCAATATGCTTACCGTGGTAGAAAAGAGAAAAAGAGAAATTTCAGAGCTCTTTGGATTACCCGTATCAACGCAGGTACCAGAGAACACGGAATGTCTTACTCTCAATTTATGGGAGCTCTTAAAAAGAACAACATCGAGCTTAACAGAAAAGTTTTAGCAGATTTAGCAATGAATCACCCTGAAGCTTTCAAAGCTGTTGTAGATCAAGTAAAATAATGTAGAATAGTATTTTTGTTATCAATATAGTCCCGGGGTTTCCCGGGACTTTTGTTTTCAGGAAGCAGGCAAATCTTTTTTGAATTAAAACTGAATAAACATCAAAAC
Organism: Chryseobacterium flavum; assembly: GCF_003385595.1. Taxonomy (GTDB): domain Bacteria; phylum Bacteroidota; class Bacteroidia; order Flavobacteriales; family Weeksellaceae; genus Chryseobacterium; species Chryseobacterium flavum. Next base: position 2,779 of record NZ_QNUE01000010.1, on the reverse strand, counting down.
AATTTTCAGTTTTAAAAAAATAATCGCCGGTTATTTATTATATTAGCAGCCGAAAAACAAGTCCATTAAAAAAATGAAAAAAATCGCTGCTTTTTTACTTACTGCTGTTGTAGCACAAAATATCGGTGCACAGAGTTTTATCCAGGCTTATAAGGATAGAGCTGACATGGTAACCCAAACTAATATTATCAATAATCTTCAGGAGTTTGCCAATTTTGGAGTTAAAACAACAGGATCTGCAGCAAATACCAATGCCCTGAACTGGCTTAAAAGCAAATACCTTTCTTACGGATATACATCCAGCCAGATTGTGGAAGACCCATTCAGCTTTAGCGGAGTGAATTCCAAAAACCTTATCATCACTAAAACAGGTACGGTTTATCCTGATAAATATGTAATTATTTGCGGACATTTTGATACCATCTATGGTCCGGGAGTTAATGATAATGGCAGCGGAACTTCTATTATTTTGGAAGCAGCAAGAATACTAAAGGATGTACCCACGGAATATTCTATTAAATTCATCCATTTTTCCGGAGAAGAACAGGGGTTAAGAGGAAGCTATCATTATGCTGATAACATTGCTTATCAGGGAAATACCCGTGTTTTAGATATTAAGCTTGTTTTTAATCTGGATCAGGTAGGTGGTAAAAGCAGCAATACCAACAATACAGTATACTGCGATGAGGATCAGGGAGGTGTATCTTCCAATAATGCAGCTTCCGCAACGGTGACCCAGGAACTGAGAAACTGTACTGCCCTCTACTCTCCTCTTCAGACTGCGGTAGATCCGGCTGCCGATTCAGACTACATGCCATTTGAAGAAAAAGGGGAAGTAATTACCGGTTTTTTTGAAAGATTAAGAAGTAATTATCCACATACTTCAAATGATACTTTTGCCAATACTGATCCTGTTTATATTTATAATATAGGAAAAGCTTCGGTTGGAGCACTGCAACATTTTGCTGTTGCTTCCACAAGTAATAATACAATGGGGACTCAGGATATAAACTCGAAAAAATCGCTGGAAAATGTAAAAATATATCCGAACCCTGTAAAAGATATCATCCATATCGAGCTTCCTGATTCTAATATAAAGAACTTCAGTTTTGAAGTCACTGATTTTCCTGGGCGTTCTATTTTAAAGACAACTAATGAAACAGAAATTAATGTTGCCGGCCTGGAAAATGGTGCTTATCTTGGAGTTTTAAAAACAACCGATCAAACTGTGGTCAGAAAAATTCTGATCAAAAAATAACCGATGTACATTACCTTTGTGAAAATAAATTACTAACCTCCGTTCACGGAGGTTTTTATTTGAATAAAATCCAGTATACAATATCATAAAGCTCATAAAAACTGTATAAGTTTTAGCATAATTATACATTTTCAATGTAATACATATGTTATTAAACACCATGTTGGGATTTATTTATTATATTCGTAATACCAATTTAAAATAATAATATGAAAAGAATTACAACATTCTTGTGCGCCACAATGTTGATACAGGGCGTTACAGCACAAAGCTTTATCCAGGCCTATAAGAACAGGGCTGATATGGTTACCCAGGCCAATATAACGGCAAACCTCCAGGAGTTTGGAAACTTAGGAATAAAAACAACCGGCTCACAGGCCAATAACAACACCCTTACCTGGATTAAAAACAAATACATTTCTTATGGTTATTCTGCAAGCCAGATTGTGGAAAGTCCATTCACCTATGGGTCTGCTACTTCCAAAAACCTGATTATAACAAAAACAGGAACTCTTTACCCGGACAAATATGTTATTATCTGCGGACATTATGATACCATTAATGGTCCCGGGGTTAATGATAATGGCAGCGGCACTTCTATAATTCTGGAAGCGGCCCGGATATTAAAGGATGTTCCTACAGAATACTCAATCAAGTTCATCCATTTCTCCGGAGAAGAACAAGGACTTATCGGAAGCAGCCATTATGTGAATAATGTTGTATATCAGGGAGGTATCCGTAAACTGGATATAAAATTAGTATTCAACCTGGACCAGGTAGGTGGCGTAAAAGGAAATAATAACAATACGGTATATTGTGATGAAGATCAGGGTGGGGTTTCCTCTAATAACGCAGCTTCTGCCGCTGTAACCCAACAGCTAAGAAACTGTACAGCCCTGTACTCTCCTCTTCAGACTGCCGTAGACCCTGCTGAAGCTACTGATTATATTCCTTTTGAGCGGAAAGGAGAAGTAATTACCGGTTTTTTTGAAAGGATAAGAAGCAGCTATCCCCACACTTCAAAGGACACCTTTACTAATGTTGATCCGGTTTATGTCTATAATATTGGAAAAGCCGCTGTAGGAGCATTACAGCATTTTGCAACAGCATCAACCAACCTGACCACTGTTACTAAAGCTGCCTCAGTGAATTCTCTGGAAACTGTCAAGATCTATCCAAATCCTGCAAATGATATTTTACATATTGAATTACCAGTGCAAACATCAAACTTCAGTTTTGAAATCAGTAATTCTATGGGAAGATCAATGCTCAGAGTAAACAATGAAAAGAAAATTGATGTATCCAGTCTTCAAAGCGGAGTATATGTAGGGATTTTAAAAGTAGGTGAAGAAACCCTTGTTAAGAATATAATGATTGAAAGATAATACCTACTGACTAGTCCTGAAAATCTGATACAGATTAAAGTACAAAAATAAATAATTAAACCAGAGTAATTTTACTATTACTTTGGTTTTTGTTTTTATAGGTTTTCATTTTAATTTGTGACTGGTTATGCATTTG
>NZ_QNUE01000009.1 GCF_003385595.1 Chryseobacterium flavum | reverse complement strand
ATTCGGATTAAACCACATAGGAGGAATAAAAGGTTATATAGGAAGTTACTTAAGCTATAAATACAATGGCAAGGAATTACAGGAATCCGGTTTCTATGACTATGGTGCAAGGATGTATATGCCTGACCTGGGAAGATGGGGAGTGATTGATCCGCTAGCGGAATTATATAGAAGGTATTCGGCGTATAACTACACTGTAAATAATCCAATAAAATATACCGATCCAGATGGGCGTGGAGTAGAACATTTTGGTAAAAAAGCTGAAGAGATGGCCAGAAAACTTGAGAAAAAATTAGATAATCAGATAAAAAAGTTAGAAAAAAGTAAGGGGGGTGATAACAATGAAAGAATTGTTGAATTGCAAAAGTCAAAACAAGATATTTCTGATATGCGAAATGACAAAGCCACAGAATATGTGTTTGGTAAGGCAGGAGGAAAAGAAGATGTAAATAAAGATTAAAGGAACATACAATACAACCTCTACAAGTGAGGGTGTAGTTACAATGTTTGTTGGAAGCGATACTGGATTAACTCTCCATGAAGTAAGGCATGGTGGACAAAATGCAAGAGGGGAATACAACATTTCAACAGGTCAGGGATACGGTGTTAATGATGAAGTTGATGCGTATAAAGCACAATACTCATACGATGGGAAGTTTATCTATAATTCACACAATATTAAGGATCAAGGGAATCCTTTAAATCAAAATTTGTTTAAAAATGGTATTTTTCCGGCTACATCCATTTTAAATATTAGTAGTATTAATTCAAAAATGATTAACGATGTTGGTGTACCTCACCAAGCAAGAGGTTTTTATGGTATTATTCCATTATATCCTCCAGAGGGAATAACTGAGACACAATTTAATTCCAATTAATTATATGAAAGAAAAAAATTTTATGGTTTTATTTTCGTTAAGTTTAATATCTTGCAATAGTTATTCTGAATATATTTTTAAAGATAATTATCAGGTTAGGCTTCTAAATAATAACCACAGTATTATCTATTTAGTCGAAAATGAGGCAAAACTAGACTCTACAGTAATTTGTTATAAAAAAGAAAACCTTAAGTTGAACTTGTCAAAAATTCAATTCAATTCTTCCACAAAAAGCAATAGACATGTAAGTATTAGAAAAAAAATTAAAACCATACAATTTGGTAAAGATTCTTCGAATAATGTACATTTCAAAGTTTTCGAAGATGCTCGTTTTGCTATTGTAAATAACAGTTTATCAACAATTGATAGTATCTGGCTTAAAAGTAACGTAAGATAAGTACAACTTATATAGGATCACTTTGCTCAGATCGCGTTGTTTACCCCATTCAAATGAAACCGTAATCTATGATTCTTCAAATTATGAGGTTAAAAAATAAAATTGTTTTTATGCTTGTCACCTGCATGCTTTTATCATGTAAAAGAAAAAGTAATATTAGTGAAGCTATTACAAAAGAGGCCGAAGAAATGGTAGCTAAAACTTCAACTAACAAAAGTAGAAGCGTATTGTATCTTTATACTGATGTTGTAGAAAAGGACTCTTTAATTGGAATAGCATATGGACTACCTGTGTATGAAAAGGATAAATATTATTTAAAAATGGTTAACACTACGCCATTGTTAATTGAACAAAAAATTTATAAAACATATTTCCAAAACGAGGAGTTATTATTGTGCAATAATCACAAGTACTTTAGAAGTGAAACTTATTTCCCTAATATCGGAGAGCCATATTATGTAAATATATATATTTATAACGGTAAAGTAACAAATATAGAACATCAAAACGTCCCTGAATAAAAATAGGAACCGATTATTCATTTAATATTGTACCTGTAGAGACTTCCTTGTCTATTTGAAAAGTGGAAAATAGACTAATCAAACGGTTAATCCTGAACAAACTCAGAAGATTGATGAATTTTATGGTATGCCGAATGGTGTCTCTGTGTTGCATGAAGTAATCGAATCCTATCTTGGTGGAGTAAATTCTCCTGGTAGTGGTATTCCAACTTTTGATAAGACTACTGCGGAATTTAAAGCGTACGAAAAAGCTCATAATGAAACTGAACGAATTGATCCAAGACATATTGCTCCTGTTAAATCACAAGACCCGGTAGATGGAAAACTATATATTAACAAACCACACCCAATTATCCAGGAATTAATGTCGAACTACTAATAAATGATTTATCTAATAAATGAGAACTATAATAATAGACAGCCTGCTGTTAATGATATTCACGTCTTGCTCTACTGAAAAACTGGTGCAAAATAATACAACTTGTGATTGTCTAATTTTAAGTCTCAAAGAATATGATTATGTATTTAAAATAGAAGCCTTAAATCAAAGGAAAGACACTATTGTAGTGCTTTCTTATAAAGATAATTATTATACAAAAAATAATTATAGACAGCCGGATTTAGAGGTGTTAGAAGAAATAAAGGCGTTTCATCATTATCGGTTTAAAATGGTTCCAAAGAAGCCTACAGTGTCGACTATGGAGCAACTTGGTGCATTTATAATTGTAGAAAAGGATACTTTATTACAAGCTCGTAGTTATAGAGAAATACCTTCTACTTTTGTCTTAATAAACTCTAGAGGCAAATTCTTTGGCGAGAATAAAAAGGAAAATTAACGGATTTAATTATAGAAATCAAATTTTAGCACTATCGTTTTTTTTATTATTGGTTTCCTGCTTACAGGAAATCAATAATAAAAATTAATAGACAAATTATCCTCAATTCAAAATGGTTTACCATCACCATATTTTAATTATCATTTATATCTTAAAATGGACAACGATAAAGTGGTGAGGAAGCTGGTAAAATAAATTTTGGTTCTTACCAGGCTAGAGATTGGCTGGCAGATTTCAGTAAAGCAATGTCTGATGGTAACGAATTCAAGGGAGCTTTTTTTGCAAGAATGGGTTACGCCTGGAATGGAGGTAATGGAAATAAGTTTGATTATAAGACACAAAATGGTGGCGGGTTGTACGCTGGCTCACAAATAGCAGAAGGGGTATACGTTTCAGCCAGAGATGTTGGAAACTTTGCAGCAGGTAGGGCAGCTTCAATAACAGGACAAAATAAAATGGATTTCATGTTGAACGCAGGAGGATTTAATCTATCAGGGAATAGTAAAATGGGGCTAATTTTTAACAATTCGTATTGGAAAAATGAAGCATTAAAAAGAGGTTTCCCAACTTATGGTGAAAACTTTAACTCAAATCTATTTCAGCGGTTGGGCTATGAAAATGTGACGACAGCCGAAGGAATAATCAAAAAACGCAAATAATATGGGGAGATCGAAAATAATAAATATTTGTTTACTTTTATTACTATTGTTATCTATTATAGGATGTGGAAACTCCAGTTTCGATAAATTGGAAGGTCCCGGTTTTTCTTATCAAATACTTGCAGGAAAAACAGAGATAGTACGTATTAGATATACAACAGATGAAGGAGCACCGTCAATTCAATTATTCGATACTAAAGGGAATCTTAAAGAAAAAGTTACTATTGCTCCTTATATGGGCTTAGGATTGACCGCAATGAAAAATAACACATTACAAATAACATATACTGTTGGACAGAGTGATCGTAATATATTTTTACCTTGGTTCGAGAGAAACAAAAATATTAATCCTAGTCACATAGGCAATTATTCAATTCGATATAATTATGAAATACAAAATGAATATTTAGAAAATAAAGGTTCGGAAATAGATTCATTATATATCGATAAGAATACACAAATGATGTCTCTATTTTTGAAACAGAAGTTAATTGTTAAAAAACCGATGTATTTATTTAGGGTTAAATATTCTGAAGTTATACTTTATGATCCTGAAAGTAAATCACATACACCATATATGTATAAAGAGAAAAAGAATCTTGTTAATGATTATTTAAAAAAAGTCCTTGGTTTGTATTGATGTTGGGACTTTTTATGACACGATACTTGTACTAAACAAATTCGGATTAAACCACATAGGAGGAATAAAAGGTTATATAGGAAGTTACTTAAGCTATAAATACAATGGCAAGGAATTACAGGAATCCGGTTTCTATGACTATGGTGCAAGGATGTATATGGCTGATTTAGGTAGATGGGGAGTAGTGGATAATTATAGTGAGAATTATAATTCTATGTCACCTTATAATTATGTTGCTGGAAATCCAATTAAATTTATTGATATTAATGGTGAATGGATATATATTAATGACGAAGACGGTACTCAATATAGGTATCATAACGGGGCAACTCAACATCAGGTAAATGGGAAATGGACAAATGTTGATGAATCTACTAAGCTATCTGATTATGTAGTAAAAGCTGTAGCCGGATTAAATTATTTGGATAAAAATACTTCTATTGGAAATACAATGATTAATTATTTTGATCAGGGGCAGGGTAAAGATGGCAAAATGAGAGATAATATTGTAGATTTAAATACATTGTCAACAAAAGGAGTTTGGACAACAGCAGGAAAAGATGGTCAATATTCTCCTTTATATACGACAATTGGGCACGAAATGGCACATATTTACGGATATTTTGCACTAGGTCAAATAGCTCAATCAGATGAAAGATTTGGAGACGAATCAACCACAGCAGAAATTTTTGGTACACATGCTGAGAATATCATAAGAGCAGAGACAGGGCTTCCATTGAGAACCCACTATAAAACAATTATAGATGGTGTTGGCAAGCAGTTTCCTGCTAATGGTAGTAGATTAATAGATAGTGTTGGAAATAGTATTTTTTATAATTCATCTGGTAATCAGATAACTCCTATTCCAAGTCTTGAAAGTGTACTTAGGGTAAATAATAGCATACTACAAAACAAATACAACTATTATGGTGGAGCTGTTATATATCACTTACAAAAATTTAAGAACTTGGGTCATTAATAAATTAAATGTTATTTTATGAGAAAAATTATTGTATTGTTCACTATAATTGTGTTTTACTCTTGTCAATCTCAAGAAAAGATATCCCTTCAACAAATGAATGAATATTTATTGAATAATAATTTTATATCTTTTGGTCAATTGGACTCTATTGAGAGTAAAGGCATGAAAGAAGCTTTAACAAGACATAGATTATTGGGAGCTCAATCCTGTAATATTATACCTAATAAAAAATATTCGCATATTTATATAGAAGACGGTTTCAATGATCAGTATGGGTATTACAATGGAATTCTTGTTATGGATAACAAAGATGTATGTGAGATAACAACCAGTTCATATAAATTAAATGTTGATAGTCTTTCCTATACTAAAATTAAAGATGGTAATTTTATATTATATACAAAAAAAACATCAATAGAAGATTTTAAAATGAAATATCCTGACGAATACTTTAGATATGAGATTGTAGTTCAGGATAAAGTGAACGATTTAAAAAAATGTCTTGCATCAGACCCATATACACCAAAGCCAAGAATTCATGTTCGAAGTTATTATTTTGCAGATAAGAAGTTAAAGAATTATGAACTCATACAAATGAAATATACCGATATCAAAGATGGTGTAATAGGTATTCCGTATTTTAAAGAAGAAAAGAAAAAAGAGTTTATCGATTGTATAAATAATTTAAATATTTTAAAAGTTGGAAAATAAATCCTGTAAGGTAATTTCCTCGCTCTCGTGGTGAAATAATAATAAAAAAACCACTGTTATTTAGCAGTGGTTTCTATGTTCTAAAACAGCAATATTATTGTAAATAAAACTCCAAATGCGATATCTAGGCATTTGAACATTTTACAGAATTACGGAAAACTATATTTATACAAAGATCATTTGGGCAATGTGAGGGTAAGTTTTGGAAAAAACAGCGCAGGCGCTCTTGAAATCACGGATGCCAATGATTATTATCCGTTTGGAATGAACCACCTCAATACCGGTAATGCATTCTTTGGTCGGGATACTTATAAGAATTATAAATACAATGGGAAGGAATTACAGGAGAGTGGAATGTATGATTACGGAGCCAGAATGTATATGGCGGATATTGGAAGATGGAGTGTTGTGGATCCGCTGGCGGAAAAAATGAGAAGATGGTCACCGTACAATTATGCTTTTAATAATCCTTTGAAGTTTATTGATCCGGATGGAAGAAGTCCTTTTACGGATTATTATAATTTAAAAGGGCAGCTCACAAAACATGTTGAAGATGGAAAACTTGATAAAAAAATAGTTTTAACTACCAGTAAAAAAGAAGCTGATACTGATGCCGCTATTAGCGCAGGGCATGTTATTAATCAGGTATCTAATGATCAATTAAAACAAATTGATGATATATATGATTTTGCTAAAACAGATAAAACAGCTACTGAAAAAGGATTTTTCTTTGGTCAAGGTGGCAAATCTTCAAAAACAGTCACTGGAGAAAAAGCTGGAGAAGTAGGACCTAAAGAATGGGCAGATGCAAAAAAGGATTTAAAAGAAAAAGGAGATAAGCCTGCTTCTGATGCACACTTACACCCTTTGCATTATGACAGTGAGGGTAATGTGACAAGTTATGGAGCTCCTTCTCCTTCAAATACAGATAAAGACCCTAAGAATATGTCTAGTAATACACAGCCATCAATGGTTTTGGGATGGACTGAAAATTAAGGATCATTACCTTCTGGTCAAATAGGAGGAACACCTTCTCCAAATACATATACTCCTACGGTAGGATTTTATAATACTAGTGGTTCGATTATTACAATAGACTATTCGTCATTTAAAAAAGCAATGGGAAAAATAAACAAATAATTATGAAATATTTAATCTTTTTTTTACTAGTATTATTAATGAGTTCTTGTACTTCATATATAGATTTACCCAAAAATAGCATAAATAATAATAGTATGATACTTGAGTATGGTAACAGTGAAAATAAATTTAAGTATATAAATAAAGTAAATGTCTCTGCAGATCACGAACTATATTTTACAACTAATTTTTCAATAATTTTACCTAAGGGTATAATAAATTGGACGAGGAGCAATAATAATTTTTTCTTTGAATATAAGGATAAACAAATGATATACATATATTCTGCTTATAAGAATGAAGGAAAAGAATCTAATGATTGGAAACTGTTAGAAGTTGAGGGTAATGAAGTGGATAATTTTTTAAATAATTATTGGGAGAAAAGAGGATATAAAGAAAAATATTTATTGGAAAAACATGTTGGAAGAATATCTAAACTTTATACAAATGGAAAATATAAAATATTGCTTTATAATATAAAAACTGAGAAGCTTTCTGTATTTATTCGGAGTGCAAAAACATTTACTATAAACATGTAAAATAAATATTAAAGTAATAGGTTATCTCAATTTGAGATAACCTATTGTTTATTAGATATGGAGCAAGAATGTATATGGCGGATTTAGGAAGATGGGGAGCAATTGATCCATTATCAGAAATGTATTATCCATTTAGTCCTTATTCTTTTGCTGCAAACAATCCGATTAAATATATTGATCCCAATGGAATGTGGATTGACATCAAAGATGGTGATACTACTTATCGTTATAACGGTGGAAAATTATACACACAAAATTCGGAGACAAAAAAATGGGATGTTGAAGCGACAGTTGATAGTAATAGTTATGTTGGACAAATATTTTCTGCACTGCAGTCAATGACAGGGAGTAATAGTGATTCCTTCGGAAGCAAATTCCTTGGTCTCTTTGAAAATGATGATATCAATGCGACGATTCAGGATAGTAAAAGATTTCAACTTGAAAGATTTAGAGGTAAAAATTTCACATTAAACAATGATATATATACCGGCTTCAATCAAGAAGTAAATATCTATACTTCTATGTTTGGTGAAAGTTCAAAAAGACGTGATTCTCCTTTTCATGTTACATTATTTCATGAATTAGGCCATACATGGCTAAACCAGATTGGATCTAAGGAAGAACTAGGGAAAGTTTGGGTAGATGGTGATGAGTATAATTTGGAGGGAAGTATTAAACAGTCTGAAATAGCTGCATCTTATATTGAAAATCTTCTTCGTTCAGAACAAAATCTACCTATAAGAACAAGTTATAGTCCCGATGCGGCATCTGCTTCAACATTAGTAAACTCTATTGTAAGGAGCCCTGCAATAAATAAAACTAACGGTGGTATAAATTCAAATGTAGAAAGACGAGTTTTTACTATGCCTGCAAGTGTACAAGTAATTTATAATAAAATGCTTAATAATAAGAAATAAATATGAAAAAATATCTTAGTTTTTTAATTTTACTATTTTTTGTAAGTTGCAATCCACTATTAAAACAGTATAAGGTTTTAGAAACGGATAATTATAGAAAAGAAATATCTCATAAGAAATTCACAGCATTAAAATCGATTCTTAATAAAAGCGAGAGAAAACCAATACTGATCGTTTCTTGGGATAAGAGTATGCTTGCAACTGAAAATTTAAAAGGAATAGCATTATTATACAATCCAGGCACCAAAGAGAAAAAAATTTTTAAAATTAATATCAGCGATGTCACAACTTTAGAGGAAATTAATTCTGTCCAACTAAATACCAGAGAATATAAAGAATTTCTTTATATTCTAGATGAATATCTAAAAGGGAACGAAGAATATTTATTGCAATTACGGGATTCGTTTAGTAGTTCGGAAGTCAGTATGCCATTCTACCTCTATGACTTTTTAAAAAATAAAAAGCTTAAAATAAGTTCATTTGTATTAAATGAAAATAGAAAAGCTATACAATAATTAGGTCATTATGTAAATTGTATCACAGTGGAGCCACCTGAGCAATTGGGTGGTTCTTATATGTATCATAATGGGGCAACTCAACATCAGGTAATGGGAAATGGACAAATGTTGATGAATCTACTAAGCTATCTGATTATGTAGTAAAAGCTGTAGCCGGATTAAATTATTTGGATAAAAATACTTCTATTGGAAATACAATGATTAATTATTTTGATCAGGGGCAGGGTAAAGATGGCAAAATGAGAGATATATACTTTAACTATACAAATGGAGATTCACAAGTAAAATATGGGATAAGTAATATTGTAGATTTAAATACATTGTCAACAAAAGGAGTTTGGACAACAGCAGGAAGGGATATTGAAAGCACTCCATTATATACAACTATTGCTCATGAAATGGGACATGTTTATGGATATTTTGCTTTAGGAGAGATATCTCAACCTGAAAATAGATTTGGCCCTAAAAGTACAACTGCAGAAATTTTTGGTACTCATGTTGAAAATATTGTTAGAGCCGAAACTGGTCTTCCATAAAGGACACATTATGGGAGCACTTGCATTGATTCTCATTGTGTTCCAAATACTGAAGGTCGTTTAATTGATAGCGTGGGGGCAGTATATATTATAATATACAAGGAAATGCTATCTCCCCTACACCTAGTATTGAAGAAATTATTAAAGTAAATAATAATATATTACAAATAGGTTTAATTATAATGGTTCAGCAGCATTTTATCATTGGCAAAAGTTTAAAAGTAAAGGATATTAAAAATTGTAATATGAAAAATTTTATACTATTCCTAAATTTATTATTATCTATCGGTTGTTCCTCACAGAATAAAATATCATTTAGAGAAATGAACGACGATTTACTTAAGAATAATCATATATATTATGATGTAACCTATAAAGACCCAGTAACAGTAAAAGGAATTAAAAATACGCTCTCAAAGTATAGGTTATCAGGGTTAAAATCCTGCAATATTAATCCTGATAAAAAATATCCTAACATTTATATAGAAGATGGATTCCATGATGAAAAAGGGTTCTATAATGGGATGATTATAATGGATAATAAGAATATTTGTGAAATAACAACTAGTCCATATAAATTACAAATGGATAGTCTTTCATATAATAGAATTAAAGAAAATAATTTTGTTTTTTATACGAAAAAGGTGCCTAAAGAGGAATTCAAAAAAAAATATCCTGATGAGTACTTTAGATATGAACTGGTTATTCAAAATAAAGTTGAAGATTTCAATAAATGTCTGGCAATAGACCATTACACTCCTAAATCAGTTATATATGCTAAAAATTATTTTTTTTCTGGGGGGAAGTTATTTAATTATGAATCTATACAAATAAAATATACCGATATCAAAGATGGTGTAATAGGTATTCCGTATTTTAAAGAAGAAAAGAAAAAAGAGTTTATCGATTGTATAAATAATTTAAATATTTTAAAATTTGGAAAATAAATCCTGTAAGGTAATTTCCTCGCTCTCGTGGTGAAATAATAATAAAAAAACCACTGTTATTTAGCAGTGGTTTTTATGTTAAAACAGCAATATTATTGTAAATAGAACTCCAAATGCGATATATCTAGGCATTTGAACATTTTACAGAATTACGGAAAACTATATTTATACAAAGATCATTTGGGCAATGTAAGGGTAAGTTTTGGAAAAAACAGCGCAGACGCTCTTGAAATCACCGATGCCAATGATTATTATCCATTTGGAATGAACCACCTGAAAACAGGAAATTCTTACTTCGGTAGTGGTAGTTATAAAAACTACAAATACAACAGCAAGGAGTTACAAGAAACAGGAATGTATGATTATGGAGCGAGAATGTATATGGCTGATCTAGGAAGATGGGGAGTAGTAGATCCGCTAGCGGAAAAAATGAGAAGATGGTCACCATACAATTATGCTTTTAATAATCCAATAAGGTTTATTGATCCGGATGGGAGGCAGGGAAAAGATATTATTATATTAACAGCAAATGGATCTTTTAAAGCTTCAAAAGATTTGTTATATAAGACACCTGAAGGGAAAAGACTTTGGGATAAATACGGTACAAGTAAGACAGATGATATATATATAAATTCTAAAAATTTTGGCCCTAATTCTAAAACTGTCGCAACAACATTGGATGATGTTAACTCTATGGGATTTGTAAAAGGTGGAAAAATAAAAATTCCAGAAGTATATAAAAATGCATCCGTCTTTGATAATTTAGATGTGTCTCAATCAGGAGATAAAAAGATTCATTTGGTGGCTTTAAATGAAAATTATTTTAAAGATAATAATGCTGAAAGATATACTGTAACAAATACTGATGACGAAGGAAATCAAAAAAGTATAGGTTATAATAATTATGATTTGGCAGAAAGTATTCATCACGAAGTAAAATCACACATAGAAGATTCAACTGGTGATGCTGATGCAGGTTACGTAGAATATGGAGCTGATGCATTTAAACTCTTATCCCCACGTGCTACTGGATCTCCTTCAGATATAATTGTAAATCAACTTTTAAAAGTTAGAGAAGAAGAAAATAAAAATAGAAAAAATGATAAAAAGAAATAATTTTATAATACTCTTATACATAATACTCATAGGTTGCGGTACAAATAAAATGAAAGGTCAAATTTTGGAATTTTATAAGCCAATTGTAATAAGTTATCTACCAAAAGTATTAAATAAGGAAAAGGTAGACTTGGGAATTTTTGACTATTTTAAACAAGATACTTCTAAGATGAAGTATGAATATTTAAAATATGATTCAGATGAAGAAAGTGTATTTAAATATGATAATGAGAGCAAGTCTTTTCAAAAAATAATTTGTTTCAAATCAGAGAATTTTAAATCTAAAGAAAAAATAAAATTAGGAATCTTTCATGAATTTAATTTAACTAAAGAAGACTCTAAAAATTTTATTGCTTCTTCTCCATATGGTAAATATCCATCACATATTCAAATAATTAAATCTATTGAAATTCTCCAAAAAACAAAAAAGGTTCTCATTTTAAAAATAAATTATCAAGACGAATTTGAATGGGAATATTTTGGAGTATTAGTCTTAACAGACTATAAATATGAAAATTTAGAATTTGATGAATAATTAAAATATATTTATATGAAAAGGATATATTATTTAAGTTTTTTACTTTTTCTTATTTTGTTTTCATGTGAGAAAAGTAAGCAGAATGTATATAAATTATCGGCGATAAATTTTAATATTGAGATGAAATTAGAAAAGAATAATTCATTTTTGAGAGAATATAAGCGATATTTAGTGATTTCTTCTAAAGATAATAATGAAATAGAGTCAGTAAGGTTAAAAGATGATAATGGTACAGGAGCAAATAGTTATCTTTATGAGGATGTAGGAAGTTACATAATTATTGATTGTGATGGAACTTGGTATTCCCTAAACAAAAAAACGGGAGATTTACATTTGATTGGAAATTTTTGGTTAAAGTATCCTCCTAAAAATTATTTAGGTACGTTTGTATTAACAAGTAGTAATAAAAAAATCAATTTTATTAAACAGGAAAAAATAAAATTAAATGACATTTATAAATATGGGGGAGGATAATTAATTAAGGTATAATTGTTTTCTCAGCTTTATAATCCGTAAGCAGATAAAAACAAAATTTTGCTCACAAACGATTGCATTGTGTGGCAGATGATAAGTAACCTTGTATCTTATGAGTTTACTTATAACTATAAGTACAGCGAGAAGAAATGTATATGGCTGATTTTAGAAGGAGAGGAACGGAATATAGATTAATCACTTAAAATTTATTTTCAAAAATTATTGAAAATTCAAAAAATACAATTATATTTGTATCAGAAATTTAAAAGGTAATACACATGAAACTGTCAGAGGCCAAAGAAAAATATATTCAGACCTGGGGTACATTTGCCACCAACTGGGGGATTAACCGTACTATGGCGCAGGTTCATGCATTGTTACTGGCCAGTGAAAAGCCGTTATCCACTGATGAGGTAATGGAACAGCTGGAAATTTCAAGAGGAAATGCCAATATGAACCTTCGTGGGTTAATGGACTGGGGTATTGTTAAAAAAGAACTGATTAAAGGAGACAGAAAGGAATACTTTGTTGCGGAGAAAGATGTCTGGTATCTGTTCAAGCAGATTACCAAAGAACGCAGAAAAAGAGAAATAGAGCCTGTAATTGCTTTTCTTGAAGACTTAAAAGATATTGAAGATAAAGATTCGGAAGGAGCAAGAGAATTTATTAAGCTGATGGAGGATTTCAGCTCAGTAACCGGAAAGATCAATAATATTATGGATCTGGCGATTAAAAGTGATGATCACTGGCTGGTAGGGAAAATAACGAATCTGCTGAAATAATAAGAGGATGAAAATCCTTTTTTATTTCTCTTTTGTTTTCAAAATTTATTGAAAGTTTTAAATAGATAATAATTATGAAAAATATTATTATACATATATTTCTGATCCTGTATTTCAGTAAGAGAAGAACCCAATAAAAATAACCATCATGAAAACATTAAAAAATCATACCCTTATCTATGACAGTGATTGTCCGATGTGTGCCCTGTATTCCAATGGATTTATAAAAAGCGGAATGCTGGACGGGAACGGGAGGGAAGCCTTTACAGAACTTTCGGTTACCAATAAAAACCTGATTGATTTTAACCGGGCAAAAAATGAAATTGCGCTGGTAGATCACAGCAGGAGCAAAGTAACCTATGGTTTAGACAGTCTTCTTTTGATCATCGGGAATTCATTTCCTTTATTGGAAAAGCTGGCCAGAATACAGCCTGTGTATTGGTTTTTCAAAAAACTATATTCTTTTGTTTCCTATAACCGGAAACAGATTATTCCTTCGGTAAAAAGTTCTGCTGAAAACTCCTGTACCCCGGATTTTAATCTGAAATACAGGATTGTATATATCATCTTTGTTGCCGTTTTTTCTGCTTACATTTTGAGTTTGTATTCCGTAAAAGCAGAATTGGGCTTGCCACGGAACTTTGGAAGGGAAATGGCTGTTTGTGCCGGTCAGATTGTCTGGCAGATCCTCTTTTTGAGAACCTACCTGAAAGATAAAATATGGGAGTATCTCGGAAATATGATGACTGTTTCCTTACTGGGAACTTTACTTCTGCTTCCTGTCGTATGGCTGAATCTTAATTCCGGCTTTTATTGGGTTTACTTTGGAATAGTGGTTTTCGCCATGTTCCTTGAGCATATAAGAAGATGCAAAATCTTGAAGTTAAATTATTTCCCCACCGTTTCCTGGTTACTCTTCAGGATAACAGCGCTGGCAATTATTCTTTGGACAACTTTTTAAATAACAAAATCTTTTGATCATGTCTGAAATTTATCTTGAAACCCTTATTGATGCTGATATCCACACAGTCTTTGACCTTGCCCGGGATATCGATCTGCACCAGAAGTCCACTTCCGGAACTGATGAAAGGGCAATAGCAGGCCGTACATCCGGTTTAATTGAAAATAATGAAACGGTGATCTGGAAAGCGAAACACCTGGGCATTTACCAAACTCTTACCACAAAAATTATCAGCATGGAAAAACCGTTTCAGTTTACAGATGTCATGCAGAAAGGAGCTTTTAGATCAATGCACCATCAGCATCTCTTCAGCGAAACCGAAGGTAAAACACTGATGACGGATATTTTTAAATTTGAATCCCCGCTTTGGATTGTAGGAAAGCTTTTCAATGATATCTTTCTTACCCGTTATCTCAGAAATTTCCTGATCAGAAGAATTGAACTCATAAAAGCCACTGCAGAATCTGTCAGAGTTCATACCGCTAAACATTGAATTCAACCTTAATACAGACAATTATGAATTTCCTGAAAGCCGAATGGCGGAAGCTAGCCATTATCAATTATGAAATAGATCCCGAAGTATTGGTGAAATATTTACCGCAAGGGACAGAACTGGACTTTTACCGGGGAAAATGTTATGTAAACCTTGTAGGTTTTATGTTTCTAAACACAAAGTTATTGGGCCTTGCTATCCCTTTTCACCGGAATTTTGAAGAAGTGAATCTCAGGTTTTATGTGAAAAGGAAAGAGAATGACCTATGGAAAAGAGGAGTGGTTTTCATTAAGGAAATTGTGCCTAAGCCTGCATTAAGTTTTGTAGCGAACACGATCTACAAGGAAAATTACCATACAATGCCCATGAAAAACCTGATCCATGAAAGGGATGATGAATTGCTGATTACCTATTCCTGGAAAGAGAAAAGCTGGCATTCCGTTCAGATTACTGCGGAAAACCAAAAACAGCCTATGGAAACAGATTCAGAGTTCGAATTCATTACAGAGCATTATTTCGGGTTCACCGGAAAAGATAATAAAACCTCTGAATACGAAGTCTGCCATCCGAAATGGGACTGTTACAAGGTAAAGGATTATCAGCTGAAAATTGATTTTAACAGGATTTACGGACAGGATTTTAAAGGATTAAATACCCGGGATCCGATTTCTGTAATGCTGGCGGAAGGTTCTGAAATTATAGTAAAAGCAAAGAAATACCTTGTATAATTATAATAAAAAAGTTGATGATGCCATCATCTGCTCCGTATTGATCTTTCATCCTGAATTATTTAAACTAAAAAAACAATAAACAATGAAAATAGTCATAGCCGGCGGTACCGGATTTCTCGGTGAAAACTTAGAAAGATACTTTACAGAAAAAGGAAATGAGGTATATATCCTGACCCGTAAGCCGAGGCGTAAAAATGAGATCTGCTGGAATGCTGAAACTGTGGGAGACTGGAAGGATATTCTTGAAAAAACAGAAGTTCTGATTAACCTTACCGGAAAATCAGTGGACTGCCGGTACCATGAAAATAACAAACGGGAAATTTATACGTCAAGGATTAACAGCACCAGGGTTTTACAGGAAGCTTTGGAACAGTGTAAGGATAAACCCAGGATCTGGTTTAACGGAAGTTCAGCTACTATTTATATCCATTCGGAAAAACACCTGAATACCGAAGAAAACGGAATTATAGGTGACGATTTTTCCATGAACATCTGTAAAAGCTGGGAAGAAGAGTTTTTTAAGGTTAAAGACAAGGCCACAAGAAAAGTAGCCCTTCGCACTTCAATTGTCCTGGGAAATAACGGAGGTGCTTTTCCAAAGCTGAAATTGATTACAAAACTGGGGCTTGGTGGAAAGCAGGGAGGTGGTCATCAACGGGTAAGCTGGATTCATATTGATGATTTCTGCAAGGCAGTGGACTGGGTGATCACTCATGAAAATATCGAAGGGGCGATCAATATAACAGCGCCTGCTCCGGTCCCCAATGAAGAGCTGATGCGGAAACTCAGGAGACATCTGAAAGTACCTTTCGGTATGAATGCTCCTGTCTGGCAGCTGGAGCTGGCTTCTGTATTTCTAAGGACAGAGACTGAACTGTTGCTGAAAAGCCGGAATGTTTTTCCCGAACATCTCCTTAAAAGCGGGTTTCAGTTTTCCTGTCCGGATCTGGATAAAGCCTTATCCCATCTTTTGAAAACCTGAATTGCCATTCTGTGAAAGATAATTAAATTAGCAGAAACGATTTTCTATGTTTCTCAGATTAAAAAAAACGAAAACCCTTCTTCTCTCATCGGTTATCATCAGTGCAGGCCTTTTTTCGCAGGCACATGATGTTTCACGCGGATATGAAAAGCCTTCAGACCCTCTTGTAGCCAGGAATCTGGAACAATGGCAGGACCTGAAATTCGGATTGTTCATGCATTGGGGAACCTATAGCCAATGGGGAATTGTGGAAAGCTGGAGCTTATGCCCTGAAGATGAATCATGGACCCGTAGAAAACCGGAACATGGAAAATCTTATTATGAGTACGTTAAAAATTATGAAAATCTTCAGACTACCTTTAATCCGGTCCGGTTCAATCCACAGAAATGGGCTGATGCGGTTAAAAGGGCAGGAATGAAATATGTTGTTTTCACCACAAAGCATCATGACGGATTTGCCATGTTTGATACCAGGCAGTCTGACTATAAAATCACCTCTTCCAAAACTCCTTTCTCCAGAAATCCGAAAGCTGATGTAACAAAAGAAATTTTCAGCACTTTCAGGAAAGAAGGATTCAAAATCGGCGCCTATTTTTCAAAGCCGGACTGGCATTCTGATGATTACTGGTGGTCCTATTTTCCGCCGAAAGACAGGAACGTAAATTATGACCCGGAAAAATATCCTGAAAAATGGGAAAAATTTAAGCAGTTTACATTCAATCAGCTGAATGAAATTACTTCCGGTTATGGCAAGATTGATATTCTTTGGCTGGATGGAGGCTGGGTGCGCCCCTTTCATACTATTGATCCGGCAGTTGAATGGCAGAGAACCATCAGGGTAGAACAGTCCATTGATATGGATAAGATCGGAAATATGGTCCGGAAAAATCAGCCGGGAATTATTGTTGTAGACCGTACTGTTCCCGGAAAATGGGAAAATTATGTGACCCCTGAACAGGCGGTTCCTGAAACGGCCCTTTCAGTTCCATGGGAAAGCTGTATAACGATGGGCGATTCATTTTCCTATATTCCCAATGACAATTATAAATCAGCTCAGAAAATTATTGAAACACTGGTTAAGATTATTTCAAGGGGTGGAAATTACCTGATGAATATAGCTCCGGGACCAGATGGAGATTATGATCCGGTAGTCTATGAGAGACTAAATGAAATTTCAGTATGGATGGATAAAAACCAATCTGCTGTTTTTTCTACCAGAAGCATTGCCCCTTATCATGAAAAAGATTTTTACTATACCCAAAGTAAAGACGGCCATACCTTAAATGTTTTCCATCTTAATGAAGGAGCCGAATACCATGCACCTGAAACCCTCGCTTTTACAGTTCCTGAAACCCTTCATCCAAAATCACTGAAAGTATTAGGAATTTCTGCTAATGTCCGGTGGGAAAAGAAAGGCAATACCATTCAGGTTAAACTTCCGGAGCAAAAAGCTGATCTTAAATATGCAGCAGTAATCCAGATAACATTATAAATTATATACAAACAAAGACAGAAAATAATATTCTGTCTTTGTTATAAAAAATAAGTAATAATTTAATTTAATATTTTCTGGCCAGTAAAAGGTTTAGCAGGAATGTTCCTGTCCAGTTACTGTTATTGGTTCCATTAGCTCCGATAAAGTCTACGCGGGAAACAGAAACGGTAAGTCTGGTTCTGCCTCCTGTTCCGCTGTTGGTAAGGCTTACAAAAGATGCTGTAAATACATCAGGGAAACTGGAATTGTTCCCGGCAGTAAGAATGGGATACATATTGGTGACATTAAAAGGAGTGCCCTGATACTCATACACAACAGTCATTCTGCTGGTATTTGAATAAGTTGAGGTATGTGCATAATTTACTGATGATTTACTGACTACCCACCACCGGTCTGTACCGGTTCCTGTATCATAAGAAGTATTGGAGTGGTTGGTCCAGTCGGCAACACCTGGCGATCCGTTGCCATGGGGTGGAATAGACAGCTGTGCGCCATATATTTCCACATTACTTGGCTTTGGAAGAACTGTAAAAGAAAGATCCCATGTACCGCCCGTCGTATTGCTGTTATTGACAACTTCTGCATAAGCACCCACAGGAACCACAAAAGAAGAAACCGGAGTATTGTCTATCCTCAGGGTATTTCCGCTGGAAGGCTGAATCGTGAGATTAGAGGTAGAGATGTTTTTTATTTTATAAATCCTGCCCGTATAGCTTGAGGTTCCGCTTCCTATGACCGGAAGTGTAAAGGTCGTATTGCCTGTCCCGTTATACGTGATATAGTGATCCGTATCCGTAATGGTATATGAAGTAGCAGTTACTTCTTTATATCCGGCTCTTAAAGATCCGTTAATCGCTAAGGTACTGTTGGGAGTGGTGGTATTAATACCTACTTGTGCATTCAGGGTCAGTCCCCCGAATAAGAGAATCGAAATATACTTTTTCATTTTGTTTGTTTTTGTAGGATAAAAGTATAAAAAAAAAGCATATGTAAATGTCTTTATATTAATATTTTATAATGTTTTTATTATGTATATCTTATAATGGTGATGTTTAAAATATTAAAAGATCAGGCAGTTTGCAAAAAAGCTCTTGAAAACGCTGCTTCGGACAATAAAGGATTGATATAAATAACCGTTCAGGGATTAATTGTTGAGAATTTTTATACCATAAAAAACAATCTGGATATTAAAGTATTAAATATATTCATATTGGTATAATATCTGCAATTTAATAATAAATCTGAATGGATTTGGTTAATAATGAACGGATTATGAATATTTAAAATGTGTATATCATGAAAAACTTTTTAATTTTAACAATGCTTGTATTTGGCTTGTCAGTGAGTGTTTCTGCCCAGGAACGCCCGCCGCTTCCTCCTCATCCGTCAAAAAGCGAACTGATAAACCATAAAAGAAATGAACTTGATAAAAAGTACAATACCGAAAGGAAGCTGATTCTGAACCATCCGCTTTTAAGCAAAAAAATGAAAAGGGCTCAGTTACAGGATTTAGACAATAAATACAGAAAGGAAAAACAATTGCTTAAAAAAATGAAATAATAAAAGATTTTTAAAGTTATTATTGCTGAAACCATTGAAATAAGGCAGATAGTAATTGAGAATATTTTAAATATCAAATAGTTTTTTGAAAGAGAATGTTTTTTACGTTCTCTTTTTTTGTATAAAAACCAATAAAACAGGTTTAATGATACATTTGAGGCTGAATGTAAAGAAACATGAAACATCCAATATTTTTCCTTAAATTCGCATAAAAATTTTTAAAGTAATGAATTACGATATTATTGTCATTGGAAGTGGTCCTGGTGGATATGTTACTGCGATCAGAGCAGCACAGTTAGGTTTCAAAACCGCAATTATCGAGAAAGAAAACTTAGGAGGAATCTGCCTGAACTGGGGATGTATTCCAACTAAAGCTCTGTTGAAGTCTGCTCAGGTTTTTCATTATATTAACCATGCTGAAGATTATGGTCTGAACAAGGTGGAAGCCAGCTTTGAGTTTCCTAATGTGATCCAGAGAAGCCGTGGAGTTGCCAGCAAAATGAGCAAAGGAATCGAGTTCTTAATGAAAAAGAATAAGATTGACGTAATTCTTGGTACTGCAAAAGTTCAGAAAGGCAAAAAAGTTTCTGTTACAGATAAAGAAGGTAAAGTAACTGAATATTCAGCGAACCATATCATCATTGCAACAGGAGCCCGTTCAAGAGAATTGCCGAACTTACCGCAGGATGGCAAAAAAGTAATCGGATACAGACAGGCATTATCTCTTCCTGAACAGCCGAAATCTATGATCGTTGTAGGTTCAGGAGCTATCGGGGTAGAATTTGCTGACTTCTATAACACAATGGGAACTAAAGTTACTATTGTTGAATTTATGCCAAATATTGTACCTGTAGAAGATGAAGAAATCTCTAAGCACTTAGAGAAATCTCTGAAAAAATCCGGTATCGAAATCATGACAAATGCTTCAGTAGAAAGTGTTGATACATCTGGTGAAGGAGTAAAAGCTAATGTAAAAACAGCGAACGGAAATATCACTCTTGAAGCTGATATCCTGTTATCAGCTGTAGGTATTGCTGCGAACATCGAAAACATCGGATTGGAAGAAGTAGGTATCCAGACAGATAAAGGTAGAGTATTGGTAAACGAATGGTATGAAACTTCAGTACCGGGTTACTATGCGATCGGAGATATCATCCCGACTCAGGCATTGGCTCACGTTGCTTCTGCAGAAGGAATTACCTGTGTTGAGAAAATCAAAGGAATGCACGTTGAAAAGATTGACTACGGCAATATCCCGGGATGTACGTACTGCCACCCTGAAGTAGCTTCTGTAGGTCTTACTGAAAAGCAGGCTAAAGAAAAAGGATACGAAATCAAAGTAGGTAAATTCCCTCTTTCTGCAAGTGGTAAAGCAACTGCAAACGGAAATACAGACGGATTTATCAAAGTGATTTTCGATGCTAAATACGGAGAGTGGTTAGGATGCCATATGATCGGAGATGGAGTAACTGATATGGTTGCGGAAGCTGTTGTAGCGAGAAAACTAGAAACTACAGGCCACGAGATCATCAAATCTATCCACCCGCACCCAACAGTTTCTGAAGCTATTATGGAAGCTGCAGCTGCAGCTTACGGTGAGGTGATTCATATTTAATCTGAAATACAGAATCTTATATAATAAAGCCCGGAGAAATCCGGGCTTTTTAGCTTTACAATTTAAACCAATCGTTCCAAATTGAATTTATTATTATTTAGATTTTTTTAATTGCCTGTAAGGTTAATAATTGATTCTTATAAACTGGATTTTTATTAAAATAATTTTAAAATCAACATATTTATAAAATTTAATCTGGTTTTTCAAGGTGTTTTTCTTACATTTATTCTATGAATTTTGAAAGAGTAGGGCTTGTTTTATCAGGAGGCGGAACCAAAGGGATCGCCCATGCAGGAGTATTAAAATTCTTGAAAGAAAAAAATATAGAGATCGATATCCTTTCCTGCTGCAGTGCAGGATCTATTGTGGGGTGTCTTCATGCGGTCGGGAAAAGCCCGGAAGAGATCCTGGATTTTTTTAACTCCATTTATTTTTTCAACTGGAAGCATTTTACATTCAATCAGCCGGGGCTGGTTTCCTCTGTCATTTTCAGGAATTACCTCAGGCCTATATTCCGCAATATGAAATTGAAGGATCTTGACATTGAAGTGAAGATTGTGGCCACTGAGCTGGTTTCAGGAACTCAGAAGATCTTTGATGAAGACTTTGAAATTGTGGATGCCATTATTGCTTCCTGTTCAATACCGGGAATTACCACCCCTTACATTATTGGTGACGAAATGTACTGTGATGGGGGTGTCCTTAATAACTTTCCGGCAGATATCATCAGGGATGAATGTGATAAACTGATCGGGGTTTTTGTATCACCACCTCATGATACCAATATCAATGACTTAAAATCCATTAAAGCGATTGTCTCCCGTTCTTATGATCTCCTGTCATACAGAATAGAAAGAATAAAGTTCGATCATTGTGACTGGTTTATTTCTTCACAGAAACTATCTACATATGGTATGTTTGAAAGAAAAAAAGACCGGCTGGAAGAAATTTTTGAGATTGGTTATAAAGCAGCTGAAGAAAGCTTTGAAGCCAGTCATTTTCTTACAGAACTAAAAAAGTCAGGTACATAAACGTAAAAACTGCAATTTATAATTGCAGTTTTTTTATTGTAAGGATACGAATCCGGCAGCAGATGTCTTTAAGCCCTGTACTTTAATATTTAATGACCTGTCCGTCCTCACGTACAATTTCCTGTCCATTTTCATCACTTACCGTCAGGGTATACGGAGCTTTGCTGGCAGAATCAGTAAGGTAATTTCTCCAGACCTGGTAAGTATACCCCTGGTTGCTGAAAGTAAAATAATAATTTCCTCCCGTACCATCAGGAACAAGTTCTCCATCACTGATGATCATGCTTGGCTTCGCTGTAATCTTTGATTTGGCATTCCATGATTGGTAAAGATATTTACCGTTAGGCTGCCTGTCTATTCTTATTTTAAACTTTTTTGTTTTAATGATCACGGTCTTGGGAACTTTCTGGGAAGCAGAATAACAGACCACATCAGAGGTTAGGGGAATATCTGAAATTTCTTTGGCACTTACAAAAGAAAACTGGGCAATACAAAGTGCTCCTGATAAAAAAATCCTGATCATATTTTTTGGTTATTG
This sequence comes from Chryseobacterium flavum, assembly GCF_003385595.1. Lineage (GTDB taxonomy): Bacteria > Bacteroidota > Bacteroidia > Flavobacteriales > Weeksellaceae > Chryseobacterium > Chryseobacterium flavum. Next base: position 141,643 of record NZ_QNUE01000009.1, on the reverse strand, counting down.
GTTAACGCTAAGGTTTCATCAAATATGAAGCCATTGTATATGGATTTTAATCTTTCACAGGCACTTGCATGGTATAGCTGGAAAAAGCTTCCTCCAGACTGCTGAATTTACCTTTGAATTCATCAATGGGGCAGTCCTGAAGAATATTCCCTTTATGAATAAGAATGACCCGGGAACAAAGGGCTTCTACTTCCTGCATAATATGGGTAGACAGCAGAACTGTTTTTTGTTGTCCGATTTCTTTCACTACATTCCGGATTTCAATGATCTGGTTGGGATCCAGCCCGTTGGTAGGCTCATCAAGAATTAAGAGGTCCGGCTGATGAATAATGGCCTGGGCCAGTCCCACCCGTTGTTTATATCCCTTGGATAGCTGGCTGATTTTTTTAGATTTTTCAGGGGTAATTCCTACAAGTTCTATAACCTCATCAATTCTGGTTTCCGGAATTTTATGGATATTAGCCACAAACTGCAGGTATTCCTTTACGTACATTTCCAGATACAGCGGGTTGTTTTCGGGTAGAAAACCGATTTTTTTCTTAGTTTCGGTTTCATGTTCAGAAATATTTTGACCATTGAAAATGATTTCCCCCTGATCAATCTTCAATGCTCCTACGATGGATTTCATCAGGGTCGATTTTCCGGCACCATTAGGACCCAGAAGACCGATGATCTCATTTTTATCCATGGAAATACTGATATTGTTAAGGGCAGTCTGCTCACCAAACTTTTTAGTCAAATTGATTATCTGAAGCGGCATAATAAATAATGTCTTTTTGCAAAAATAAAATAAAAAAACTCATTCGCCGGAATGAGTTTTATAATATTTTGAAAATATAATTATTTTTTTGACTTTTTCTTTCCACTGTTTGCTGGGGCTGCTGTAGAGGCAGTATTAGACAGAGGCTTAGGATTTACCGCAGCAGCTTTATCATATAAAGCATACTTTCCGTTTGTTCTTCCAAAAATTTTATCAACCTGTTTTCTTGTCAGGAACTGGGACTTCCCGATATACTTCCGGTTTTTGTTAATGATCTGGATGAACTGTACAGTCTGCTGGCCATAGTTTTTTTCATAATGAAGCTCAATGATGTCATTAGGAAGTTCCAGGATGATATTCTCATCAGGAACAGCCGATACAAAACCATCTGTGATCAGTTTATAAAGCCCTGATACGTCTCCGTTCAGATTCTGAAAAGAAAAAGACCTGATCGTATTCAGATTGCTGGTATTCAGATCCTGGTAATTGATGGTAAATTTATCTTCTTTTTTATATAAACCAACGGAATTATCTTTACCAATTTCCACCAGGCTTTCATTTTTCAGCACTTTAATCTGTGAGAAAACTGAAATACTGAACATACATATAATAAGTAGAATTATTTTTCTCATGGAGTGAATTTTAATGTTTTATAAATTGGTGTATCTAAATTACTATAAAAAAATTAAGGGACAATTTTTATTAGTCAAAACAAAAGTAATACTTTTTTTTGAAATCCGTCAGAAGGCTTTATAATGCGGTTAATGAGTGATTTTTGGTTTTAATTGTTTGTTTATTAATCTGTTAACGGATTTTGTTTATCAGGCTTATTAATCGTCATAAAGGGAATTAAAAACAGGTGAATCTTCTAATCTGCTGAAAAACAGGTGGAAAATTATTTTATGAATTACCAAAATTAAAAATTACTTAAAGCAAGGTTAAACCTTAATGCGGAAAGTGAAATAATTAAACAGAATTGTATTTTGCGTGTTAATCTTTTGCAGTCTTTTACAGAAGCCTGTTTTTTGAAATGGCCGATACGAAAGTATCGAATTCCTGTTTATGGCTTCTTCCCACAGGAATCTGATAGGTGCCAAGAACAACTTCATTGTTATTAAAAGCCGTGATAAAAACTGAATTAATCATATAGGATCTGTGTATCCTTATAAATCCCCTGGAAGCTAAAGTAGCCTGTAAATCTGTTATTTTGCTTTTTGAAATAAAACTTTCCCCCGAAGCAAGAACCACTTTGATGTCATTTCCCTGACTTTCAAAATAAACAATTTCAGAAAGAAATACTTTCCGGTTCATGCCCTCTGTTCTGAGGACCATAAAATCCTGGACCGGATTATGGATATTCCTGAGTATCCGTTCTACAGATCTGAAAAAACGTTCAAAAGTAATGGGCTTTAAAAGGTAATCTACGGCTTCAAGCTCAAATCCTTCAATGGCAAAATCACGATAGGCCGTAGTGAATATGGTTTTAGGTTTTACGGGAAGAGATTTTAAAAAATCAATTCCGTTCAGGTGGGGCATCTGAATATCCAGGAACATCAGCTCCACAGACCGGGTCCGGATCAGCTGGTAGGCTTCCATGGCGTTTTCTGCCTTTCCGGTCAGCTTTAAATGATCTATTTTGGAAATATGGCTTTCCAGAAGTGTTGCTGCTAAAGGTTCGTCATCTACAATAATACAATTAATCATAGTGTGAAGGAGTGATTATTTCAACTTTAAAAATATTGTTTTCCCGGCAGATTCTGAATATAAAATCTGTGTGATAATGATATTCCAGTTGCTTTTTTATATTTTGAAGACCAATTCCGTTTTCATGCTGCACAATATCGTCACTGTATGTATTCTCTATCCTGAAAACTGAATGTTTATCATTGGTTTCCACCTGCAGTTGTATGGTTGTCTGACGGGCATTTTTGCCAACACCGTGCTTAAAGGCATTTTCTACCAGGGTAAGATACAGAAGCGGAGGTATGGTATTGGGAGCACGCAGCAGAATCTGTCTGTTAACTTTTACTCTGCTATGCTGGTAACGAAGACTTTCAAGGGCAATATAATCCTCAATAACGTCCAGCTCGTCCGAAACAGAAACCCATTTTTTTTCTCCTTTGTATAAAATATAATCAAGGATATCGGAAAGCTGACTGATCGATTGGGAAGTTTTTTCAGAATTATTAATGGAAAGGGAGTAGATATTATTTAAAGTATTGAACAGGAAATGAGGATTTAGCTGTGATTTCAATGATCTCAGTTCCAGCTCTGCTTTTTCCTTCTGCAGCCGGATTGTAGTTTCTTTTTCATCTTTATACCTGATCATGAACATCATTGAAATAAAGATAAAAGCTCCACTTATAATGGGAAAAGTATAATGAATTAAAAGGTACCTGAGATCTGTAAAGATACTGATGATGCTGTCCCTGGATTCATTAATGAAAAGAGGCTCAGCGATATACACAATGAAAAACCTGTTGATGACTGAAATAACATACAGACTGATAATAAGATACAGTGCGAATTTCAGATATTTTTTCCGGTCAAAAAAGTGTCTGATAAGAATAAAATAAATGAAATTGGCCCCGATAATCTGAAAGATCCAGTGACAGAAATTATAAATAACCGTTTTTTGAAACCCTTCACCATTATATTCTCCATAAATCCGTACGGTACCAAACAGAAATAGGGCAGTCCAAAAAAGCAGCTGGAAATAAATATTTTGCCTGAAATGAGTATCCGGACTATTTTTCATAATCCCCAAAAATATAAAAACTTATAGCATCCCGGGTGAATATAATGTCAAAGCCTGTAAAATAATGATGAATCACATGATATGACAGGCCGGTGACCTGTTTCATCATTGGTACTGCATTTCATGCCGTATGGATTATATTCAAAAAGGGATCTGGTTTTCCGTCAATATTTGCAACAAAAATAAAATGACAGAACATTCAGAAAGACTTCACGGTTTGGATCACTTAAGATCTCTGGCCATTATTTTGGTTTTAATGTATCATTATCGCATGTTTAAGCATCCGTTATGGCTTGAAAATGCAGGGAAATTTGGTTGGACGGGAGTTGACCTGTTTTTTGTTTTAAGCGGTTATTTAATATCAGGCCAGTTGTTTAAAGAAACGGAGAAAAAAGGACAGATAAACCTGAGGTTTTTTTATATCAAACGGTTCTTCAGGATCATTCCCCCTTATGCCTTTACGCTGTTTCTTTACTTTACATTTCCTTTTTTCCGTGAACGGGAGGCATTACCTCCTTTATGGAAATTTATTACGTTTACCCAGAATTTTGGATTGAATGTTATTGATGAGGGAACTTTTTCACATGCATGGTCATTGTGTATAGAAGAACAGTTTTATCTTTTTCTTCCTCTATTTCTTTTGTTTTTAAAACAGATAAGAAGGCTTAAACACCTGCCGGGTCTCATTTTGCTCCTAGTTATTTTTTCAAGCGGAATCCGCTGGATAGTATGGAATGAATTTCTGATATCAGGGAATGATAATTCTCTGGAATTCTGGAAATTATGGTATATGAAAATCTATTATCCTACCTATACCAGACTGGATGGATTGGGTATTGGTGTGCTGGCAGGTTACCTGATGCAATACTCGTCATGGTTTAAAAAAAATGTTCATCGCTATGGAAACCGGATTTTCTTTTTGGGAATACTGCTGTTAGGAATTTCATTTGGAATCTGTAATGATCCGGCTACAGAAAGAGCATCGGTATTCGGATTTACCCTGGTGGCTTTCAGTTATGGATTTATTGTGCTGTCTGCTGTTTCATCCTCCTCATTCCTTTCCCGTTACCGTTCCTATTTCACTGCGCAGCTGGCCGTTCTGTCTTACGCGGTTTATCTTTCCCATAAGGGAATTATTCATATGGTACAGGTTGGAATGGAGTACTTGGGAATGGAAACGTCGGGCAATATAAGTCTGTTTATTTGCCTGCTGTCTTGCATTGCAGGAGGTCTGGTTTACAGAATTATAATTGAAAAACCGTTTTCTAAACTTAAGGATAATCTTTTATACAGAAACAACAGAAAAATATAAAAAATTTTGATGTTTTATTTATTGTAGTAACCATTAAAATATATTCACATGATTACATGATTTTGTACATAATACCATAAATTATCATTTTTTTGATGATTATATCGCAGGGCAAGACAGGATTTGATAAATTAGCAACACGAATTGCTACCATTCAAATAATTAACAGTATGACTATGATGAATACCGGTGTTAAAGTTCAAAAGACAGTAAAAAGGCAACCGTTTGGAACGGTGAAAATGATAAGAACAGCAATGACTTCTGCCATGCTCCTGATATCCGCCACGGGTTTCAGCCAGGCTTCGGATTCCACATTTAACAATATTTACAGCCAGGTGAAGCAGAAGAATTTTTTTGAAGCCTACAGAATCTATCATCAGCCCGGTACAAAATTATCACCGGAATACCAGTATTTTACAGAAGCGATTCTAGATAATGCGTTTAACAAACCTGAAGAATCCAATCAGAAAATTTTACAGCTTGAGGGTGCAAAAACCAGACTTCCGGATTCACTCAGGCTTAAAATATCACATATCAGAGAAGATAACTGTATGAAGCAATATGATTATGCCGGAGCTAAAAAGGCCGTGCAGGAAACCCTTGATCACTATAATACTTTGCTTACGGAAGAGGAGAAAAAGGATCTGAGGAATAACCTTAAAATATGGACTGCCCTTGAAAATGAACCTCGGCAGAAAGTAATGATGAACGGAGGTACACGTCTTAAAATGGAAAAAGATGCAGCAGGATTAAAAAACCTGAAAATCGGGGTAGGAGAGGATATTATGAATTTTATTTTTGATACGGGAGCCAATATTTCCACAATTTCAGCCTCTGCTGCGAAACGTTTAAAAATGAAGATTATTCCAGCCGGAATTGATGTTGATGCTATTACCGGGATTTCTGTTAAAGCAGACCTCGCCGTCTGCAAAAAACTGGTTTTGGGTAATATTATCGTGGAGAATGCCGTATTTCTGGTTTTTGCGGATAATGCGCTCAGTTTTCCGCAGATCAGTTATCAGATCAATGGTATTCTGGGGTTTCCGGTGATCGAGGCACTAAATGAAGTACAGCTCACACAGGACGATTATTTTATTGTTCCCGGGACTGAAACGCAAATAAAGGCTTCATCAAATATGGCTATTGACGGGCTTACTCCTCTTGTTTTGATTGATGGTAAGCATTTTAATTTTGACACCGGGGCAGATCACACCATTCTTTATGAGCCTTTCTATCTGGAAAATAAAAAGGAGATTGATAAGAAATACCAGCCGGTTAAGATCAGTATGGGAGGGGCAGGCGGAAAAGTTGAGCATGAAGGATTTAAAGTGAACCACACCTTCCATATTCTGGATAAGCAGGTACCGCTTAAAAATATAAGTCTGCTGAAAACAAAAATAAATAAAGAAACGGTGTATGGGAATATTGGACAGGATGTTATTCGCCAGTTCCAAAAAATGACCCTGAACTTTGATCATATGTTTATCAAATTCGATTAAAGTTATCATAGGAAGAAAAACAAATCGCAAACATTTAAATAATATTAAACTGTTATCTGCTGTAGTTTCCTCTTGACCGCACAGATACCGGAAACACCAATTAAACATAATATCATAATAGAGTATGAAAAATAGACAAAAGACCATTCTTTTTAAAGATTCAGCATGTTTTAAATATCTGCAGAGAATGACTCCTCTTTACAGGTTATTAGTTTTTGGTTTGATTTTCTTTACCCATTGTACCTATGGCCAGGGTTCCAATATCGGACAATTTGCGATATGGAAAGCCAAAGATGGGCAGCTGCAGAGTTTTGAAGAAGGTTATAAGCAACATCTTAACTGGCATAAAACCAATGGAGACCAATGGGGGTGGTATGGCTGGTTTTTTATTTCAGGACCCCGGTACGGACAATTTGCAGATGCTACTTTTGATCATAGCTGGTCCGATTTTGATAAAGCCGTAAAGCCTTCAGATGATATGGCAGATAACAAATTGCATGTTTTCCCTTTTGCTGATGTACAGGCTATTTTTAAAGTAGCGGGTGTTCCAGGGGCCAGCAGTAACAATGAAATGAAAGCCAGGTTAGCCAGATGGGTCACCCTTACAACAGACGATCCTGAACAGGCTGTTAAAGTAAGTGAAAAACTCAAAGATTATTATACTTCAAAACAGATCAGGTTCTTTAAAACTTATCAGGTGATTGACGGCGGAGATACCAGCCAGGTCATCCTGATGCTTGGTTTTGATAATTGGGGAGAATATGCAATAAGCGAAGATCTTAACAGGAAAGTTGCTGAATTTGAAAAGAGCTTAAAAAGTAAAGCCATCCGTTCTGTTGTGAGTGAAACAATGATCTACCGTGCTGATCTGAGTTTTTTCCCGAATTAAAGGTTCTTTCATCGTTTCTCTAATTTTAATTCAATAAATAGCTCACGGGTATCATGTTCTGACTGAAGATACCAATGCCCTGTGATTTGGGTATCATCCTCGTTGATGATGCCTTCAAATATGATTCCTTCCCCTCTGATTATAAATGTATTTTCAGTTAATTCTCCGCGCATGATTCCATGTTCCCCTTTCGAATTAAAATATTGCATTTGTGCTGTATCGGGTATACTGTCTGGTATAATGATCTCATGGGTTTCCCCTTTTTCGTCACCCATCATAACATGGGCTTTATGTAGAATGAAATTTCCGTCAAGTATCCATTCATAGGAGTCTGTACCCCGGAGTTCCATGTTCCCTTCTTTAGTGATGATTTTACCTGATGTGTTCCAGGTTCCGAGAAGCCTTTTGAACCTGCTTGTTGTTACTGTACTCATTATTCCTCTGTTTTATCATAAGATAAAGATACATTATTAAGCTGAGTTTTCTTATGGCTCAGGTTATATCAGATTTCAAACTAAATGAATGTGATCAGCATCATAAGAATCAGGAGTCGTATTGTCTAAGTTTGAATTATAAATATCCTGAACCCCATGAGACGATGATCCCAAAAGGCAGATTGTTAATTATAAGAGGTGCAGATACGGATATCCAAAGTATTAAGGAATGATTATAAATTATTGCTTAAAGCAGGCTATGTATTAATTTAAAGAATATATTATGAATCCCAAAGGACGCTTATTAATAATCGGAGGTAAAGAAGACAGAGATGATGATGAGAACAGAGAAATGGAAAAGAAAAACTGTAATTTCTCACCTCATGAGATCCTGAAGCTCTTAGCTCAGTCAAAGGATGACCGTATTGAGGTGATTACAGCAGCAACCAGCGAACCTGAAAGCATGCATGAAATGTATGGAAAAACATTTTCAGAAATAGGTTACTCGAATTTTGATTTCCTTGATATTTGTGATGACAGGGAGCATTCTGATTACCAGTTAAAAAGGATTAAGGCTGCAAAAAGTATTTTTTTTACCGGAGGAGATCAGGAAAAGATATGTGATATCCTGAAACACTCGGTTTTAAAAGATCTGCTGATCGATAAATACATCAATGAAGAAGGTTTTACGATTGCAGGAACAAGTGCCGGAGCTATGTGTATGCCTGAAATAGTAATTCTTGAAGCCATAAACGGAGAAGCTATTCTGGAAAATGATATAGAGCTGGCTCCGGGGTTGGGTTTTATGGATAATTGTATTGTAGATACTCATTTTGTTCACAGGGCAAGATTTGGAAGACTTGCACATGCCGCGATTTTACATCCTGAATGTTGGGGAATCGGGTTGGGTGAAGACACAGCATTATTGATCGAAGAGGGTAGACATGCAATCTGCAAAGGTTCAGGTATGGTATGGCTTGTCAATGCGGAAAATATAGCTCAGACCAATGTCAAAACTGTAAAGAAAGGGACTCCTGTCTATGCCGAAAATCTTAAAATCCATATCCTGACGGATAACTGTAAGATTGATCTTAAGAAAGGGACATTTAAAGGGCAATAATTTAGCGGTGTTGTAGATGATATTAACTTCAATAATGAAAAAGAAAAATTCTCGGAATCTTTTTTATTTTCCGGCTTCCATCCGACTGGTTTAATACGGATATGCTCAACAATTAAGTTTAATGGTGATTTTGTTATAGGGGCACACAATCTCTTCATTATTATTTTTTTATAACTTGTTTTTCCTGATTTAATTCCATTTCCAGAAAATTAGTTATAATTTTGAAGTAACTTTATTGATACAGGCCTCCTGTTCAGTAAAGTATTTTTTTAATGGTTGAGTATTCACCGATTGCCAGAGATTATGATGAAAAAATATTTTACCTACATTTTGCTTTTAGGATTTCCTCTATTTGGATCTCAAAGCAGAGTTGCCGGCCAGTCCGGTTACCAGCAGAGCTGGAAATTATTGGAACACGAAAATGAATTGCTTGCTTTTGATGCTGATATCCAATTGTCTGAATCTGAGAAGATATTGGATCAAAAATTATTTCAATTAAGGAAACAGTTGCTTACAGATACTGAAAAACAGAAGATTTCTTTATTTAACAGCTCTTTTAATGAAATTAAGCCACTGATAGAAAGCAGTAAATTGTTCAGTGTGATTCAAGAGATGCCTAAAGGAGGTTTACTGCATACACACAGTGGAGGAGTAACCGATATAAAATGGCTGATTACAGCAGCAAGAAAATATAAAGAATGCTATGTCTATGATCATGAGGATCATGACCAGTTTATTTTTGGCCAGCTGGCTTTTTTTGAAAAAGGGAAAGTTCCCGAAGGATTTGTCAGTCTTGATCAGAAACTGGTCTCCAATCCTGATTTTGAGAAGAAATTACAGGAGCTTCTGACACTAAAAAGAGATCGTCTTTGTAATTACACAGATTATTGGATTGAATTTGAGAAACGTTTTAAACGGATCAGCTTATTGCTGCCTTATCGTCCTTTTTTTAAGGAATACTATCTGAAAGGTTTTCAGGATCTGGTAAAAGATAAAGTACAGCACGTGGAAATCAGGTTTATCTTTGACGAACTGTACGATTTTCAGCATGGAAAATACCCGTTGAAGACCTCCATTACAGATTTGCAGGATGTCCTGAAAGAAGTACACAAGACAGATCCCCGGTTTAGTTTGCAATTAATCTATTCAAGCTTTAAATTTTTTGATCCGCAAAATATAGATAAGCAACTTGATATTGCTTTTAAACTTAAAAAGGAATTTCCGGATATGATCTCTGGCTTTGACCTGGTTGCAGATGAGGCTGCCGGAAACAGCATCTATTCTTTCCAGGAAAGCTGGACAAAACTAAATGGACTTGCTAAAAAATACGGGGTAGAAATGCCTCTTTTTCTACACGCCGGAGAAAGCAATTCTGTTTTTAATAAAAATGTACTGGATCTTGCTTTACTGAATAATCAAAGAATCGGGCACGGACTGAATCTGGTTTATTTTCCAAAAGCAATGGAGCTGATAAAAAAACAGGATAAGTTGGTAGAAGTAAGCCCGGTCAGCAACCAGATCCTGGGCTATGTGAGTGATATGAGGAATCATCCTGCAAGAGTCTTATTAAGTAATGGTGTGCAATGTTCTATCAACAGTGATGACCCGTCAGTATATGGATATGAAGGTCTCAGCTATGACTTCTGGGTTGCTTTTGTGTATTGGGAACTGGATGTAAAAGCATTAAAAAAACTTGTTTTTAATTCGGTTAACTATTCTTCCCTTAATGAAAACAAAAAAAGAGAGGCTGTTGCTTATCTGAACAGGCAATGGGATGACTTTATCAGAAAAACAAACCGGGAATTAAATTAATAAATACTCCGGAAAAATAAAGACTCATGTCTGTACAAAAAACAGCATCATTAAAGCAATGATGCTGTTTTTATTGTATCATGTCCAGGGAGCAAAAGGAAATGTTTTATTCCATAATTCTGATCAGGGATATTTTTTCATATTGTGCTGAGCGGGTACCGGGATTTAGAAACTTTACTGAAAGCCTGGTAATCCGGTAATGATTCTCTTTGTCAATTAAGGTATATTTTCTTTTAAGACCAGCTAAATGTTCATCATAAATGACAAGGTAATCCCCTTTTTGCAGTGTATTTTCATTAATTCTCGGAGTATTCCGGCGGGTATAGAAATCAAATGCCCAGGCTTCGTAACCATTCAGCATAAAGATTCTGGATTTATCAATATTTTTTTTGTTGACATATTCCGCCATCCGGAGGCTTCCCTGGTACCGGGTAAGAACCGGATAGAACTGGGTATTCAGGTAAATATTGACCGCTATTGAAAATACCAACGAAATAAAAACATATTTGCTGAACATATTTTCTTTGCTGAAAATCCTGATCAGTAGATAAAGGTAAACCGCTGAAAATAAAATAAAAAAAAGAATATTTTCTATTCCGGTAAAGTACCAGGTCAGTAAACCTAAACCAGGAATGGCTGCAAAGATTACCACCAGCTGAATAATATAGAGAATTCTTAATTCTCCGATCCTGTTTTTTTTATAGATATTGAACAGGTAAGATGCTGTAAGGATAGAGAGAATAGGAATTAATCCGTTCAGGTAATGGGGCAGCTTAAATTTTGAGGCTGAAAAAAGGAGCATCACCAGCCAGAATCCTCCCAAAGTTAAGAATTCAACTCCTTGTATTTTTCTGAATTTATTCTTTATAAAAAAGGCTGTTTTCCCGGCAACTCCAAAATAAAAAGCCAGGGAGAATGGTAAAAATGCCCATAAGAGCGTATGAAAAAAGAACAGGTAATCCGGGCTTGTCTCTTTAAAGCCGCTTGCTGTAAGCCGGTTCATACTTTGGTTAAATAAAATAAATCGTATTCCTTCTGCTCCAAATTGCTGATGGTAAGCATATAAAACCGGAAAGATTCCGGCAGCAAAACTGATCACTCCCCAAATAATTCTTACATTGAAAAACTGCTTCCACTTTCCGGAGTACAACAAATAGGAAAAAATACAGAATCCTATGATCACTACAGCCATCAATCCCTTTGAAGAGAAGGCCAGGGCAGCTCCCAGTCCTGCAAGAAGTATACTCAGGTTATTTTGAGTTTTAACGAACTTTACAAACTGCCAGATGGAAAAAATAATAAAGCCTGTAAGAACGGCATCTGTTCTTACATCATGAGCAGAAAGAATAATGGTTTGGGCTGAAAGGAAAATAAGGGAAGCTATATGTCCCATGTTTTCATTATTGTACAGCAGGTCCGTCAGTTTCCGGGTAGAAAAAGCTCCCAGGAGTAATGCCAAAAGAGCAGGGATCCGGTAGGCGATATGGTTGATTCCGAAAATCTTCATTGAAATAGCAGCCAGCCAGAAATGCAGGTGAGGCTTATCAAGGTATGGGTCATCTCCCTTATAGATATTAAAAAAGTCATGGTTTAAAGTCATTCTCATAGCCATAGAAGCATGTTGGGCAGCGTCATTTTCCATAAGCGGAATAAACAGGCCTGAGAGATATACTATAGAAAACCCAATGTAAAGAAAACGTAATTGAGGAGGCGGTAATAGTAACATTTTGTTCATCTTGAAGGATCTTTTTTTTGATAATTTTACTAAAGCCCGCAAAGCAAATTTAAATAAAATCTGTTAAACAAATAATAATGGATTATAACAAATTTTACTCTTTGGTTGTCCCTATGTATAACGAAGAGGGGAATGCTGCACTCATAATAGACCGGATCCGGGAAACGATGAACGGTTTTCATTATGAGCTTATTCTTATTGATGATAATTCCAGGGACAGGACTGTCAGGGAAATTACAGAGAAAAATGATCCTGATGTAGTTTTGATCCAGCTGAAAAGAAACTACGGCCAGAGTTCTGCAATGATGGCCGGATTCGACTACGCCTCGGGAGATTATATTATCACATTGGACGGGGATCTCCAGAATGATCCGGCTGATATTCCGGCTATGATCGGTTTACTTGAAGAAGGAAACTATGATCTGGTGGTCGGAAAACGCCAGAACCGCCAGGATTCCCTGCTCAAGACGGTCCCTTCCGGAATAGCAAATTTTATTATTAAAAGTACAACAAAGCTTGATATTTCAGATCAGGGCTGTGCCTTGAAAGTGTTCAGGTATGAAACAGCAAAAGATCTGAACCTATATGGTGAGAATCATCGTTTTATCAGCCTTATGGCACATCTGAACGGTGCCCGTATAGCGGAAATACCTGTCAGGCATCACGCAAGGCAATCCGGGGTTTCCAAATATAAGATCAACCGGACTTTTAAAGTTATTAATGATCTGCTTCTAATTTTATTTAACCAGAAATATCTTAGCAAGCCGATCTATCTGTTCGGGAATATAGGATTGATTGCTTTTACGATAGGAATGTTTATTAACGGATATCTTTTAATAGAAAAAGTAATGGGGCATGATATTGGGGGGAGACCATTGCTGGCTTTAGGAATTCCTCTGGTATTTATTGGTATCCAGTTTTTTACAACAGGAATTATCATTGATATGTTAATGAAAACCTATTATGAGTCTCAAAGTAAACGACCCTTCAGTATCAGAAAGATCACCAGCTTCAGAAAGAAAAAAGAGCATGCGGAAAATATGTGTTAATATTCTGAAAGTTTTGGTCAGTGTTGCTCTTCTGTATTTTGTTTTCAGGAAAATACCATTTCATGATATTGCAAAAACCTGGTCTGGGGTCAATGTTGGGTATGTTATTGCCGGAGCAGTCTTTTTTCTGGTTTCACAGGTGCTGTCTGCCAAAAGGCTGGAATTTTATTTAAAGGCCAATAATTTTGACCTGGATTTTAAAAATAATGTAAAGCTGTACTTTCTGGGAATGTTCTATAATTTTTTTATCCCCGGGGGAATAGGAGGGGATGCTTATAAGATTTACATCCTTAATCAAAAATTCAGCTGGAATGCAAGGCAACTTACTTCATCTATCTTCAATGACCGTCTGAACGGTTTACTGGCTATAGGTGTTTTAATGCTCATCTTTATTATGTTTCTGATCCCTGTTCAATGGATTCCCGGAGCCATTATATTTATTTTGGCAGGAGTCCTGCTGGTGTTTCTGATCATTAAAAAATTATTTCCAGTGTATCAGCCGATTCTCTTAAAGACACTTTTTATTTCAGTTTTAATCCAGGGGCTGCAGAGTATTTGCTTTCTTTTTTTATTGGAAAGTCTGGATGTCAGCGGAAATTTCACCATTTATCTTATTATCTTTTTAGGAAGTTCAGTGTTAAGTTTACTTTCCTTTGCAGGTATAGGAATAAGGGAGTTTCTGTTTCTTCAGGCATCGAAATATTTTGATTTCCATGTATCAGTTTCGGTTTCGACTTCCTTACTGTTTACGGCTGTTACTGCTTTTTTTTCTATTTTGGGTTTATTGTTCATGTTCGGAAAGAATGATGTAAAAGAGTGTAGCATATAAAGTCAATGATCCAATACATACATTCCATAATTAATATAATAGGTTAAGTCAGCCGGTTATTTTTAAATTTACTGGGAATAACATGATATTGTCTTTTAAATGCCGCTGAGAAATGCCTTGGGTTTTTGTATCCCGTCAGCTCTGAAATTTCACTGATATTAAGATCTGTATGTAAAAGCATTTTCTTTGCCTGTTCCATTTTGATGGTATTCCAGAAATTAAATACGGTGGTCCCGAAGATTTCCTTGAAGCCTTTTTTTAAGGTAAATTCATTGGTTCCTACCTGATGGGCAAGGTCAGTTAAAGATCGGTACTGGTCAATATTTTGAACCAGATAATCCCGTACGGCATATATTTTATCCTGATCTTTTCCAGAAAGGAATGGCTTTGGGCGCTCATTCTTAAAAAACTGCTCAAGCTGCAGCAGGAGGAGCTCTATAATTTTGGCTTCAAGAAATATTTTTTTAAAAATTCCTGTTCTGCTGCAATTTATAATATCATTTAAAATCCGGTACATTTCAAAGCTGATGCGGTGATGTTCCGGATGGATCAGACAGGAGCGCTGTTTCTCGATTGAATTTCTGAATGTATTGAATATTTCTGAATGATCAGGAAGAAATCTTTTGAAAAAATGAGGGGACAGGTTGATTTCCAGAAACTGCATTTCAGGACCTTCAAACTCCATGCTTCCGCACATCTGATGAGCATAGATTATATTATGCTGGGCATTGTCAAAATGCACTGTTTTGTGGAAGTTCCCGGAAACAGCCGTAGTCTTCCCTTTAAGGGTAAAATGCATCTCTACGCTGTCGGAATCACTTTCAAGATGCAGCAGCACTTTGTTACGAAGGGCTACGGTACCAAAGCCAATATGAACATTTTTAAAACAGATCTCATGATACTTCCCGCTTCCATAAGGAGACTTAAGATCGGTAACGCATTCCATGATCTTATCATTATTGTTAAAATAAGTGTCGGGATACTCTTTTTCAATGAATATCTGTTTGGTGCTTCCATTGTGCAGACTTACAATCATGTGTTTTCTTTTTTGATTAGAAATTCCTTTTTGCGGACTTTTTATTCCTTCTTATATACCTTGTAAACAGGTTTTGCAGGTTATTTTTGCAACAAATATAGTAATTATTTAGAATGATTCTTAATAACACTTGTGTAATCTCATAATACAGAGATTGGGTCCAAAATGTAAAACCAAAATAAATTATTAGAAATTATGAACTATTCAAACCAAGTAAAATGGTCTTTTGTTGCAGCAATAACAGTATCTGTATGCTGGCTTGCCGGAGACATTTTTGTGGCCGGATTTGATCCGGACCCTGCTGATTATCCGTTATTTTCACAAACGTATGCAGACCAGGCAGATATTGAGCTTGCCACCCTGATGCTTGAAGGATCTACTCCGAGATTGATGTTTGGGGCTTTGATCGGGGCCCTTACCGCTCCGCTGCTGCTTCCTGCTACCTGGCTGGTATATCAGTTTTTTAAAGATAAGGAAAAAAAATATGCTGTTTTTGTGTATTGGGTTTTGCTGACAGGTGCGGTCTTATCTCCTTTAGGCCATGCCGTATTTTTTTATGTAGGAGAGATCTATAAAGCAGTTTATCATACAGATCCTGTTTCGCATCCTTATCTTTTGGAAACAGGGAAGAGCTTTATGAAAATGCTGAATATTGCGTGGGGATCGGCTATTGGAGTTCTGGCAATAGGCTGGATTTCGTTTGCCGTATGTATTGTTCTGAATAAAACCCTGCTTCCATGGTGGATGGCTTTCTTTACCCCCTTTGTCCTGACCTTACTTATAATTCCTGTAAAAGATCTCCTGCCGCTTCCTTATTCAGGATGGGTAGGCGGAGCGGTATTTAATATTGCTTATCTGATCTTTTTCAGTTCATTACTGATCTTTTTCAGAAAAAAACTGATCAATACGATATGATTCATCAGTATTACAACAGTACCTTAAAATACCTGAGGTACTGTTGTTAAGTGGTAAAATATATCCCTCACAGCTGTATGCAGAATAAATGCAGGTTTTTTTCTTCAAACAGGTTATATTTGTAGTGTCTGAAAACTAATTGAACAGGCAACAGCAATATGGCAGCAACCGGAAGTAAAGAAATCGCTGAAAATACTGTAACAGAAGAGGAAATCCGATCTTTAGCAGAACTTAAGCCCGGCCCTATCGGTATTTTTGATTCCGGCTATGGCGGTCTCTCCGTATTTAAGGAGATCCGGCAGCTGCTCCCTCAATATGATTATATTTATTTAGGAGACAATGCCCGTGCTCCTTATGGCACACAATCATTCGAAACGGTGTACAATTATACCCGGGAATGTGTATTCAAGCTTTTCGAACTGGGTTGCAATCTGGTCATACTGGCCTGCAATACTGCTTCGGCCAGGGCTTTACGGACAATCCAGCAAAATGATCTTCCTCCGGGAAAAAAAGTGCTCGGGGTCATCAGGCCCACTACCGAAATTGTACATCGTTATACAGAAACTCATTCAATAGGCATCCTGGCTACTACCGGAACAGTAAAGTCCGAATCCTATACCATTGAAATCAATAAGTTTAATCCTGAAATTACGGTATACCAGCACGCCTGCCCTCGTTGGGCATCATTGGTAGAGAGCGGGGAAATCAATACCGCAGAGACCGGTTACCAGGTACAAAAAGATATAGAAGCACTGCTGCAGCAGTCAGAACAGATTGATGCTATTGTGCTGGCATGTACCCATTATCCTTTATTATTGCCTGTTATTAAGAAGTTTGTTCCCGGTCATATCAGAATTATTTCTCAGGGACCTTTAGTTGCCCGGAGTTTAAAAGAATACCTGAACCGGCATACCGGGCTTGAGTCCTGTTGTTCAAGAAACGAAGAATCTGTGTTTTATACTACAGGTGATGCCGGGGATTTCGAAATTAAAGCCAGAATGTTTTTCGGACAGCCGGTAAAGGCAAAGCATATTAGCGTTGTACAGGACCTGAAGCTTCAACGTTAGAACCAAAAGAAGGTTTTGTCACAACATTCAAGGATTGGAGATTTCATAGTCCATCCTATTGATGGAATAAAAAAAGCAATTAACAATTACACCTAAGTGATTATGATGTTAGTGTGCTAATTCTATGAAATTTGGTATTTATGGAATAGTTAGGACAGCAGGGAAAATAACAGGAGAAAAAACAGCAGAAGTTATTATTGTTGCAGCTACAGATGGGCAAAGGAATTAAAGATATAAGAAATGCAGAAGATCCTGAGTTAGAAAAAACAAAAGAAGATTAATAGGATATCATTTATAAATTATAGAGTGTTCCTGACAATTAGAGGTTATAAGCACCTTCTTTTGTAGGAACCATACGGCTCTTATCAAAGGTTATTCTCCTCCAACAATGGGAGAAGGAAGAACAGGAGGGCAACCAATACGAGATTTTTCTTATTATCCATCACGATTTATAAAAGAAATTAATATGTTAAAACCTACATTCTTAAATATATGCATCTTTTTGTTTACAAAATGTATAATATTCTATTTTTTCTTAATGATAATAAACAATGATTTTACAATGTTAAAGGGTGTTTTCCATATAAAAAATGGAAAAGATTTGTTTTATTATCTATGGATAGTTTTAGTATTTCCAATTCTTGATATAGTATTTTTCTCTCTTCCAATTTATTATTCTCTAAAAAAGAAAAAAATATGGTTGAGTGTAATTTTTGCTTGCTTTATCATTGAATATATTCTTTTTGTTTATAGTAAAAAAAATATAATTAATACAGATGCGATTGCTAATTTTATCATTAGTACTATTTTATTTACTTTATTTTTTTACAGAACTATCTGGATAAAGTTTACAGAATCATAACTTATAAATAAGAGACGAGGAATATATTGTATTGGAAAAACTAATAGTTCTCAAACACCAGGAAAAAAAATTTCAGATTTACCGGATCCAAAAGCAGATATTTCAAAAGGAATATTATTTTTGAATACTTGTAATTCTAATAATCCTGATGCTGCTCCAATGACTGAAGGTACAACATTAGCAAGAGGGTTTAGCAGGGATACTGATGTTGGATATGTTAGAGGCACAAACAAGAAGGTAAATTTTAATGGTTCGGGTCAGGCAACTACTCAGTGGTATTATGGCGGAGTTTGGCAATACTTTCAAAATGGTAAACAAAGTAGTAATCCGAATGCTCCAAAAACACATTTTACTGTACCTAAACATAATTATTAAATATGAAAAAGCTAACTTTAGTAATAACTTTATTATTTGTTGTTCTTTTAATTTTCTATTTCATTAATAAAGAAAAAAAAGTAGAGACTGAATTTGTAGGTGAATGTAATTTTAAAATTTTTAACGATTCTCTTTTTAAAAAATCATATTTTCATGAGAGTTTTGGATATATTATATCTGATTATGATTTAAAAAATATTGGAATTGATGTAAAAGGAAATAATGAACTAAATAAAAAAGATGAATATATCTTTACCATGTCTTTTCCAATGAAAAAAGCAGTAGAATATGATGACGGAATTGATTATGTTAAAAAAACTCCTATAAAGATTGAACTTGATTCAACAAAGAGTACAAATAAAATATATGTTTATCGTTTGAAAAACCAAAATAAATATAGACTTATATTACCATAGTCTACCCTTTCTCTTGCGCGAGTGTCTTGCCCGGATGTTTTTCAGGCAATCATATACAGGAAAATATCAGCCTTTATGAAAGTTGGGAGTAGTAAACAGGTAATTAATAATTTTATTCAAGAAATGAAGAAAAAGTATAATATAACAGTTACAGTTATTCAATAAATATTAATATGAAATCAATACTTAAATATATTTTTGTTGATATGCTACTAATGCTAATCTTCATTATTGTTTGGTATTTTTCCTGTTTTTTATTAGGCTATGCAAATAATAGTGAAAAACATCAATATAAAATTTGGGTTTTCTATTCTATTATCATTTTATTGCATTTTATTTTATCGGTAATAATATTGAAAAGAAAGCATTTAAGTTTTTTTTATGTATTTGTTAATTTTTTAGCATATATTCTTATAACAATATATTTATATAATTATACATAAATAAGAGTGTTGTTGTGCGTGTGAGGAAGTAATAGTGTAGCAAAAGCAGCAACTAAAATGATATCAGATAAGATCAATGAAATTAGAAAACCCATTAAGTTTTAACGTTAATATAAAGCTCCCAAACGGAAAAGAAGTTTTGTATTTAAACACATATGAAATTTGTCAAGGATGCCCTGAGGTTGGTAAGCTGTCCATTGATGGAAACATTATAAAAAAAGAAGTGTTTGGTGGGCCATTACTATATAACAATGGATTTATTTATATCCCTTGTTTTAAAAGAAGATGGTTTGACTCAGGATTTTATTTAGCTAAAATAAATACTTCTACTTTAGAAATTATTTTAATATCAGATATGTATCAGATAATTGACTTGATAAAAATAGAAAATTTTACCATTTATTTTTACGATAATTTAGAACAAAAAGAGATTCGAGAAGTTTCTTTTTAGTAATAATAAAAGCCACTGCTGATTCAGTGGCTTTTATGTTTAATAAGAATCTTGAATTTTTATATTTTTAGTAATAAATGATGGAAAAGCTAAATAGTTTACGAAAACAGCGGGGCAATGGATTGAGTCATGGAACAACTAACAATTTCGCTGATGCAAGAAGAGTATTACCATTGCCCAATAGCAGTGGTTTTTACATTTATAATCATCAGTATTTTTTGTAACAGAATAAACAGAATCCAGTCACATCACTCAATTAAAACGATCTATTTTTTTGGGTTCAATGAAAAATTATCCAGGTAAACAGCCTGATGCACGATATTCAGTAAGACTTTTATACCTAAATGGGTTTCTTTTTTTACAGAAATGGTAAATGTTTTTTTCTCTCCTGTTATTTTGGAAGGTTTGGCGATGGTAACAAATGATTTTGCATCAGAAGGGCTGGCTGCTGAAAAGACTTCCAGTGTAGTTTCACCTCCGTTGTCTGAAATATCAAGGCTGAGGGTGTAGGTTCCGGGTACAATTTTGGGAGTCACTAAATACATATTTTCTCCGGGGCTGTACATGGAGTAAAATATAATTCTTTTGTCGCTGGCATAGAGCATGGCTTTTCCTGAGTTGGCTGTCCAGCATTTATTGATGTCTTTCCAGGTATCAAAATTTTCTGCTAATGCGGAGACGCTTTTACACTGTGCTTTTGCTGTTAGAAATCCCCCCAGGGTAATGATTCCTGCAACTATGAGTCTTTTCATATGTTATTATTGTATTGTGATGTAAAAATACTTAAAAAGAGGATACCCTCAGTATTCCAGGCTGACAATGTATTGGAAATTCCGGAAATAACCTTTTTAAAATGACAAAAAGTAAAATTCACGGGCATAAATAGTACCCTTTTGTGTTATTTCCCCGCAAACACATGCGGTGTAAATTTGAGTAAACCAAAACAAATGACACGATGAAAACACACAACATTGATTTAAAAATCCTGATCTGGGGAAGCATTTTTGATTGCCAGGTTACGGTTGAAGGGCATCCGGTAGGATTATGGGGAAAAGGAAAAACAGCGGACGGGCAATTGTATTTACAGAGAAGTCTGCCGGATTTTCCTACCGATCATGATATTAATTTTGTTCTTATAGCCAGGGGAATAAACGGGGCAAAAGCAGATCTCGAAATCAGGATTGATCAGAAAACGGTTAAAAATATATCCTGTAAAATAAGCAATGGGATAGGAACCATATCGTATAACATAAAAACACTGCTTGAGTCATGAAAAAGATCGCTTTTTTTATTGTTTTGTTATGGGGATCCCATATCAGTTCCCAGTCTTTGTTACAGACCTCAGACGGAGTGGAAATTGTGAATAATAATATGAATGTTACCCATGATATTTTATTGGGAAATGTCAATACATCAGATGAAAGTTTACAGCTGAAGGCTATTTTAGCATTAAAAAATAAGACCCGTGTTCTGCCTTCAGAATACTTTACTTTTACGGTGAAGGGAAAACCGTCCGGAGGAGTGTCCAAACTATTTTCCGGGGGTGATTTTAATGTTAATTCCAATTATAAATTAGGATTTAATCAGTTAGGGCTTTTCTCGGATAAGTCGATGAACAGTACCAGTTCCTTTTTTGATTTTTATTCCGTTGAATATGAATTTGCCCTGAAGAAACACGTATTATATAAACCGGTAAATCCCTATGACCAGCAGATAGATAAATTTACCTTTAAAGGCCATTCTGTAACCTTTAATTATAATATGCTGTTTAAAGGAAAACATCTTGTAACCTCTATCGTCGGGTTCAGCAATACCAGTAATTATGATGATCTGGATGATATTGAGATAAAAGATTTTACCTTAATGAATAGTCCGGATTTCAGTGGTCAGAGAGAGGCCGGTAGTAAGCTGAATGCCAAAACCGGTGAGTACAGGGAATACAATACCATACCCCTGAGGCTGGCCTACACCTATCTTACTTCCGAAGAAGAAGAGAATAAAGACAGGTTCAAGATTGGTTTTACGGTCTATTATGCAAACAATATGGGAAAAGAAAAACCGGTCTCTAATGTGGGTGGAATCGTTTTTTTAACGAAGCAGGATAAAGTTTCCGGGGTCAGGAATCCTGTTTTGGGAATTGTGGTTCAGGGTAATGATATTTTTAATGTTAAAGACAGTGGGGACAGCTTTGGCAAAAGATTGAGTATTGGCTTAACCTCTACGTTCAATTTACTCAACTTCTGATCAGCAGTCATGAGGTGTTGAGCCTTTGTTAAGATGGCTGATAGGGAAGTGTAATGCATAAATTTAATACAGATTTAATGTTAAGGTGATCTGAATAAAAATGGAATCCGATAGTTTCGTGGGCGATTGACAAATTATCAAAATGTATTCAACCTTGTTACACCCCTGAAAACTAACTATGATTCGAAAACAATTACTTGTGTGGATGCTCATGCTTACGGTAGCGGGCACCGGATGTCAGAATAATGACATTGCTTCTGTTTCAGCGGAGGAAGAACGTCCTTCAAAACTTAATACAGGCAGAACGGCTGAAGAGGTAAGCGTTAATGCTTATGTGGATACCAGTACGTATATCAGCTCTGGCTTCAGCTTTTTAAATCCTGCGCAGGTCAATAAAAACCGGCAGGCGATTGGCGGAAATTCTTATACTGAGGTCTACGGATTCAATATCCCGGAAGAAAACAGGGTAAGGGGGATCCGTTGGAATACGGATGATGAAACCACATCCATCTGGCGTCCGCAGGGTATTGCAGGATTTACCAGGAATGGGGTGCGTTACCTGCTGGTGAGCTGGTATGCAAAAGATGATGCTGAATTTAAAGGTTCCCGCATTACGCTGATTGATATCAGTCCAGGTTCAGCTACTTACCTTACCTACCGGCATATCCTGCTGGTGCAGCCGAATATTCCGACTGGTACCACTACCTATACCCAATATGGTACTTACGCTCCACTGAAAGTGCATGCCGGTGGGATTGCCTATTTTAAAGGGAAGATTTACCTCAGCAGTACAAACCTGGGTGTCAGGATATTTGATCTGGATAAAATTATTGAAGTAAGCACAGGTGACACTACCAGTGGCAAATGTGGTAAAGATGCCAGCGGGAATTTATATGCCTTCAATTACCGGTATATATTGCCTCAGACGGGATATCAGCAGATCAATAATGCCAGCCCTTTTTCCACCATACAGGTTAATGAGGAAGGGACACAGCTCTGGACGGGTCAGTACTATGCCGGCAGTGCTGATGCATCCATTGTACCTAAAGTATTTGGCTTTCCTGTGGATGCCAGCGGAATGATGCAGAATTCAGGGATTGTTACTGTAGCGCCTAAAAACAGCCTTTTTGCGGATAACCATGCCCATGGTATCCAGGGGGTATTCCGGAAAGGAAACAGGACATGGCTTTCCTGTACCGGGTCGCCAAGCAATTCTTATGGGTCCAATGCAAGGCTGGCACGGTATACCGATGGAGCTGATGATACGGTACGTTACCGTTGGCCGTATGGTGCGGAATCCCTCTATTATGAAGCCACTTACGGATATTTATGGAGTCTCACGGAATATGAACCCAATGCCGGGGCTCAGAATGGCAGCCAGGTGAACCGTTGTATATTTGCCGTTGATTTTTCTAAGTATGAATAGTTGAAATAGAGTAGCAGCCTGAGAAATAAAGAAGCATCATTGTTTGAATGATGCTTTTTGTTTTTATTGATGAATTCCTGCAATCACCCAAAGGAAAAATAAATTTCACATGCTCCAGGTCCGGAAGCTTCGGGGACCAGGCAGAGGAATCTTTTAAATGATGAGGATTGAAATTTTACTAATAAAAATATTCTGAAAAAAGTTAAAATTAACGGAGAAGGAACCACACTGTCGCAGCAATTCCGGCATAAGCAGCAACCGTAATAATATCAGCGATGGGTTGTGAGAAGCGTTTTTCTGCAATTCTCTCGCCATTGATCTGGTTTTTATGGAATTTCAGGATCTTTTTAGGCTGATGAACAGGGTGTGCAACCAGGCTGTCACTTTCCCAACGGTCAACGATTATTTTATAGCTCTTGCCGTCAACATCAATTTTTACATTTTTATTGGGTGACAGTTTTTCCTGGATATTGACAGGAACAGGAGCCTGTTGTGCATTTGGGTTTTGAGATCCTGCTGTATTTTTCATTTGCGGAGAAGCGTTATTAGCAAGCTTATTGTCAGCTGCCGGATCTGCTTGTTTTTTTACCTGGTACGTATAGCAACTGGTAAGGGAAAATAATATAATGGTGAAATAAAGATTCTTTCGCATTAGCCAAATTTAAGAATTAAACGGAATATTTGGAATTTTCTTTTGAAAGATAGTGTTTTTTGAAAAAGATCTGGACTATATCCTGTAAAATATCCTTCGCTGCCACGCAATTATATCATGTGGTTTATTGAAGAATATCCAATCAGATTATAACTATATTTGTAGCAGCCAACAAAATAAAAAAATGAAAAATAATATCCCTGAGATTAAACTCAGACCCACCGGGGAGACTGATCTGGAACTTTTATTTCAGTTTCAGCTTGATCCTGAGGCTAATCATCTGGCTGCATTTACCTCGAAAGACTCAACAGACAAAACTGCCTACTTCACCAAATTCAAAAAATTGCTGGCAGACCCTACGATCAATAATCAGACTATTCTGGCAGATGATGTTATTGTGGGAAGCATTGCAAAATTCATTCTGGAAGGTGATGCGGAGATTACCTATTGGCTGGATAAAGGTTTTTGGGGTAGGGGCATAGGAACAAAGGCCTTACAGGAATTCCTGCATTTAGAAAAAACCAGGCCGTTATTCGGAAGGGTAGCATTTGATAATTATGGTTCACAAAGGGTGTTGGAAAAAAATGGCTTTGAAGTCGTAGGTTCAGATTCCGGATATGCAAATGCCCGAAAAGAAGAGATCACCGAAATTATTTATAAGCTCACCTAGGGTATCCTTCCCCAACCACTGATCATACTGGTAACTACACGGAAGAACTTGTGCATATACCATCAATAATTTCCTGTACAATCTGTTTTATCATGAGTGTGATTGTGGTCTCCGCAGCAACCTGGTTGTGTCCCCGCTTCACATGCCCGAAACCATATCCTTGGTTGCGGGTAACGGTACGTATTATAGCATCACGTTTGCCAAGGTAAGGATGGTTCCTGTACTCGGCATTATAAATTAACGCTGCTGTCTAAACCCTGAGAATGGCAAACAAACTGGATATGCAATTAATAATAAAGTAATTGTTATCGAAAAGTATAATGACAGCACTTATAAAGTCCAATCAGGCTATTTTGAGGGCTACATGTGGGTTGGCTATTTCTAAAAACTAATGAGTATATTTTTTTCAAAATAATTAAGTCTTGAACAACTGGTCAAGGCTTTTTTTGTTAGGTTGTTATACAAAATCTTTGAATAATGTGATCTATTTATGTAATAAAATATAGTAAAAATACGGATAGCCAAGTCACAAATTTTAATGATATTGTAATACGAATATAGATGATAATGATAAAAGTTAAAAAAGTTTGTAAATTTGATTTCAACTAAACAATAACCAAAAAATTTAAATTAACAATTGAGAAAAAATGCACATAAGAAAAGTATATATTGAAAATTTTAAAAGTTTCAAAGGGGAATTTCATATAATATTAAATAAAGGGATTAATATACTAGTTGGTAATAATGAGGCTGGTAAATCTACAATTATTGAAGCTATTCATCTTGCTCTAACAGGCTTATACAATGGTAAGTATTTAAAAAACGAATTATCCCAATATATTTTTAATAATGAAGTCGTAGAAGAATATATCAATAGCTTAGAAGAGGGAAACACTGCACAAAGCTTACCAGAGGTAGTAATTGAAATTTTTATTGAAGGAGATGATATTGCAGAATTTGAGGGAGATTATCATGGAGAAAAGCCAAATAAAGCAAGCGGTTTTTCACTAAAAATTTGCTTTGATAATAAATTTCAAAACGAATATGAAGAACTTGTAAAGATTGGAGGAATTAAAACATTACCAATTGAATATTATAACATCCTATGGTCAACCTTTTCTCGTGACGAAGGAATAACAACTAGGTCTATTCCTATAAAATCTGCTCTTATAGACTCGGCCAGTAACAAGTTTCAAAATGGCTCGGATATTTACATCTCAAGAATTATAAAAGAATTTTTGAGTTCAAATGAAGTTGTAGAAATTTCTCAAGCTCATAGGCAAATGAAGGAATTTTTCATGGGTACAGAAGCCATCAAAAAAATAAATGAGAAGATAAGAACGGTGTCTAAAATTTCAGATAAAAAAGTAGAACTATCCGTAGAACTATCATCTAAGAATGCATGGGAAAACAGTCTAGTTACCTATTTAGAGAACATTCCCTTTCATTATATTGGCAAAGGTGAACAATGTTTAGTAAAAACAAAGCTTGCTTTAGGTCATAAAAAAGCAAAAGAAGCAAATATAATATTACTAGAAGAACCCGAGAATCATTTATCCTATTCAAAATTAAATCAGTTAATCAATGAGATAAAAAACGATAATGAAGATAAACAGATTTTAATTTCTACTCATAGTAGTTTTGTTGCAAATAAATTAGGGCTTGAGCACTTAATATTACTTAACAATAAAAAGACTTTAAGATTAAATGATCTTTCATCAGATACAAAACTTTTTTTCGAGAAATTATCTGGGTATGATACATTACGATTAATTCTTTGTAAAAAAGCCATATTAGTTGAGGGGGATTCAGATGAATTAGTCGTACAGAAAGCATTTATGGTAAATAATAATGGAAAACTTCCAATTGAATCTGCTGTAGATGTAATTTCAGTGGGAACTTCCTTTCTAAGATTTTTAGAGATTGCAGAAAAACTAGGAATTAAAGTTTCAGTAGTTACTGATAATGATGGTAACGTTAATGCATTAAATAAAAAGTATAAGGCGTATTTAGGTGATAAAGCTAAAGACGGGATTGAAATTTGTTTTGACAGTGTAATAGATAGTGGAAATTTGAAAATAGGAGATAAAAATTTTAATTATAATACCTTAGAACCTAAATTTTTAAAAGTCAATAATCTTAAAAAATTGAATAAGATTTTCGAAAAAGACTTTAAGACAGATGATGAAATGCATATTTATATGAAAAGTAATAAAACTGAATGTGCATTAAAAATATTTGAAACGCATGATGAATTAAATTATCCTCAATATATTTTAGATGCAATTACAACAAAAAAATAAACTAATTATAGCTGCTGCAGGTTCTGGTAAAACAACCTTTCTAATAGATGAGGCGATTAAACAAAAAAAAGAAAAGGTTTTAATTACAACTTTCACACAAGCTAATGAGTCAGAAATAAAAAGAAAATTTGTGACAAAGAACAAATGCATTCCAGAAAATATAACTGTCCAAACTTGGTTCTCTTTTTTATTAAAACATGGTGTAAAACCTTACCAAGGGGCACTATTTGAAAAAAAAATTAATGGACTTATATTAGTAAATGGTAAATCTGGGTTGAAAGCATATTCAAGTCCTTGTGAAAAGTGTAAGAAGGAAAACATCGTAAAAGAAGAATGTACCAAATGTAAAAAGCCTATATATTTTTCAGAGGAAAAAAATTTTGAACAGCATTATTTTTCAAAATCAACTAAAATTTATTCTGATAAACTTTCAAAGTTTGTTATACGAAGCAATGAAAAGTCTAAAGGGAAATTAATAAATAGAATCTCTAAGATTTATTCTCATATATTCATCGACGAAGTTCAAGATTTGGCTGGTTACGATTTAGAATTGCTCAAACTACTTTTTAATAGTTCATCTCAAATATTAATGGTTGGTGATCCTAGGCAAGGCACTTATGTTACTAACATTTCTGCAAAAAATAAACAGTTTACAAAGTCGAGTATTGTTCATTTCTTCCAAGATCAAACAATGAAAATTAATACTGATAAAAAATCATTATTAATAAATTACAGATGTAATAAAGCAATTTGCGACCTATCAAATGACTTATTTCCAAAATTTCAAAGAACAGAGTCTGGAAATGAAATTATTACTGGACATGATGGTGTTTTTTTTATTAAGGAAAAAGATGTTGAAAACTATTTATTAAATTTCAATCCTATGCAATTAAGAGATAATAAAAGAAAACTTGTTAATGAAAATTTCAAAGTCATGAACTTCGGAGAATCTAAGGGATTATCTTTTGATAGAGTATTAATTTATCCTACCCAACCATTTTTAGCATGGCTTGTGGATAATAAATCAGAGTTAGCAGAAACAAGCAGGTCTAAGCTTTATGTAGCTTTAACTCGAGCAAGATATAGTGTTGCTATCGTAAATAATATTGAAACTGAAGGAAATCAAATTAAACATTATAAATTGATATAAATTATGAATGTTAAAATTGTAAATAAGAATTGCAACTTCGAATCTCCTTACTTAATTGAAGAATTTGCAGATAGTTCAATAGAGATCGATTTCAATTTTAAAAGAATCATTACTGCTCAGTCAAAAAAACAAACCCAAGACATACTTATACAAGATATACGAAATGAGTTAAGAAATTTCAAATGGCTAATTTTAGGTAAAGTACAAGTTGAAATACATTGGTTTATTGATGCAGTAGAAAAACAAGAAACTGATAAAATTGGAGATTTAGATAATATTACCAAACCTCTTTTAGATTCCTTGACTGGGCATTCTGGGGTTTTAATTGATGATTCTCAAATTAATTCTTTCCATTCAACGTGGACTTCAAAAAATGGAACTATCGAAGGAAACACAGTCAAAATCATAATAAATTTCAATAATGACTATTCAATAATGAAGGAAAACTTATGTTTTATTCAAACTGGATTAGCCGTATACATGCCTTTGAATATTGATTTAGATAATGAGCATCAATTGCAAATAATGAAATTCTTCATTGGAACCATGAAAGCTAAAAAAAATTTAAGTGATTCGTTTAAAAAAAATGCTAATGCTAATTTAGAAAGACTTTTAATTTATTCTGAATATGAATTTCACAGAACGAGACTTGTAGGATTCGATAAAAATCGAATTTTGACCAGTACAGCTTTTGAAGAAATTTGTAATAAAAAAAATGTTGACATTTCTAGTATTTTAAACACATTAAAGAACATTAATTTATAAACTTTAATTCTAATAACTTATGAATGAAAAAGCTAAACCAACTATAACTGAAATTTTTTTGGAAAAAGTTAACAATACTTATGATAAGAACGGTCAACATCTGATTTATAATTTTTTTTAATTTTCTCTAGGTTTGAATGTGCATTAAAAGAATCTGGTTATCATAATAGGTCGGAAACTAAACTTCAGCCTGATTGGGATGGGTTTATAATATCAATAAGAGAAAATTTCAACCCCTTTAAAAATCAAATATTGGAAGAAGCTGTAAATTATCTAAAAAATAATCCACCTAAAATACAAATATTCTCAGATGGAAACCTTGAATGGAAACCTAGAGTTCGTGATATAAACCAACCACTTATTAATAAACTTTCTTTATCAATTAGAGATGTCAGAAATAATTTATTTCACGGTGGAAAATTTAACGGTAATTACAAAGAGGATGAATCTCGGAATTACATTTTATTAAAAAGCGTAATTGTTGTGTTACAGGAATGGTTAAGCCTAAATGATACTGTAAAGGAAAATTTCAAAAATGATATTTAAAATTTTGTAAACTCTATAAAATCCTGCATGATAATAAATAATTTAACTAGGGATAATCATTTAAAATATCTAAATGAAATTTTTAAATCAGCAAAAAAGATTTTTATAATTAGTCCATTTATCACAAAAAATATAAATCTTATTAATTTTGGTAATTTTTCTCATTTAGAAAAGATAACAATGGTAAATGCATATAATGAAATGATGCAAGGTTTTTATAAAGGTGAAGCATCAGAAAATCCAAATGAGACGATGAAAAAATTTGCCAAATTTCTATTAAGTATCAGAAAAGATGTTTATAATAAAGATACAAAACTAAAAAATTGGAATATGCTAAGATTTATGATCACTGATATTGAGAAAGTAATTAATAATTATTGAGACCAAATAGTTAGCATTATATCAACTAAAAGAATTTAAAAATCCTTAATAATGTAATGTTTTTTATCATTTTTACAAACCATAAAAGACCAAGAAGAAAAAGAAAAACGTGAGTAAACACAAGATTCAATTATTTAATTGAAATGCAATCAAAAAAGCAAATTTCTCTATTTGGTATATTAATGGGAAGAAATAACATTTTGTCAAAAAACTTTTAGATAATATTGTTTTTCGAGAATATTTAATTTATAATGTCAAGACCATGAAAGGATTTGTACAACAGATTTGAATATTTATATTCCAACCATTTTAAAAAAACTAGCAAGAGTTAAGTTCTTAGCATGACAAATTCGCATGATGGTAAGAAGAGAAATTTGATAATTTTCATCATCTCTTATTCTTCGGACTGTTTTTTCATCTACATTATGATCTACAGCAAATTTACTATTATTGTCTAAGGGGATAACCCATTCATCCCTTATAAATTCAACAATTTTTCTATTTGCTTCCGTCATAGAAACAAATAAATTACTTATTATCAAAAAAAACTCGGACCGAAATCCGAATTAAAAGGATTTTTACTATATTTGTAAAATAAGCTACAATAAAGTAGCTTTGCGATACTTCAAAGAATAATAGAAGCTATTGCTTAGAATCTCAAACTGAAAACTGGTAATTTAAAGCAACGAGAGGATAAGCAGGAAGCTCACGACCTAGGCGTGGGCTCTCTTATCTGTTGCGCGGTATACCAGTACCTCAGTTTAGATAATGTAGAGTCCCATGCCGTTTTATTTCTATGCTGTTCTGTTTTCTACATTCATCTTCTAAGCCCGCTTTACTATAAGTATCACGTACGGTACAATAGGGTGTACAACCTATTGCGGCTTCAAAGCTTTCGCGGGAACACAAATACATCTATACTTTTTTAACTTGTATGCGCAGGAGGTTCCGGCATTGGCAGGACTTCCTTCTTACGGTCAGTAAAAGAGTATAGCAGAAAACAAAAGAAACAATCAACAAAACCAGATCAGGCCCAGCTTATGCCAGGATGTAACATTCTTGGTACATCAGAGCTATGCCCAATCAAAATAAAACCAAATTATGAGAAGAAACGTATTCCTGAAATACAGGTTCCGGAAAAGGAACAGGACAGATTTTGAAACCCGGTTTGGAGCAGATTCTAAGAAATACTCCGGGGTAAAGCTGATGGAAACCTTTTTCCGGTTCAATGACCTGGCCGGATCCAAAGAGAAACTAAACGGGCTGACACATTACGCCGTAAAAAGTGACCGCTGGATCAAAGAAGATCCTTCCGTCCTCTTTCAGTTTCACCAGGCGATGCGGTCATTTGTGCGTGCCGGGTATCTCATCAGCATCAGGGAAAAGAAACAGGACTTCAATATCCGGCCGGAAAATGCCGTTCCATGGCTTCCCGGTCTGCTTTCGGAGAAAGAGTACCGGAATCCCCTGCAGGTATTCAAAAAAGCATTCAAAGAATACAGCGTAGAGGAGTTCGACTGTTTTATGTCCGGCGTAGTCTATTTCTCCATGGGAATCTATGACCGCGTGCCGGAAAGCAATATGATAGGTCCGTACATGCACCTGACTAAAATGCTGGATGCAGCACACCTTATCCTTGAAAGACGGGTGGAAAAAATATTGACCACTGCCTGAGAAAGATACCGTAAAAAAGGGAATTAAAAAACGGATTCCCACAATAGTGAATACTTAACAATTTGTAAACTTGTGATCAGACGTCGTCACAGAATTAATTTTAAATTTTAAAAATCATGAAAAAAATTATTGTATTGGCAGCATTTTGTACTGCCGGATTAATGAGCGCAAAAAGCGCTGCAGCACAGGGAAGTGCAGAAAAAAAATCAGAGGTAAAGAAAGAAACCGGCCGGTCAGCCGCTGCATATGCATGTGTCCCGGTGACCTACAGCTGTGGAATTAAAGGATGGGCCTGCGGAAAGACTGTAATGGAAATGCTGGAAAATGCATGGAGTGGAGACAGCTTTTTCTGTGATTAAGATTTTGTATATTTAAAAATAAGAAAAGCATTATACCTGATAATGCTTTTCTTTATATGAATAATTATGATACATCCATATAAATTTTTACTGGTATTCCTTTTTGCCTGTTCCTCTTTTTTTGCTCAGCAGAAAGACTATGCTTTCGGGTACAGGCTGGAGTTTATCCCGGATTCCACGGATGTCCTGAACACCAGGGTAGAGGATTTTACCCTGTTTATGGCTCAGGGCAGGTCTTATTTTGTTTCTGATAATTTTTTAAAGAAGGACTCAATATTAAAATCGCTCGAAAAAACACAAAGCTTTAATTTTTCGAAGGCCCCGAAGAACCGCTTTAAATCTGTCATTATCAAGGAAAATAAAACGATCACGTTCTATGACAATATCCTGAAATATTATTTCAGCTATAAGGAAACCCCGGATTTTCACTGGGAGATTCTGCCTGACCGGCAACAGATCGGAGAATACCGGACGCAAAAAGCCACCACAGAATTCGGAGGCAGGAAATGGACCGCATGGTTTACCACTGATCTCCCGTATCAGGATGGCCCCTACAAATTCGGAGGACTTCCCGGCCTGATCGTGAAAGCAGAGGATACCGCAGGGCATTACAGGTATGAGCTGATAAGCATCCGCAAAAAAAGCCTTCCTGATAATGTTATATTCACGGATAAGTATTTGAAACAACATAAAGAAATGCCGAAAAAGGACTATAATAAAGCCATGAAGAATATCAATGACAATATGATCAATGAAGCCGCCATGAGCGGACTGACGATTGCCCCGGAAAGCATGGAGCAGGCTAAGAAAAACCTGAGTAAGCGGAATAACCCGATAGAATTGAAATAGATTCTTACAAAAATAAAAAACAGGTTGTCTCAAAACGGAGACAACCTGTTTTGTTATCTGGAACGGACATAAATTCCGGGAGGTTCCGGCAGGGAAGAGGAGGATAGGGAAACCCGTGAAGGGACTCCGGAAATCCCGGAATGCCCTCACTGTGAAAAATGAAGCTACAGCCGCGGTTTACGCTTTTTTACTTCCTCTAAAATCCTGGAAAAAGATTTGTCCCTTTTCCGTTTTTCGTGTTCTGAGGTATAAAAATGCCAGGCTTCTTTCTGAAGTTTGATATAGTTATCATAAACCGTTTGGGGCAAAGAACCTGTATCCAATGCTTCCAGCACAGCGCAGCCGGGCTCATTGGTATGGGTACAGTTCTTGAAACGGCACAGCTCTGCATAGCCGGAGAGGTCCAGCATTTCTGTAAGCGAAGCAGGATCATCAACTGCCAGACCGAATTCCCGAACCCCGGGAGTATCAATAATGATGCCCGCACCTTCCATAATCACCATCTCACGGCGGGTAGAAGTGTGCTTGCCCTTACCTGTTGAAGTGCTGATTTCTCCTGTAAGCAAGACCGGTTTACCACATAAGGAATTGACCAGGGAGCTTTTGCCAACCCCCGAAGATCCCACAAAAACAACAGTTTCTCCTTCTGCAATGGTATTCCGTACCTGCAGGATGGTTTCAGGCTGGTGAATGCTCGTGAAAAAAACAGGCAGCTGGTGGGCTTTCTGCCGGATTTCTTCTTCAATAAAGGCCCTGTCATAATCCAGGTCCGCTTTATTCAGGATTAAAACAGGCTGGATTCCTTCCTGTACTACCTGGACCATGAAACGTTCCATCCTTCGGAGATTGAAATTATCATCAAGGCTCTGCACAATAAATGCTTTATCCACATGGGAAGCAATAGCCTGCTTTTCGGATACAGACCCACTTTTCCTGCGATAGAGTACATGATGCCGGGGCAGCAGGTCAAGGATGATCCCTTTATTGTGGTCGAATTGCTGGAAGATCACCCAGTCCCCCACGCAGGGCAGGTCAAAATTTGATTTTCCGAACATCAGGTTTCCTGTGAGCTCGCACTGGAAGGTACCATCTTCTGCAATAACTTCATAGCAGGTGCGGTGTACAATGCTGATCCGCCCGTGAAACAAAGCTTTATAGATGGATTCCTGTTTAGATTGGTTCAGTTCTTCATTCCAGCCGTACAAATTCAGATTGATCATAGCATTACCTTTTTTTGAAATGAATTTTTAGTCTGGAAATAATTGCTAACAGCATTGGGTGCTGCTCCGGTACCTGTAGGACCGTATGTATCAGGATTGCAGGAATGCCTGCCGGCTGATTTAAAACCGTAATAATATAGTGTTTTGTTTGCTTTACACATTTTGATGATGGTATATTGCATACGCATGAAGCACAACAATGTCTTCATTACCGTATACCGTTAAACTTTGAATTGTATGAATAAAAACAGACTCCGCGGAAAGCTATCCGGGAGAAACCGATAAAAACAACCTGTAAAAGAACAGATTGTTTCCTATACCAGATCCGATGTAAAGGAAAGTGTAAACATAAATTACTCTTTATAAGGCAAATGTAAGAATTATTTCTTAATCATCATATTCTAACAGGGCGTACCGCTGGACGATTGTATCGTATGGTTTTTTATTTCTTTGATAATAGGGTTTTAGAATTTTTTTTGATTTCACTTTATGGTAATTCCTTACACAAACTTTTGTATTCCTGAAATAAGTATGCAAAATCTTGAGCGAATTCAAAATTACTTATTTGATATTCCTCGTTAATACCATTACCGGAAGAAAAGCTAAGTCTTCCATATCGAACTACTGGTATCTGATAATTGTTTTTGAATCTTTTGTCAGGAGTCCCATTTTTATTGACTTTCGCCCAGGTTTTCCTGATTACTTTTGAATCACGGGGAACAGTGCCGGTTTCAGTAAAATTTACGGGAGAGAATGTTATATTAAGCTCATCAAGCCCAATAATGGCGAAGTTCTGATCATTTTTATACATCAGTATGAAAGTAGGATAAAAATAAAAATCTGCTCCGTTTACATTTTGAAAATATATTGCTTCATAGTTTGATCTGATAATAGAAAGTGATTTGAAACCTATTCTTGCATTTTTTCTGTTGACCAATGTACTGGCACTTGATCGGGCTGCCACACGATCCTGAAAGTGTGCTCTGGTAATATCCCATATTTTTTGTGATGTGCTTAAGTTTTTAAAAGAATCCTGTAATTGCTCATACTTTCTTCTAGAGGGATCATCGAACTGTATTTCAATGTTCACTGCCGAGTTATCAATAATAATCTGGGTTTCTTTCAACGCTTCTTTTTGTGCATTAATATCCTTATTTAGTTTCAGAATAACACTTTTATTTACCAATCCATAAATGAAAATGTAACTTGCCAGTTTCTTGGTTTTCGTAAAACTTAATGATTTCTTTATCTTCTTAAGGTCTGTCTTCAGTTCCGCTTTTTGCTGTTGAGCAATCAGGATTGATTCTTTGATTCCTGCCATATTCTGTGATGTGATTTCATGAACGTCAGCACTGAAAATGTTATCTGATAACTCAGTGTAGAAAGGTTGTGGTTCAGGATATGATTGTGAAGAAATACTTGATGATGAACCTGATAGTCTGTAAGAGTTTGAAAAACCTAAAAAATTGCTGTTCAGTCTTGTTCCTGATGAACTGAAATTTAAACTTGTACCTTTAATTCCGATACTTGTTGAAATTCCTCTTTTGCTGAAATTCAAATGTACTCCAGGAATTATTTTGATTCTCTTTCTGTATGACCAAGCCATGATATAGTTTTTAAATGATTGTAGGTACAAATCTAAAGTACTATATGCAGGAGTTTTTATGGGAAACCGTAATCTTGCGAAAATTATTGTTCCCCTATTTTATATTGTTTTTATCCGAAAAACTCATTTTTCATTACATCTCGTTTGAGGGCTAACCTGCTATCAAGCCGGTTATCTCCTTCATTATTGCTGACCAATGTTTTTGAGTTTCCTCACGCTGTGATTCATTCAGTAGTTGATCCACATGTATCGAAACTGCAGTTTTACCGGCTGTTTTAGAAGGAATGAATCTGATTTGCAAATTTGCTTTTTCATTGAAATTTTTATGTTTCCATTTTGTGCGGATATGTGAGAATTCTTTATAGGTCGAAAAGTTTTGATCAACACCGGCTGCCCAATATTTTAATCCCTCTTCTGAAAAAAATATATTCCAAACATTTTCCAGGGGCAGTGGTATGGTTCTTCTGATTCCAAACTGCCAGCCTGTGTCTTTTGTTAACCCGGTTTTATTTTTCATATATTATTTTTACACGGTATGTTTTAGCTAAAATCCTTCCAAAAGTTACAAAGTATTTATTATTTGTGCAAAGATCATAGAACTGTTTATCCGGAGAATTAATGGTTAAGGTCACAATCTTTGCCGCTGATGATAATATCGTGTGATTTTATTCGACCACTTTTTCATAAAATTTTTCCTTTAAATTTTTCATGGAGAATATTGTGGATACAGCAATGTATTAAACTAAAAAATATATAATTTATTATGTTAAGTATTTTCTGTTGATTTTTTTTTACATTTGCTGTAAACTAAAAACCAAAAACTAAAAACTCATGAAAAACATTTTATATCTGAACCTTTCGGAAACTTAGCTGTTCCAGCTCACAATAGTGTAAGAACTATTATTATTTCATCGAAAAAATAATCACCAGACAATAATATAACCCTTTGGAGGGCTTATGACATTGTTGCTAAAATCGTCGTTTATATGAACAAGATCCCTTATAGGAGAATGCTCATGATGGCTATGCTGTCGTGCTCATTCTCTGCATATTCCCAATTGGTTGGATCTGACATCCAGCTCTGGGAAAAAACAAAACCTTCTTTGCGGGAAGCGAGCCGCTGTTCAGATGAGAATCTGTTAAATTTCCATTGCGGTATAAAAGACAGGTTTCTTAAAAAATACATTAAGTACAGCAGGAACAAAAGCCATACATTGAGCCTGGTTCATGCATCAAAGGAAAATGAACTCATCTGGAATAATGTTGATAAAAAAGTTTCTCTAAGTAATAATTCCTATGCCAATGATAAAAAGCTTAAAGAACTCAGAAAGCGTCCGAGTATTTTTTCTTTTCTGGGAAATGCAGAACAGAAAGAAAAAACCGATAGCCTGAAGATTAAATTTGAAGACCAGAATCTTTACGAAATGCTTTTCTTTACGAGAAAAGTAACAGCAATGGATCTTAATAAAATCCATTCATATCTCTCCATCAAATATGGAATTTCTTTGGAAAAAGGAAAATACTATAGAAGTGATGCTAAAGTAATCTGGGATCCCGAAAAACATAAAGATTACAAATACCGTCCCACCGGTCTTGGGAGAGATGATGGGAATGAGCTGTACCAGAAACAGTCCACCAATCAGGCCGATTTATTTCTGACCATCGGGATGAATACCATTGCAAGAACCAATTCCGAAAATTCTGCCACGCTCGACAATCATAATTTTGTGATCTGGTCGGATGATAACAAAGCCATGTCTCTGAAAACAGAAAAAGATGTAGAGGTTTTGGAAAGAAACTGGGAAATTGATTTTATAGGAAACAAGATTCCGAAAACAGATTACAGCGTAAGGATTTTAAAAAATGCTGTCAATTCGCGATCACTTCCTGTTGCCTATTGGATGCTTCTTAAAAAAGATGACGGAAAAATCCAGAGAATTCCGGGTATAGAAAATGAAAAGTATATTCTGTTTAATAAGGTAGATTTTCTTGATGCTTTTGATTCGGGAGATAAAGCCTACTTTACTTTTGCGGTAGGTCCTAAAGATCAGAAGAAAAAAGAAGCAGATCCGCGATCCGGTTCCAATTCTGGAAATTTACATGGAGAGAAAGACCTCTCACTGGATTATAGCTCCATCAATCTTTATCCTAATCCGGTAAAAAAAGATCAGAATTTTACGGTTGTTTTTCCTAAAATGGATAATTTGATTATTTCAATATATGATGCAGGAGGAAAGCTGATAAAGCTGGAAAAAGTGAGCAGTTCTGCGGGATCATTCACCAGCCGTCTTCCTGTCCAGAGTTCTTATCTGATCAATCTTACTCAAAACGGGAAAATTGTAAAAACTTTTAAACTAATCGTAGACTAAGCCTAACCATGAAAATACATATTAACAGAGAGTCTTTTACAAAAAGATCAGTGCTCTTCGTATGCTTTTTTGCAAGTATGTTCATATTTGCAAGCTTTACGAAAGAAGACCGGCAGAAAGTGCGGTCATTCAAACTCCGTATGATGGATAAATATGTCTATCATCCGGCTAAAGACAATATAAATTCATCAGAAAGCCCGGTACATGCCGATACTGAACATAAGAATCCTGATATTGTAAAAAGAAAAAACAGTGAAGTTCTCCGGCCGGAATCTTTATCCAACGTTTTATTTTCAGAAAATAAGGAAGCAGACCATATTTTTAATTCTGAAGAAAAGCAGGGGATCATCGGGGAATTTTCTGATGATGAATCCGATAACGCAGGTGATAATTTCTTTACCATCACTATTCCTGAAGTTGCAAAACAGGGGATAAAGGCGTATCTGGTATACGATCTTTTCGGATTGGAATCTTATCATTCTGTTTCAAGATCGATCAATAAGAATATTGCTTTCGGAGGAAATATCATTGTTGCAGGCAGCAAATGGAGCAGTCAGAAAGAAGAGATCCCATTAAATTCTTTAGAAAAAGGAAAGAATACAATCTTATTTACGTCTTCTCTGAATGGAGTAAAATATAAGGTGAAAAATGTAAAAATTATTTTTGAAAATAATTTAAAATCAACAGATCATATTTCATCTTTATTATCGGGCAATAGCCTTTATATAAAAGGGATTGAAAACGGGCCTGTACATATTAATGACAAATCCGTATCCTCTGTAAAAGGAGAATACGAATCTTTAATTGAACTGTCAGAAGCAGATAAAGCAAAAGGATCTGTGACTATTACTACCCCGGGCGGAGTAAGAGAATATAAAATCCCTGAGAGCAGAACTTCATTCAAAACATTGAGTGAAGAAAAATATGTTCCTGCTATCATTACGGTTTCAAAAGATACGGAACATACCGGGTCTTATGAAAAATCAACACTTTATATTGAAAAGAATTCTGTAGAGAATACTGCTAAGGTTCAGGTGTTAAAATTGAGAAAAAAAGATTTTCCTGCCATTTCCGGGGAGATAAAAAACATGACGCCAAACTCCGGAGCATACCGTTTGGAAAACCGTACAGGAGAATTTACCAAAAAAATGAGATTCTCTTTTCCTTATGATGAAAAGAAATTGGGAGCAAGATCTGCAAAGGAGATAAAGGCTTTTTATTTTGATTATACCTTAAAAAAATGGAGAGTAGATCCTACAGGTAAGGTAGACACAGAGAAAAAAGTCATTACGGTAGAAACAAAGGGAGATACTGATTATATTAACGGGGTTATTTCAGTTCCGGAATCTTCAAAACTGGATGCATTTGCCCCTACAAGCATAAGTGGATTAAAAGCCGCTGATCCTACTGCAGGTTTACAATTGATGGCAGTGCCGGCAGCAACACAAAAAGGCGATGCCAGTGCCAGTTATCCGATCCGTGTTCCGGCAGGTATCGGGGGATTACAGCCATCGGTATCTATTGACTATTCCAGTGCAGGAGGAAACGGCTGGATGGGGGACGGCTGGAACATCAGCGGTTTGTCTTCCATTACGGTTGATACCAAATGGGGGACTCCGTTATTTGATGGGGCAAAAGAAACCGAACTGTATTCTTTTGATGGCGAAATGCTGGTATATCCTAATGAATATCTTCCCCACAGGCACAATGATGTAAGTGAAAATAATGCAGCTATTACTACAGAAAAGCAGTTAAGGACGTCCTATACTAATAATACTGTAAAACAGTTCTATTTGAGAAAAAATCATGATTTTACACTGATTGAAAGAATCGGGACCAGTCCTAATAATTATACCTGGAAAGTGACGTCTACGGATGGTACCAAAAGATATTACGGGGGATCATCAGACTCTGTTCTTTACGGTTCCGGAGGGATTGCCCACTGGGGACTCCGGCTGGTAGAAGATGCTCATGGTAATACAATGGAGTTCACTTATTATAATGAACCCGGAGGCGGAGGTACATTTTACCAGATTAAAAAAATCGCTTACGGAAAAAATAAGGATTATACGGTTAACTTCAACAAAGAAACAAGCATTACCAGACAGGATATTACTACCAATGCAAAACAAGGGCTGATACGGTCCGAACCTTATTTGTTAAAAAGTGTTGAGGTTAAATACAAAACCGAGCTTGTGAGAACCTATAAACTGGATTATGTAGAAGGAGAGTTTTTTAAAACGCTTTTAAAGAGAATTTATATCGTTCCGAATAATCCATGTTCTACAACGCTTCCCCTGGCCAGATCAGCTGGTGAAAATAAAGAGCCTGAAAGTGGAAATATGGAAAGCCAGGGTTCCACAAGCAGGGAAAGGGATATGGATGACGGATCCGGAGGCGGAGGCGGAGGACCTGGCGGTATAGAACCTACCTGTAATGAAATTTCAGACAGCTATACTTTCGAATATTATAATGATGTGAAAGACGGGCAGGGGAATGTACGGATATTCGGCCCTGATACAGGAATCGCCCTTGAGAATGACAAAGAGGCTTACTCCGGTTTTGTAAGGTCTTTGGTGAAGCCGTCTAAAATTAACGGAAACATCAGCTCTGAGACCGGATTTAATATAAGACTTGCCGCAGGGTTAAATTTCTTTACCCCATCCAGTGATGCGTACGGGCATTTGATGTTTGGTTTCCCTTTTGGAAATTCAAGCGCAAAAGCAAGGAATGCCCAGCAGCTTGTAGATTTCAATGGTGACGGGATACAGGATATGATCTACAGGGTTCCTGATGAAGGATTGTTTCTGAGAACCGGAAAGCTGGATGATGCAGGAAATCTGAGCTTCAATAAATCTGAACGCATTGGAAATTATCCTGGAGGAGATTTTTCTTACACAGAAACCAGTACCAGCAATAGCGGATGGGATATGGGAGCAATGATTTACAGTAAATCTGAGATAAGTTCTTCGACTCAGGGTACTACAAAAACGTATCTGATTGATGCTAATTCCGATGGTCTTATGGATATTGTCAACAACGGCCAGGTATGGTTTAACAGGTTCAGTTCCGGAAAATCTGAAATGACCCAGCATTCCGAATACACGGAAAATATGGTTGTGAAAGCCAAAGCGATCCAGGCTCCGGTAAGAGAGTGCGGGGATCCGGGAGAATTCTCATACCCTTGCCCGGATGAGCCGGTAGAAAACCCGATCAATATTAATGATGTTGTAAAAGTGTGGGTAGCCCCTAGAGACGGATATGTAAGATTCGAGGATACCGTTTCACTGGCAACAAGCGCATTTGACAGATCGGGTTCAATGTATTATAGTGTTGAGATCAAAAATCCTACTCCGATGAGCGGGACAACGGATACATTTACTAATACCAGAATATTTTTACAGAAAATTCTGGCACCCACCGGGGATGTAAATGTTGTCATAAACAAGTACAACGATCACTATTCTGAAATGCAGTTAGTGGATGTAGATTCTAATTATGGGGTTCCGAACGGAATTAATAATCCAGACAGGTTGTTCGTAAAAAGCGGTGAAAAAATTTATGTGAGAGTGCATAAAAATATTTCTAAGGATGTTGTTGTTAATTCAAATCCCACCATTACTTATGTGGACCAGCATGGCAATGATATACCCAATACCATTGAATTGTCTCAGGATCAGTTTCAGTTAAGCAACGGCCCTTACGGCTTTAATTTTCTTCTTAATAATGCTTCTGCACCCATTCTTCTGGATGCTCCGGGAACTGTTGCTATTAATATTCCATCTATTACATTTCCTTATTTATCAGATGATATAAAATTCAGAGTGGTAACTGAAAAAGTAAATTCAGGAGCTATAACGGACTTAATTACCCCGGAGATTTATAATCAGTTAAATCTGACCACACAGCCACACACGTTAAACCTTACGGTAAATGCCGGAGAGCCGGTTTATCTGAGATTTATTGTAGAATCTGATTCTTTTACCAATTTTAAAGATGTTAACTGGAATGGCCAGATTACCGTAAATTATAACGCTTCAGTAAACTATGGTACTGGTAATGCGGTTGTCAACTGGCAGGGTGTTGCAGAATATCCATCGTTTGTAGTGACTCAACTGGCTCCCCAATTGGATATTAATAATGTATCCAATAATATATTATTATCGGGGACTCATAATTTTGGAGTGCAGATTAATAAAAATATCAATTTTTCCAGCCTGGCAACAGGATCGTTCTATTATATCATCAAGAAAAAAAATCAGGTTCTGGCTAAAAGAAGAGTTATTGTTTCCCATACAAACAATACTCTTATAGAAGAAGATATGATAGCTGGCCAACCCGTAAACGGAGTTGCTCCGGTTGTTTTCTATTCGGGAGTAGTTCCTTTTCTTGCTACCAATACGGACCATTTGGTAACGGTAGAAGTATACTGTAAGACTGCAGGAGATTATGCACTATTTAACAAATATTCGGAATATTTTTCAGGAAAGCCGTTCAATGTATACTATGATAATACAAACTTTTATGGTACAACCACAGCAACGGCTGTTAATACAGCAATGTATAATTCTAAATCATTCTTTTTTAATAACTGGGGACAATTTGTGTACAAAGCAGGATCCCTTTCAAACTATCTGTACGGATGGCCTATTAACTTTGGAGCTTTTGGTACACCAACTGCAAATCAGAATACGTATCCGGCATGCCAGAATCCGAATATTGTCAATAATCAGGAGGCATTGGCTAATTGTATTTTAAATGAAACCCCAAATCCTAACGTGGGTAATAATGCCATTTCGTCAGCTGTAACGTCTATGAAACCGGCGTATGTAAGGATAGGTAAATCAAATACAGGGGTCTGGGCAGGTTCAGCACCCAGCCAGTATTCATCACCATTTAGTTTTAGTACGTATGATAATGCAAACTACTTTACAGATCCGGTTCCTTCTGTACCAACGACATCTCCTACAACGTATGTTTCAGGCCAGCTTTCCGTAGATACTACCATGAAGGCGATCGATAAAGATCAAAGGAGCAGGTCAAGAAATAAAACTCAGGGAGGAAGCCTGGGGCCTGTAAGTGGGGGTAACTCTATTACTGATCTTAATTATAGTGTTGAAAATCAGACGTTTTCAGATATGAATGGAGACGGATATCCTGATATAGTATATCCACGGTCAATGCAATTTACCAACTCTACGGGAAGTCTGGAAGATATCAAGGCCAATTCTTATGGAGAGCCTACCCAGTCTTTAAGCTACCAAAAAAATAATTCTGCCGGATTCTCTTACAATACATTCTCTGTAACGGGAAGAATCGGAGCACATGGAAATAATGGGACCAAGACTCAGCCTGATACCGGAATTCCATGGTCCGGAAGCGCATCAGTAGGTGCCAGCCTTAATCAGTATTACGATTCGTTTGACGCAGGGGGCGCATTTTGGATGGATATTAATGGAGACGGACTTCCTGACAGGGTGACAGGAGGGCACACCCAGTATATGAGAGTCGCTTTAAATCTGGGTAAAAGTATAGGTTCAGCTTCAGCCTACCCAAATATACTTACATATCGCTCCCACCCAAAAGGAGCAGCAAGTATTTCTTTAGGGGGAGGACTTGGATCTTCAGCCAATCTGGGTGCTTTATCCAGCTTCGGGTTTGGGATCAGTGCAGGGGTAAGTGCTTCCGCTTCAACGGGAAGTGCGGATGTAGTATATGAAGACATTAATGGAGACGGACTGATCGATATCCTTGAAGTTGCTGCCAATGGTGCTACAACAGTGAGATACAATCTTGGAAATAAATTTGATACAGGAGTTCCTTTGGTAAAAAGCAGCGGAAATATTGATTTCTCTGACGAAACAAAATCATACAACGGATCATTCTCTTTCGGAGGAAGCTATATGTTCAACATAGGGCCTATTACCCTTATTCCACCTGTTGTCATCCTGATCCTTTGGGTTAAAGCAGGGGGTGGTGCCAATGTTAACCTGGGAATGAACGTTACCGAAACAAGAAAAACATTCAGGGATATGAATGGTGACGGATTTACAGATTTGGTTCAGGATACAAACAGTGGGTTTATCGTAAATTATTCAAAAATAGGAAGAACAAATAAACTGAAATCCATTACCAATAGCTTCTCAAAAGGAACATATGTGATGGATTACCAGATCTCCAGAGCAAATTATGATAATCCGTATGCAAAATTAATTGTAAAAGACATCAGCGTATTAAATCCGGATGTATTTTCTTCAGGGTATACCACGGAGAATGGAACTAAAATGGAAACCAGATATGAGTTCCGCAACAGAAAATACGATAGAAGGGAAAGGGAAGATTTCGGTTTTGAGACGGTGATTAAAAAGGAAATCAATAATGGTTCAACAGAAAGGATTTCTACCGATTTATACTTTAACAATACCTATCTGCTGAATGGCCTGATTAAACAAAGCACAGTACAAAGCGGTAACGGGAATTATTTATCTGATGTGAAGTATAATTATAAATTGAGAAAATTTATGTATGGTACGACACTGATCAATCTGAATTCTGATTTACCTTTTGACTACGACAGCGGGGGAAGAGAAGGCAGAAAGATGGGCATTGCACTGCTGGATGAAAAAATAAAAACAGCGTATGAATCAGGAGGAAGTATTGTTACACAGGAGAAATTTACATATACCACAAAAG
This sequence comes from Chryseobacterium flavum, assembly GCF_003385595.1. Lineage (GTDB taxonomy): Bacteria > Bacteroidota > Bacteroidia > Flavobacteriales > Weeksellaceae > Chryseobacterium > Chryseobacterium flavum. The sequence goes on along the minus strand of NZ_QNUE01000009.1, from coordinate 96,974 downwards.
GTCTTATGGAGAAGTATCAGTATACAAGTCCTTCCATATCTTATAATACCAGAATCACCTACCAGGCGATTGATAATAATATAATCGGGGTGCCTGCTCTTGTTGAAGTATATGAAGGAACTACCAACTCACAGTTGTTGAGAAAAAGAAGCGCGGAGAATATTAATTTGAGCAACGGAGATGTAGGAAGATATAATATATTTGACGGAAATAATAATATCACAACGGATCTTCTGTACAATACCGCAGGAAACATTATAAAGATTACTTATCCGCCAAATAACAATACCAGTGCAGTACAGAGATACTCCATTGACTATACTTATGATGATGCTGTAACAGGTAAATATGTGTTGGAAGTAAAAGATATTTTCAATATTAAATCCTCTGCAACATACAATCCTCTTTTCGATGTTGTAACCAGAAAAGTAGATACAGGAGGGAATGCTATGGTATTTACGTATGATGGCTTTGGAAGAACGAGAACGATCATGGGGCCTAATGAAATTGCAAGCGGCGCTACAGTTCCGACAGTGAAATACAAATACTGGTTTGACCATGCAGATATTGCCAACAGTGATTCTGCCGTACAATTGTACAGGGCTTCAACTTCCAACTACGACCCTGAATATGCCAGCTCAGGAAATACCATCATGACAGACACCTATTCAGACTTCCTGGGAAGAATTGTACAAACGAAGAAAGATTTTGAATGGTCCGGAAATGAATCAAGAGCGGTATCAGGAAGAACGGTATATGATGGCCTGGGAAGAGCAGTGAGACAGTTTCATCCTGTAATGGAAGCGGTAACGAATCAGGCTTTGAATTCCGCAAGTAGTGGTGCTTCTACCACCAATGAGTATGATAGCCGGGATAGAGTGGTGGCCTTTACAGATGAAGATGGGGTAACGACAAAAACATCATACAGTATTGATCAGGGCTTATTCAAAACAACCCAGGAGATTTCCAGTCAAAAATCAGAAACCTATGCCAATGCAGAAGGAAAAGTAGTGCAGAAAAATGACTATCTGGATATGACCCCGCTTTCAACATTCTTTACATACAATACAGTGGGAGAGTTAGTTGAGGTAAAAGACCCTGAAGGAATTAAAACCCAGTATTCTTACGACCTGGCCGGAAGACGGGTAGAGCAGATACATCCGGATAAAGGCAGAACGGTTTATGAATACGATCCTTCCGGAAATCTGGTAACACTGGAAACAGAAAATCTGGTTAATGATCCTACCATCAATACCCATGTTATTAAATATAACTATGATTATAACAGACTTGTAGGAATCGTTTTACCTGATTTACCATCCGGGAATCCAAATCCAAACAATGTGACCTATGAGTATTATCCTTCTACACCGGGGAATAATGCCGGGAAGCTTCGTGTAAAAGATGAAGGTTCCGGAAGTACAAAATATACCTATGGAAGAATGGGAGAAGTTCTGTCGGAAGTAAGGGTAATACGGGGATACCATATTCCGGAAATGTATTTTAAAACTTCATTTAACTATGATAGCTGGAACCGTATCACGAAAATTAAATATCCTGATGATGAAATTGTATTCTATCACTATGATAAGGGAGGAATGCTTAAATCAGTGGATAATAACAGCGGAGAAATCTATATAAACAATGCAAAATATGATTATCATGATCAGCGTTTAAGTATTGTTTATGGTAACGGAATTTCCCAGTCATACGGATATAATCCGCATAACAGAAGGTTGGATTATTACAATTTAATGACCCCATCCACTTCAATGCTTCAGAATTCATACAAATATGATGAGTTTTCAAATATCATAAAAATTACAAACGTTGCTTACCCTCTGGGGAATGGTATGGGAGGTGCTTTTGATTTTGACTTCGGCTATGATACCCTGAACAGATTATCAGGAACAAGAACAGGAAAGCTTATTCCGGATAAGGAAGGGCAGCCTATCCCATCCTCTAATCTTTCACCATCTACGAATGAGCTTGAAATGCACTATAACAATGCAGGAGGTATCATTAGTAAAAGACAGCATCACGAAAGGGACCAGGCGGTTGTACCGGAAAATACGTATGAAAACCATTATAATTATATAGACGGAACTCATAAACTCAAGAATGTAGATGACAGTTTAACCGGAAATAATGAAGTATTTGAATATGATTATAATGGAAATACAGTAGCGCATACTGATCAGCACGGAACAAGAAAAATGTTCTGGGATGAGCAGGATCGTATGAGAGCAATCTACAATGATAATACAGGAACGTACCAGTATTATACCTATGATGATACCGGGGAAAGAGCCATTAAATATGGATTGGAAGTTCCTGCACTGCTGTATCAGAACGGAGCTCCGGTAGGTCTTGATGATGTCAGGCTGATTGACTTTAAGCTGTATCCAAACCCATACATCACTGTAAGCTCTTCAGGGCAATATACGAAGCATTACTTTGACGGCTCAAAAAGATTTGCAAGCAGGTTAATAGATGGTATCACAAGATTTGAAGACCCGTCTGTACTATATACCAGCAGGACAGCTGCAGAGCCATCTGAAAAGAAAGCGGATGCAGAAGCGGATTTTAAAAAGTATCTTGAGAAAACAGATTTAGGAGGAAATGTATCGGTTGAGCTTAGAGAAATGTATCAGAGCCCGGGCTTATATTACCTGCATGGAGACCATTTGGGAACCGCAACCTTTGTTACCAACTCTCATGGAGATGCAACACAATTTTTCTTAAATTTACCATTCGGAGAGACCATGCTGGAGCAGATGGATGGATCATACAATAATCCGTATAAGTTTAATGGTAAAGAACTGGATGAGGATACGGGACTGTATTATTATGGAGCAAGGTATTATAACCCGAGATTGAGTATTTGGTATGGAGTGGATCCGTTGGCAGAGAAGATGCCGAATTGGTCACCTTATGTTTATACATTTAATAATCCGGTAAATCTCATTGACCCAGATGGAAGAGAGCCATTTCCACCAAGATGGAAAAATTTAATGGTGCAAGTTAACTGGACAAATAAGAAAATTGATTATGACAATGGTGATGGGACAATAAACTTTAGGGGACAAGTAGGTTATATGAGTTCAAATAATATGAAGGCTCAACTAAAAGTAATTTATCCTCAATATGCTCTTCTTAATGATATTACTCCAGATCAAAATGGTAACTATGGTGGGCAAAACTGGCAAGCTGTAAATTCTCTTGATTCTGCAACTCAACAGAATTATAATTCTAACTGTTATGGTTGGGCGCTTACTGGTGGAATGTATTTTATAGACGCATCTACTAAAGAAATTTCTAATTTTCTGACAGCAGATGGATATGCAAATATGGGAACTCCTTCTAAAGGAACTAGTTATAAGGTAGGTGATATGTTATTGTGGGATGGCCATATTATAGAGGCTACAGGTCAAAGTAAAAAAGGAATATTATGGCAATCAAAACAGGGGACTAATGAAGTTTTTGAAGGCACACTATCAGAAGTTTTGAAGGAAAATTCTTCATGGGCGGTAGGACAAGGGTCTACCTCAAATGCTACGCTTTTCCGTCCTAAGCCTAATTCCAAAGATTTGATTATGAATAAAAATAGACAAAAAATAGGAACCGTAAAAAAAGTAACCAATGAAGATCATCAAAAGATTCGTAAACCTGATTAATATCTTTTTTCTTTGTATTATTTTTTTGTCCATCTGTGGATGTAAAAAACAAGAAATAAAAGAAATTGAAAAAAAGGAAACATTAGGATTAAGAGGCCCCATTAATAGTAATCAATCTCAAGTATTACAATCAAACAAATGGAAATTAAGAAGGTATAAAATTACCAATCAGGATAGTAGAAGTATTATTTATGAAAAAGATATTGATGATAAAATTGTTTCTTTTAATGAAAAAACAATATTGATAAATAATAAGAATTCAGGAAAAATTAATTATAATGCTAATGAATTTGTAATTGATAATATTGATACTCTGACAAATAAATTTTATTTGATACATTTGAGAAATGGCCAATTGATATTGAAAAATGATGTTTATTACTATAAAGAGAAAAAAAAGATTAAACATTTAAAAATAGAGCTTAACCTAAGTACTGATACTATTAAAACAAATACAGATTATTATAAAATCGAATATTAAAAGATCTCTCACCTCTGCACGATGCAATCGTGTGGAAGAAAATAAAAGCCGCTGCAATTGCAGTGGCTTTTTTGTCCCGTATTGAAATGTTGACAGTTAATCAACTTATATTATGAAAGAGCAAGAATTTAAATTAGAAGCTAAAACAATACAAAGGAGTGAAGTAAAAAGATAAGTTCACCAGACTTTTTGGATTGACTCCTTTTAAAATTTTAGCTTTTATCAAAGAAAAATAATGATGTCCGATTGGTTATTCTTTTCAATTTCGGAAAGATTATCAGAGCATCTTTACTTCCAGGCACAGATCCTCATTGACTGTAAGATTTTAAAATTTATTTTACAAAATTTGGTATAATTAATTGAAAAACTAATACTGTGATAGTGAAAATTAAAAACCTTCTGACCTGTATGTCTGATCAAATCACAAAACGTTATTTATTTTTCGTATTTAAACCTCGTCAGTGCTCAATCTGATTCTATAATCAAATAGAATAGGCGGCTATATAATTGTTCAGATTTTTATGGGATGCAAAAAAAAGAGACAACTCTCAAAATGCTGTCTCTTAAATGATTATATCCACTCCTTCTTGCTGTTATGGAAAATATTTAGAATTATGTGTTTTTTTTATCAGGAAGTAGATAATTTGTTTCAAATATGCGGAAGTCATTATAAATAAGAGAAATGAATGATCGTTTTATTATTGAAAGATCTTTCTCCATTTGGTCAAAGTATTTTTGCTCAATCCGAAGAGTTCAGCTACCTGAAGATTATTCATTCTATGATTTCTCTGGTAATTAAGAATACGCAGAATATCAGTTTCGTTGTAGGAACGAAATTTTTGATTCATCTTTTGAAGGTTTTGGTTTTTGGTGCCAAATATTCTGTTATTCAGTTCTATGATATCCAACGCAGTAAGCATTTTTTTTTCTAATAGTTTTTTGCATTCTGCTTTTTTATGAGGGAATTTCTGATCAATAATGTCTGAATAGATACGTTTATAGTTAGGTTGATTCTGTTTTTTCATTCTATTATTTTAAAAATCCGGATGAGGTGAATCCGGCTGTGATACTTTTTAGTTTTTATTCCTGATTTGATTCCGCAATTTTATATTTTGCAATCCATTTGCATATGGTGGTATAAGGAATTCCGTACTCATCTGCTACCTGGCGTTTGGTCTTTGCTTGCCTGTCTATCAGTTCCAGAATAAAGTCTATCATTTCCTGGGTATAAATATTCTTTCTGAAAAAAGGAAGTTTTGAAGTATTGTATTCCCGCATAGGAGCGGAGGGCGGAGCATAGAGAATCAGGTGTTGGGTATATATCCTGAAGAAATCATATTCGAGCAGTTTGCTCCATCTCAGTAAAATCTCAGTGGATAGATTTTCCTGGGTATACATTTCATTTATTTCACTTTCTGTACATTTCATGAAGTTACAGATGCGGGGCATATCTATATTATTCTCTTTAACCCGCAGATGTATGAGCTTTCCAATATGAATATTTTTGAAATTTGAATCCATAAGTAATATTTCTTTTAAAAGGGTAGGGTAAACGACATTGTCGTAATTAATAAGTACTTGTTAATAAGGTTTTATAAGGTAATGCTGAATGCACTTTTTTTTCATTTTCTGAAGTTGTGGTTTTGATGATAGGCTTAGCTCCGTTCCGTACAATACTTTCCGGAGCTAAGTGTCTATCAATTATGAAAAACTGTTTTTTTTAATCAGGGCAGGTTTGTGTAGAAATACAATGCCATGCCATAGAGGTTTCCCCTTCTTTCAGGGTATAGATCTTCATACATTTGTTTGTGATATCATATACCATCATTCCTTCTACAAAATTGGCCGCAGGAATACCAACCGGATTTCCGGAAGCATCAAATGCAACTCTGTTTGGAACGAAGCCTTTGGTCTTCGCTTCCAGGACAATCCAGCCTCCTTTTCTTACCATAGGCCAGTTATCGGAATCGGTACCTGCTCTGCCTAATGCAGTGATTCCTACTTTAGTGTTCAATGCTGTTCCGGTTGTGATACCCGGCTTATAGCAGAGCGGCAGTATACATGCTGAAACAGAAGCATTTTGTGAACTTCCAATGGCCTGTCCGGTATTCGCTATAGTTGGAATTCCATTAGTACCTACAGTATTACCAAGGTTTTGGATAACAGGACCTGCTGTTCCGGTGTAGTTGGGTCCTGTGTTACCGCCAGGTAGAGAAGAATTTACAAGATTAGCGGTTGTGAAGCCGCCCGTTCCTTCCAAAGCATCCGGACAACCGTCTCCGTCAGAATCCAGGTCTGAATAATCAGGGATTCCATCACCATCCGTATCACAGGATTTATGGGCAAACAAGCTGTAGGCAACGGCATCACCCGCTCCAAAATTATTGCTGGTCAGCGTTATGGAAGTAACCAGATTATTTCCTTCTCCTCTCAGAAGGATCCATTGATCGTTTACAGAACCTACTGAAGAAATTGCTCCCGTTACCGGATCATAGTTCATTACAGCAGAAGAAAGGCCCGCCATATAGTTGGTTGTCATATCTTTTACCAGCCAGCCATTCACATTTCCGCCATTAACCTTCAGAGAATAACTGGCTGATGCAGAGCCGTTGGAAAGTCCATCTACGTCTTCAATATAAAATGCAAGTTCATTGGCTGGAACTCCCGGTGAAAAACTATACGTTAAACTTACAGAGTTATTGTTATGAGATTTGAATATCCTTTTGGTAGCCCCGTTACTGTCAACGTAAAAATGATTTAGGTTATCATTAAAATTGCTTGCAGTCTGCAGAGAAGTATTAGGAGCAGTAACATTCAGGTTAGAAGTGGTATCTCCTTTCCATACTCCGCTTTCATTTTGAGCATAATAGCCTCCGCAATTTTCATCAAGGTCCAAAATACCATCATTGTCATTATCCAGATCGCACATATCAGGAACACCGTCTCCGTCTGTATCCGGACCGGTACAAGGATTTGGAGGTAATACTATTGCTCCACAAAGATTTATTTCCGGGGTATCAGCAAAGTTATAATTATTCTCAGCAGTATTGGTGTTTGTACCATCTCCCATACTTCCATTAACCCTGTGTCCTACATAGCCATATTTTTGGCTATTGTCCTTAACGATCATAGAGGTATGCCCGCCGGTTTCTACAGCAATCACCTTATCTGTCCAGTTCAATTTTCCATTGTCGTATGGATCAGTAGCAGGAATACTGCCCGGCATCTCGGTTGGGTTTATTGGATCAGTTGCTCCGCCGATCATATTAGTGTCATTTGTTCCCCAAGCCCATAGTCTGCCATCTGCTGTTAGTACATTGATGGAACCAAAACCTTGATAGTCGTGTTCATTAGGACTGATATAGGCCACATTGGTCAGGTAATCACCCGCCGTTGCCGATTTCTGTACCTGTACCCAGACGTTGCTGTCCGTTGTGCTAAAATTTCCGAGTTGTCTTCTGCTGTTTGTCCCCAAGCTATAGAGGTTACCATTGGTCCCCAAAATGTAATAGGTAAGATTAGTACTACCGGTTGATCCTATCATTTTTGGAGTCACACCCGCTGGTAAGGCCATTTTTGTAGCAAATGTTTTAATTGTTTGAGGGGTACCATCTCCTAACCATGTCATTTGCCCCCAGGTATATACCTCGCCTGTGGCAGTTAATGCCATCAGTGTCCGAGAACCATTTCCACGTATGGCAACTACATTGTCGAGCGTAGTAGATGCATTAATATGCACCCGGTGCCATAGCTGTTCGGTCGTACTGGACCATGCTACACCATCAGCATATTGAGATGAATTTTGAGCTAACACCCAGACATCGCCGGAGCACGTGGTCAATGCCAATGTTTTGTAAGAACCAAACAGCATTTTGACATCTCCAGGAGCCACACCGTCAGGTAAACCGTCTACCTTTGGTGCACCGCCATTTACTCCGTAAGTTCCTATGCTTACTTTTTGGAAGGCTGCACTGGTTGTAAGGCCTGTCGAAATCAAATACCCTTGTGTTCCCCAGGCAAACAGACCATCTGTGGTCAAAACAACTCTTTGAACATTAGATTGGCTGCTACTTCCGCCGGCAAACTTGAGGATATCACCGGTAAGTGCCGGATAGTTAGTATTATTGACCTCAATAGGACTCAATACGCTGGTTGAACCATTGTTTGCCATGTTTTCTCCCCATACCATCAAAGCTCCGGTTGATGCATCACGTATCATAGTACTATGGAAGGTACTTACCACATTGTCATACTCTATAGTGTTGGGGTTTGAGGTGTGTAAAAAGGTGTTTGGATTACAGTCACCGGTAACACAATAATTAGGTAAACGTCCTGCGAAGGTAAAATACTCTCCATTACTCAATGTAACGGTAGCGGTGTTATAGTCAGTGCCGTTAACGGTAATGGTATTACTCATAGGGGTAAAAGTATCTCCGGTGTCAAAGGTTTCATTGGCAGATTGTACCAGATATAGATTGTCGATTCCTACCGGCCAGGCTACTGTGATATTTCCTATCCCATTGGTATTCTGAACTTTCCATATGGCTTCGAAACGGTGACTAACCGCACCATTAGCTCCAGTGTAAATAAAAGGTGTTTTAAGCTTTTGTTCCAGACCATTATCTCCTGTCATCAGATATTGCAGGTCATTAGCTATACCTGTGGCATTGGCAGCATTGCTGTCTGCAAATCCGGTTGTGGAAATCACAAGCTTCTGGCCGTCATTTATACTTCCTGACTGTTTTTGGTGTAATGCAGAAATATTGTCTCTTGCAATACCGAAAATGTTGTTATTGTAACCGTTGTTAAGCGTTCTGTCCCATACAATATCACTATTTGAAGCAAGATAATTTTCTGCTGAAGTAACTCCATTCTTTAGAGCAAGATAGGTGTTTACTCTTGACTGCTCATTAGGAGTCAATAATTGTTTGTACCAAATCACTTCCATGATGTCACCGGAGAAAACACCTGCACCCGTCCCGTAAGTACTGTAACCTACTCTTAGATTGGGGCCGTCAAACTGGAATCTGTTTGCGGTACTGCTGGCATTTGAGGTTTCATACAAACCATTTAATCCTAATTTAACTTCGCCACCTGCATAAGCTGCACCACCACCATTTGCTATTCCATTGGTAGCACTGGCAGAGAATACACTTGAAGTATTTAAAGCAAACGGTGTTGAAAAATTCTTGGTTGTTGCTGTAGCTTCATATTCATAAAAATTAGGGTATCCCAATCCGCCGCTAACAAACATTGCAATCGAAGGGTTTGACCCATAACCAGCACCATCATTTGTGCCTATACCTGTGATACGACCTGTACCATAAGTAGTAGGCCTTACTGCAGAAAATATAGAATAAGAAGTAAGATTAGTTCCACCATTCGGATTTAGTTGTGTATTTGGGTTGTGGAAATTTTTAGTTGTACTGTAACCTGTAGTGTAAGGATGGAAATTGTGTGCCCTGTCGGCAGACGAAAGTGTCCATGTGCCTTCAGCCGGAATGTCGTCAGCATTTGCGGAATGATCTTTCCATGCTGTAGCAATGTTTCCCGCGTCATCTGATCTTACCCAGAAACCTGAACCGGCAACACCTCCCGGCGCATAAGCAAATCCTGCAAATGTAAAGTACTGTCCGTTTCCTAGTGTTACGTTAGCTGTATTGTATACCACTCCGTTTACCGTTACCTCCGTTGTCATTGGGGTAAAGGTATCGGTTCCGTCAAAAGCAGAATCAGAGGACTGTACAAGGTAAAGGTTTTTTATTCCTTTTGGCCATGCTACTGTTACTGTTCCTACATTTCCGGTATTCTGTACTTTCCAGACCGCTTCAAAACGGAAGTTTACCTCTCCGTTACTACCAGCAGTGTAGGCTAATGATGTTCTTAAATCCTGCTTAAGACCATTGTCTCCTGCAATTAAGAATTGGCCTTCCGCTAAGCTGTTGGTATTGGTGCTGTTGGTATTCGCTAAGGAATTTCCTGCTCCGATAACCAATTTTTGATTTGGATTCTCACTTCGTGACTGTTTTTGATATAAAGCCGAAAAATTATCCCTCGCAATACCTAAAATATTATTTTGGTAGACAGGAGAGGCATTCCAGACAATATTATTTGCAGAATTGACATAGTCACCTGTAAGGGTCGTTCCCCATTTCACGGCCAGATAAGAATCTACACGACTTTTTTCTGATGCTGTAAGCGGATTGGCAAATACAATGATTTCATTCATTTGTCCATCATGGCTTCCCCAGTTGGTGTCACGGCCTATTCTAAAAATACGGGCTGTATTTCCTGTATTGACATTATTCAGCGTATTATTGTAAACGGATTCACTACCATCCAGCCAAACTTTAGCTAATGGATTTGAGGTGGTAGACCCTGCAGCATTAAGCCAGGAAGATCCCGCTACAAAAGGCTTCTTGTCTGCAAACAGATTAGGCGATAAGGTAGTGTAGCCACTTCCTGCCGTATAGAACAATACTTTGTCTGTAGTGGCATTATTGGAAATGTGCAATCCCGGATAATCCATGCTCTGATCAAATCCTGCCAGCCCAGCTGCACCCAAGGTGTTCATTTTGCCTGCAATATAGATACTTCCCTTTGCACGGTCTATGATTTCCTTCCCAGTCCCTGGATCGGCAGCCATGAAACCTCCTTGTGTGGTTGCATGTCCCGTTGAGCTGAAGGTTACCGTTGGGTTGAAATTTGCCAGCGTGTTTTGGTTTGAAAAAGTTGGTTGCAGGGTAGAGGTAGTCTGTAAAAGGTTGTATCCTGTTCCCATTTGATCAGTCCATTGGTTTAAAGGAGTATTGTCTGAGGATGTAATAACATCCGCTTTATACCAGACTGCTGCAGTAATTCCTCCCGGAGATGGAGCCGAAACATTAACCGTCAGGTCGCTGAAGCTGTTGCAGGTACCGGTGGTAACAGTCCATCTGAAAGTGTACGTTCCTGAGCTGGTAAGTCCTGTAACATTGGTATTATACAGAGATGGATTAACGATCACAGGATCCGTAGCTCCGGCTGGTTTTGAAACCAGGCTCCATACTCCTGTTGAGGAGGCTCCCGGATTGTTCCCGTTGAGGGAAGCTTGTGATGCTCCTATTTCCAAGGTTTGATTGGATCCTGCATTGGCATTGATCTGAGGCGATACGAATATGGAGAATGTACCCTCCTGAGAAGTTCCTGAACAGGTGTATTCCTTATCAATAAATCCAGAATCCACTCCTCCTGCATTAGGAACAGCCTTTATCTTAAAGACATATTCTCCCTGCTTATCCAGGTTACTTATTGTAGTGGAAGTATTGGTAAATGTTCTGAGATTACTGGATTCATAAACAGGATTGGCAGCTCCGGCCGGTTTGGAAACCAAAGTAAAATCATACCTGCCGGAGAATCCCTGAAGATAGCTGCTGTTCACTATTCCCTGGTATACAGCTGGTAAAGGGACTGTTGCTGTCACAACGCCTGATCCTGTATAGCATATTGTAGTGTTAGGCACGGCTACATTAGGACGGTTACCATCTGGAATATGGATGTAATAATTATGACTATTACCACAGGTACCATTTTGGGCAGATATATTAATGACGTAGGTTCCCACCCGCCAGCCTCCGGCCGGTGGTGTGGCCACTATATTTCTGTTTGTAGTCCCGGCTCCGTTTAGGACCAAAGTAGGATTTCCTCCGGGAGGGGCAATACCTGAATTACCTGCTGTGGTGGTAAGCGTTGCTGCATCTGAGGGATCAACCTTGAAATAGATGGTAATAGGTGTTGTTTTCCCTGCCATATTACAATACACAGCACCTCCGCTGCCACTTGAAGAATAATTTTGCATTTGCTCAGGGTATGCAGCATCAATAAAGCTTATGGGTTTGGGATCGGTTCCGTTATAGTTGTAGGTTATCTGAGGCGTTGTATAAGTTCCGTTTGCATTGGTAACAGTCATGGTAAATACGTAGCTGCCGGGAACATTCACTCCATTGAAATAAACCGAACTATTCCTAATTTGATAAAATGAAATATTTCCTCCTGCCGGCTGGCTCATGACGCTCATGGTAACCGTTGTTCCAAATGCCGGATTTCCGGATGAATTCGTTGTATTGCTTGCAAACATTGGAGAGGTCCCATTTAGACTGATATACCGGTTAGTATCTGTTGAGGGATAGCATCTGTTGTGGATGGTAGCAAGACTGATTTGCGGATTGGGAATGAATCTTACAATGGCGTCATCTTCGTACCAACAGTTCGGATTGTTGATGGAGGTTATCCTTAATACCGCACGATAAGCCGGATCGATGTCATGATTTGCTTTCTTTGTAAGGGTAAGGGTAGGAGTTGCCGTTGTCGTACCAGACATGGCTGCATTCGTGGTAGTGGTCTGATTATAATATTCTTTGTTATAAATATTGTAATAAGTCCACGATGGGGTATATCCCGGAGGAACTACGGCATTCAGCGTTGCAGTTCCGGTAATGGCGGAAACATTGGTAATGTCAGGCCCTGCAGTGAAGGCAGATACATCCCCCGGTGCCGTAATGGTTACCTTTGAGGTTGCCGTTCCTGTAGTACAGTTCTGTGTAATCTGAAACACATAATTTCCGGGATAGGTCATTCCGGTGACATTGGTGTTGTACCCTGTGGGAGTTGCAATCACCGGGTCTGGTGCACCGGAGGGCTTTGATACCAGGGTCCATAAAGGATTTCCTGAGGTGCTGCCGCCCGGGCTTCCGGACAGATTGGTCGAAGTGCCGCAAATGACGGCATTGGCTCCTGCATTGATGTTGCAGTTCTGTGCCGGAATCATCATATTGCCCATAATGAGGAATATGAAGAAAAAGGTTATTTGTTTTTTCATTTTAAAGGATTTTTAATAGAATTCCAGGGATGAAACTTTTATATTTCTATGCTTTACGGGTTACAGACAGAAAAATCTTTTTTGTTGTACCTATTTCCATACACCACCATTTGAATTCATACCATCTGTAAGTATTGGCATCAATCTGTACCTGGACATTTGATGTTTCCACTTCTGCTGCAGTTGTAGTCCAGAACACAATATTATTGGCATCCATCTGCAGGTAATTTCCTGCTGCCACCGTATTGTTAAGGGATGTTCTGTTTTCATTCACTTGTGTAGCAAAGGATTGGAAGCTTATCAGCTGTGGTGCGGATGATATATTATAAATCCTTGGATCATAATAAGTGGAGTTCACCCCTTGCAGATTGATCTGTAAGCCATCGATAACGGGTAATGCCGGGAGACCGTTTGCTGATACATAAGCTCCTAAATTGAATGTATTCACATTGGCGGCAGCGGATGGTACTGCATAGATCTGTGAGATGGTTTCCCCAACGTTGATACTGCCTGTAGGAGGAGTTCCTCCTCCTGTAGAAGGTAACCCATTTACATACCCCAGGACTCCATTGGAATCAGCCACTACCGTTCTGGTTGCTGTAAAAGTTTGATCCTGACTGGCAGAAGCTCCGTTACCGGCAGGTAAAGTATAAATGGCATTAGCTGTACCACTGAGTGGAAGGCTCCGAAGTCTGGTAATCCCATTGTTATCGAACTTTTCGGTCGGTGTACCGGTGTTGATGCCTATATTTCCTTCACCGGTAATACGCATTTTTTCGGTTCCTTCTGTACTGTTTCCTCTACTTGTGGAAAAAGTGATGGGAGCTGATTGCGTAGTGAGATGGGTAGAAAGAGCCAGGGCTCTGGCATCATTATCTGCTATAATCTGACCAGCCTGTTCGGGATAGATCTGAAAGATTAACCGGGAGGATATTGCGTTACCATTATTATCAGCAGCTGTAAAAATTCCACTGGCATGTTTGGTTGCTGAAGTGGCAAGCCCTGTCTGAAGTAGCCCCGTATTGGGATTGAAGACGGTAGACTGGCCGGTTCCCTGGACCGTCAGGCTGTTTCCTCCCAAAGTTATCCTGCGGGCATTAGTAAGCGTACCATTGGCATTATAAATGTTCACATCATTCCCAGCTGTACTTATCCATTGGGTACCATTGAAATAATAATACCCAATAGAGGTTACGTTTACAGTTTGGCCTGCAGGAGCAGTATCCGGAGCGGTTACATATACCAGTGCTCCGGTCTGTTCGGCTGTATATGTTTTACTTCTCAGCTGATTCCCGGTAAGCCTTGGTGCTATAATGCCGTCTGTTACCGTCACGTCGGCAGCTTTTGCAACAACATCCAATGTTGCCTTGGGAGATTCTGTATTAATGCCTACCTGGCCGTATGCACTGAAACCAATAAAAAGAGAAACTATTAGAATTGTATTTTTTTTCATGTTATGAAGAGTTAGATTTTTAATTAGTTATTGCCTATGGTTTCCAGAAGGTCCATACTTTACCATTATACACAGCGAGTTGCCGTTTGACGGTATCATAAGCCATCATTCCGGGAGCAGGGTCGATGATGTTGAGGTGCGGACTGGCCATTTTGGGTAATATCATCGCTTTGTTGGTATCGGATAAAACCAGTATTCCCGGGGTGCTGTCTGTGGCCGCTGCTGATCCAATGACCGATTTTGCGGTTGCAGATTCAGTTTTGCCGGTCTGGATTGTAATATTGGAGGTTCCTGTGTTGTCAACACTTAAGTCGGTCCATGTACCGGAATCTTTCAGGTATTTTACTTTGTGATCGGTGGTATCATAGATGAGAGTACCGTTGTCTGTAATTCCTGTCTTCGTTTCTACATAGGGGAGTATCAATCCCCTGTTTTCTGTATCTGCAAATTCCAGAGATACTGAAGTATTGGTGACTGTCGGTTTTCCTATGGCAATCTGAGATTTTACAGTACCCGTTACAGCAAGCAAAATTGCTATGGGCAGAAATTGTTTTTTCATGACTTTTAATAGGTTTATTGATATGGATGAATTTTTTTTTCCTGATATTGTTTCCTTCCAAAAAGAATCATTTTGCGTTTGAAGAAAATCCGGGCTCCGGTTCCTTCGCCGATGGAAATTATATCCTTGCTAGTCTATGGGTTTACATTTAATGATGCTGTTGACGCTTTGTGATGCCCAAAGAGGTGATTCCGGAATTTCGGAGAAGCCCTTGATACTGTATACCAAATTTTTAGTTTCCATACTGAAGTTTCCGGCTGCAAGGGAACATAAGCCATTTTTTTGTGATAGGATACGTTTCTCCATTACCTGTATAAGGAAATGATTTTACCTGTTCGCTCGGAAAACCGGCGAATACAGATCTGAAATACGGAAGTTTTTGTTAAATCAAACTATCTGATGAGGTGTTAAATGATAGTCCTTAGCAGGATGGTGGCGGGCGGTTGAAATTTTGAAAGAAAATTAAATGAGAAAGGAGATGTTTTTTATAAGCTTTTTTCAGAAAAGGCTTCAGTTGATGGCTGGATGCCGGCTGCTCGTTTTCATTCCAAAACAGAAAAAATTTCATGGTATGCTGACTGGGTCTTACACTTTGCCTGTCACTATCTGAAACAGCCAGTAAGGATTTTTCTGACTGATTGTCTCTGCTGAAAATTAATACGGTTTTGCTACGGCTTTTAACAGGCTGGGAAATATTTTCCTTTTTCTTTTGTTTTCCTTTGCCGGATTTGAAAGACTCTTTTCTTTTCGGTTTTTTCTTTATCTTTTCCTTTGCCGGTACATATATTTTTTCTATCCCGGAAATTGTGGTGCCTTCTGATATGAATAAGGTAGTGGATGGAGTCGTTTCTGATAAAGTGCTTTCATCATGTCTGCAAACAGCCTGAATTATCTGAAAATTAATCAGCAGTAATACCAATAAGAAAAATCTTCCCCCTCCAATATAATGCAGAGAGAAGAGTTGGTTCATCATGTTATTTTCAGAATCGGTCATCATTTTGATGCAATAATATGACTACCACAATGTTTGTACAAACTTAATACAGGAATAATTCGGAAAGTTTCATTTCCCATTTAACCTGTTTTACAAATTTTCTATACTGAATTTCAGTTAGTTATTAAATATTGTGAAATTTTGGGTATAATTAAAAAAAATCCCAAATAGGCATTTGTGTTTTTAAAATATATATTTCATTTACATTTGTATAAATAATAATTATAGTATGGGAAGATCAATTTCATGAGGATTCATAAAGAATTGAAACAAAGATTGATTCTTATGTTTTTTTTTTAAATGAATGGATCAATGAACTTATAAACCCTTTTAAATTTAGTTTCTCTGACCTGATAGGTAGGTGAATTACTAATTGTATTATAATCTTTAATCTATGCTCTAAAAAACTAATTCCAAATGAATAAAATCTATTTATTTTTCGTGTCCTTTCCTTTTTCCTTAATATTTGCTCAAAATATAAAACACATAGATTCTGAATCTGTGATAAAAGATAAAATTGTTGAGAAATTAAAATATGTTGTTTGGGAAGTCCGCAATCCGTTTCTTCAAAAATTATACACGGTTTTTATCTTTTTGTTGTTTTTCTTTTCTTTCTCCACTGCAAGTGCTGAAACAATTTTATGTCCTGGAAATGAAAAGATAGATCAGTTAATAGATAAAGCAATTGCTGTTAATGGGGATGGAAAAAATAAAGAGGCCCTCGGATTGCTTCAGCAGGCTAATGACCTGGCAAAGGCGGTAGGTTGTGAAAAAGGAGAATTGAATACGCTAAAAAATATCATGCTGGTGTATTCTCATATGTATGATTATAAAAAAGCGTTAGCAATATCAAATCAGGTCAGAGATCTGGCAATTCGGCAGAAAAATTATATAACATTATCTACTTTATATAATACCAGAGCAATATTGTATGAAAATCTAGGCCTGTATGATGAGAGTTTTAAGGAATATGAAGCCTCTTTGAAATATGCAAAACTGATTGCTGAGGCTGATAACAGACATAAGCATATTTTTTTGGCTTATTTTAATATGGCTGCTTATAATCAGGGACGGTCTGATGAAAAAGTTTTGTATTATCTGGAAAAAAGCAGGGAAGAAGCTTTGAAAATAAAAGGTAACAGTAAAGATATACCTTTAGAGAAAAAGATTGATATGCTGGTCTCCGTAAATATGAACCTGGGAATTTACTACAGGGATTCTAAGAATAAAGCAAAAAATAGTAAGCTGTCTGAATTCTATTTTATGGAAGCTTTAAAACAGCTTAATCTGGTGAACGGGGAAATAAACCTAACTACAAAAATAGATTTATACCAGGCACTTCAGGAGTTTTATCACATGAAAAAAGACTATAGGAAAGCTATAGAATACGGAGAGAATATGCTGGTTTTAGAAAAGTCCAACAGCATGCCTTATAACAGGAGAGTAGGATATATGGTATTGGCAAAATCTTATCTGGGAATTGGGGATAATTCAACCTCCCAAAAATATCTTGACCTTTTTTCAAAATTAAATGACAGTATTAATTCCGAAGAAAAACAGGCTGTGGAAGTTCCTGTCAAAAAGATCATTTCAGAGACTAAAACCAGTAGTGAGAAAGAAATAAAGAAAATTACTGTTATTTCTTTGGTTATTCTAATCCTTATTATCGGCGGAATGCTGATATACCGGAGAAGGAGCAATAAGGTTATTCATAAAAAATATGAAGAGCTGATTGCTAAAATACATCATGAAAATGAAAATAGTAAAATAAAACCAACACCTGAAAAAAATAATGAAAGCAATGGAATAAAACCCTCTGTCACCATTACAGACGAAACACTAAAAGCTTTACTTCTTAAGCTTGAAAAGTTTGAAGCTTCAAAAAAATATCTAAAAAAAGAACTTAGCCTTTCCTGGATGGCCAGCAGTTTGGGTACTAATACAAAATATCTTTCAGAAGTCATAAAGACCTATAAGAATCATAACTTTACAAGTTATATTAATGAACTTCGCATTAACTATATCATTAAGATGCTTTATGAAAACCCGGTTTACAGGGAGTATAAGATTGCCTCTCTTGCTGAAGAGTGCGGATATGTAACGCCGAGGGTGTTTGTCAATGCTTTTAAACAACAAACAGGTTTTACTCCTTCTTATTTTGTGGAGCAGTTGAAAGTTACTGTATAATAGTCAGCCCATGTGCTATTTAACTTAAGGCAATAGTATATAGTATTCCGATAACTGAATCATTGGCATTGATTACGTCATAGTATACATTCCAGGTTTAACAGTCAAGAATACCATCAGCTGAAATCTTTTACTGAAATTGCTTTATCGTTGTTTTGATTACAACGACCATTGTTTTGGCTACTTCCATGCTGTATGTGCTTTTATCTTTGCAGTAACAATATTCATTAATTAAATGTCTAAAAATGGAGATTGTTCATTTATACCATTTGTAGATTTTTTATATTACAAATTACTATAAGTAAAAGGGAATGTTAGTTGATTCTTCTATACATAATTACTTTAAATTCGAAGTTTCTGACAGTTGTCCACATAAAAAACATCTTTGAGAAATGTGACTATTTTATTTTTTGATTAATAAACAGCATGTATTAAAATAGAAAATAGAAAAATTTTAGTCCATAAGCTTAGATATTAGTAAATGACTCGAAAATAGCTTTGGGAAATATGATTATTTTATTTTTTGATTAATGAACAATATGTAATTAAAATAAAAAATAGGAAAATTTTAATCCATAAGTTTAGATATTAGTAAATGACTCGAAAATTTTGAAAATAATGAAATTATTTCTCTTAAAGATGATATAATTTGTTACTTTTGTTTCTCTCGTAACAAGGTTACAAGAAATATTAAAAAAACTAAATATCAAAAACCATGAATAATATTCACAAAATTATCACTATAATTTTAGTAAATTTTTCATCAATAATATTCTCACAAATTACACTAAATCGTTTTTTTATGAATTAACATATAAATCCAGTGAGGATTTATCGAAAATAAAAAGGGAAGTAACTCCTGAGAAATCCATATATCGTGATTATCCAATAGTATCACAAGATTCAATTATAAAGCAAAAAGAGATCGCAAAAAATTCGGGGCAAATGATTGATCCACAGAAAATTAACTTAAAAATGACCGGCTTTACGTATAAAATTGAAAATGACAACAAACATTGAACTTGATAATATATCTTATAAAATAAAAGATAAAAAGATATTAAATAATATATCTTTTAAACTATCATATGGGCTCCATATATTAATAGGTAGTAATGGATCCGGAAAAACAACACTTTTAAAACTGTTAAGTACATTAACATCTCCTACTTCTGGTATTTATCAATATAATCAGGTAAGTGTAAAAAAAAATCGCCAAATAAAAAAAGAAACAGGGTTTATGCCCCAACAGCCTAATTTATATTTAGATTTAACAGTTTATCAAAACATTATGTATTTTGGGCTTCTAAAAGGGGCTAAAAAAAGGGAGATCGAGGTAAAAATAGATTTATTTTTAGAGTCCTTTAGTATACTTCAATTTAAAAATATTAAGGTTCAAAATTTATCCGGAGGAATACAACAAAGAGTCTCAATAATTATTTCTATCATAAATAATCCAAAATTACTGATATTGGACGAGCCTACTAATAATTTGGATGAAATAGAACGTGAGAAATTATATCAATTACTAAAAAAATTAAGTGCTAATGCTATAATTGTATTTTCAACCCATCTAATAGATGAAGCTATTAAGTATTGTGATAAGGTCATAGTAATGAAAGACGGTAATATTTCATTAAATGAGAGTATTGCTAGTATGAAAAATTTAGATATAAAAAAATATTTTTAAATGCTGTCGTCTTTTTCACAATTAATCATAATCTATTTCAGACACTTAATTAATAAAAAAATATTTTTATTATGTGTTGTATTATTAGTCTTGTTAGGTTTTTTTCTAATCCCTAATGAAACATCAGATTACGTCACTTTTTACTGTAATAACTCATCTATTGTCAGTAATAAGTATTGGATTGGTAATCTTTCAGGTGTTTTTTCCAATCTGATTATTTATTTATTACTTTTCTTAATCGTAGCAGGAGATAAGGAAAAAGACGCTGTTGCTGGTTATTATATTAATGAAGATTTATCTCCATTACATCCTTTTTTTAAACATTTATACAAAATTTTAGCAATATATCTGATTTCATTATTGTTACTTTTAGTATTGAACGTATCGTTAATATTAGCGAATATCCAAAATATTAATATTGTATTATTTATTATACCTATACTATATTTTTGCGCTCCATTTCTGTTACTTGTTTCCACGCTATGTTATTTCGTAGAGTATCTTTTAGGGAGTAAGTATATCAAATATTTTATTTATTACTCTGTTTTTATACTACTTATTATTTATGATGATAGACTTTTGTATATTACAGGCAGTTCAGAACTTTTTCTTTTTTATAAGAATTTAAATGTTCCGGTGAAAAGCTTTGCAATTGGCTTTATCTCTAAAGAAAAAGTATTAAATCTAATAACAGTAAAACGTTTTATAAAACCAAACTTTATCTACTATAAATTATTACTAATAACTTTCACTCTCATTAGTACTTATTTTCTGTCTTTTATTAGGATTAAAAGAAGTTTCATAACTAATGCTGATTCAGGTTATTCTAATAGTAGTTCTTCAAAAAATATTCAAAATAATGATTTTTCAATTGAAAACATACCTGGTATTGAGCAAACAGATTTATCTTTAACTAGTTACTTAAAAAAAGATCTTTTTTTACTCAGTGTTAGCATTAATAATAAATCATTATCGGTTTTTTTCCTCTTTTGGATTCTTTCATTTTTTGTACAACAGAATTTTTTCCTTTTTATTTTGGTAATACTGTTGTTATTAAGTACCAAGATCAATGATATTTTCTTAGGTAAATCTTATTTTTATAACACTTTTATATATGAAAAACTGTATAGTTTTCCATATATACTACACTTTATATCAAAATTTATAATTGTTTTAAGCTTTTATTGTTTATTGCTTATACCATATTTTCTTCGTATCGGAGAAATGCCAATTATTTTATTACTAATATTTAATTTTTCGGTTATATCTATTTTCCAATTAGCAAGTATTCATTTATTAAAAAATACTACTGTCGCAAATATTGTCTTGATTATTATGTATATTAGTTACGTTTCTAAATCTCCATTAATTGATATACTCTGTTATAAATTTTAAACCTTTTGTATTGCAAATGATCCTGGGTAAGTGGAAATTATATTAAGAAGAAGTAATCAGTATATAATATAAAAAAAGACAATGCCGATAAACCCAATACCTCCGGACGGAGGCATGTTATATAAAGAAACAGATATGGCTCAGTTGTTCCCTGAGCCGCTAAATGCAATAACTGCTGTATTATTTTTAGCCATAGCCATTTTCTGGACGGTTAAATTGAAGGGTAACTTCAAAGAATATCCTTTTTTAACCTACTGCCTGGTTTTATTATATATTGGAGCCATAGGAGGAACGGTTTACCATTCCTTCAGGCAATGGTCGGTATTTATTATGATGGATTGGCTGCCTATTATGTTGCTCTGTTTGTCTGCCGGATTTTATTTTGTAGCCCGGAGCACCAGATGGTATTATGCTGTGGTAATGGTTCTCGTATATGTGGTACTCATGTTTGCCCTGAGAAACTGGATTCTGGCAGATAACACTTCTCTTTTTATCAACGTAAATTATGCAATCATGGCCTCATTTGTAGTTTTCTCGGTACTAAGGTATCTGATGTATACCCAATGGAAAGCCGGCAAATGGGTAGGCTTTGCTGTATTGTCCTTTGTTTTTGCATTAACCTTCCGTATCGCTGATAAATGGGAATGGTTCAGTTTCGGAACCCACTTTTTATGGCATACGTTTGGAGCGGTGGCGACGTTTTGTATGTTTAATTATATTAGTCTTACGAGTGAGGTAATTAGGAAGAGATAAGTGGTTTTATTACTACTTTTTGTTTCTCCCAGAAATTCTCAAATTAATATCAAAATTCATTTTGATTTTTCGAAACATTTTGAAAACTAAGTATAAAGCTGCTATGATTTGTATTTCAGAAGTATCTTTGAAAATACCATTGGTTTGGTATTCTTGATAAGAATTTGTTAAGACTTCTTCATTAAATTTTGTCTGACTTTTTTCAATAGGGTTAATTGTACTCATTTGCAGTATTTATTAATTGATATTGCAAAGATTAATTATTGTTGAGTATGAGTGTTATCCAAATGATTATCCAGTTTATCCAAAAATGATAATAATTGGTTGTAAACTAAATTATTACATTTAATCTGTATTGATAATTTTACTTTGAGGAATCTTAAATTGATTTTGTTTATCAGCTGAAAGTTTATTTTCTGTAAAAAGAGTTTTGCGTATATCTTCAGGCTTTGGTTGCTCTTCTTTATCTATAAATTCAAAATGATCTAAAATCATTCGAGATATAGCGCTGGTATTATCTTTTCCGTTTCTTTTTGGAGCTTCAATGAACCCTTTTTCGATTAATTCAGAAAATAAATAGCCAATAGATTGAAGACTGCCTTTAATTTTTATTTTTTGTGATGTAGAGAAAATATCCTTGTCTTCAACTAATTCTTTTTCAAATTTAATTTTTGAGATAATTAATTGAGATTTTTTATCTAGAAATTCTAAAATTTTCTTTGTTGCAAATTTAGAATTTGTGAATTTTTTACTGTCAAAATCTAATTGATGTGTATAATTGTTAAAAACAAATAGGTCTTTTAAATATTTGTGTTTTTCGTCGTCAATGATTGCATTGTTTTTTCTAGTTCTAATATTGCAATCGTCCCAAAAATCCATTACATTAGTATCGAACGGAATTTCTAAAAAATCTCCATCAAAATTTGAAAATCCATTACTATATAAATAATCTATTAGTTTCCCTTGCATAAACTCATGGTATGATATAATTGACAATTCATAATATTCAGGATATTCACTAGAAATCCAATTTGAGTTTATTATAAAATCGGAATTATTTTCATAAAAAAATAATTGATATTTATTTCTTAGTTCATTCAAATAATCAATTTCATTAGCATCAGGGTAAGTGTTACTCCAGTTTTTAAAATCAATATTATAATTTTTTTTAAATTCTTTGAAAGAATAGTAAAATGCTATTTCCATACCCTAAACATTTGTAATTGACTATTATTACAAATTTATAAATAAAATGATTTAAGAAATGTTTAGATTGAAAGAATATTCCAGAAAAGCACGAACAACAACTTAACTTAATGCAGAGTTAAAGAAATCAACTAAATACTAATTATAGAGTTTGCAATTCTCTTTTCACCTCCTATTGGAGTTGTATAAAATCTTTGTTCGATTCCCCATAAAACAAATTTAAGATCTTCATCTGTTTCAATTTTAAACTTTCCACCTCGAAATTCTACTTGACTATATTGATTAATATATGAATACACAGATTGTTTTTCGGTATCAGATAAATTATTTAGTGTTCCCATTACTAATGCAATCCTTTTTCTGTTAGGTACTGAAACGTTTCTACTACTAAAATTAGAATCAACCTGCAGGAAATCGTTTTGTAAAAAGGAATCAGTTTCTAAAGCAGTTGCTTCTTTATATAGTTGATCCATTCCTTTAAATATTTTTTGTGCCGCAGGTAATTTCTTGAAGTATAGTATGTCAGAGTTTTTATCATATATTGCATCAGCAAATGGATTTACTGTAATAATTGGTTTTTCAGTTTCTATTCTTAACTCATCAATAGAAAACCATTTTTTACTAATAAAAAAACTTGAATTAATAATTTGAAAAAAAAATAAATTATCCTGTACGGTACAAATAAATGATAGTTTTGTGAGATCGTTTCTAGTTATTTGATCATGATTGACCGAGTTCAAATCATTAGTTATAAAATCAAATGAAAAACTAGATTGAGAAAATTGCGAAACTTTATAAAGTTCTTCATTTTCAATGAGCGTATTTGGATTATAATCAACACCGACTAAATTTAATTGTGAAGTATTGTAAACTTCTTCTTCTGTCTCAATTACTCGGAAAATATTATGTTTTCTTTTCACTTTCCCATAAATAAAGGTTGCCATATGCTACAAGTTTTAAAGTTCTATAAATGTATAATCATTGATTCTCCTCAAATTATTAAAATTATCATTACCAGGAGTTTTTAGTTTTCTTTTAGTTATTAAAAATATTTTAATACTTGCTGATGTTTTTACAAAGTAAAAATGATAGCCAAAAAGTAAAAAAATAGGATTGAAATAAAGTGTTTGTGATAAAAATGTAAAAATGTAAATGATTAAAAAAACTACAATTAGAGTAGGAATATCGCTTACACCTAAAGACACAAAAAAATAACCTAAATAAGTTGGTAAAAAATTGTTATTTGCTAGTTCAATTTCCATAACTGAATTTCTTTGTAAATTATCTTTTGGTAATTTCATTGCAATTAGAAAACTCAAAACAGTTAAGATGATTGGGATTAAAATAAATATAACCCAAGAGTAATACATGGAAAATTTTTCAATAAAACTAAATACATACTTTTCTTTTACAAGAAATACTACGGCAATTAACCAAGTCGAGTTAAAAGCTAAAAATAATTGATATAAATATTTCATTCTCTTAATTTTTTCTTTTTAAGTTTTTGAAAAATTATAGTTTTACAAAAATATTATGATACATAATTTTAAAAAAACGACTTTCCGTAAAAGCGAATATAAAAATCATCTTAAAATATCGACTCAGTATTTTTACGGAATTTGAAGGTTTCACAAATTTCGCATAAAAAAATCCCAACTTTCGTCAGGATTATTTAAATAAAGGATCATTAAAAAATTCTTGTAATGTAATTTTTAAAAGTGTACAGAATCTTTTTATAGTGTAAATTGTAACTCCTCGTTCACTTTCAAAACTTTCCCATCTGTTTACTTGCTGTCTGTCAAGATCATGAAGTTTGGCAAATTCACTTTGGCTCAACCCGGTAGACTCTCTTAAGTTAATTAACCTTTGAGTTATTTTATTTCTAAGTTCAATATCTTCATTGTTAAGTTTGCTCATTTAACAATTTTAAATTATTTGATAAAAATATTTGTAATCCATTTGGTTTACAAATTATCTTTTCTTACATTTGTAAAATAAGCTACAATAAAGTAGCTTTGCGATACTTCAAAGAATAATAGAAGCTATTGCTTAGAATCTTGTCATTGAAAACTGGTAATTTTTAGACACACAAGAGGATAAGCAGGAAGCTCACGACCTAGGCGTGGGCTCTCTTATCTGTGTGCAGGGTATACCAGTGCCTCAATGACGGATAATGTAGAGTCCCATGCCATTTTATTTCATGCTGTTCTGCTTTTCTACAATCATCTTTCTAAGCCGCTTTACTGCATAAGTATCATGATACGGTACAATGGAGTGTACAATCCATTGCGGCTTCAGGGCTTTCACGGGAACTTAGAATTTATTTCTATTCATCATTTACAATAAACTCAGCGTACATCGGTATGCTGATGGTTTCAAACACTCTAAAAATACAAACTATGAAAAAGATAAAAAAAGATTTTGATCCACGGTTTTGGGCAGGCGAGAAGCGCTCCGGGCTGCAGCTGATGGAAAATTTCTTTCAGTTCAATGAGCTGGAGGCCTCCAAAGAAATATTGAGCAGCATTATGAATTATGCGCTACAGCGCAATAATTGGATCAGTGAAGATCCGGCGGTAATCTTCCGGTTTCATCAGTCGATGAGGTCGTTGGTCCGGGCAGGCTATCTCATGATGCTGAAGGAAAGGAAATGGACTGTTGATACCCGGTCAGAAAAAATTTCTCCGTGGGCTCTTGGCCTGCTTTCAGAGAATGAATACCGGAATCCTCTGTTGGTTTTCAAAAAAGCATTCAGGGAATACAGCATCAAAGAATATGATTATTTTATGTCCGGAATCGTCTATTTCTCAATGGGGGTTTATGAAAATCTGCCTGAAAGGAATATTGTAATGCCGTACATCCATACCGTTAAGATGCTGGATGCGGCGCACCTTATTCTTCAGAGAAGAAGAGAAAAGAAAATGGCTGAAACCAATTAAAACGGAATTAGTAATGAACTTGCGTTAAGCTTTTGTGACTTTTTATTAAACCACAAAAGTCACAAAAGTTTTTATTTTTTAAACACTTTAGAACACTTTAGAAAGTTTATGGAATAGCGGATAATTAAGTTCACTTAAGATTAAAATCTTTGATTTTCAATACAACTTAAGTGTACTTCTTACACGCAAAGTATATCTTAAATAACTTGAGTGTTTAGAAAGCTTTTGTGACTTTGTGGTTTAATTTAAACAGTTTTTTTGTGAAATTCACAGTCTGATTCTTTTATCGTTGAAAGAAAGATGATTTACTTATATTTGCTCTGCAAAGTAAAATTAAATGTTCAAAAAAGTAAGCACTGTATTTATCCTTGGATTTTATACGGTTTTTTGTTCGGCCCAGCAGGTCCGGCCTTCAAAATCATCTGACATTTACCGTGAACTCAAAACCCTTAAACAGCTGCCTAAAGTTTTATACCTTGCGGCTCATCCTGATGATGAAAATACAGGATTACTTTCCTGGTTAATCAACGGCCAGAATGTAGAAACAGGCTATCTGTCTTTAACCAGGGGAGATGGCGGTCAGAATTTATTAGGCACAGAGCAGGGGGCTGCATTGGGTTTAATCAGGACGCATGAGCTTTTAGAGGCAAGAAAATTGGACGGGGCCCGGCAGTTTTTTACCCGCGCGATTGATTTCGGATTTTCTAAAAATACTACCGATACTTTTAAACAATGGGATGAAAACAGCATTATAGCAGATGTAGTCTGGGTAATCCGTAAATTCCGTCCGGATGTTATCATTTGCCGTTTTCCTCCTAATGCTGCGGCAGGCCACGGACAGCATGCGGCTTCGGCGGTGGTGGCGGAAAAAGCTTTTAAGCTGGCAGGCGATAAAACGGCTTTCCCCGATCAGCTGAAATATGTGAATGTGTGGCAGCCAAAACGTGTATTGTGGAATACCTTCCGCTTTGGCGGGGTCAATACAACCGCTGAAAATCAATTGAAAGTCACCGTTGGACAATATGATGCGCAATTGGGAATGGGGTATGGCGAACTGGCGGGATTAAGCAGGAGCTTACATAAAAGCCAGGGTGCAGGAACACAATCTGTAGCCGGCACCAGAACCGAATACTTTGCCCACGTTGTTGGTGAACCTGCAAAAACAACACTTTTTGACGGAGTCACTAAAACCTGGACTTCACAAGGAAACGCAGATATTGACCAGGCATTAGATAAAATTATTTCCGCTTTCAATTTCAATAATCCGGACCTTAGTTTGCCTGATTTGCTTGCTTTGCGAAAAAAAGTCCTGGCACTGCAGGATGCAGATCTGAAAAGAGATAAAATTAAATCCCTTGACCATATCATTTTAAGCTGTGCCGGATTTATGGGTGAAGTGGTTACCAGTCAGGCTGAAGCAGTTGCCGGGGATCATTACAATTTCAGGTTAAATCTGGTTTCAAGAGCTGCAAACCCTGTTGTTTTAGAAAATGTAAAATGGTTAAGTAAGTCAGAAAGTTTCAATAGGCAACTATCAAAAGATTCTTTAATTACCATTCAGCATGACATTCAGATTCCTGCAGATGCAGCACTTACAGAACCTTACTGGCTGGCAAAACCAGCCGTAAATGCGGCAACTTTCTCTGTTCCGGATGATACTTTAGTCGGGCTGCCTGAAGCAGAATCACCACTGAATGTTTTACTTGATATAAGAATCGGTTCGGAAAAGTTTCAGGTTAAACTTCCTTTATCGTTCAAGAAACTGGATCCGGTTCGTGGTGATGTGGTGGAAGCGTTGCGTATTGTTCCTGCATTGGAACTGAAATTTATACAACCCCTTTATCTGGTTAAAGAAAATGAAGATTTACATTTGGGTTTAAATATTAAGGTTAATTCTAGCAAACAGCTCAATAAAGGTATTCTAAACCTGATGTATAACGGAGAGCGGTTAGGCGGTACGGATGTAAGTTTGCTCAGCGGAAAAGAGACTACCATTGATTACACTGTTCCAAAAAATAAGCTTGCCGCAATAAATTCCTCCCGCTTGCAGTTGGATGCCAATTTGGTTGCAGATGGAGTTACTTACAATAAAAAACAAATATTAATTCAATATCCGCATTTACCTTCCTTACAATATTTTGCACCAGCAGCGGTAACCGTAATGAAAGGTGATATCCAGGCAAAGGTTCAAAAAGTAGGGTATATAGAAGGTGCGGGCGACTTTATTCCTGAGTTCCTTCGCATTGCAGGCATTCAGACAGATATCCTGAAGGACGAAGATTTTTATGGCAATACAGATAAATCCGGAAACGGCAGTCAGAACAAGCTATTACAATATGATGCCATCGTACTTGGTGTCCGTGCAAACAACACCGAAAAAAGACTGGGTCGCTGGATGCCTTTTTTATGGTCTTATGTAAAAGCCGGAGGTAATCTGATAATGCAGTACAATACCAATCAGGATACAACCGTTGACCAATTGGGAATGTACCCTTTCAGTATTGCCAATAAGCGGGTTACCGAAGAAAATGCGGCAGTTACGTTTTTAAATCCAAATCATAAATTACTGAACTTTCCGAATAAAATTACTGCGGATGATTTTAAAGGCTGGGTACAGGAGCGCGGTGCCTATTTCCCTGTTCAATGGGATGCAGCGTATGAACCGCTTTTTGAAATGCACGATGCAGATGAAGAACCTCTGCAGGGATCCACTTTATATGCCAGATACGGGAAGGGTAATTTTATCTATACACCGTTGGCATTTTTCAGACAGCTGCCTGCAGGAAATGTGGGGGCGGCACGTTTATTTTTAAACTTTTTATCTGCACAGAAAAACTAAAAACTGATGAACAAGAAACTTAAAAATTGGAATACCTGGTATATATTATTGGCAGCTGCATTAATATTCCAGATCGCATTTTATTATTGGTTTACTAAATTCTGGGCATGAGTAATATAGATTGGACAGTTCTCATTTTTACCCTTGTTGTAGTGGTTGTTTACGGCGTATTTACCGGTCGTGGCCAGAAAAGCAATGAATCATACCTGAAAGCAGATAATAAAATGCCCTGGTATATTGTGCTTTTAGGCATTATGGCTACCCAGGCAAGTGCCATCACATTTCTTTCAGCACCGGGCCAGGCGTATACAGACGGCATGCGTTTCGTTCAGTATTACTTTGGTTTACCTTTGGCGATGATTGTGATCTGTATTACTTTCATTCCGATTTTTCAGCGCTTAAATGTTTACACCGCCTACGAATATCTGGAAAACCGCTTTGATAAGAAAACAAGGGTACTCACTTCACTGCTTTTTCTTTTTTCCAGAGGCTTGTCAACAGGAATCAGCATTTACGCTCCGAGTATCATCCTGTCAAGTGTTCTAAACTGGAATATTTATGTAACCAATGTTTTAACAGGTGGTATTCTGTTGATTTATACCTATGTTGGCGGTGCAAAAGCGATTGCTCATACCCAAAAAATTCAGTTTCTCATTATTCTTGGAACAATGGCTTTTGCAGGTTATCTGCTTATTCAGAATATGCCGGAAGGAATTGGTTTTAAGGATGCACTTTACCTGGCCGGGAAATCCGGAAAGCTCAATGTAATCACCACAGAATTTGACTGGAAAGACAAATACAATATATGGAGCGGTCTGATTGGCGGTTTTTTTCTGGCACTTTCTTATTTTGGGACAGACCAGAGCCAGGTAGGGAGGTATATTACCGCGAAGGATAATACCAATGCAAAAATGGGCTTGCTGCTGAACGGGTTGGTTAAAATTCCGATGCAGTTTGCGATTCTCCTGATCGGTGCTTTGCTTTTTGCATTCTTTTCCCTGAAACCGGCTCCGATTTATTTTAACGAACGCTCTTATCAATATTTAAAGGAAACAAAACCCGAACAGGCTGCGGTTTTTGAAAAGGAGCACCGGGATTTACAAGTAAAGTTCAATGCAGAATCGAAAGAAATTCTGAAGTTGAAGGAAACACATTCTCCCCAACTCCAAAAAGCAGTTCAGGATTTTAAAAATACACAAACCCAGGTGAAAGCGCTTCATGGCAGGGTAGAGGAGGCGATCAATAATTCAAACTATAATGCGGAAAAAACGGATACCAATTACATTTTCCTGTATTTCGTAAAAAATACATTGCCCGCAGGGATGATCGGTTTATTGTTTGCTGTCATTTTCCTGGCCAGCTGGGGTTCAATTTCTGCGGCGTTGAATTCCCTTGCTGCATGCTCGTTAAAAGATGTTCATCTGATATTCAGAAAAGATATTCCTGATGATGCAACCGAATTGAAGTATAGCCGCCTGCACACTTTAGCCTGGGGGATCTTCTCAATTGGTGTTGCCATGTTTGCAACGCAGATGGGCTCCCTTATTGAAGCGGTTAATATATTGGGTTCTCTTTTCTATGGTCCGATACTGGGGATTTTTCTTGTCGCATTTTACTATAAGAAAATCACCGGCTCCAATGTATTTATTGCTGCAATATTATCAGAAATTGCGGTTATTGCCGTGTATCAGTTCGATATTGTTTCTTTCCTCTGGCTTAATGTAATCGGGGCAGCAGCAGTTATTGTATTTTCTGCAATCGGTTTGCTGTTTTATAAGCAGAAAACAGTAAATTCGTAAACGAACAATAACAAAAACAAGCAAATAAAAATATTATGAAAACGATTCTTAAATCTGCAACTGTACTTGTTGCTACCATGACGATCTCCCTGAATGCCTTTGCTCAGGACACTAAAAAGCCAGCCAGCCCTCCTGCTACTGCAACGGGAAAAATTAAAGATGCAACCATTACAATAAACTATAGCAGCCCTTCTGTGAAAGGGCGTACCATCTGGGGCGGTTTAGAAGCTTATGATAAAGTTTGGCGTGCGGGTGCAAATGAAGCAACAACTTTTGAAACAGATAAAAATATTACCGTTCAGGGTAAACCGCTGCCTGCAGGTAAATACAGCTTTTTCCTGATTCCTAAGGAAAGCGGAACCTGGACAGCCATTTTTAACAAAGAGCCAAAACAATGGGGCGCTTATAAATATGAACAGGCTAAAGATGCTTTACGTGTGGATGTAAAAACAAAAGCCTTACAAACCAGACAGGAAAATTTAGTGTACAAAATAAATGATAATGGATTCACAATGGATTGGGATAAGATCTCAGTTCCTGTAGAGATAAAGTAAATTTATGAAAAATAGGAATCCCGGATTAACCGGGATTTTTTTGTTTACTGTATCAAAGATTACTATTGAGGCAATTTCAGACTGTTGATCAAACGCTTAAAATATTCGGACATCTCCGGCTTATAAGTTTTAATAAAGATTTATTAAGACCATTTATCATTACGTTCATCTCTTTTAATCTCTTTTTCTATCTCGTTCACATATGGTAATGGAAGTAGATATGTTTCATCAATATACTTTAAAATAGCTTGACTGGTCTCATTATTAATCTTTCTAATAAAAAGCTGATTGCTGTTTTTTAATGATTCAAGAAAAGAAGTATGATACGAATTTTTATTAAAGAATGTTTTTTCAATAGTTGCTCTTTTGTCATCATTCACAATGATATCCTTAAAAATCGTATTCATAAGAACTGTTTGGAAGAAAGATTCAGCAGGCAAAAGAGTATGTAAGTAATAATCTTCAAAATCCATTACTCTTTTGTTATTGGTTAAAAAAGAACAGGTATCTCTGGTAAAAATAAACCATTTACCTCCAATATAAGGTGTGACACCTTCCATGAAATCCCTTTTATAAATCAATGATGATATTTTATGGGTAAGCTCCGTAAAGTGATTTTGTATCCTTCGAAGTGTATCCGGCCTGTAAAACTTCTGGTCGTAATAAAAAAGATAATTTCTTCCGTTATTAACGGTAAGGAATTTACGAATAATATTTTGTGACTTGAGAGGGAAATCTTCACCGCTTAAGTTGATAAAATAATCCCAGTCATGGCTTACATTCAAAAGATATTCCATTGCATTCAGTTCAGCCTGGATCATGCTAAACCCTCCGGCTACAATATTCATGCTTTCCAAAATGTATACGTTCGGAAAGTGTATTAAATATAATTGTATTTCCTCCGTAAATTCTGCTTTTGCTTTCCGGTCAATATGAATAAGATAAAACTGGTCCCTCGTATAAATCTTTTGAAACATTTCTTTAAACGTATCAGGTTTATGATGAACCATGATAAAATAAGCAATTCTCACCTGCGGAGCAGAACGCAGATCTGAAGTTTGGGAATGGGGATGGGTAGTGGGAAACGACGTTTGCATAGGGATTAAATTTAAAATCATCCGCAAAGGCAAACAATTTAGTTTATGTGCGTAAGCTACGAATATATTTTTGATAATCAATGAATTAAATTGAATGATGCTCAACTATTTTATTGTACATTTGCAAAGTATTTATAAAACAGGTTTCTGCCTTTGCTATTCTGTAATAGTTTAAACTCACAATTTTTTCTTTCAGTTTTTGCTTTTTCAGCTCCCCAATTATCAATCGGGTTTCGAATGTGAAAATACTTTATAAGTCTTTTCATCCTAGAAAGATACGTTATTGCAGGCTCATGAATACCATAGAGGTAATTTATTGGAAGCTAAGCAAGTAAATGATGAATAAAGATTTCTTTATTTATCCCAAATACAACAATTCAAATTCCAAAAGTGGATTTGCTTACAAAATATCAGGAAACCTGAAAATTATGATGAGTTTCAAAAATTTAAATTTAATCAACCCAATTATACGGGCAGTCACAGAAGCCGGATATTCCAAACCTACTGAGATACAATATACCGCGATACCTCATATTCTTGCCGGAAGGGATATTATAGGATGTGCCCAGACAGGTACGGGAAAAACGGCTGCATTTGCAATGCCTATTCTGCAGCTGTTAAAAAAACATACCCCTGAACATAAAGAGATAAGAACATTAATACTCACACCTACCCGGGAATTAGCGATACAGATTGAAGAGAATTTTGCTGTTTACAGCAAGTATTTACCTTTATCCCAACTCTCTGTTTATGGAGGAGTTTCAGCGGGAGGCCAGCTTGCCGCTCTCAGAAAGAGAGTTGACATTCTGGTTGCAACACCAGGCAGATTACTGGATCTGGTTAATCAAAGACATATTGATCTCTCTAAAATAGAAATATTTGTTTTGGATGAGGCCGACAGAATGCTTGATATGGGATTTGTTAATGATGTAAAAAAAGTGTTGAAGCTAATTCCTCAGAAAAGACAAACATTATTTTTTTCAGCCACTATGCCCGGGAGTATACGGAAGTTTGCAGAATCGATCCTGAGTAATCCTGTAGAAGTTACAGTAACTCCTGTGTCTTCAACCGCACAAGGGATAAAGCAATCCGTATATTTTGTAGAAAAACGGGATAAGACCGGTTTGCTGATTGATTTATTGCAAAATGAAAATATGAGGCGTTCACTGGTTTTTACCCGTACAAAACACGCTGCCAATAAGCTGGTTCAGCAATTAGAAGGTGTTGGTATTTTTGCTGCGGCAATTCATGGGAACAAATCTCAGACTGCAAGACAGAATGCTCTTGATGATTTTAAAAGCAGCAGAATTAAAGTTTTAGTGGCTACAGATATTGCAGCAAGGGGAATTGATATAGATGATCTTCCTCATGTCGTTAATTACGAGCTTCCGAATGTACCGGAAACTTATGTTCACCGGATTGGCAGAACAGGGAGGGCCGGAGCAGAAGGTACTGCTATTTCATTTTGCGATACTGATGAGCGTCTAGATCTCAAGAATATTCAAAAACTGATAGGTTTTACAATGCCGGTCAGGTCTTTTTATAAATAAAATCTGTAACGTTACAGAACATACTATACAATTTTTAATAATAATTACAATGCAACAAGGCACAGTAAAATTTTTCAATGAAGCAAAAGGCTTCGGGTTTATTACTCCATCAGATGGGAGTAAAGATATATTTGTACATTCTTCAGGGTTAGACACAAGAGCAATCCGTGAAAATGATAAAGTCATTTTTGAAGTACAAAAGAGTGATAAAGGTTTAAATGCTGTTAATGTAAAATTAGCGTAATTAAGCTTTAATATCATTGTGTGAAAGAAAAATTATTTTCAATTTCAGTATTATATTTTTATATTTTTTTACAATTCAAAGTCCGGTAACCTCTGGATTTTGAGCACATTGTTTGATAGAACATTGATGTAAGTTAAATTACTTTTTATTTTCCATTATGTTCATTTGCCTCTCACATTATGTGAGAGGTTTTTCAAGAAAAAAAAACCAATCAGCTTAATATAAAACAAGAGACTAGAATGATTATCATCAACAATTTTATGGAATATAAATCTTTGGAAGGCCAGATGGTTGGGTCTTCCAACTGGCATATCATAGACCAAAAACAAATTAACAGATTTGCAGAAACAACTTTAGATGATCAGTGGATTCATACTAATGAGGAAAGGGCAAAAAAAGAAAGTCCTTATCGTTCAACCATTGCCCACGGCTATTTAACACTTTCGCTGATTCCCTATCTGTGGAAGCAGATTGCAGAGGTGAGGAACATCAGTATGGAAGTCAATTACGGAATAGAGAATTTTAGATTTGGTCAACCAGTGAAAGCTAATGATAAAGTACGTCTTGAGGCAACAATTAAATCTGTACAGAACCTTAAAGGAACCGTAAAAGTTATGGTGGGAGCTAAGCTGATGATTAAAGATCAGGTAAAATCTGCTTATACCGGAGATGTGGTATTCCTGTATCATTTTTCATAAAAGTATCTTTCCGGCTGGATAATTGTTGTCCCGGTTCCAGCGTGGATTTTCTATTTTGCAGGTGGTGTATTTTCGTCAGGATTTTATTCGTTTTTCCTTACTATATTACTTCTTGGTAGTGTTCTGGCAGTGGTTTACCATTCCGAAGTTATCGCCCGCAGATTAGGCGAACCTTATAATTACATATAGTTTCTATGTTTAAAAATCCTGTCTGCACCTTATAATACATGAGTTTATCATGCATGAGGTTTAAAAGGTTGTGTTAATGGCTGATAAGTTTACCTTCATTGTTTGTTTTGATCGGAGCGATTATGCTGCTGATACAATTTTCTTTTAACCTGTGGGACCAGGAAAAAATTTTAATATACTTATCCCAATTGTTATACATTTTATTCAAAATAATTTCATGTTTATTGGGGATAAAGATATCTGCATTATAAAGATTGTATGGTTTTCCTGGCAGGTAATCATCTTTAAAAGCTTCATAACCATCGGAAGTTAAGTATGAATTTTGCGGTTTATTGAAGAGCAACCATATATCTACAAATGGAAAAGAGTAATCATATCCTTCTTTATATTCGCCATCTTGGTAAAAAAACTTATAATATTCTGATCCCGTTTTGTGCCATAACCTTTTAGTATATTTAAGAGTATTATCCTGTTCAACGGCTTTTAAAAGAATATTAATTTCATTTTCATCCATACACAGGTCAACATCATCGTCCCAGGGCATGATGTCATCATGCCGTATAATACCAAGTAGTGTTCCGGCATGTGCAAAAAGATTAAGTCCAAGTTCTTTCGCTTTTTCTGCTAAATACAATAAAATAGAAATAGCCTGCTCCTTATGCCTATCCTCCCATAAATTTATTTCTTTGATTTTTTCTAAGAAAAATAATCCTCTATCCTTATATACCGGACATTTTGCCTCATCGTATTTAAACCAGTCTGTATCCAGTACAAGAGTTTTTAATGTATTGTTAAATGATGCTTCCAATAGCTCTTCGTCAATAGGTTGTTTGATGTTTTTTAGGGTTAGAATATTTTTAATATACTTTGCATTAAGTATATAAAAATAGCTACCCCAATAGTATCCTAATCTGCTTGGGAATATTTCACTTTTTGTAAAGGAGCCCTGACCGAGTTTATTGTATGGAATGATAAGGTCCCATTCATTTTCCAATGAATGAACGTTTTCAATAATTTCATCATATGTTTTGATAAGCTCAACATCGTTTTCGATCACAATACATGGTTTGGTTATGTTATGAATAAAAATATACTCCCAGATACATATGTGGGCGGAATAATTTTGAATGTCTCTTGGAGACATTTCAAAACCATAC
This sequence comes from Chryseobacterium flavum, assembly GCF_003385595.1. GTDB lineage: Bacteria > Bacteroidota > Bacteroidia > Flavobacteriales > Weeksellaceae > Chryseobacterium > Chryseobacterium flavum. The sequence goes on along the minus strand of NZ_QNUE01000009.1, from coordinate 60,656 downwards.
TTTTCGAGGTGGAAGGTTTTGTCATTTTCATATAGCAGTTTATCAGATGTAATATCGGTCGTCATATGGCCATTCTCAAAAGTAATAGCTCTATCTTTAATATGAAATATCATGTTTTAATTTTGTTGAATGCAAAGCTTTTGCAGTTATGTAATCTATAGGGAGTGTTATTTTTATATTTTCTTCATTACCTTCGGCCAGTTCAATTTTGTAACCACAGTACTCAACAAGTGTTGCATCATCAAAAAAGAACGGTAAGTATGCTGTCTGATAAGCGGCCCTGATAATTTCTGACCTGAATACCTGTGGTGTCTGAATAACTTTGAAATCATTACGATTCTTACTTTGGTTGTTATTACCATCCGTCATTCTAATTGTTGGAATCATTGCAATTGCAGGAACAATTGCACCATGTATTATTGCCTCAGTAAAAACTGTATTAATTACCTCCGAACTTACAAACGGTCTGACACCGTCATGAACTCCAATGATACATTCTTCATCAGGTATTGTGTCAATGGCATTTTTAACGGAATGAAATCTCTCTTTGCCTCCAAACACGATTTTCAAATTGTTAAGATAATCATATTCTTCGCATAACATATGCCAGATTTTCATATGTGATTTCTTAAGTACAATGATGATTTCAAAATGATGATGGGGATGTTTCAGAAAATTATCAATTGTATGGACCAGTATCGGTTTGCCGCCTAAGAGAAGAAATTGCTTGGCACTTTCTGCTCCCATTCTGTTTCCTTCACCAGCCGCCAGTATAATTACATATTTCTTCATTTGTATGAATCCTTCCATTTTAATTATTGCCAAAACTAAATTTTAAATATTGCACAAGTATGAAGGGATTATGAACATTTCATTAATTGTTGAATTATGGCTTTTTTCATATTTCCTCAGGCTTTTATTTTGCAAAAAAAACTAATGATTAAAAGCTTTCCGCACGAAAGGCAGTTTGATAAAATGGATTGTGGACCTACGTGCTTGAAGATAATTGCAAAACACTATGGAAGATATTATTCTTTACAATTTTTAAGGGACCTGTGTAGTGTGACAAAAGAGGGAGTATCCCTTGCAGATTTAGTGTATGCTTCTGATAAGATAGGCTTAAAATCACATGCAGTAAGATGTTCTTTCAATGATTTGAAATCTCAGGTTCACTTTCCTGCAATTCTCCACTGGGGTGAAAGTCATTTCGTTGTAATATATCGAATTAAAAGTAAGCGAATTTACATCTCAGACCCGGCAAAGGGTAAGATTATTTATACGTCGGATGAATTCTTGAAAAAATGGCTTAAATCCGATGGCAAGGGGGTCGTATTGTTAATTGAGCCGGCAAACAATTTTAAAACCCTGCATATTGAAGAAACCGTTGAGCAGAAGAATATGCTTTTTGACTTTTTTAAGTATTTTACAAATTATAAAAAAGTTCTGTTGCTGCTCTTTTTGGTGATGGCTGTCATCACTGGATTAAATGTTTTCCTTCCGTTTATTTCAAGATCTGTGATTGATATCGGGGTCAATAAAAGAGATTTACAGTTCATTAAAATGATTCTTGTTGCAAATTTAGCCCTTATCATCTGTTCCTTTTTTTCGACAATTATACGGGACTGGATTATATTGCAGGTATCAAACAGAGTGAGCGTAAATATTATTTCAGATTATTTATCTAAACTGCTGAAACTTCCCTTCAGCTTTTTTGAGAATAAGCATCCCGGAGATATCTTACAGCGTGCACATGATCATGAAAGGATCAGAAGTTTTATTATGGGCAACTCACTCAATATCATCTTCTCACTTTTTTCGTTTTCCGCATTCATTTTTGTTCTTTTGGTTTATAGTGTGCCTGTATTCCTGATCTTTATCGCAGGAACAATGATTTATCTGACCTACATCTTCCTGTTTTTTAAAGCCAGAAAACAGGTTGATATGAATTATTTCGCACTGATGGGAAAAGATCAAGGTTTCTGGATAGAGACCATCAACAATATCCAGGAAATTAAAATAAATAATTACGAAACCTCCCGGAAGTTAAAATGGGATGAAATACAGGCAAAGCTCTTTAAACAGAATTTACAGATGCAGTCGATTACTAACAGGCAGAACGTAGGCGCACAGGTAATTGACAATCTTAAAAATGTATCAATTACATTTTATTGTGCACTTTTAGTCATCAATAATAAAATGACACTGGGGGAGTTGTTGTCCATTCAAATGATTCTTGGAATGTTGAATGGTCCGATTCAGCAGCTGGTTCAATTTTTTTTGAGCTTCCAAATGGCAAAGTTAAGCTTCAGCAGAATCCGTGAAATAAGATCGCTGTCCGAAGAAGATAATTATGTGAACAATAATAATATTACCCTGCCTTCTTCAGGAACATTAAAATTTTCAAATGTTTATTTTCAGTATTCTGCACGTCAGCCTTATGTACTACAAAACTTAAATTTTGTTATTCCGGAAGGAAAGACAACTGCTTTTGTAGGTGACAGCGGAAGCGGGAAATCAACCATATTAAAGTTGCTTCTTCGTCTGTATGAGCCTTCTTCAGGTGATATTACTGTAGGAGAAATGAACTATAAACATATCAGCATTGCTAACTGGAGGGATGAATGCGGAAGCGTTTTTCAAAATGGAAAAATCTTTAATGACACTGTAATTAACAATATTGTACTTAATGCCAATACTATTGATTATAAATTATTAAAAGAAGTAGTGGCAATAGCAAATATGACCCGGGAAATTGAAAATATGCCACTGGGGTACAAAACAAAAATAGGAGAAAACGGAAGGGGGATAAGCGGAGGACAAAAGCAAAGAATCCTTATAGCGAGAGCTCTTTACAGAAACCCTAAGTATATATTTCTTGATGAAGCAACCAATGCACTCGACTCAATTAACGAAAAGAATATTGTTAACTCGCTTTCAAAAGCATTTGTTAACAAAACTGTAGTAATAGTTGCCCATCGTTTAAGTACCATCATGAACGCAGATCAAATCATTGTAATGAAAGATGGAAAAATAATAGAAAGAGGTAATCACAATTTCCTGATGCAACAGAAAGGGCAATATTATAAGCTCTTTGAAAGTCAAATAAATGTTTTAAATGGAGCAGACAGATCACACGCAGAGATTGCAGCAAACTAATTCAGAGGAAATTACATTTCTTGTTTCAAGAATACCGGGCAGTATAAGCATCCGAATTTCAATTTTGATAAGTATAATTTTATTGTTGCTTATTATTGGGCTTTTTTCAATCAAATATCCTGATTCTTATAAAGGTTCTGTTACGATTGTTGCGGATAATCCTTCGTTGTCGGTTGTTGCCAATCATCAGGGGCCTATTATTATTTTGAAAAGGGACCATGATGTAGTTAAAAGGGGAGACATTGTTGCCTATATTGATAATGAAGCTTCCTTCGGGGAAATGCTGGAACTAGAGAAAACAGCTTTACGTTTCAACAGTGAGAGAAATTTAGCATTTTACTACGATGCACTTCCTAAAATTGTTCATTATGGTGAAATTAACAACAGTTACTTTACTTTTTTAAATGCCTTACAACAATACGTTCTTTTTACTACCAACGGTTTATATGACAGACAGCAAAAGCTTCTGGACGACCTTGCAGAAAAGCAGGAAAAACAGTTACAGTTACAACGGGGAAAGGTAAACATGATCAATAAAAATGACAGGTTAAGTTATAATAAGGTTAAAAGAGATTCATTGCTCAGAAATGCCCAGATAATCAGTCAGGAGCAATTCGAAAGTACAGAGCAGAATTATTTGAATTCATTACAATATAATAATACAACAAAACAGGAAATCTATAAACTTGATCAGGAGATTTTAAGTACTAAAAGTAAAAGCGTGGAAACCCAAATTTTAAAAGTTGAAAAAAGAGAAAAACTTACTTCCGACTTATACAATTCTTACAATGACCTTATTAATAAAATAAGAGCCTGGAAGAGAGCGTATTTAATTACAGCCCCTATTGAAGGGAAAGTACAATATTTGAGTTTTTTGAAAAATAATCAATATATAAATCATCAAGATCCAATTTTTGCAATTATCCCAATTTCAAATAAGGTAAATGGGCAAATGATGATATCTGATTTTGGCTCAGGTAAAATCAAAGAAAATCAAGATGTTCTTATTAGACTAAATAATTTTCCACATGAAGAGTATGGCGTTATAGAAGCAAAAGTTATGAAAATTTCTTTTGTGGGAAATACTGTAAAGACTGCTAATGGAGAGGAGAAAAAATATATGGTCGATCTGGCAATTTTATCATCAGGGGGAAGTGTGTTATTATCTGATGGAGTCAGTGGAGAAGGTGAAATTTTGACAAACAATAAAAAACTTTATGAAAGAGTTTTAGAAAAAATTTTGCTAACCTTTTATAAGAAAGCATAAATGAAGTATTGGATTATGGACCTTAAAAACATATAATTTTTATGAATTATCGTAAATCATTAAATATAATCAAATGAGAAATTTGCAAGTTGTCGAACTAAACAGCACATTAGAAATGCTGAACGAACATGAACTATATTCCTTCAAGGGAGGGCTTGAAGGTGGTCAGAGTGATGTACATGAGATTCCGGAAGTTATTATTCCTGCACCAGGCGGTGATGATGGTGGTGGTGATGATGGCTATGACGACGGAGGAGATCCCCCGACGTGGGACGATAATGATCCATCACCTGGAGACGATGGAGACGATCCATTTCCTTCAGGAGGGGGAGAAGACCCAGGGAATGATGATGATACAAGTGATCCTGAACAGCATAATTTGCCACAACCGGTACCTCAGATATGTACGCAGTTAGGCTCAACTGGTGAATGCACTATGAAGGCTCTGGATGTTATTTCAAAATTTTTCGGTGGCGATGCAATGGGGATTCACAAGGATGATTTTGCACAATTTGTAGGATTAAATAATCCTGGTGAAGCCGCTATGGAATTTTTAATTAATCCAAATGGAGGGTTAACAATGGACGAATTAAATGGACTTGTTGATGAATTTTTTACAAATACCGACCTTGGAGGGGATACCGCCAGTATAATTAGCCATCTTGACAATGGGCATCCGATATTAGCGACCATAATAGATCCTGCAACAAATACAGGACACGCTGTTGTTATTATCGGGTTTAATGCAGGAACGAATATGGTAACTATTGCAAATTCGTTGGCTCCGGGAGGAGTAGAGACCATTGCTTACAATGCCTCCACAATGGTCAATCAATCTGCAATTTCGGGTTTCCAGAATAATGCTACCGTAAATCAGTATAGAAATGACTCTAATGATTGGTGGATCGGATGTGGAATGTCTGCTTCAGGTGAAGTTATCGGTTAATTTATAAATAAAGAAAATGAAAATCAAATATTTATTTACATTACTTGTGTCATTTAATTTCTGTACTGCACAGATTACTATAGATTATATTGACTTTCAAAAGGATTCTATTCCAAAAGTAATTAACAATATTAACAAGAAACCATTACCTGAAACTTTGGAGTTGAATGGAAAATTACTGGAAGCTAATACAATTTGCGGCTTAGATCCTGATAGAATTGAATCAGTGAGTAGAAAAGCGATGTCTTCCGCTGAGGAGAGAATAATTGTAAAAACAAAAACCGGCTACACTCCTAAACTTATTTCATTAATTGATTTGCTTAAAGAAACTAACTTAAATCTAAAGCATTTTATTATTTTTATTGATAGAAAACCTATTGAGAGTAAATTCGATAAAACGTATGTTGACAAGGAGTATATATTACAAATTAAGGCGGAAAATATTCAGTCAGATAGTAATCAGGATTTAGTTCTTGTTAATATATTTACTAAGTCAAAGAAAAATATTGCTAAAGCTAAAGAATTACGTATAAAGTAGTTTATAAACAATTAAAAAAATCAGCCGTCTCACTTTGAGGCGGCTTTTCGCAATTATGCTGTAAGTGTTTTTCCTGACCGAAATACTGGCTTTGTGAAATGCCACTTACATCCTATAACGTTGTTCATCAGGATGCAAGCTGTCTGAGACCCAAAAGTAGGAAATAAAGCAATGGGTGAAAGAGGTGAGAAAACAGATTGAACAGCAGGTGGGTAAAAAACAGAAATAGTATTCTGATATAACAAAAACAATCCGTAAATTTAATATCATATCCATTTCATATGAATTACAATATACCGGAAGATTTGAAAGGACTTACAGATCCTGAAGTAGCCGATTCCAGAAAAAAATACGGATATAACCGCCTTGAAGCTGTTAAAAAAGAATCATGGGCAGATCTACTTCTCAACATCCTGAAAGAGCCGATGTTGCTTCTTCTTATATGTGTTTCCTTCATTTATGTCCTTACACGGGATTATGGTGAGGCTTTATTCATGTTTGCTGCTATTGTCGGAGTTACCGCAATTTCTTTTTACCAGGATAACAGGAGCAAAAAAGCGCTGGAAGAACTTGAAAAACTTAACGAACCTTTAAGTAAGGTAATCAGAAATTCAAAGATTATTAATATTCCAACTTTTGAAATAGCTGTCGGAGATTTATGCATTACTGAAGAGGGAAACCTCATCAATGCGGATGGAAGAATTGTTCACAGCAACGATTTTTCTGTTAACGAATCTTCCCTGACAGGAGAGAGTTTTTCTGTTTTCAAGGATAGCAGATCCGAAGATAACAAGGTGTACAGCGGGACAATCACTGTTTCCGGACTTGCCGTTTTTGAGGTCGAAAATATAGGAAAAGAAACTAAAGTAGGAAAAATAGGACAATCTATACTGGGAATAAAAACAGAAATATCTCCTCTGCAGTTTCAGATCAGAAACTTTGTAATGGGAATGGCTGTTATCGGAATCATTATCTTTCTTGCGGTATGTATCTTCAGCTTTATCAAAACAGGTGACTTTGTGACCAGTTTATTAAGTGGACTTACCCTGGCAATGTCTGTGCTTCCCGAAGAAATTCCCGTAGCCTTTACAACTTTTATGGCTTTGGGTGCATGGAAGCTGATGCGGGAAGGAATCATCATTAAACGAAGCAGCATTGTAGAGACCCTGGGAAGCGTTTCTGTGATCTGCACAGATAAAACAGGTACGATTACGGAAAACTCCATGCATTTGAAACATCTTTATGATTACCGTTCTGATAGAACTTTTGAGGAAACAGAGTTTGGAACAAAAGAGCTGCAAGAACTCATTGATTATGCGATGTGGAGTAGTGAGCCTGTACCTTTTGATCCCATGGAAATAACCCTGCATAAGATCTATGAACAGACCCGGAAGCCCGATCAAAGGAAAAAGTATCAGCTGTTTCATGAATACCCGCTGGAAGGAAAACCGCCGATGATGACCCATCTTTTTGAAAATGATCAGAAAGACCGGATTATTGCCGCTAAGGGTGCTCCGGAAGCTATTATCAGTGTTTGCAATCTTTCAGAAGATGAAAAAAATAACATAAGAAAGATAATAAAGAATTTCGGAGAACAGGGGTACAGAGTTCTAGGTGTTGCAAGATCTCATTTTGAAGGAAATGATTTTCCGGATAAGCAGCAGGATTTTAAATTTGACTTTTTAGGTTTGACTGTATTTTATGATCCTCCCAAAAAAGGAATAAAAGAGGTGTTCAGGCATATATATGATGCGGGTATTCAAGTAAAAGTCATTACAGGAGATAATGCTGATACCACCAGAGCTATTGCATTGCAGGCAGGAATAAAAAACAGTACAATGCCCGTTAATGGAAGTGAAATTGCAGCATGCTCTGAAGCAGATCTTATAAAACTTTCTGAAAATACTACCTTATTTACAAGGATGTTTCCGGAAGCAAAACTGGAAGTGGTTTCTGCCTTGAAAGCCCAAGGCCACGTAGTGGCAATGCTGGGGGACGGTGTGAATGATGGACCGGCTTTAAAAGCGGCTCATATTGGAGTGGCAATGGGAAATAAAGGAACTGAAATTGCCAAATCAGCCGCCGCACTGGTGATTACCAATGATGACCTGGATAAGTTAGTGATTGGGGTTGCCGCTGGAAGAAGAATTTATGCCAATATAAAAAAAGCGGTACAGTATATTATTTCCATTCATATCCCTATTATTCTCACTGTTTCGTTGCCTTTGTTCCTGGGCTGGGTATTTCCTCATATATTCACTCCGGTTCATGTAATCTTTCTGGAACTGGTGATGGGCCCCACGTGTTCTATTGTTTATGAGAATGAGCCTATGGAAAAGAATGCTATGCAAAGACCTCCCAGAGCACTTACAGATACTTTTCTGAATTGGAGAGAGCTCACAATAAGCATTATCCAGGGGCTGGTCATTACCATAGGAATATTATGGCTTTATCAGTACTCTGTCAGCTATGGAAATGATGAAGCTAAAACCAGGGCATTGGTTTTCACTACACTTATATTTTCCAATATACTCCTGAGCCTGGTGAACCGTTCTTTCTATTACAGCATGCTGGAGAGTTTTAAAAACCGGAACGTTCTGCTTGCGGGGATCACAGTATTAGTGGTGATTCTCTTGCTGATCATTCTCTATGTAGCTCCTGTTTCGGGATTTTTCAGGGTGAGGGCTCTCAGCATAAAAGAACTTGGACTGGCATTGCTTACTGCTTCAGTTTCTGTACTGTGGTTTGAGATTTACAAATTCATAAAAAGGCTTTATTTTAGGAAATAATGAATTATTCATAACAGAGAATTATATAATGTTGATTCGTGAAAAAGCTGATTGATTTTTAGTTAAATTGCTGAATAGTTTTTAATTACTGATGGTTATGCAAAAAAATAGTTTTCTCAAGGTCTCTTTTGAAATGGCTAAACTAATTTGTTCGATGTTTGCCATTTCTTTTAAATTACAAAGCAAAATTAGCCGGAATTTTATTTATAAATATTTTAAAATTCAAGCCTGGACTATAAAATCTTGAAGATGATCACTTCCTTAAGAAGATTTCGAACACTTAATAATTGTAGATTACAAAATTACAAAAGTTTGATAATAGATATTTATGGATAAAAAAAAGAGACAACTATCAAATAGTTGTCTCCTTAAGTGACCTTAACGAGCGTGTCTTCAAACACTTTTATCGATGATTTGGTTCGTTTGAGCAAGATTAGGGGGGATTATAAAGTTATTTTGATCAAGAAACTTTTATTAGAATAAAAATGTTATAAACTCAAAACAATTTAATTTCAGAAATTAAGCATAAGCGAACTTGGCTTAGTTTATCTTTAATTGGTTTTATTTGTCTTGTTTCTTCTAAAAACTATCTTAATAAGATATTTAGTAAAGACATCACTTTTATAGTAACTCAACAATTTTATTGAGTAGAAAGCTCTTGAGTACAATAAATAACAGTTTTAAACTAAATCATAATGATTTAATTTTATGACAAAGTAATGTTCAATTGTTTTTTGAGCTTTCTTGCACATCGATAAAAGATCATTTACTGATGTGTTGTCGAAACTAAAGTCATCATGTGTTTTCACAATATATTCAGTTACTATTTCAATATTCATTAAATCAATTTCTGTTACATCGGTTTTCAGCCTATTTTCTTCTTTGAAGAAAGGAATTTTACGGAAAATAGAATCGTTAAACCGAAAGAGATGTATTGTTTTCATTATAAACTATTTAATAGGATGGAAAATTTAGGTTGAGGCTTTGTCAAGAAAGCTTATCTTTTATTTTTCTGTAGATCCTTTTTTTAGTTAAGGTACGTTCTGATGGTAATGGGTACAAGCCGCCTGAAAGGATATACAATAAGCTGCCCCAAAAATTATTTTTCCTACATAATTCATGACTGTAGTTAGTTAATATTTTTATGTATTCGTGTTCATATTCCTTTGCTTCCTGTAATGTGTAATTTTCTGGAATATCTTTAATAATATCCATAACATTTTGGTTAAAGGTTTTAGGTGAATATTTTTCTATAAAGTCTAATTCAAGCCTGCACATCCCGATAAGTGGAGTAAGTAAAGAAAAAATTTCATCATAAAAATTATAAATATTTACCTTCCAAGATAATCTTTCTTCTTCCGGTAAAACCTGAATAGTCAACAGAATAAGTTTTTTATGGATTACTTCCATTTCATCTGTGTAGAGTTTGTTTTGCTGCCAGAATATGAGTGAATTGATTTTATTTTTTTTAATAATATTTCCCAGTATATATTCAAACTGGATTCTAATATTCTTTATGTTCTCACTCAGGTCTTCTAAAACAGACTGCCACAGGTTATGCTGGCTTAAACTGCAATATGTGCTAAATATCAATCTTGATTTGTTAATAAGCTGCTGTAATTCTTTTAACATTCTAAGAATTTCTTTAGCGTCTCTTTCTAAGGTGATGTTGGTATTTCGCAGATAGAACAGAGAGGTAAACTGGGAATAATAGGCTCTTCTTGAAATATTTTTTTTATTTCTGAGTCCCGATTTGCTCTTTGGATGCTTAATTAACTTTTTCATTAGAATTTTATTGTAGATCATTTTTCTTCATAGTTCCTTTTTCAAAGGATTTTTGTTGTATGATAAGGGAAACAAGATATTGTCTTAAATCTTTTATCGTAATATTTTTTTCTTTCTCAGAAAAAAATAATGGAGTTTCATCTAGAAGTTCATACAGTTCAGGAAATTCTTTTTGGATTTCAACTGTCTTTTTAAATATCTTTTTCGTTAAAATAGATATAGTGTTTAGATTATTCATAACCGCTTTTTATTATTGTTACTATCATCTTAAAGCGCTTATTCCCTTTTATTGAATGAGATTTATGGGCAGGAACGATAATGCATTCACCTTCTTCCATAAAGTAAGAAGCTCCGTCTATAATGATTTCAGCTTTACCTTCAATGATCTGTGCAACAGTATCGAAAGGAGATATCTTTTCAGATAATCCTTCTTTGTCATCAAAAGATAAAACACTGATATTGCCGGTCAGTTTTTCAAGTATATTTTTACTGACTACAGAATTTGGAATGTAATCTACAATCTGGCTTGTAATATATACTTTCGATTTTTCAAGTTCTCTATGATTCATCACTGTGGGTTTAACATAAAAATAGCAGATGGTATTGTAAATAAAAGGGATAGAACTGTCTAATATCCCATCCCTTTTTTCAGTTAAGCTTTTGATAAATTGTTCATCATAGGTTTTAACTGTCCTTGAAAACAATTTATGAAAGATTGATTTCTTTGATAATATTGAGAACTTCTTCACGGTTTTTTCTTAATCTGTTTCCGATTCTTTCCAGCATTTCCTTTTCTTTACCTTCTTCAAGCTTCAGGTCGTGGTCCGTTAATGTTGAAAATTTTTCTTTCAGTTGTTTTGATTGCACATCCCAGTCTCCCGGAATTTTGAACGATTGGTTGCCTTTGTTGTGGTTTGTGTCCATAAAGTAGGTTTTAGTGTAACTTCATTGCTACAATACAAAGTTGGGTATTTATTAATCTATTGTATTACAGATTGTTTCTTTTATGTTGCACATATCACACTTTTATAAAATTCCAGCTTATTTTGGACATCTGAAATGTGGTTGATCATAAAAGCAGTGTTTGATGACTCCTTATAAAGTAATGAGGTGGTTAAGTTTAGGAAATGATTACAAACTTAAAATACTGCTCAATAATTCCAAATAAGTGATTAATTATTTGTATCTTGCTGAATAATTGCATTGAACTGACAATCTGGACTCTAAGAACCAGTGTATTCACTTCTTTTCCTTTCATTATTTAATACTTCCGGCATACCTCTCTGTTCCCCTTCAAATCATTTATAAATCTGTTTTTGAAAAGGAGAATATAAATCTGCTGATTCTCTCCAAGAGAGAATTCAATGGTAAAAAAAATTATTAATGTTTTTATGTTTATAAAAAAATATTTAAGGATGTGGACATTTTTGATTCCTATCCTGGCATGGTTCTCTTATGTTGGAAATTCTGTTTTTTCTTCAGGGTATTACTCTGTGATTCTTACTTTATTTTTAATAGGAAGTGTTTTAGCTGCGGTGTACCATTCCGAAGTTATTGCGCATCGTTTGGGGGAACCATTTGGAACTTTGCTTTTGGCATTTGCCATTACGGTAATAGAAGTAGGGCTTATTATTTCCATTATGATGGGAGCAAAAGGTTTAGAAACCATTACTCTTGCCAGAGATACGGTTTTTGCTGCAGTGATGATAATCCTTACGGGAATCATTGGAAGCTGTATTGTCATAGGATCCTTACGATATAGAGAACAGAGCTTTACCTTACAGGGAGTAAGTACGGCACTGATTACACTGACCTCTGTTATTATTTTTGTTCTTATTCTGCCCAATTATACGGTAAGTCACCTCGGAGGCGAATACACGTCCCTCCAACTGCTTTTTATCGCCTTGATTTCTTTAGGGCTTTATCTTGGATTTACCATGATCCAAACTTTTAGACATCGAAGCTTTTTCATTTCTCCACAAAACAAATTATCCGAGAATTTGCCTCTAGAAATCAATAATAAAATAATTTCCACAAAACAATTGTATATCAATTGTATATTGTTAATTTTATCCCTGGGAATAGTCGTTTTGCTAGCAAAACTTCTTTCAAAGGATGTTGAACATATAGTTGTTTCTGTGGGTGCCCCTAAATCTCTTGTAGGTATCATTATTGCTGGTATTGTTCTACTTCCGGAAGGTCTGGCTGCATTCAGAGCTGCAAAAAGTGATCAGATTCAAACTTCATTAAATCTGGCTTTTGGTTCAGCTTTAGCGAGTATCGGACTAAGTATTCCTGCGATTGCCATTATATCTGTAATAACCGGTATAAGAATGACATTGGGGATAGATATCAAATCAACAATACTTTTAGGACTGTCTCTTTTTATTATTACTGTTTCACTGGCAACAGGCAGAACTAATATCATGCAGGGAATTGTATTGATCGCTATTTTTTTAATTTATCTTTTTATTACAATTGTACCATAAACCTATTTAAGTTATGCATTATATAGCTTGATATATAGTGAAACGGCCATCTTTAGTTTATATGATATGATGGTTGATATAGAATATATTTCATCATGAATCCAAAAAAAACGTTTGAAGGATCATGAAAAGAACTTTTTTCCTTACCAAACCGACCTTTCTTATAATTTCTCACTATCGGAAATCATTAAAACGGAGAGAAAGCTAAAATTTTGATTATAACAGAATAAATAGAAAATATAAATCAAAGATGAGATACTTATACCTATAAAATCATGGAAATCCATAAACATGATCTTGGAAATTAAAAGTTATTGCTTATTAGGAATTATTGCAGTAAACCATATTTTGTTTTATGACTGTGCAACAAGTAATGAGTACAAATCATATGATTATAAAGATGTTGCCCAAATATTGAAATTTCAAATAAAAACTAATGAGATAACACAGAAACTGCTTCACAACTTGGGTTAAGTCAATACTTTAAAAGTTTGAAAAGTACTCTGAACAGAAAAAAAAACATTTTTAGGAATTTTTAAGACAAGATTGTATTTATATCTGAGTAAAGATACAATATATAATTATGCTATTGAGAAAACATAACATTTCTATACTTTATCATTCTTCCCTCAGATAGCAATTATAATTTCCCATACAAAAGTCATTACATTTTGCAAAATCGAAAACTGTGTAAATAAAAAATCCCCGCTATTATGAGTAGATTTCTGTAGAGGTATAATCACACTCATATCCTGGAAACACTATATAGTAAATTTTACAGTCCGATTTAATATCCTACAGATATTAACCTTTCTAATGCTTAGGAGGAGAGTATATAACAAAACCCTCCTTTTTAGGGGAGAGTTAATTGTACTAATGAGAATGTACAACTATTATGAGCAGTAAATGTATATCTAAATAAATTACATTAATATGCTGCAAGTCATGTGATTCTATTTATTATTGTCGTATATGGAGTAGAAATAATACATTTATTTTTAACGCTCTTAGGGTATTTTTTAAGCATAACTTTTTAATGCGTCAATTCTGTGATAATATTTAATTTTCTTTGCAAGAAAGTTATAAATTTATTTTGACTGTAAATTCCAGTTTTCAGGAATTTGAAAGGTTTGTCACCTTTATGATGATTTGTGTTCCTGACGTGGAATTTAATATAACTTAATTGCTGCAGTACGAGGTGGTGTTTTTATAACCTATGTATTACAGCTTGTTTTTTATATTGCAGTTATCACACATTGTTAGTATCCGGAGTCTTTTTCTTACTGAGAGAGTGATGTTTTATAAAAGGGAAAAAATCTGTGATTATGCCCATAATTGTATAAATTTGGAGCTGGAAAAAGAAGAAATCTTAAAGATCATAAACCTAAGGTCTTATTACAGAGTTGCAGATAAATGACTGATATCAGAGTCTTTATCATAGGGTTGGCTGCTGGTTGAAAAACAAGTAAACTAATTATTTAGTAAAACAGAGCCTTGCCATGAGGTAACTTACCGTTGATTCTGCTCCCTGATTGAGATTCACATTTTTCTCTTCAAGACCATCATAACACCCTCCTGTTGCAGGGTTATAAATAATCTGATGCAAATGATTTTTTCCTAAAAACCAACTAAAAGCATTCCTCATCATCTGCAAATATTTTTCGTCTTTAAAAACCTTGTAGAATGTAAATAAGGCCAGTATGGTGTAGGCAACATCAATAGGCTGTTCACCACCAATTGATTCGGGGCTTTTAACCGTTTCTTTGTGCAGCCATCCTTTGTTGGATATTACTTTGATACCTCCTTTAATAAATATTTTAGAAAGCAAAAACTTGAAGGATTCATCGGCAACCTGTTTATACATTTCATCCTTGGTGGTAATCCACGCACACAATAAAGCTTCAGGGAGTACACCGTTTCCGTAAGTGAGATAGCTTTCAAACCAATGCCAGTCTTTGTGTTTTTCATGCTGGTACATTTTCACCAGACGATTGGCGAGTTTTTTCAATAATGGAATATTGTTTTCAGCATTTTGATAATGCAATCCCTTGATGATAAAAGCCATTGCACGAGTAGAATGCATTTTATCAATAGACGGAAGGTTTTTTTCAATAACTGATTCCGCTTCATCAGAAAACTGCAGCGGTAAAATAGCTTTTATAGAAAGAAGATAGCCCAGTGCCCAGATAGCCCTTCCATTAGAATCTTCAAGATTGGTCTCATAATTCTGCTGCGCAAATTCCTTATCTTGATTGATGTAATTAAGGAGACTCCCATCCGGTTGTTGACAAAACTTAATAAGCTTCAGATAAGTTGAGATTAAATCAAGGTCAGATTCATCTTTGCTCAATTCGTAATGTCTGCAGGCTACAATCATAGCACGGGCATTATCATCCAAAGTATACCCGGAATTGATATCAGGTTTGTTGATTTTAGAAAACTGGATCATCCCAAAATCCGTTGTCATATTTTTGACATGGCTGAGATTAATGTTGGGGAATGTATAATGTAATGTCATTTTATCTTTGCTGTATTGTTGAAATAATAGGGCGTGTGAAATAGAAGAATTCTCCCAGGCTGTAGGAGCCATTTTTTCTAAACTATTTGATCGTAATTTTTCCTGTGTGGTTTCGTTTTTCAGTAATGTATTCACGGCAGCAGCAAGCTGTTTTGGTGCTTCAAAATCAATAATAATTCCTAAGTCTTCATTTAATACTTCCAGAGCATGGGGAATAGGAGTGGAAACAATAGGACAGCCACAACTGATGGCATAGGAAAAGGTACCGCTTACTGCCTGATTTCTGTCTTTTGAAGTGAAAAGATAGATATTGGTAAGCTGAAGATAATCCAACAACTCATCCAAAGGCAGATACTGGTTGATAAAATAAGTATGATTTTCCAGATGGAGCCTCTTAACAGTATCCTTCAAAAAATCACGATATTTCTCACCTTCATATTTAATGATGCCAGGATGTGTTTTGCCAATAATAAGAAACATCACATCTGGGTTTTGGGAAATGATTTCAGGCAGAGCTTCTAAGGTAGTTTCAATATTTTTCCCCGAACCCAGTAAACCAAAGGTTGAAAGAACTTTTTTATCTTTAAATTCGTATTTCGCTTTCAGTGAAATTTTATCGATAAATGGCAGTAAATGGGTGCCGTGGGGTATCACTTTAATTTTATCAGGTGGAATATCATAATCATTGGTGAGGATATCCGCAGAAATACTGGTCATTACAATAATAGATTTTACAAAACTGCTGATTTCTTTTACCTTTTCTTTTAATTCCCAATCCGGTTTTGGCAGAACGGTGTGAAAAGTAATGATGATATCTTTCTCTACATTTTGAAGAAAAAGGAGCAATCCGTTTTTCGCTTCAGCGAAAAATCCAAACTCATGCTGCAGCATAACCAATTGAATATTGTCATTTTTGTTGATTTTATCAGCCAGCTCCAAATAAGAAATAGCATCGGATGTATTGAGTCGATATTGAGGGTTTTCTTCGTATCTGTAGCTTTCATCTTCAGTTTCCATTGGGCAGATGGTGATGGTAAATGATTCTTTGAACTTTAGCTGAAGAGATTTTATCAAATCCTGACAATATGTTGCAATACCGCACACCTTAGGAGGAAAAGTACTTATAAAGATAATTTCAGGTTTATAGTTAATTGTGTTTTTTTTATTTTGGACAGATCGTCTTTTTGTCTTTCCCTCCACGTCTGGGTTTATATTTTTATTCATGATGATATCTGTTTTAAAGTCTGACATTCTATAGAGAATAATCAATTATGATGTGCACTGTAGTAATTCCTTCAGTAATTCAGGGATGCTTAAAGAAACAACGGCTATTCTTTTATCTGCAGCGCCGTAATAAATATGGAGCGTATCTCCTTCTACAATGGCTCCGGTAGGGAAGCAGACATTGTTTACTTCTCCTTTCTGTTCCCATTCTTTATCAGGCTTGAAAAGAGGATAAGGAAGTCTTGAAATTTCTTTTTCAGGATGGTCAAGATTCACTAAAGCCGCACATGCGCTGTAAATATATCCTTCAATGGTATCATGCACACCATGATAGATTAAAAGCCATCCATGTTCGGTTTCTATAGGGGGACATCCGCCGCCAATATAGCTTACTTCATGCTCATATTTGGGAGATAATACAATATGTTCTTTAAAGTGAAGGAAATAGTCTTTCCAGAAATCAGGATTCAGATCTTCTATATTTTCTATCCCTACAATTTGGATATCTGGTCTTATGCGATGAAGAAAATAAAGCTTACCGTTAATTCGTCGTGGGAAAAATATCACATTTTTGTCCCATAGGAAAACATCTTTATTCTTATTGTGAGTAGGCGGGAGTTTGTTGAAGCGTCTGTACTTTTTTCCTATTTTACCTTGAGATTCTGCTAAAAGCTTAAACTTTTTGTATGGAATTTTTGGCACAATGATTCCTAGCTTTTGCCATGATATTAGATCCTTAGATAGGGCAAGTGCACCCAATGCATTAACCCCGTCATAACTGGTATAAGTAAGGTAAAATAAGTGATCGATTTTTACAATTCTTGGATCTTCAACACCATGTTTTTCGTATTCAAATTCAGGGATAATAACCGGATTGCTGAGCCGTATTTCAGGAGTCTTATAATCCGATAATATACAGTGTCCGATACTCGAGAAGTTATTTCTGGCAAGAGCCCTGTATAATAAATGTATTTTTCCGTTATCCTGAATGACAGCAGGATTTAGAACTCCTTCACTCTCAAAGTCTAATGTCGTTTTTCTGAGTATAATTCCATCTTTTTTCAAGGATACCATTTAGTTGCCGGTATTTCGGGCTTCTTCTTCCCTTTCTCTTCGTTTACTCATTTTATCCTCCCGTTTCTCTTTTGCAGATTTTGCGGGTGGAGTTTTATCTGATTTCTTTTTTCCGTCTTTTTCTTTTGACATTGTGAAATATTTTTTTGTTACCTGTAAATTTCAATCATTAAAAAAGGAAAGCTTTGCAATTGTCTTTTAATTTGTTGTATAAATCATAGATATTTCCGATTTAATAGACTAACTTTGGATAAATGACTGTTAATGAAATAATTGACGGATGTAACTAGTAGGGAGATGAAGTTGTATATAAAATATATGGTAAGTTTGCGCTGCAAAATGGTTGTCCATCAGGAACTGGAAAGATTGGGCATTAAAAATGCTGTCGTTGATTTAGGGACAGTAGAATTATTGGATGATATTAGCTCAGAACAAAGACAGATCCTTAAAGAAAATTTGCTTAAAACAGGACTTGAAGTATTAGATGATAAAAAAAGTATCCTGATAGAGAAAATAAAGAATGTAGTGATAGAAATGATTCATTATTCAGATGAATTCCCAAAAGAAAATTTCTCAGACTATGTAAGTGAAAAATTAGGATATGATTATACTTATCTGGCTAATACCTTTTCAGAAGTGAAAGGAATGACACTCCAGCATTTTATTATAATTAATAAAGTAGAAAAGGTAAAAGAACTGCTGTTATATGATGAACTTAATCTTACAGAAATCTCTTATAAACTCAATTACAGCAGCGTGGCCCACCTCTCCAATCAGTTTAAAAAAATTACAGGACTTTCCCCTTCATTTTATAAACAGCTGAAACAAAGACGTCTTGGAAATCTGGAAGACTTATAATGTGTGATATATGTAAAATTATACCGGATATATATAGCTTAGTATAACACTTAAACGGCCATCTTTGTAGTATAATAATCAGGAATTCACAAAATCCATAAAGCTTGTATCACTATAAATAGTGCAATTTTAGATAGGAAATAGAGTGAACAGTTGAAAATATTTATCAAACAACAGGCTGTTCTCCCGTATTTGAAAACATTGTAGTAGTAAAGAAAGATGTGAAAAAGCGAATATACGACATATAAAATTAGTAGGCTTAAGGATTCTCAATTTTGACAATGAGCATATTAAATCCCGATAAAATAGTAGATATGTTTTCGAAAGGGTTTAATTAATCAAGGATGGAGACCCATGGTTTCTGTCCTTTTCATCCATATTATAGGAATTGATAGATATATAAAAATTTTCATCAACTGAGTCCATAAAACTATTTGAACATTCATGAGTAAACAACATGTTTAAATACAAAACAGACTTTCTTATTATCACTTTAACATCAGAAGTCATGAAAACAATACACCTTTTTCAGTTTAAGAATTCCATTACCCGGAAACTTCCTTTTTTTAAGGAAGAATGTAGATTAGATAATTTAAATGATTTAATGTCCTATGATCTGATGAACACCGAAAAAGTGACTGAGTTCATTATTGAAGTTCATGATGATTTTATTTTTGAAGATATGACCAGAGAAGATCTTTTGTCAATGTGCAGAAATGCCAGAGAAATGATTGAGCATTATTTTGTAACAACCATGAATGATTATGACGTTATCTGAATATTGATTCAGCAGCATAAAAGTTTTTTTGATCAACATAAATAATAGACCCATGAAATTTCAGCAAAGTTTACTTGATTATATCAGTACTTCACTCATTACAATGAATGAAACGGTTTCTATAGCAGAAAGCGTAACCTCGGGATTAATACAGCTGGCTTTTTCCCAAATGGCTAATGCAAAACTTTTTTACAAAGGAGGAATAACAACTTTTACATTACCTGAAAAAGTTAGTTTTTTAGATATCAATAGAATTCAAGCTGAGGAAAATGGTTTTGAAACCCAAAAAATGGCTGATACAATGGCTGTAAAGGTCGCTGAATCATTTGGAACAGATTGGGGAATTGCTTCTACTGGATATGCTGCATCTGTAAGAAATTCGGGATTTAAAGTGTATTCATTCTGTTCATTCAGTTACAAAGGAGAGATTGTACTTTCCAAACGCATAGAGCTTCATGATAAGACTCAGGCACTGGATGCACAGTTGTATTATACCGAATTTATTTTAGGGTGTTATAAAAGTGCATTGAATCAAATATTAATTTAACTTACCATTTACCATCAGTTTAAAAGTATAGATTTTTAATTTTTCGCTTTTATTTATGTAAATCTCTACGAGTTTCCAACTCTGTAAAATTCTTTGTCAACCCTTTATTTGATTTTATGCTTGAAAAATTATTCGATTCTAAATTTTTTGAATAATTTATATCCAATATTTACAAATTTATTCATTCTTATGCAAAATAAAAATGGCGCTAACTGTCTTTAGTTGGCGCCATTTGGCTTTTGGTGACCTCGACAGGATTCAAACCTGTAACCTTCTGAGCCGTAATCAGATGCGCTATTCAGTTGCGCCACGAGGCCGTTGTTTCCTTGTTGTTTAAAGGTTTGCAAATATAGCACTTTTTTCCGTTCTTTGAAAGATGAAACAGAAAATTTTACTTTTATTCACGGTTTTTTCGCTAATCGCCTGTAAGAGAGAATCAAAAAATTCGTCCTCTGACTGGACAAATATCTCAACCCGTACTCAGTTTAAAGAACATGATGGAGTACTGGAGCTGAAATCGGGAAAATTCACCTATCATTTTAAGCAAAATCAGATCCCATTCAAAAAAATTATCCTTCTGAATGCGAGTATGGCAGGGTATATTTCTGAGCTTGGAGCAGAAAATCTGATCATCGGAGTCTCAAGCCCCGAATATATTTATTCTGAAAAAATTCAGCAATTGCTTGAAAACGGAAAGATTCAGAATGTGGGAAGTGAGCAGAAGTATGATGTAGAGAAAATTATTTCCCTGAAACCGGATGCTATTTTTACCAATCATATTGCAAGCTTCGATAATACTTATGAGCTTCTGAAAAATAATGGCATCCAGGTAATATTTTTAGACGAGTATAAGGAGCAGAAACCTCTTGAAAAAACAGCATACATTAAACTTTTTGGAGAATTTTTAGGAAAAGAAAAAGAGGCAGATGCCCGGTATAAAGAAATTCAGAAAAACTACGATGATCTGAAACAGATGGCCTTAACCGCAAAGGAAAAGCCCGTTGTGCTGGCTAATGAAATGTATGGAGATGTCTGGTATCTTCCGGGAGGAAATACTTCCGTAGCCCATTATATTGCAGATGCCAATGCATCTTATATCATGAAAGATAATAAAGACGAAAAGGCCCTGACCATGACTTTTGAAGAGGTATATGCCAAAGCCGGAGGAGTACAGTACTGGGTAAATGCAGGAAGTCATGCTTCTAAGAAAGAAATGCTGGCGATGAATCCTTTCTATGGGAAATTAGACGTCTTTACCAAAGGAAAAATGTATACCATTGCAGGAAAGGAAAAGCTGAAAGCCAATGATTTTTTTGAAAGCGGTGCAGTAAGGGCTGACCTCATCCTGAAGGATTATATAAAGATCTTTCATCCTGAACTTCTTCCGGGTTATCAGCTGACCTACATGAAAGAATTGCAGTAACTCAGACTATTTGCTTATTTTTGCAATTCCTTTTTAGAAAAAAGTTATGTGGAAAAAAATTAAACAGCTGATCTTCATTATTCTTTTGCTGAATGTGGCTTTCATTATCTGGGGCCGGTTCTTCAATCCTCCTGTTACCATTACGCAGATCGGTGGACTTTTGGAGTATGGAAAACTTAGCAGGGATTATATTTCCTATGATGAAATGGGAAATAACGTTAAAAAGGCAGTGATTGCTTCCGAAGATCAGAAGTTTTTTGATCATAACGGATTTGATTATACAGCTATTGAAAAGGCCATGAAGTATAACGAAAAAGGGAAAAAAATAAGAGGCGGGAGCACCATCTCACAACAGACGGCAAAAAATGTCTTTCTCTGGCAGGGCAGAAGCTGGATAAGAAAAGGGCTGGAAGCCGTCTATACCTTTATCATTGAAAAAGTGTGGACAAAGGATATTATCCTGGAAAGATACCTGAATTCCATTGAAATGGGACAGGGTGTATTTGGAGTAGAAGCAGCTGCCCAATATTATTTTGGAAAATCGTCCAAAGACCTGAGCACATCGGATGCTGCCTGGATTGCTGCAGTATTACCCAATCCAAAAAAGTATGACCCGAAGAATCCAAGCCCTTATCTGAGAAAGAAACATAACTGGATCATGAGACAGATGAGGAATGTGAGTTTGAAATAGTATCTTTGTACTAATGAAATTCTTTAATTCCAGCACAAATTTTGAATCAGTTCTTAAAAAATATTTTTCTTTTAAGAACGAAACCCTTTCTTTAGAACCTTTTGCAGAGTTTTTAGAGAGCATTAAGAGGGCGGATTTTACAGCTGTGCTCAATTTTCTCCGAAGTAATCCCGGGTTTGCTGAAAACTTCAGATACTACATACACAATATTTTCAAAGGAAGACCTTTTAACCTGTCCCTGACAGAAGCAAACATCCTTTCTGAAAATGCATTTTTTCCGGAACTCAAAAAAAGAATCCTGAATAAAGTACTGCCACCCGTAGAAAATGAGAAAACGGTGTGGTATATGATTGATAATGTAAGTCTGAGACCTAAAAAGGATCTTACCTACATCCATAATCTTCCCGAAAATGAGATTGATGAATTCTTAACGATTTTGGGAGCCTCAGATTTTATCATCAGGCCGAACGTTAAAAAAGAGCTTATCTTCTCTATGAACATCCTTTCATGGAGGGTAACCGGAATGGCAATGGAAGTGGAAGTGGTAAGAATGGCACCTCAGTACAGAAATCTTGACAACCCGTTTCTTGCCCTTCAGAACGAACTGGAAACACTGGCAGATGACCTGGCAAATGATCCTGAACTGCAGCTGCATTCCAGAGACAGCCGGTATAAGCAGATTAAAATTTATGCGGAACAATGTCTGGAATTTGTTAACATTGCTTTTAAAAACTCAGCCAAATATGGTATTTCAGGAAAGATCAACCAGTCTTTGCTGAAAATCCGCCAGCAGACCGAAAGGATTTATGAGATCGTGCAGCTTCTCGTGATTGATACAGATGAAGATGTGATCATAAAATCAAAACAGCTGATCTTTAATATATTAAGTTATAAATCCCATAAAAATAATATTGCAGACCTTATCAATGACAGTACGAGGCTGATTTCCCATCTTATTACAAACCATACCGCAGAAACCGGAACGCACTATATCACTTCTACGCGTAAAGAATATATGACCATGTTCTATAAAGCAAGTGGTGGCGGAATTATTGTAGGGGCATTATGTGTCCTGAAAATGCTGTACGGATATATTCCGGGAAGTGATTTTTCCCATGCATTCCTGTATTCAATGAACTATGCGATGGGGTTTGTCATGATATACCTGATGGGCTTTACCCTGGCTACAAAACAACCGGCAATGACAGCCGCTACCATGACCAAAGTCTTATCAGAAGAGGGAAATAATAAAAGAAATAATACAGAATTTGCGCATCTGGTTTCCAAACTGTTCCGGAGCCAGTTCATTGCTTTTGTAGGAAATGTATTGCTTGCTTTCCCGATCGCGCTTGCCATTATTTATGGCTTAGATGTCTTTTTCTCACAAAATCTTGCTGTTGACAGGTCAGACAAATTGCTGAAAGATCTTGATCCTTTCCGGTCCAAGGCCATTCTTCATGCAAGTATTGCAGGTTTTTACCTCTTTATTTCAGGAATCATTTCAGGAAATATAGGTAACAATTCCGTGTTTTACCAGATCCCGGAAAGGATTGCAAAAAACCTTTCGATCAGAAGTTTCTTCGGAAAGAAATTTGCCAAAGGATTGTCAAAATATTACGCTAAAAACTGGCCGGGGATCATTTCAAATTTCTGGTTTGGGGTTTTCCTGGGAGCTACAGCGCCGGTAGGAATGTTTTTCGGGCTTGATCTGGATATCAGGCATATTACCTTTGCTGCGGGGAACTTTGCGCTTGGATTGTACGGAAAAGACTTTTCAGTAGATGCCTATACCTTCTGGCTTTCTTTTCTGACAGTTTTTCTGATCGGTTTCTTTAACTTTTTGATCAGCTTCACTTTATCCATGTTCCTGGCATTCCGTTCAAGGAAAATGAATTTCGGACAGGTAAGTGAAATCTACAAGGAGATTTTTAGATATTTTGTGAAGCATCCGTTGAAATTCTTTTTACCATTACGCTCAGGTTTGGATAAAAAGGCAGATGATCTGATGAGCAGTACGATTTCCAATAAATCTGAAGAACATTAATAAACAGCGGAAATATATTATAACATAAAATGCTACTCTACAGGTAGCATTTTTATATTTTTATTCAATTATAAAATCTGGAGATCACTGAATTTCTCTGCTCCGAATTTATCCTGGAACTTTTTGAGATAAAAACTTTTGCGCATTTTGAAATCATGTTTTAGTAAAGGAGAATCAATTTTGATGATGATATTCCCCTTTTCAAGATTAACACTCCTGATTTCATTGAATAAACTCTCATCAAGATAATCTTCAAGAAAATCTTTGATCTCAAAAGCAATAAGTTTATCTTCAAAACCATATATCCGGGCAAAAGATTTCACCAGTTCCGAGGACTGATATTCCCGTTTTTTTTTATTCTTCATAATAAGTGTATAGATCTAAATTTCAAAAATTATACTTTCTTCATTGATCTTTTTTACCACACTTTCGGTACGCTCTCTGTGAGTATCTGTAATGAATATCTGACCGAAACTTTCACGGTTCACCAGTTCAATCAGCTGGGATACCCTGATGTCATCCAGCTTATCAAAAATATCATCCAGCAAAAGGATAGGGGTTTTATGGGTAAGCTCTTTCACCAGGCTCATCTGAGCCAGTTTTAAAGAAATCAGAAAAGATTTCTGCTGTCCCTGGGAACCTGTTTTTTTGATCAGGATACGATCCATTTCAAAGAGCAGGTCATCTTTATGTATTCCTTTGGAAGTATAGGTAAGCATGCGGTCCCGCTCAAGGCTCTCCCTTAAAAGCTCTTCAAAAGGATTTTCAAGCAGGTGAGATTCATAAATAACAGAAACCGTTTCTTTACCTCCTGAAATAATATGGTAAAAACTCTGGACAATAGGGTTTAGCTGTTCTACAAATTCTTTTCTTTTATTAAAAATTTTAGTTCCGGATTTTGTGATCGGGTCATCATAGATTTCCAGGGAGTCTTTATCCCAGGTTCTGTTTTTGGCAAAATACTTCAGGAGGGCATTTCTCTGCTGAACCGCTTTCTGGTACTGGATCAGGTCAAAAAGGTATTCAGAATCCGTTTGGGAGATCATGGAATCCAGAAACTTTCGTCTGCTTTCCCCTGAATCAGAAATAAGATTGGAATCGTAAGGAGAAATCATCACGCTGGGCAGATACCCGATATGATCAGCAAGCCTGTCATAACTTTTATCATTTTTTTTGATCACTTTTTTGGCTTCTTTAGGCTGCGTGATCCGGATAATATCATCGCAGTCCTCATTCTCTACTTCAGCATCAATTGAGAAAAAATCTTCTCCGGCTTTAATATTATTGAGATCGGTATTTCCCAAAAAGCTTTTTCCAACGGACAGATAATGGAGAGCATCCAGAATATTGGTTTTTCCCACACCATTATTTCCCACAAAACAATTGATCTGCGGTGAGAACTCAAATTTTTTCTCCGAATGGTTTTTAAAATTGTAAAGGGAAAGTCTCTTGATAATCATGGGTCAAAAATACTCCATTATTAGTAAAAATAAAAAAGGAAGTGCCGAACAAGTTTCTACTCCAAATGAAAAATAGGAGTCATCCCTTTTATTATCAGAGAAATAAATAAGAATACAAGTAATTATCCCTGATAAAAAAAATGAAAGAGCATAGTCGGTTTTAAGATAGAAAGCCCCGATAAGGCAACTGATAAAAACAAGAACATAGGCAATATATCTGGTGTTTTGAATCCCGATCAGAATAGGGAAGGTTTTTACCGTATCCTTATTCATATCCCGGATATCAAAGGGAAGTACCAGGGCTGTGATAAAGAAAAAGCTGGTCAGGAAAATCGGAATGTTGAATTCCGGGAGAGTAAGCCAGCAATTGACCAGGGCCCAGACCAACCCTACATAAAAAACTTTCAGCAGGGGAATTTTCCGGATGTAAACTTCAAGAAAAAAACTGTTATAAAGAAGTCCGAGAACTACAATAATAAACCATTTCAACAGTCTTATTTCATTATGGTTATGGATGATCAGGAAGGCACAGATAATTCCGGCTATGACATTTAAAACCAGTATTTTATAAAAATGTCTGGTATATTGATATTTGGTATACAGATAACCGCTGAAATACGTAATGAAAATTAGCAGTACAGTGGGGAAACGGAATGTGTTTTGCTCTTTCATGAAAAATACTGCAAAAAGAGTTCCCATAAGAGAGACATAAAATTGACTGTCTATGATATATTTTTTCAGTATTTTTAAGAAGTTCATTTATCAAAATTAATATATATGAAAAGATTTTCCAAGATATTTATGCTTTTGCTTTTAATGCTGGGCTTTTCACCCGTCTTTGCACAGAAATATTATGAAGACCAATGGAAAAGAATTGTTGAAAACAGCAGGAAAGGAGGCTATAAGTCAAATCTTCCCATTATTTTAGAGATACAAAACCAGGCCATGAAAGAAAATAACGCACTTCAGCTGATCCGTTCCCTGAAAGCGGAGTTCAGTGTTGTAAACCAGACTGTTGATGACGACAAGAACGATGCAGCCTCAAAATTTTTCAGCAAACTTCAGAATGTAGAAGAAAAACTAAAGGGAGAAGATAAGTGGGTATATAAAGTTTTGTTAAGTAATTTTTTCCTGGATTATTTCAATCAGAATTACTGGCAGATTAATGGAAGGACCAATATGAATTCACAGGATATTTCACAGATTGAAACCTGGAGTAAACTGGATTTTAAAAATTACCTGACCAAAACCTATCAGGAGCTTGACAAACAGAAGCAGGACATGAAAAAAACTGCGCTTGTAAAATACAAAGACCTGTTTCTGGGGACAAAGGATCTGGACTATTTTCCCTCTTTATTTGATTGGTATGCCCTTCAGAAAATCGGGTTTTTATCAGATAATAACCTGTTTACAAAAAATGAACTCACAGAGAACCGTACTTCAATCAATGCTATTTTTGACGAACTTATTGCACAGAATAACGGAAACCCGAAACTGTATTTCATGAAAGAAAAACTGGTGGAGAACTGTAATTTCAATGCATGCAAAGACAGGCTGGAACAGCTTCAGAATCTTGCAAAGTCAGATGTTGAAGGAGATTATAAGGTGATGATCTTGGAAGATATTATGAATGAACTGATTGCCAAAAATAAAGCAAAAGAAGCATTTGCCGTGGCTGCTCAGGCTAAAGCACAATATCCGAAATCGTTATTTATTGAAAATATTAAAAATAAAGAAAATCAGATTACCAATCCGCTGCTGAATATTAAATACGAACAGCAGACCCAGAATAACCTGCCTATTCATTTTATTGCAGAATACAAGAATGTAACGGCATTTACGCTGAATATTTATGAAGTAAAAGAAGACTTTTCTTCAGCTATGCAGTACATTCAGAACTCATATGGAAATACCTTTGAAAAAGTAAAAAAGAACCTGGTCAGAAAAGAGACTTTCCAGCTTTCAGATCCAAAAGATTTTCAGACATATAAAACGTCACTGGAGATCAAACCCCTTCCTTCAGGAATTTATGTGGCAGAATATTCAGTGGCAGGAGAAGAGGCGAAAATTTTGCCTGATCCTAACCAGAATTTTTATTTTCTGGTATCCGGAAACAAAATCATCTACCAGTCTAAAACAGACAGGAATCCGCTTTCGAATGATCTGAAACTCGTTAAAAGTGAAAATGGACAGCCCATCATCAATGAAACTCTTACATTTTATGAGTTCGTGGCCAATAAAACCCTGAATAAAGTGGAAGGTAAAACCAGTGAAAAAGGAATATTTAAATTTCCTTCCACTGCCAATAATCAGTATTACAGGACTTTTCTGATTCATCAGCCTAAGACGAATGATTTTCAGATCATGCAGGTATACGGGAACAGAGGGGATGTAGAAGATTACAATCCTAACAGGGAACCCCGGGCTACAGCCCAGATTTTTACCGACAGGGCGATCTACCGTCCCGGGCAGACTTTATATTTCAAAGTGATAAATACTAAGCTGAATAAAGAGGCAGAGACTGTACTTTCAGGGCTGAAACAAAAAATAACACTATTGGATGCCAATAGTCAGGAATTGTCTTCCCAGGATTTTACCACCAATGAATTTGGTTCTTACCATGGAAGTTTTATCCTCCCGAAAGGAACATTGAACGGTACATTCTACCTGAGAACAGATGGTGAAACACAGGGATACAAAGACATCAGGGTGGAAGAGTACAAAAGACCCAAATTTGAAGTAACCTTTGATCCTGTAAAAGATGAATATAAATACGGGCAGACTATTGAACTGAAAGGTAAAGCCATGATGTTCTCGGGAGTAGCCCTAAGCAATACTACCGTTAATTATGAAATAAAAAAACATAATATCAGATGGAAGTATTTCTGGTGGTACCCGCATGATAATGACAATGAGAATTCCATTTTAGGAGAAGCCAGAACCAATGAAAAAGGAGAATTTGTTATTCGTCTTGACCTTAAAAAAGATGAAAAGCTGGAAGGAATCCAGATTGACAACTATGAGATTAACGCCTCTGTTACCGATATCAATGGTGAAACACAATCCGGCAATACACAGCTGAAAGTAGCTTCTGTTTCTCACTATATTAAAGCTGATGAAATTAAGAATACTTTCAGCGATGAAAATATTAAGCTAAAAGTAGAGACAAAGAACTACAACGAACAGATCCTTAAAAAACCTTATCAGGTTAAGCTTTCAAAACTTTCGGCTCCGGACAGGATTTTCAGAGATAACTTTAAAGCAGAGATCCAGAATCGTCCTGAATATTCAAAACAGGAGTTTATCAGTAAATTCCCGCATGATCTGTTTGACAAGCATGATGAGATCAAAAACTGGAAAACAGAAAAGATCATAACAGAAAGGCAGCAGCCATCAACGGATAATGCTGAGCTGGAACTTGGAAAACTGGAAGCAGGAGACTATCAGCTGGAGTTATTTAATATTGAAGGAAAAGACACGATCAAATCTTCCCAGTATTTCAGTGTTTGGGATAAAAACTCTTTAAAGCCCGTACAGAAAACATTCCTTACCGTTATAGCACCAAAGGATGAAGTTTCAAGAGGAGAAAAGGCAAAAGTTTATGTATACTCTGCCATACCTGATGCAATCGTTAATGTATTTGTACAGGATGGTTCAGGAAAAACAGTTTCAGAAAGCCATCAGCTGAAAAAAGGAATGTTGGAATATACAGCAGACATACCTAAAGATAAAGGAATAAGCCAGTTAAATATCCAGTTCCAGATAGTGGCGTATAATGATGTGAATACACAGACCGCCACTTTAAAGATAAAAGATACGGAACGGCCTTTGAAAATAGAAACCATTACATTCAGGGATAAACTGGAACCTGGCTCCAAAGAAAAATGGATGGTTAAGGTGACAGGGAATGATAAAGAAAAAATAAATGCTGAAGTTCTGGCCAATATGTATGATATGTCACTGGATCAGTTTGCGGTGAACAGCTTTAACTGGAGCCAGCTATACATTCCATTTACCGTTCTTACATCGTATGATATCAGAAGTTATCTGTTACAGAAAAGCTATCAGAAAAGAATAAAGTATTTTAACGGAAATTACGTGGAAGTACCAAACTTTAACTGGTTTGACGGGAATTTATATGGAGGAACAAATCAGAGGATACAGATTGAAGGTGTTCTTCCGGCACCCGTTGCAAGAGAAGCAGCAATTGAAACCGCTGCTATGGGAAGAGCTGAAAAAAGAACCAGAGGTTTGGTAGTGTCTGCATCTAAAGTAAGCAACCAGGATGCTGCTGCTGAAGTGGCGGATGTGGAAGGCGCCGGAGAAAAAACAGAAAAGGTTCCTGTGCGTCAGAATCTGAATGAAACGGCATTCTTTTATCCGGATTTGAAAACCGATGCCGATGGAAATGTAAGTTTTGAATTTACTTCTCCGGAAGCGCTGACAAAATGGAAGCTGATGTTCCTTGCCCATACGAAGGATGCAAGAGCTGCCACACTGGAAAAAGAAGTGGTGACCCAGAAAGAATTTTCCGTTACTCCAAATTATCCGAGATTTTTAAGAGAAGGAGATGAGCTGAACCTTCAGTCTAAATTATCAAATCTGACCAATAAAAAATTAAGCGGTTCTGCCGAACTTCAGATTCTGGATGCCTTTACCAATGAAAATATTTCTTCCCAATTTGGAGTGACATCAGCAACTCAGAATTTCAATGTAACTGAAAACGGAAACGGGGCACTCACCTGGAAACTCAAAGTTCCGGATAATATATCTTCCATTATTGTAAAAGTAGTGGCAAAAGCCGGAGCATATTCAGACGGAGAGCAGCAGGCAATAGCTGTTTTACCAAACAGGATGCTGGTTACCGATGCATTACCTGTATTTGTAAAAGAGGGAGAAACCAAAACATTCGTTTTAGAATCTCTTAAAAATAATACCTCCAATACAGCTTCTAATGTTTCCAATACCCTGGAGCTGACCACCAATCCGATCTGGGAAATTATGTTTGCGCTTCCGGGTCTTAAAAACGATCAGAATAATTCTGCAGATGTAATTTTCAACAAATGGTTTGCCGATGTACTGGCTTCCGAGATATTCCGGGCCAATCCGAAAATGAAAGCGGTTTTTGAGGAGTATCAGAATAAAGGATTGCTAAACTCAAACCTGGAAAAGAATCAGGAACTGAAACAACTTTTGCTGGAAGAAACCCCTTGGGTACTGGAGAGCAAAAATGAAAAAGAACAGATGCAGAAACTGTCATTGCTGTTTGATACCAACACTATGAGAAACTCAATACATAAAGATTGGGATGATTTCAGGAAACTGCAGAATCCTGATGGCGGGTTCTCCTGGTATGCCGGATATCCAAGTTCATATGGAACATCTTTATATATCCTCAAAAGCCTTGGAAAAATCAATTTGTGGTTAAAGGATCATGTGACAGATTATCAGGGTACGGAACAAAAAGAGCTGATTGCAAAACTGGTTCAGTATGTAGATAGTGAAATCAGTAAATATGCAGATGTTAAAAAAGAGAACATCTGGAGCAATTGGGCGCTGGATTACCTGGATACCCGAAACTATTGGGAAAAACAATACCCTTTAAAAGGAAAAGGTGCCACATTAAAACTTCAGGTAAAACAAAAGGCCAAAACGGCAAAAATTACAGATTTCACCTTCTTCGGACTTCATCGTGCCGCATTGCTGATGAATGATTACGGTTTAAAAGACATCTCTGATAAGCTGATGACGTATCTTAAAGAAACGTCTGCCGGTACAAAAACTCAGGGAGTGTACTGGAAACAGAATCTGAATGACTGGGGATGGTTTGGTTCAAAAGTAGTGAACCATGCCGGAGCATTGGAAGCCTTTAATACCTTAAAACCTGCAGATCAGGCGTTTATTGAAGAGATGAAAATCTGGCTGGTCACCCAGAAAGAGGTGAACTCATGGGGAAGCTCAAGAGGTACTTCAGAAGTGATCTTTACCTTATTAAATTCAGGAAAATCCTGGACGGGACCAGAAAGTGATAAAGCCACCATTGTCTGGGGAGGAAAAGATCTGGCACCACAAATCCAGGCGACAGGATATGTGAAATCTGCGGTAACTGCGGAAATGATCAATAAAGATTTAGCAACGGTTACAGTTACCAAACCTGGACCCGGAATTGTTCAGGGAGGATTATTCTGGCAGTATTATGAAGATCTTGATAAAATAAAGTCTTCGGAGAATTATATTTCCGTAACCAAAGAACTGTATAAAAAAGTGAAGACAGTGAATGGGGAGGAGCTTCAGAAAATCTCTGCTGAAACGCCATTGAAAGTAGGAGATAAAGTAACCGTAAGAATGATACTGAATACAGACCGGGCAATGGAATTTATTCATATTAAGGATATGCGTGCCGCAGGATTTGAACCGGTAGATGCATTATCAGGATACCAGTGGAAAAATAATTTAGGCTACTATCAGTCAACGAAAGATGCCTCTGCCAATTTCTATATTCAGTATATGCCGAAAGGGAAGTATGTCTTTGAATATGATGTGGTAGCAAACGCTTCCGGAAAGTTCTCTAACGGGATTACAACCATGCAGAATTATTATGCCCCGCAGATGAATGCACATACAAAAGGAACGGGTATTCAGATTTTGGAATGATTTTTGGCTATTGGGTAGTAATTAAAATTTAAAATCACACACAATGAAATTTTCAAAAACTTTAATTACAGGATTGGTATTAATGGCAGGGGTAAATGCTTTCGCTCAGAAGAAAGCTGAAAAGTTTGAAAAACTACAGATTGAAATGTTCCCAAAAGCTAAAGAAGGATACAAACAAGTATATATTCAGCTGCCGGTTGCAAAAAATGAAAACGATTTAAAAGTAGAAATTTTTGTAGGTACTGAAAAAATGTTAGACTGTAATAAATACTTCCTGATGGGAGAAATGAAAACCCAGGATCTTCAGGGTTGGGGATACAACTATTATGAAATAGAATCTAACGGAGAAACAGGAGGTACTTTAATGGCGTGTTTGGATAAAAAGCTGACGAAAAAGTTTGTGACACTTAAGCCGGAAATTGTGAGATATAACAGCAAACTTCCATTAGTGTTTTATGTTCCGAAAGATATAGAAGTACGTTACAGGGTTTTACGTCCCGATGCTGTTATGAAAAAAGCAGTTCAACAATAACAATCGCTTATTATAAATAGAAAGCTCTTCACAGTGATGTGGGGAGCTTTTGTTTTGGGTAATCGCTTCTCATGAACCTGTTTTTTTGAGGCAATTTAAATTTTTAAAGCCTTCTCTGGGTTCTGTTAATGTAAAGAAAAATAAACAACAGATAGATTTTTTTTAAGTTTTTTTCAATTTTAATTGCTCGTTAAACGATTTTGCCAGGTGTTTGTTTTATGGGATTTGGGAGCTTAAACATATTTTAAACTGGTTTTCACTTCGTTAAATTCTTTAACTTATTTGTGAGAGTCTTAACATTTTTTGCACTATATTTGTTATAAACATAAACCATGAAAAACAATTTATTGATTTTTACGTTTAGTTTTTTTGCTTTTCCTGCTTTTGGCTGGGCTCAGTCCGCGCCGGATTTTAAGGAACTTCTGGATAGTGCTATGGTACGGGATTCAAACCTTAAAATGCAGATCACCCAAAATAAGCTTACCGATCTTGATGAACACAAACTGAAAGATATCTTTCTTCCTACTCTGGAATTGAGCGGAAAAGCAGGATATCTGAACGGAACAGCAAGACTTACGTCACCGGAAATTAATCTGGCACCTTTTATCAGTATTCCCGAAGGGACTTTCAATAATAATTTCAATGTTTCAGGATTTTCAGGAATAGCTAAAGCTGATGCCAAAATGCTGCTGTATTCCGGAGGAAAAGTTAAGTACCTGAAAAAAGCAGTTGAAGAAAAGAAAAAATCCGAGGATATCCTTTTGGAAAAAACAAAAGATGAGGTAGCAGCAACGGTATCCAGAGCTTACGATCAGCTGGCACTGATTCATCAGTCTAAAAAAGTACTGGATGAAAGCAAGAAAAGGCTTGATATTAATAAAAAAACAGCAGATAAAGCATTGGGCTATGGCCTGATTACGCCCTATGATCATAAGAAAATTGAACTGGCACAGGCTACCCTGAATGCAAAAGTAGTAGAGTATGAAGGAAAAAAAGAACTGCTCCTTACCCAGCTTTATATACTGACAGGTATTGATAAAGAGAGGCTCAGAATGATTGACCCTGTTCTATCTCCTGTAGACCTGCTTTCTCCGGAAAAAGGAATAGAACAAAGAGCAGAGATCAGGGCCCTTGAACATGGGATTTCGGCTGCTGACTATAAAATAAAAGCAGAAAAAACATGGATGATTCCTAAAGTACAGCTAATGGCTTCCGCCTACTATATCGGACTATACGGGAATCGTATCAAATCCTCTGAAAATATTATTCCGGCTGTCCCTTTATTGGGATATGAAGGCAGGAAACTGGACTGGAGACCAAATAATATCAATGTATTCCCACTGATTACTGCAGGAGTAGGTTTTAAATGGGAAATCTTTGACGGGAAAGAAGGAAAACACGCGGAAGAAACAGCTAAAGTTGGGAAAGAAGTGTTGCAGAATCAGAAAGAAGATGCACTGAAGAAGTTAACCCTGAATCTGGCGAATAACCAGACCAATTACGATATTGCTACCGCACAGATTTCATTAAAAGCTAAAGAGAAAGAGCTGGCAAAAAACGCATTGGTACAGGCAGAAAAAGAATTCAGATACGGAATGAGTAAATCTTCTCAGCTTATTGAAGCCGAAAATGATCTGGAAGTTGCCGAGCTTGAATACCAGAATGCAATTTTTAACCAGAGAAGAGCAGGAATAGAGCTGATGAGGTCTACACAGGAGCTGGATATCAGCAAATTTTATTTAATCCCTTAAAATTAAAATGATGCATAAAAATATATCAATACTCTTTGCTGCTCTGGTTTTATTAGGGAGCTGTGGCAAAAAAAATGAAAAGATAACAGAACATGAAGGAAAAACTAAAAAAGACGTTATTTCTTTTGCGCCAAAAGTAACCGGAAGAATTTTAAAGATCTATGTTTCGGAAGGACAAACCGTAAAGAAGGGAGATACACTGGCATTACTTGATGTACCCGAGGTATCTGCCAAAATAGCCCAGGCTCAGGGTGCGGTAAACGCAGCTACGGCGCAGGAACAAATGGCAAAAAACGGGGCCACGGCAGATCAGTTGAGACAGCTTCAGGCAAAATATAAAGGACTGAAAGAGCAGTACGAATTTGCACAGAAATCATACAGAAGGGCTAATAATATGTTCCGGGACAGTTTAATGTCTCCTCAGGCTCACGATGAAGTATATGCCAAACTTCAGGGAGCAAAAGCTCAATATGATGCAGTGGTAGCAGAGCTGGATGATGTGAAAAGAGGAACCCGTTTTGAAAAAGTGGAAATGGCAGCAGGCCAGGCATCACAAGCTAAAGGAGCCTTACAGGAAGCCAATGTTGCCTACTCGGAACGCTATGTTATTGCTACCAATGATATGGAAGTTGAAACGATCAGCCTGAATACAGGTGAATTGGCAACAGCCGGTTTTGCATTGTTTAACGGATATATTCCGGAAAGTACCTATTTCAGGTTCACTGTTCCTGAAAGTGCGGTTTCAAAATATAAAAAAGGACAGCAGGTAGCTATGCAGGTAGTTTATAACAAAGAAAATCTTGAAGGAAATATTGTATACATAAAACAGCTGACAAGGTATGCGGATATTACAACCGCTTATCCGGATTACCAGCTGCAGGATGCAATTTATGAAATAAAAGTAAGGCCTAAAGATATGAATAAGGCTAAAAATATCCTGGTTAATGCCAATGTGATTCTGAAATAATAATATGAAACAGCATGCCGGATGATCTCCTTAAAAGATGGAAGTCTGCCCGGATTATTAAATATACCTATAAACAGATGAAAGAATTTTTCCGTCTTTTAAAACGTGAGTTCAAACTTTTTATCGGCAATTCTACCTTAAGAACTGTGTTCTTTCTGGCACCGGTTTTTTATGCTACGCTGCTGGGGTTTGTCTACAAAAGCGGAAAAGTTGAGAATACACCTGTATTGGTGGTTGACAGGGATAATACCCCTTTGTCTAACCAATTGACGGAAATGCTTGATGACAATAAAAGCATTAAAATTATCAGATACCTTCAGGAGCCCCTGAGCATCAAGGATGAAGTGATCAGGCATGAAGCGGCCGCCGTGGTGATTATTCCGTCAAGGTTTGAAGGAGATATGCTTCAGAAAAAATATCCGGAACTGAATGTGTATATCAATACCGGGAATGTTCTGACGGCTAACTTTGCTTCCAAGGCACTTCAGCTTACGATTGGCACTTTTTCTGCCGGAGCTTCCATCAAGGCACTGCAGAAAGCCGGAATGCCTGCTGCAAAAGCTGTTACACAATATGAACCTTTCAAAGCCAATTACATCACCCTGTTCAACACCACCGGAAATTATCTTATTTTTATGTGGCCTGCCATGCTCGCTGTAGTATTGCAACAGGTGATCCTGCTGGCTATGGCTGTAAGTTTTGCCGCAGAATTTGAAAGAGGCTCTTTTGTGAAGGAATATCTTAAAATGAAAAGATGGGCTTTCCCGACCATGCTGATTAAAGTAATTCCTATCTGGGTATTTTCTATCCTTATTGTAGGGATCTATTATTTCATGCACATGATTTTCAGGGTTCCAATGCCGGAAGGAATACTCAATTTTATTTTGCTGACTGCGGTTTTTGTTGGATCTGTTTCGTTTTTAGGCGTATTCATCAGCATATTAATTCCGGATGCATTAAAGGCAACCCAGATTCTCATGGTAATTGCTTCACCGGCGTTTATCATCAGTGGTTTCACATGGCCTTTGAACGCTATGCCTGCTTTTGTTCAGTTTATCGCCAATATTATTCCCCTTACCCCCTTTTTACAGGCCTTTAAAATTTTACTGATTCAGAAAGGATCCGTAGAGCTTACTTTTCCTTATCTGAAACATTTAAGCATTCTTCTGGCTGTGTATGCTGTTCTGGGATGGATTGCTTTAAAGATCAAACTCTGGCTTATTTTTAAAAAGGCAGAACCTCAGGAAATAGCTTCAGAAAATACGATTCAGGAAGATTAAGAATTTTGTATTGATATAAATAGTAAAAATGTATTCATGGTTTTTTACTACAGGATTTACTGATATTTGTATAGCAGTTTCTATCTGACTGTTATTTTATCAGATCGTCTGTTATTCTTAAAAATTCACTTTTTACACCGGGTAAAATATGCAGGTATATGGTAGATCCTTCCTGCAGGCTGAAGAAATCAACATCCTTAAAAATAATGACATCCTTACTGGTGTCTACAGTTGTATAATCTGTTTGAATTTCAAATTGAAATTTCATAGAGCTGCTGTATTTTTGTTTTATATGCAAAACATTTGTTCTGATAATCTGTTTGGATGTGATATTTCTGTATCTGAAAGCATTTTTATAGAATACGAAAATATATTTGTTCGCCAGTAACAGAAAAATAAAATACATGAACAGAACGATAAAGCTCCAGAGATCCCATTTTCCTTCAATAAAACTTATAGCTGCCAGAAAAGCAATATAACTGCATCCGGCTAAAACAGGAATGATCATAAAGAAAAATATAAAAAATCTCCATATTAGGATTGTCATAAGCCGGCGTTTTTCTTTTTCAGTCAGTAAAACCTCTTCTATTGTGTCATTCATTTTCTTATTTTTTCAGGGTTTGGAAAATTCCTGTTATTCCCTTCTGTTATTACTCAAAAAAGATAAGCCTCTTAAAGATATAGAAAAAAACAGGAATAAAAAAAGAAAAGAGGGTTGTCCAGGATTGAAATACTCTTTGCCAAAAGCCATTAACCAATCGTAAACAGTATTTTAAAATGTACATAAAACCAAACAAAAAAACTGATATATTTGTCTGTGATAAATTAGAAAAAAATGGAAAACGTATTTGACGCAAAAGATGCTCAGAACTATATTGATAGGATAAATAAGCTCGTGGAAGATACCCATGGATTGTGGGGGAAAATGACTGTTGACCAGATGCTGGCCCACTGCTGTGTAACTTATGAAATGATCTATGAACCTGAAAAACATAAAAAGCCGGGAGCAATTGCCAAATTTATCCTGAAAACATTTGTAAAACCTAAAGTAGTGGGTGAGAAATCTTATCCCAGAGATTCTCCTACTGCTCCTCAGTTTTTGATTACAGGGAGAAAAAACTTTGAAGAAGAAAAAACCAGGCTGATCGGCTTTATTCAGAAAACACAACAGCTGGGAGCTTCTGCTTTCGATGGTAAAGAATCCCTTTCTTTTGGAAAACTGAACGCTCAGGAATGGAACAATATGTTTGCCAAACATCTGAATCATCACCTGGCACAATTTGGTGTTTAAAAAAACAAACCTATGAAAAAATTTTTATTACTCTTTATTCTTGTTGCCCAGTTCGTATCAGCGCAAATGCCTGATATTTCAACAGTCTGGCTGAATAATAGCAAACCTTATATTGGAACCATCGGGAATAAAGGGCAGGACCTGAAAATGAAAATTAATATTTCTGAACAGAACAAGAAGAATGACCAGGAATATTTTGTTTCAGGATACTCGCTCGTAGATACGAACTATTCCAAATTTGAAGGTAAAATTACCATAACAAAGTATAGGGATGCTAAAAGAAAAGGAACCGTATTCGGAGAATACGAGCTGGCCGAAGAAAATAAGGGAAAGCATTCCGGCCTTTTTAAAGGAAAATTTATCTATACTTTCAGATGGAATAAGAAAACGGAGAAAGTAGAAGGACAGTATATTGAACTGATCGGGAACTGGAAAAGCTATGACGGGATCCTTGACTTTAAAACCCATCTTAAAAATCAATAAGTATATGAAGGCACATGGTTCTGTGTAACTTATCCGATATCTCACTCATTCCGGATTTCCGGAACTCAGATCCGGATCCGGTGTTGCAGACATTGCATTAGCTTTAAAAACAAGAAAATATGAAATTAGGAGCATTTTCAATCAGCTTAAGTGTAAAAGACCTTCAGAAGTCCAGGGATTTTTACGAAAAATTAGGGTTTACCTCCATGGCCGGAAATACGGAACAGAATTATCTTATTATGAAAAACGGATCAACCCTTATTGGATTGTTCCAGGCTATGTTTGACGGAAATATGCTTACCTTTAATCCGGGATGGGATGAAAATGCTCAAAACCTTGATTCTTTTGATGACGTAAGAAGTATTCAGAAACATTTAAAAGAGAATGGAATTGAGATTGAAAGAGAGGCCGACGAGTCCACTTCAGGACCTGAACACATATACCTTAAAGATCCTGATGGTAATATGATTTTAATAGATCAGCACAGGTAATCAGTGAAAAACAGATCTTAAAAACAAAATAAAACTTAACTATAAAAAAACAATCATGGCAACAGTAAACGTTTATTTAACATTCAATGGAAACTGCAGGGAAGCGTTCGATTTCTATAAATCAGTTTTTGGAGGAGAGTATCCGTACATCGGAACTTTCGGAGAAATGCCTCCAATGGAAGGAAAAGAAACTTCAGAAGAAGATAAAAACAAGATCATGCATGTAACGCTCCCGATTTCTAAAGAAACGGTATTAATGGGAAGTGATACCGGTGGTGAATGGTCATCTAACTTTAAAGAAGGAAATAATTTTTCAGTTTCTATCAATGCGGAATCTAAAGAAGAAGCAGACAAATTATTCAACGGACTTTCTGCGGGAGGACAGATCACGATGCCAATGGCTGACACATTTTGGGGGGCTTACTTTGGAATGTTTACGGATAAATTCGGGATCAACTGGATGGTAAACTATGATGATCCTGCAAAAATGCAGCAGCATCCATAAGACTAGAGGCATTATAATATTATACTACAGAAGACCGGCAGATTATTGCCGGTTTTTTATTGGATCATATACTTCAATTCCAATTTTTTTTAAATTTGAATACAGTACGGAAAAATCTAAAAAAATATAAGATGAAATTTACAATTGAAGATATCAGGTCCGCTCATCAAAAAGTAAAAAGCGGAGCAGATTTTCCTGAATATATTCAGACGATCAAAAAATTAGGAGTCTCTCATTATATAACCCATGTAACAGACGGAAATACAGAATATTTTGATGCTGATAATGAACCTTCTCATACCGGAGGTAAATATGAAAATCTTAGTATTGCTGAAAATGCGGATATTGAACATTTTAAAGAAAGATTAAAGCTTCATCAGCAGGGAGAAACAGATTATATGACTTTTTGTAAAGACTGCGCAGAAAATGGAGTTGTGGGATGGAAAATGGACCTGGACCTGATGACGTGTACCTATTTTGATGCAAATGAAACCGAAATCCTGATAGAAAATATCCCAGGTTGATATAGGAAATCACACGTTACACAAACTACCGGCTATTGAAATATTGCTTGTGATTATTGATTAAAAATATTAACTTTGTTAAAAGTGATAGATAATAGTAATTGATAAGTATGAGAAAGGTGTTAACGAAGCTGGCAGTCACAATTCTAGGATTAGGTTCTGTATGTACATTTGCACAAAAGAGTGATCTGGGAGCCTGGTATATGTATTTTGGAAATAATAAGATCAGTAAAAAGCTGAACTTGCATAATGAAATCCAGTACAGGAATTTTGATGCCGCCGGAGATCTGGAGCAGCTGTTAATTCGTACAGGAATTGGATATGACCTGACAGAAAACAACAATAATGTTTTATTGGGCTATGGTTTTATTCTCAGCCAACCTTACGTAAACGGGGAAAAAAAAGAGAATATAGAACACAGGATTTTCCAGCAGTTTATTACAAAACAGAAATTCGGACGTTTTAACTTTCAGCACCGTTACCGTCTGGAAGAACGTTTTCTGCAGGATGATTTCAGGATGAGATTCCGGTATATGCTGGGACTGAATATCCCGATCACTCAAAAGGATATGCTGCCGAAAACACTATATGCATCTGTTTATAATGAAATATTTCTTCATTTTAACAGCTCTGTCTTTGACAGAAACCGGGTATATGGAGCATTAGGATATGTAATCAATAAAAATATGAGGATTGAAGCCGGATATATGAACCAGATTCAGGAAAATAAAAACCGGGGACAGGTCCAGATCGGTTTTTATAATAATATTCCATTTACGAAAAATTAATGCTGAATACCTGAATGGATTAAAATAATAATAATCAGTAACACATTAAATAAACACATATGCATTCAGGAAAGAGATTTGGCGCCCGTGAGTTCATCAACTGGACAAGGCGGAGCATTTATGTTTTAACTTTATTATCAGCCATTCCAACCTTCTTGTATTTCTTTGGCTGGAAATTTCTTTCGGTTCCATGGCAGCCCATTGCAATCATGGGAACAGCCGTTGCTTTTATAGTAGGATTTAAAAATAATGCCAGTTACAGCAGGCTTTGGGAAGCGAGACAGATTTACGGAGCTATCATCAATGACAGCAGAAGTTTCGGATATATTCTGAGAGATTCCCTGAACTTAAAAAATCCGCACATTGTAAAAGAGATGTTTCTCCGGCATTATGCATGGCTGACTGCATTACGGTTTCAGCTTCGTGAGCCGAGAGCCTGGGAAAATATGAATACGGCACAGTTTGATGAATACGCCAAAAAGTATGATGTCCCCGAAAAGCTGACCAAACTGGAAGATGAATTGAAAAAATATCTTTCCGGATCAGAACTTCAATATATCTTAAGTAAAAAAAACAGAGCTACACAACTGATGGCTGCCCAAAGTAAGGAATTATCTGAAGCTTATGAGAAAGGAGAGATCAATGATTTTCAATGGATCCAGATCAATCAG
Source organism: Chryseobacterium flavum (assembly GCF_003385595.1). Classification (GTDB taxonomy): domain Bacteria; phylum Bacteroidota; class Bacteroidia; order Flavobacteriales; family Weeksellaceae; genus Chryseobacterium; species Chryseobacterium flavum. The sequence continues at coordinate 19,132 of NZ_QNUE01000009.1, read as the reverse complement.
CAGCTGGTAAAGTTTACAGACCATCAGGGAAAAGCTGAAAGAATCAAAAACTTTCCGTATCCAAGGAACTTTTCTTCCATTACTACCTATCTTTTATTGTTGTTTATTGTTTTTGTACCCTTCGGATTGTTGAAAGAATTTGACAAACTGGGAGATGGAACAATGGTGGAAGGCTGGACGCTTTGGTTCAATATTCCGTTTTCACTGCTGGTGACCTGGTGCTTTCACACGCTGGACAGTGTAGGGGAAGCTTCTGTTAATCCTTTTGAAGGAAGCCCGAATGACGTTCCGATCACCCAGATCAGCCGCACCATTGAAATTGATATGAGAGATATGCTGGATGAGAATGACCTTCCGCCGGCTATTACTCCAAAGAATAATATTGTACTTTAAATTAAAGATGATTATTTCTCACTGACCGGATCCTGGTATGAGAATGTTAAAAAGAGATCTGCACTGCATAATCTTCAGGAGATCTACTCATCAGATTAAAAATAACACTTAAAAAAACGAACTCAAAATGATTCACAGTTATGTTATAATATCTATTGCAGTACTGTTGTCTGTAATGATATTGGTAATGATCGGACAAAAACTGAAAGTGGCTTATCCTATCTTTCTGGTCATTGCAGGACTACTGATCAGTCTTATTCCAGGAATGCCCCGTATTGAGATAGAGCCTGATCTCGTCTTTCTTATTTTTCTGCCTCCTATTCTGTTTGAAGCAGCCTGGTTCACCTCATGGCAGGATTTCCATAAATGGAGAAAGCAGATATTCTCCATGGCTTTCGGACTTGTATTTTTAACGTCAGTTGTAGTTGCTTACCTTTCTTCTTCAATTATTCCCGGCCTTACTGTAGCGATGGGATTTCTTTTGGGAGGAGTAAACTCACCACCGGATGCTGTGGCGGCCACTTCTGTGTTGAAACATATGAAAATTCCTAAGAAAATTACAAGTATTCTGGAAGGAGAAAGCCTTATCAATGATGCATCCAGTTTGATCGTCTTTAAATTTGCATTGGCAGCAGTTATTTCAGGACAGTTCATCTGGAAGGATGCTGTTCAGGATTTTTTTACAATGGCAATCGGAGGAATTGCCGTAGGGGTTGCCGTAGGATTTTTATTTGGAGCATTGCTAAAGGTTATTCCTACTAATTCCAACATTGATACGGTGATCACTCTTATTGTTCCTTATATCATGTATGTAGGAGCAGAACATTTTCATTTTTCAGGAGTGCTGTCAGTAGTTGCAGGAGGTTTGCTGATGTCTTATAACTCACATTGTTACTTAAGTCATACTTCAAGAATTCAATCGGGGAATGTCTGGAGTGTTCTTATATTTTTGATGAATACAATCATCTTTATCCTGATAGGCCTTGAACTGCCAATTGTTGTGGAAGGATTGACAGATTATACTTTCTCTGAAGGAATATTCTACAGCGTGGTGATTGGAGGGGCAATTATCGGAACAAGGATTTTGTACAGTTATGCATTGATGTATTTTCCAAGACTTTGCTCAAAGGAGCTGAGACTGAAAGTTCCCAAACCGGACTGGAGGGAGCCCTTTATTATCAGCTTTGCGGCAATGAGAGGAGTGGTATCATTAGCTGCAGCACTTTCTATTCCTGCCTTTCTTCCTAATGGAGAAGCATTTCCGCACCGGAATATTATTTTGTTCGTAACGTTTGTTATTATATTAATCACGTTGGTAGGGCAGGGATTATTGCTGGCACCGATCTTAAAATTACTGAAAATAAAAGATTCAGGAAGTGAGCTTCCGGAAGAAAAACAGGAAGTAATCCTGATGCGTAAACTAAAAGAAACAGCTTTGCATAAGCTGGATAATGATTTTGCAGAACTGGCAGAAAAGAACAGCCTGGTGCGCCATCAGAAACATAAACTTGAAAATGAAATGATGCTCATGGCGGATAAGGTCCAGTGTATGGCTTCAACCGGCGACTATGTAACCGCAATTAACGAAAATAAAGAGGTATTAAGGCAGGTTATTCAGGCCCAGAGGAACGAACTGCACAGGATGAAAAAAGAAAAAATATTTGATGATCATGTGATGAGGGCAATTGAAATGCAGCTGGATTTTGATGAAGCAAAAATTACAGGATTCTCACATGGATAAATGAGCGATTTACAATAATATTGTAGAGACTTATTACAAAAAGTAAACAAAGAATTAGGCTGAGGTTCAGATTAAGATTAACTTTATATTCTCAAGTTGATTCTTAAAGAATGCAGGGAGATCTTGTGGCTTTTTTGTTTAAATCTGCTTAATAAAACCTTATTCCAAAAAATTAATTAAATGAATAATGCACCCATTACTGTTCAGTATAAAATAAATGCACCGGCAGAGAAAGTCTGGCAGGCATTAACAGATAAGGATGAAATGAAACTGTGGTATTTTGATATCCAGGATTTTGAACCGGCAATAGGAAAAAAATTTAATTTCTACGAACCCGGAGAAGAAAGAAAATACCATCATCAATGTGAAATTTTAGAAATACTTCCGGACAGGAAACTGAAACATACATGGGCTTATCCGGATTTCTCATCCCTGAAAACTGTTGTAACCTGGGAGTTATTTCCGGATGGAGATCATGAAACACAGGTCAGGCTCACTCATGATGGAATTGACAATTTTAAAGAATTGGGAGATAATTTTTCAGAGAAAAGTTTTACAGAAGGCTGGAATACCATCATAGGGAAGAGCCTGAAAGAATATTTAGAAAAGAAGATATGATTCAATTATTGCCTTTCAGCATTGAAGATGCACATGAATTGATCTTAAAAATTAAAGATGAGAGAATGCTGCTTCAGTTTGCAGGCCCCGCCTATCAGTTCCCGTTGGATGAAAAACAACTGGAAGCAGATCTGTCTGACGAAAACAGAATATTATTTAAAATAATTGATATAGGAAGTCAGAATGCTATAGGACATGCCCAGATTTATGTAAAAGAAAACACATTTCTGCTAGGACGGATATTGATCTGGGATGAAAATAACAGGGGAAAAGGATATGGCAGGAAAGTCGTAAAAGAACTCCTGAAATATGGATTCAGCCATTTTAATAAACAAACAGCAGAGCTGAATGTTTATGACTGGAATAACGGGGCTATTGAATGCTATAAGAAAGTAGGATTCATAATAGATCCTCATATTACAAACGAGGTGAGAATAGCAGAAGATACATGGCGGTCAATCAACATGAAAATGGATAAACATACTTTTGAATTACAGGAATTATGATAAGATTTACAGCACTCCGCCCCATGCTCCGGACCGAAAATCTTGATGATACCATTGGGTTTTACATGCGTGTTCTGGGCTTTACATTAGCCGGAAGAGATCATGAATGGGGATGGGCTACTCTTCGAAAAGATGAAGTGTATATGATGATTTCCCTGCCTAATAAACATGAAAAAAATCACGGGATAGGTTTTACAGGTTCATTTTATTTTAATGTGGACCATGTGGATGAGCTTTGGGAAGACCTTAAAACAAAAGCCGAAATCTGCTATGAAATAGAAACTTTTGAGTGGGGGATGAGGGAATTTGCCATCTATGATAACAATGGTTATATATTACAATTTGGTGAATCTGTGGATAATATTGGCAATACGGAATAAAATTTGCTATTTTTGGGGAAATATTTAGAAAATCAATGAAGAAAAATATAATAGCAGGTTTCGCAGCGATTTTATTACTGGCATCTTGTAACAAGGATAAAGAAATTCTTGATACATTAAGCAATTATAATAATGCAATGGAGACAAAGGGATATCACTTCGGAGATAAGCTTGAGCTTCCGAAAGAAGTGACCGAAAATGCAGAAAGCGTTACCATCAGCTTTGGAGATAAGGAAACATCAGATTTAGTGATTGATCCTAAGTTTTTTACCCTGGGAGATAATGCTGTGACGTTCAATATTAAGAAAAAAGGAGGTGAAGTATTAAACCAGGATGCAACCATCAATGTCTTTGCAAAAAATCCTGAAAAAAATATCTCTTATCAGATCGTCGCCGAATATCCGCATGATCCTAAAAACTTTGTTCAGGGTTTTCAGATTGAAGGAAATACCATTTATGAAAGTGATGGTCAGAACGGGTCTTCACAAATCCTGAAATATACCCTGGGAACAACTACTCCTCTTGCATCTACCAAGCAGGCTCCGGAAGATTTCTCTGAAGGAAGTACAATTGTAGGAGATAAAGTATATCAGCTGACATGGCAAAGCAAAAAAGGCTATGTATATGACAAGAACTCTTTAAAATTACTTTCGGAATTTGCTTATCCTAATGTACTGGGAGAAGGATGGGGACTAACCTATGATGGAAAAAACCTTATTGCCTCCGATGGAAGTAAGCTGTTGTATTTCCTGGATCCGAATGATCCCTCAAAATTAATTAAATATGTAGCTGTTGCGGGAAGTGCCCAGGCGTATGATCAGCTGAATGAGCTGGAATACCATAACGGATTCATCTATGCCAATGTATGGCAAAAGCCCATAATCCTGAAGATCAATCCGGCAACCGGAGAAGTGGTGGGAACATTTGATTTTACCGATATTGCCAAACAGAATACCAAAGGAAGTGACGACGTTTTGAACGGAATTGCTTTCAAAGGTGACAATATGCTTGTTACTGGTAAAAACTGGCCGAAGATTTATGAAGTTCAGATAAAATAATGTACCGGTAAACGATACAACATAGCGTTCCTGTTCATGGAACGCTATTTTTTATATAAGAATTGGAATTTAATAAAGGACAAATCTTATATAACAGATCCCATTTTTAGGAAAAATATATAGTGCTGGAAAAACTAATCTCTATCAGGTTGTAGTTAAATACATTAGGTTATAAAAAGATACGTTTATTTTGAATAAAAGTATGTAAATTGCCAACATTCCGATAGGAAAAATTATCATTAATATTATACAATTTGAGGCTGATATATTTAATATTGATTTTAGTGTTCTGCCCGTTGGCAGCACAAAAAGTCCTTCCTTTAGATACTCTGAAATTAAAGGAGGCTAAAGATATGCTTGCAGATGATTACGGAAATCTATACATCTATAAAAATAAGGATTTCAGCTTTACCAAATATGACTCGCTGGGGAAGCAGATCGGGAAAATGATGCTTACGGTTCCCTACAAAGTACAATCTGTACAGAATCCGTTAAATGTACCTTTGTTTTCGGAAAACGCACAGGAAATGAAATTTGTGGATCAGAATCTGAATGAGATTCAGCGTATTGATTTTAAACCCAAATTTGGTTTTATCAGAATGGCATATGCAGAGGATCTGCAGCAGTTGTGGTTATTGGATGACAGTACAAAACGTCTCATTCAGTATAATTTCAGAAATGATACCACCATTAATTCTTATCCTTTTGATATCAGTTTTGAGGACCTGACGGATCTGTTGGTTTATGAAAATAAAATTTATATTTTAACAAAAAAACACATCAGAATCTATACCCCGAAATTTGAAAAATTATATGAGGAGGCTATAGAAAACGGAAAACGTTTCAGAAGGGAAAACGATATTATTTTAGTCATTACAGACAATTCAATTTTGCAATATATTCCGGAAAAAGGAATGGATATTATTTTTAAAGATCCGGAAGCGCAAATTGTGGATAAAAATATACTCTCTTATTTTGATATCAGCGGAAACAAACTTTATCTTTACAACCTTGAAAAGGCAAAGAAGCCCCAACAGGAAAAACTACCGGAATCTCAGCAGGAACTACCGTTGAAATCTACTGAAAATCCGGCAGATAGTACTGATGCAAAACCTGATGAAGAAGCATCGGAGGGTAAATCTTCTGATCTTGCATTGGAAAAATTACTTGAAGAAGTTTCCGAAGTTCAGGCCGAAGGGGTGGAAAAGCTTATCAATTAATCAGTAAATACAAGGGAAAAAATATGCATATTGCGGTTACAGGAAACATTGGAGCAGGAAAAACAACTTTAACAACAATGCTTTCCAAGCATTACGGATGGGATGCACAATTTGAAGACGTAGATCATAATCCTTATCTGGAAGATTTCTATTCAGATATGAGCAAATGGAGCTTTGCATTGCAGGTCTATTTTCTCGGAAGCAGATTCCGACAGGTAAAAGAGATCAGGGAGAGTGGTAAAAATATTATCCAGGACCGTACTATTTATGAGGACGCCCATATTTTTGCAGAGAACTTAAATGATATGAAACTTCTTTCAGACAGGGATTTCAGTAACTATTCATCAGTTTTTAATCTAATGAAGTCGTTTGTATCGGCACCGGATCTGCTGATCTATCTTAAATCTGATGTTCCCAATCTGGTAAAGAAAATTTACAAAAGAGGACGTGAATATGAAGCTTCTATCAGTATAGAATACCTTTCCAAACTGAATCAAAAGTATGAGAAATGGATTTCCAACTATACAGAAGGTAAGCTTTTAATTATTGAAGTTGATGATCTTGATTTTGTAGAAAAACCTGAAGACTTTGGGTTTATTCTGGAAAAAATTGAAGCAGAACTGCATGGTCTGTTTTAACTAACATTTATCATAACATTAAGAGAAGTTCATGCGTATTCTTATTAAATTTGTAAGAGTTATTTAAATAAATTAAAATGCTGGTCAAAGTATTACATAACGGGAATTGCTCTAAATCAAATGCTGTATTGGAGTATCTTGATGAAAACGGAGTGGCTTTTGAGATCATTAATATTATTGAAGATCCATTAAGTGTTCTGGAAATTAAAACAGTACTGAAAAAACTTAATCAGAGTGTTTTTCATATTATCCGTAAGACCGATAAACTGTATCTGGAACATTATGCCGACAAAAACTATTCTGAAGAAGAATGGATTAAGATTTTGTCAGAAAACCCGTCCCTCATACAAAGACCTATTCTTATAAAAGGGTCAGTAGCTATGATGGGAAGACCTATTGAAAATGTTAAATTCTTTATTGAAAAATAATAAAAACCTGAAAGGCTGTTTCACTGAAACAGCCTTTCTATATTGCTTGAATTAATTTATAATTGGATACGTAAAGATCAGATCTGGTGATCTTGAAAAGTCTTCATAAGCATAAAGAAAATGGATATAAACAAACCCGGCTGAACCTAATGGTCAGCCGAATTTTTTTTACAACAGAATAACGCCTTCTATTTTTGCTACTTCTTTATAAATATTCACTACCTGATTTGCATCCAGAACAAATGCGTTGATATTGCAGGCCGTGTATTTTCCGTTCTTACTTTCACGGTTTCCCAGTGTAAATTTAATTCCATCAAAAACCCTGTATATTTCAGTAAGTTTTGACTGGTCTGTAGGAATAATGAATTTAAATAAATAATCCTCAGGAAAATCATGGTGATCTTCCAGTTTTTCCCTTAAAGACTGATAAAAGTCCTCAGGGCTTGCGTGTTGATTTCCTTGTAATATATCCATCTGCAATTCTTAATATAATATATAAATATAGCGAAATTTTTCCTATTTTCCAAACGGTCCCAGAAGAGACCTGGAGTTCTGATGTTCATAATCTTCAATAATATTGAAAAGTCCGTTTACCAGTTGTTCGGATGCAAGCTGGCTTAATCCGCCGGCATTAACTGTATTGCCTCCTCCTAAAAGATTTCCCAGGAAGTTGCTTCCTGATAAAGCCGTATTAATCGTTTTAACGATGCCATATTCATTTAATTTTTCATCCACTTTCGGAGCGATGGCAGCTACCAGTTGCTGAGAGGTTTTTTCTTTAAGAATCTGCGTAGCTGTTGTTCCTTCGATGATTCTCGTTACATCCTGCGCATTCAGGTTATTTACTGCACCTTCCAGAATGGGTCTCGAAGTGTTGACGGTATATGCTGCGGCCTGTGCTATATAATCTCTTTCTTTGGCAACCAGTGACGGGGCAATTTTCTCAAGCATGGAATTGATATCTCTCAGTTCCTTCGGAAGAGCTTTATCCACCATATTATTCTGTAGAAAAGCTTCTTTATTGGCATAAATGCCCATTCCTTTATTTATTCCGTTAAGCAGGATTCTTTTAATGATAGAAAGTCCCATATCGGAGGTAGCCAATGTGGTACAGGATTGTACGGATGTGGTGATAAATGCACCGGTCCCAATAATGATAGCGGCTGCAACAATATATTTTTTCATTGATCTTTTTTCTTGATTTCTCAAAAACTGCACCAAAGGTAAATACATTTCTCATATTAACAAAATATTAAGCGAAGTGGAGTTATTTGGTGAATTTTTTCTGAAAAAGCCTGTTTACGCTATTAATAATATGATGATGAATTGATAATTATTCTGTTTTAAAAGTCATAAAATACAATGTTTTGGCTGTTTTTGTACAAACTAATGTAAATTTTTTTTAATTTTTAAGATAATTTAACAGCATTCAGTTTTTTTTATATTTTTGACTAATGTCTTTTTTTGAGAATATAAATCTGTTCTGAGAAGGCATTTGCTGAAATTTGATTGTACGAATAAAATTGAAACTATATGAAACAAAGTAATTTAAAGTATTCATGCCTCATCGCGGTATTGTACTTCGGTATGAATGTGGATGCGCAGGTTACAAGCGACTCCACTAAAGTCCAGAAGATTGACGAAGTAGTCATGATCGGGTATGGTAGCCGTAAGAAAGTAGATAATACAACATCCATCAGTTCTATCAGTGCGGAAGAAGTTACAAAAACAAAAGTTTTAAATGCTTCTCAGGCCATTCAGGGAAAAGCGGCCGGGGTGCAGGTTACTGCTTCTGATATGCCGGGATCTACGCCTACAGTGAATATCAGAGGGTTAGGTACAGTGCTTGGTGGAAGAACACCGTTATATGTAGTGGATGGAATGTATGCAAATAATATCAACAATATCAATGCAAATGATATTTTGACGTATGACATCCTAAAAGATGCAGCTGCATTGGCTATTTATGGTAACAGGGCTGCTAATGGTGTAATTATTATTACCACAAAGTCAGGAAAAGGAAAGTTAAATGTAACATATGATGGACTAATTGGGGTAAGAACTCCTTTGAAAACAGTAAAAATGGCCGATAGTCAGCAGTTTATCCCTTATAATAATATTGGGCTTGCTGCGCAGGGCAAAGGGCTGCTAAATCCTAATCAGCCTTATAATACAGATTGGTTCAAAGAAATTACCAGAACCGGTATCTATAATCAGCACAATGTAGCTATTTCAGGTTCCTCTGATGCTGTGAAATATTTCCTTAGTTTAAGTAATTATGACGAACAGTCTATTCTGAAGGGAACGAACTATAACAGAACTACAGTAAGAACAAATAATGAATACCGAATTTCTAAAGGTATTCGTCTTTCACAGAATTTAAGTGCTACATTTACCAATGATACTCCAAAATCATTAGGTATTTTCACTACGGCTTATAAGCAATCACCACTGGTACCTGTATATTATCCGAATGGACAATGGGGACAGCCAATCTATGATGGTAACGGTAATATAAGCTATTCAGGAGGTCGCTTCAATAATGTTGGAAACCCGGTTCAACAACTGTTCTTTGATAACCAAAAAACTAAAAGTTTTATACTTCAGGGAGGTCTGAAATTGGATGCAGATATTTTTTCAGGTCTGAAATTTACTTCACAGTTTAATGGTGAATACGGAACATCCAAGTACTATAATTTTGTGGATACCAGGGCAATATGGTTAGCCAATGATCCTACAAGGACAGTTGCTCAATATTCTTCTACAGAACCAATCAACAGATTGACAAATAAAAATATAGATTATTACAATTGGGTATTAAGTAATTATTTAACCTATACCAAGAAGATAGATAACCACGACTTCGAGATTGTTGCGGGTACAGAAGCATCAGTGAACAGTGGATTAAGTACATTGGTTATGAATAGGAAAAACCTTCCTGCTCAATCAAATTATTGGAATACTTTAAATACGGACTATTACGGATACCTGTTCAGTGATAATACAACTAAGGCTCTTGAATCTATTCAGGGCGACAGGAATACTACAATTTCATACTTCGGAAGATTGCAGTATAAATTTATGAATCGTTATCTTTTAAGTGCTACAGTAAGACGTGACGGATCTTCTCAGTTTGCAGATGGACATAAGTGGGGAACCTTCCCATCATTTGGTGCTGGCTGGATTATTTCTGAAGAAGAATTTATGAAAGGAGGTTTTTTCAGAACCTTAAAACTTAGAGGAGGATGGGGTAGAATTGCCAATCAGAGGGTTCCGTTAAATTATCTTCCATTATTATCGGGGGCAACCTATAATTATGGCTTTGGAACTTCTGCAGTAAGTAATGGAGTAACTGTAAACAAAGGATATGATCCTGAACTAGGATGGGAAGTTACAGAAGAAGCATCATTAGGTTTAGATTTCGGTATTCTTGATAATAGATTAACAGGTTCATTTGATGTATATAACAGAGAGACTACGAATATTATTCTGGCTGTAAAACCATATATGGCAACAGGTATCTCTGAAGTGAACTATTCTCATATGGGAAGTGTTGTAAATAAAGGAGCGGAGATCACTCTTAACTGGGCAGATAAAATTGGAGAAGATTTTACATATTCAGTAGGTGCAAACTATTCTTATAATAAGAATGAGCTCACCAGTATGAATACTTCCAAACCGGTATCGCAAGTTGTAGGAGGAAATTTAGGAAATGGACAGGATACTAAATACTTTAATGCACAAACAGTAGGACAGCCTTTGGGAAGCTTTTTTCTTTGGGAATTTGACGGGTATGATGCAAACGGAAATATGAAATTCAAGGATCTGAACGGAAATGGTATTACCGGAAGTGCTGATGCAGGAGACAGACGTTTCGTAGGGTCGTATATTCCAAAATCCACACTTGGGGTTAATTTTTCAATGACTTATAAGAATTGGGATTTTGCTCTAACCGGATATGGTGCATTTGGCTTTAGTGTATATAATGGTAAAAAAGCACAAAGAATCAGTGGTGAAAATATCGAAGCTTCCGTAGCAAATGATTATTGGACGGCCAGCAATACCAATGCTGCCAACCCGGCACCGAATACTGCTATTCCGATTGCTTCCACATTCTTTTTAGAAAAAGGAGACTATTTTAGAATTAACAACATTTCTGTAGGATATACTTTTAGAGATGTTACAGATTATTTGAGATCAGTAAAATTGTATGTAAGTGCAATCAATCCTATTGTATTCCAGAAATATTCAGGATATTCATCCGAGTTGTCAGGATATAATCCTGCGGATCCTAATTCGGAAGGTGATCCTTACAAAGGAGCAGGAATTGAATTGGATTCATACCCTACTTTAAGATCTTTTGTATTTGGTGTTAACCTAAATTTTTAAAACAATGAATAAAAAATATATCATAGCAGCTGCATTTTTAATTTTAGGTGCTGTAAACCAAAGCTGCAGTAGCGACTTTATAGACGTATCACCTACGGAAGCTATTCCGGAGAGTAATTTAGAAGTATATAATAATAATGAAGGAGCAACGAGTTTTGTAACTTCTATTTATGCAAAGTTCCTTGATTGGGATATGAGTACTTTTGCTTGGATCGGAGTAACTTCAATTGTATCAGATGATGCCGATAAGGGATCAAGCCCGGGAGATACAGGTTCAGATAAAGACATTCTTGATGCATTGAACTTTACACCATCTACTCCTTCTTTTAAAGAGCTTTTTACTTCAAACTATCAGGGTATTAACAGAGCAAATCAAGCATTGAAATATCTTCCCCTTCTGGATAAAGCAGACCCTGAATTGCGTAAAAGGCTGGCAGGAGAAGCTAAGTTTCTGCGTGCTTTTATGTATTTTACTTTAGTGCGTTCATTTGGAGGAGTTCCGCTAGTTGACCACGTACCGGTTTCCGGTGTTGAAGAAGATAGGAGAATGACTCTTACGAGAAAAACAAAAGAGGAAATTTATGCTTTTATCGAAAAAGACCTTAAAGATGCTATTGAAAGCCTGCCTGATAAGTCTGCATATACAGGAAATAATATTGGCAGAGCCTCAGTAGGAGCGGCTCACGCTCTTTTGGCTAAAGTTTATCTTTATCAGAAAAAATGGCAGCTGGCAGCTGATGAATGTAATAAAGTTACAGGATATTCACTAACTCCTGTCTTTCAGGACATCTATAAAGTTTCGGGAGAAAATAATGCTGAATCTGTTTTTGAGATTAATGGAAGCGGAGGAACTGCAGGGAGAGCCATCCAGCAATATAGCCAGGTACAAGGAGCCAGAGGTACTACAGGCTGGGGCTGGGGATTTGCTACTCCTACCCAGGGATTATATGATGCATTTACTGCCGAAGGAGATACTCAAAGAAGGGATGCTACAATTATCCATAGAGATATGACATTATATGATGGTTATTATGTAGGACCTTTTGTAGAAAATAAGTTTTACAATTATAAAGCCTATTCATCTGATTACAGAAGCACTGGATCTACAGACGTTAACATCCGTTATCTAAGATATGCGGAAGTACTTTTAATGAAAGCTGAGGCACTTAATGAATTGGGGCAGACCGCAGCGGCAATACCATTATTGAATCAGGTAAGGCAAAGAGCCCAGATTGCTCCTACTTCTGCTGTTACCCAGTCAGAAGTGAGAACGGCGATCTGGAAAGAAAGAAGACTGGAGCTGGCCTTTGAACATGACAGATGGTTTGATCTGGTAAGAACAGGACAGGCACAGGCAGCCATGGCAGCTGATGGCGGGAAAGTATTCAAGGTTGGAAAACATGAGTTATTCCCGCTTCCTCAGGACTTTATTATGGAAGCCGGAGGATTGTCCCAGCAAAATCCGGGATATTAAATATTAAAATGAATGATAAACTTAGAGGAGAATGTGAGTTCTCCTCTTCTTTTAGGAATGAATTTTAAAACTATTTGAATTATGAAAAAGATCGTATTATCAGTTGCTATAGCTTCAATATCAGTCGCTTCCTGTAAAAATTCACAAATTAAACCAGTGCCGGATCAGAAAGCAGTGGTACAGAATAATATTACAGACGAGCAGTTGATGGACAGGGTGCAAAAAGATGCACTGAAATATTTTTGGGAGTATGCAGAGCCTCATTCCATGTTGGGCAGAGAGCGGTATCATGAAGATAACATCTATCCTGATAATGATAAGCATGTTGTTACTACCGGAGGTTCAGGATTTGGGCTGGCAACGATTCTTGTAGGAGTAGAAAGAGGTTTTGTTCCGAGAAAAGAAGCTGTGAAAAGGCTTACCCATATGATGAATTTTCTGGCGAAAGCAGATCGTCATAAAGGAGCATGGTCTCACTGGATCAATGGAGAAACCGGAAAAACGGTTCCATTTGGTAAAAAAGATAACGGAGGAGATCTTGTAGAGACTGCTTTCCTTACTTCAGGAATACTGATGGTCCGTGAATATTTTAAAAACGGCAATCCGGAAGAAAAAGCATTAGCGGCAAAATGTGATGAACTGTGGAAAGGAATTCAATGGAACTGGTATACCAAAGGAGGAGAAAAAGTTTTGTACTGGCATTGGTCACCTGAATATCAGTGGGAAATGAATTTTCCCCTGGAAGGTTATAATGAATGTCTGATCACCTATATTTTAGCCGCCTCTTCACCTACTTATTCTATAGATGCTGAGACATATTATAAAGGCTGGACCAGAAACGGAACCTACCTTACTGATAAAACCAAATACGGACTTCCTCTTTATGTAAAACATAATTACGCCGAAGAATATGGAGGTCCGCTGTTCTGGGCTCAGTACTCATACATTGGTCTTGATCCTACAGGATTATCGGATAAGCTGGTGAAAAATTATTTTGAACTCAATAAAAATCAGACCCTTATTGACTATCAGTATTGTGTCGAAAACCCAAAAAAATGGAAAGGATTCGGGCCTGATTATTGGGGGCTTACTGCAGGTTATACAAGGAATGAAAACGGAAGTACAGGATATACGGCCCATATGCCTACTAATGATAACGGGGTTATAACTCCGACAGCAGCACTTAGCAGCTTTCCCTACACTCCTAAAGAATCAATGGACTTTCTAAGGTTTATCTATACTGAAAAACCTCAGTTTATCGGATCTGCAGGCCCTTATGATGCCACTTCTATCCATTATAATGACTGGTTTACTCCAAGGTATCTGGCTATTGACCAGGGGACTATCGCGCCAATGATCGAAAATTACAGGTCAGGATTTCTTTGGAAACTGTTTATGAATGCTCCGGAAATACAGCAAGGACTTAAAAAATTAAGCTTTCAGTCTGCAAAGTATGGAATAAAGTAACCTTACTATTTAGATCCCCAGATTTTATCAGTTAACTTCAGGTAAATCTGCGGAATAATTTAATACCCAAACCTGAAAAACAATATGAAATTAAAACATCTTCCTTTTTTGCTTCTGCCGTTTTCATTATCAATGAACGCTCAGGAAATAAAAGCTGAACTTAATAAAGAAATCAAAAGGACTGAAAAAATTTCCTATATCCTGGATTATCCCCAAAAAGTAAAAGGGAATGTCCCGTTAATTGTTTTCCTTCACGGATCAGGAGAAAGAGGAAATAATCTTGAAATGGTAAAAGCACATAGTCCCTTTACCTACAAAGATCTGATTAAGGAACCTGTGGCCATTCTGGCTCCGCAATGTCCTGCAGATTCTTGGTGGGACACTGTAACGATCTATCATCTGATAAAGGAAATCCAGAAGAAATATAAAATTGATGCTTCCAGGATTTATCTTACCGGACTTTCTATGGGAGGCTGGGGAACGTTAAAACTGGCCATGGAACATCCGGAAATGTTTGCTGCGGTAGCTTCGATCTGTGCGCCGACAGATCAGGTAATGACGGCGAATATCCAGCAGTATAAAAATCTGAATATGAAAATATTCCACGGAGGAATGGATGATATTGTATTGCCGGAAAATGCTTTTAAATTTTATCAGAAGCTGCATCCGGTTAATCCGTCTGCAGAACTGGTGATCTTCCCGAATGACAACCATAATTCATGGGATTCAGCTTATTCAGATCCTAAACTGTATGAATGGATGTTATCAAAAAAGAAATAAAAAGTAGATGGATCATTGGTCTGATAAAGAATAATTCTTTATACTAAACCTGAATTCATTAAATAAATTTTATATTTTTGATTATTGTCTTTTTTAGGGACAATAAATGAAAAAATATCTGAATGTTACTGAGTATACATATATTTGGTAGAAAAAATAAGTAAAGACAACGTTTTACGTTAAATAAAACAGAACAATAAGAAGTTAGATTTATGAAAAAACTAATCGTACTCGCTGCCTTGGCATTGTCGCCGGTATTCTCGGCACAGGAAATGGTGGATAAACCCGTACAGTCTTATCAGACGCCTCAGTATCAGGCAAAAAAGAAAGCTTTTGTGGATAATCTTTTATCTAAGATGACCTTAGATGAGAAGATCGGTCAGCTTAACCTTCCGACTTCCGGAGATTTTACCACAGGGCAGGCTCAAAGCTCAGATATCGGTAAAAAAATAGAGCAGGGGTTGGTTGGCGGATTGTTCAACATAAAAGGAGCTGAGAAAATCAAAAACGTTCAGAAAGTGGCTGTTGAGAAAAGCCGTCTTAAAATTCCTTTGATTTTCGGAATGGATGTGATTCATGGTTATGAGACTACGTTCCCGATTCCATTAGGACTTGCAGCATCATGGGATATGAACCTCGTACAGCAGTCTGCCAGAATAGCGGCCAGGGAAGCTGCTTCAGATGGAATTAACTGGACTTTCTCGCCAATGGTGGATATTTCCCGTGAACCGAGATGGGGAAGGGTTTCTGAAGGTTCCGGTGAAGATCCGTACTTAGGAAGTGAGATCTCCAAAAATATGGTGTATGGCTACCAGGGTAAAGACCTGGCTAACGGAACCAATATATTAGCCTGTGTAAAGCACTTTGCCTTATACGGAGCAGGTGAGTCGGGAAGAGATTACAATACAGTTGATATGAGCCATGTAAGGATGTTTAATGAATATTTTCCGCCTTATAAAGCAGCTGTAGATGCAGGAGTAGCTTCGGTAATGGCATCATTTAATGAGGTGGACGGAGTTCCGGCTACCGGGAACAGATGGCTCCAGACTGAAGTTTTGAGAAACCAGTGGAAATTCAAAGGTTTTGTAGTAACGGACTATACGGGGATCAATGAAATGGTTGATCACGGTATGGGAGATCTTCAGCAGGTTTCTGCCCTGGCTTTGAAAGCAGGAGTTGATATGGATATGGTAGGAGAAGGATTTTTGACCACATTAAAAAAATCTTTATCCGAAGGAAAAGTAACACAGGCTGAAATTGATATGGCGGCAAGAAGGATTCTTGAAGCAAAATATGACCTGGGCTTATTCGATAATCCTTATAAACATGGGAATGCAAAGCTGGCGGCTAAAGAGGTGTACAATATGGAAAACCGTAATGTTGCAAGAAGTGTCGCCGCTCAGTCGATGGTACTGATGAAAAATGAAAATCAGGTACTTCCCCTGAAGAAGTCAGGAACTGTGGCGGTAATCGGTCCATTGGTCAATAATTCAATGAATATGGCCGGAACCTGGAGTGTAGCGACCAAGCATGCCATCTCTGTTAATTTGATGCAGGGCCTTCAGGCTAATTATGGTAAAGAGGTTAAATTCCTTTCTGCAAAAGGTGCCAATATTGATTATGATGCAAAATTAGAAGAAATCTATGCTGCACATGGTAAAAAAACCGACAGGGACAACCGCTCTAAAGAAGAATTATTAAAAGAAGCGGTAGATATTGCCAATAAAGCGGATGTTATCGTTCTTGCTATCGGGGAATCTGCTGAAATGAGCGGAGAATCTTCTTCAAGAACTGAAATTACCATTCCCCAGTCGCAGGTTGACCTGTTAAATGAACTGAAGAAGACAGGAAAACCTATTGCAATGGTTTTATTTACGGGGCGTCCGTTGGCGCTTACCAATGTTAAAGACACGCCTGATGCTATATTAAACGCATGGTTCCCCGGCTCAGAAGCGGGAAATGCAATTGCAGATGTATTATTCGGGAAAGTAAATCCATCAGGAAAACTGCCGATGACATTCCCAAGAAGCCTTGGGCAGGTACCGATTTATTATAATGCTAAAAATACAGGCCGTCCTCTGGATCAGAAGCTTGTTGATAAATGTGAGTATCAAAGGTTCCGTTCCAACTATATGGATGAATGCAATACACCGCTGTATCCTTTCGGATATGGATTAAGTTATACAAAATTCAATTATTCGGATATCAGCATCTCCAATACCAATCCAAAAGGAAATCAGACGGTTCAGGCATCGGTGACGGTAACCAACAGTGGAAATTATGACGGAGCAGAAGTGGTTCAGCTGTATATCAGAGATATGGTGGGAAGTATTACCAGACCGGTGAAAGAATTGAAAGGGTTCCAGAAAATATTCCTGAAGAAAGGAGAATCTAAAAAAGTAACATTTGATATTACTCCGGAAAGTCTGAAATTCTATAACGGGGATTTAAAGTATGACTGGGAACCGGGAGAGTTTGATATTATGATCGGAACAAGTTCTGATGAGGTGAAGCATTCAAAGATTAACTGGACAAAATAAGTAAAAGTTTTTCACAAAGAAGTGTTTTGTGTATTTTTTGGCATGGTTTTTAATAATACCCACGATAATTACCATAATAATATAACAAACATGAAAAAAACAATTTTACTCGGTACAATGTTCCTTGGTTCTTTGGTATTCGCTCAGAAAACGCCTATATTAGGTGGGGACAGAGATGCTCATGGATGCATAGGTTCGGCGGGCTACACCTATTCGCAGATTAAAAAAGACTGTGTAAGGGTTTTTGAACAGAAGATCAAGCTGACAGAAGTATCACCGAAAGGAAGTTCTACTTCAATAGCAGCTGTTATTTTCAGTAAGGATATGAAAAAAGCTGAAGTTTTTGTTAAGGATACAGATGCCGAGAGCATAATTCTTACCAGAGCAGGGAAATCCAAAGCATGGAAAAAAGATGGTTATGTGCTGGTTCCTTTTAAAAAAAGCGGATATCAGCTTAAAAAGGATAATGTTGTAATTTATCAATAAAATAAGTTTTTTAATAATTGAAAAGTCACCCGAAAGGGTGGCTTTTTTTGTTGGTATATATTAATGAGAATAATATACGACAAGTTCTGTCGCATGGTGAATCTATCTTTGCCCTGTAAAGAAAGTTTCCTGATTTACATGGTTTTGTGATTAAAAATAACAGCAGATAAAAATGATATAAATCTTTTTACTGTGAACTAAAAAACTTATTTTTGTGGTATTATAATAACTGTACTTAAATTAAACACTAACATGAAGAAGTCTATACACGCACATTTTTCCGTGCACTATTTATACCTGTATTCTCCAATGGCGGGTAAAATCAGTCGTTAATTTCAACTATTTATTTTTTCAAAAAAAATTCAAATGCCTATGAAAAAAATTTATCTTGGTGCATTGACGTTATGCACAGCCCTGGGTATGTCTGCCCAGGAAACGATCTGGCAGAAAGACATTAAATCCTCCACGCAGGATTTTTTGAGCCAGGTAACCACGACCATTGACCAGCAGTATTTAATTACAGGAAGCAGCATTCAAAGCGACAAGCTTCAGGCTCCGGGAAGTAAGCAAAATAACGGCTATGATTTCCACCTGGTGAAACTGAACCAGCAGGGAGAACAAGTCTGGGAGAAATACTTTTCCGGCCAGAACCACGACTATTTATCCGCAACAGTAGCCACGCAGGATGGTGGATTTTTAATTTCAGGGACTTCCTATTCAGGTAAAGGACTGGATAAGAAAGAAGCTTCCAAAGGTGGTTCAGATATCTGGCTGATCCGTTTGAATGAATTCGGGGATGAACTCTGGCAGAAAACCCTGGGCACATCTTCAGATGAAGAAGCCAGGGCAGTGATCCAGACTACTGACTTAGGCTTTTTTGTAGCAGGAAACGTACACAACTCCCCCAAAGGCTATGGTTCCAAAGATGCCTGGATCATCAGATTGGATAAAGATGGAAAAGAACTATCACAACTTATTTTAGGAGGAAAAGGCCTGGATGAGGTAGAGAAAATG
>NZ_QNUE01000008.1 GCF_003385595.1 Chryseobacterium flavum | reverse complement strand
CTGTTCCCATTCCGAACACAGAAGTTAAGCCCACCAGCGCCGATGGTACTGCTAACGCGGGAGAGTAGGCCGCCGCCAGTTTTTATTTTATTTTTAAAATCCTTTATCGTTATGATAAAGGATTTTTTTGTTATATACCCCTGTGAATGAGCTATAGGCAATAAGCCATCAGCCATGAGCCATGAGCCATCAGCAAGGAATTAACAATGAGTACAGCTTACCATTCATCAATTACCCTGGAACCATATCCCAAAACTGATAACTCATAACTCATCACCGTACCGCTATCCAGCTTTATTACTCCCCGGCTCTGGCAAGGCATAAATCTTATTATTGTTATGTGAAATGTTGTATACAGTTTGTATTATAAAAAAATTAAAATCCTAAATTTTCTATGGCCAGCTTCTGTTTTTGGCATTGACAAATTAACTGTAAATTAAATTTTCTATAATTTTTTTTTACTTAACTCTCAAGTTATCAATATCTTTTAACGATCTGTTTTAATTTTTGGTGGTGTGGTATTAAACACCGTTAAAATATTATATTTGTTTAAACCATCGTGTATAATATATGAATAGAACAATAATTAAGATCGGACTCCTCCCATCTTTATTTTTTTGTCTTAATGGGTTGTATGCACAAAATACAGACTCAACAAAGGCATCAAAAATAGATGAGATCGTTGTAACAGCGTATGGAGTTAAAAAAGAGAAAAAAGCTTTAGGTTATTCCTTTCAGGATGTAAAAGGGCAGACACTAGTTGATGCTAAAGAAACAAATGTCACAAATGCTCTGGTAGGAAAGGTCTCAGGGCTTCAGGTAATAAAAGGTGGATTTGGTCCGGCCTCTTCTTCCAGAATTAACCTGAGAGGATTTAATTCTTTTAAAGGAGATAATCAGCCACTGATTGTGGTAGATGGAGTTCCATTAAGCAATAACTTAGGTTCTAAGCCTAAGCAGAATGATGGAAACTATAATAATGATTTCTGGAACCCTGACCTGGATATGGGAAATGGTTTAGGTGATATTAATGCTGATGATATAGAAAGCATTTCTGTTCTTAAAGGAGGTGCTGCTTCTGCATTATATGGGTCAAGAGGGGGGAATGGTGTAATTCTGATCACTACTAAAACCGGAAAGAAGAAAGGAGGGCTAGGTATTACTTATTCTACAAGTCTGGGTTTTGAAACTATTTTTATGAAGCCGGATATGCAAAAATCTTTTGGTTTGGGCCTTAACGGTACGCCAAATCCCGAAAATAGTGATAATACATCCTCTTGGGGGCCTGCTTTTGAAGGATCTAATATGCAGAGGTATGATAATTTGAAAAGTTTTTTTAAGACGGGTATAAATTCGCAGCATACATTGAGTTTCCAGGAAAATTTGGGTGAAGGATCAAGTTTATATACTTCGGCAAATTATTTAAATGATAACAGTCAGATTCCAAATTCAAAATTTGAGAGATTCAACTTTATGGCTAAGATGAATTCAACTTTTGGAGCAAACAAAAGATGGACATCAGAAGTAAAAGTACAATATATTAGCTCAAAAGCCAAAAACAGACCTTCGGGTGGTCAGGGAGATGGTAATTATTATCGTAATATCCTCCTTATGTCTCAAAACATTGATATAAGGGATTATCGTGCAGGACAAACACAAAATGAGGTAAATTCACGTTGGATCACTCCTAATGGGATTAACCCATACTGGTCTGCATACAATAGTCTTAATGCTGATAAAAAAGACCGTTTTTTATTAAATGGTTACCTTAAATATCAGTTTAATGATTGGTTAAGTGCAGATGTAAGATTAGGCACTGATTTTTATGCCCTAAATTCTGATGCCAGAGTATGGACAGGTTCTTCACGTAGGAATGCCTATGCCACAGGTGAAGAAAAATTCTATGAGAATAATTATATAGCAAGTCTTACGGCTAAGAAGGATAACCTGTTTGGAAAATGGGGCGGGTCACTATCTGTATATGGGCAAATGATGGAAAGCAGAACAAAAGCTCTTTATTTTAGCACTCAAAATCTAATTGTTCCTAATGTATTCAGTGTTAATAATACAAGTGATCTGGCTGGTATTGCAAATAATGAAGTTGATTTCTGGAAAAAAATAAATTCAGTATTTGCTGCAGCGGAAATCAATTATGATGGGTACTGGTTTATTAATGCCACAGCAAGAAATGACTGGTCTTCAACGCTAAGTATTGAGAACAGATCATATTTTTACCCTTCTATTAGTACTTCCTTGGTTTTGACTGAAATGCTAAGCAAGTTGAACGGATCAACTTCTAAAGTACTGACCTTTGCCAAGCTTCGTGCAGCTTATGCTGTAACTGGAAATTCTCTAAATCCGTATGAGTTATATAATACTTATAAACTTGGTGCTGATCCTAATGGGGGGGCAGTACTTGGCAGGAAAAAGATTCTGTATAATTCTAATTTACAGGCTGAAAAGTTAAAGACATTTGAAGTAGGAGCAGACCTTAAGTTTTTTAATAGGGTATCGTTAGATGTCAGCTATTTCAGAAATAATGCTACAGGACAATTAATTGATTTACCAATGAACCCTCTTTCTGGCTATGAAAAAATGAAGATTAGTTCAGGAGGACTTCGGAATAGCGGTATTGAAGTAGTATTGAATACAGACATTTTAAAGAACGAAAATTTTGTATGGAATTTTAATGCTAATTTTTCAAAGCTAAAAAGTGTTATTGATAAAATTGACGGATCTGTTTTAAAATATCCTTTAATAGATGGCTTTGATAATGTAGGAATTTTTGCTGAAGTAGGAATGCCTTACGGAGCAATTTATGGGACAAAATTTTTGAGGGTAGAAGATGTAAACAGTCCTTATTACGGAAAGCTGATTGTCGGGGAGAATGGATTGCCGCAAGCTACTCCTGATCAATATTATTTAGGAGATCAAACCCCGAGAGCCCTGTTTGGTTTTACCAATAGTTTTGCATATAAAAATTTTGGTATATCTTTCCTTATTGATGGAAGGATTGGTGGGAAATTTTTCTCATCTACTCAATCTGCTTTACAAAGAGTTGGTCTTGCGGCTGATACGGCTCCCGGAGGAAGACGGGATAATTTTGTAGTTGATGCAGTTGTTGCCCAAAACGGGGGAGGCTATACAGCCAATACTAAAGAGATAACACAACAGGATTACTGGGCTGCTGTTACAGCAGGTAATCTGGGCATTACTGAACAGAATATTTATGATGCTACCAATATCAGATTAAGAAATGTTCAGGTATCTTATAGTTTCCCTAAGAGTATTTTTGAAAAACTGGCTTTACAAAGTGCGAAAGTTTCTTTCACTGCCAATAATGTATGGATGATTTACAGCAAAGCAAAAGGTATAGACCCGGAGTCTGTATTTGCTATTAATTCTAATGCTGTAGGGTTTGAGAATCTTGCATTTCCTACAACAAGATCATATTTGTTTACAATTACATTAGGCTTTTAAATACAAAAATAACATCATGAAAAAATATATTTTATCTTTAATAACATTGGCAGTAGTTTGTACGTCATGCAATGATTTTGAAGACATTAATAATGATCCTTTTTCGGTAGATATCAATAAAGCAGAACCGGAATATTTTCTGAATAATTCTATACTAGGAGCACAGCAAGATCCAAATATTGCAGAACGTGTGTTTGTGTTATATTGGAAAACTGCAGCAAGACAGCATTTGACCACGGGAATTGCCGGAGGGTCATATGATGATTCCTGGACTTCAGAATATTGGAAATATATTTCCGAATGGCTGAACAACGCCAATGCAACCATTGAGATTGCAAACGAAAAAAAAGCATTAGGTCAGGGAAAACCTTATTATGATAATCTTATACAGGTTGCCAGGATATGGAGGGCTTACCTGATGAGTGAATTCTCAGATAATTTTGGGCCGCAGCCTATCCAGGCATTTAAGGGAACAAACCCGCAGTTTAACTCCGAAAAAGAAGTATATTATTTTATTCTGGATGAGCTGGAAGATGCTGTTGCAAAGATGGATATTAACCAAGGTGCTCCAAGTAATCCCAATGCCCGGGATATGGTGTATGGCTTTAACTGGGGTAAGTGGGTAAAGTATGCCAATTCCATGAGAATGAGAATTGCAATGAGAATCTCAGCAGTAGATCCTGCAAAAGCGAAATCAGAGTTTGAAGCAGCAGCGAATTCTAACATGCTGATTACAACAAGTGATGATAATTTTACGGTAAAAGAAGATCCGGGATGGAATCCCTTGTCAGGTGTAATGTCCAGGGAGTGGAATTCTCAGATCCTATCAGCAACGCTTAATAATATGTATATTGGTCTGGGGGGAATCAGTTCAACAGATCAATTACCTGCAGCACAACATGCTGCTGTAAAGAATTCTGATTATATCGGTATAAAGTATGATCAGCAGTTTACTACCATGACCAATGATCCGGGTGCCGGATTCTGGCTGGACGGACTGCCGGGGAAAGTTGATCCCAGAGCATATAAAACGTTCTATATTCCCGGAGACCTTACAAATCCTATCTATTCCCTCTATCCAACTTATACCAATCAGGCAACAACAAATTATGGTTTTTTAACTTATGCTGATAATACTAAAGACAGCATTAATACTGTTAATACCTGGAATGCCTATACAATTGGAAACTGGGGAGTAAAAGGGCAAAGAAACGGGTTGAGAAATGTAGTTGGATGTATGCCAGCTCTTGGAAGACAATATAGAGAAGGTAAAAATTCGAGGATATTCTTTGCAAGTTGGGAAACTTATTTCCTTATGGCAGAGGCTGCATTAAAAGGATGGTCCGTTCCAATGAGTGATGAAGCTGCTTATAATAAAGGAATACAGGATAGCTTTGTTTATAATGGAGTATCA
The DNA here is from genome assembly GCF_003385595.1 of Chryseobacterium flavum. Lineage (GTDB taxonomy): Bacteria > Bacteroidota > Bacteroidia > Flavobacteriales > Weeksellaceae > Chryseobacterium > Chryseobacterium flavum. Next base: position 174,280 of record NZ_QNUE01000008.1, on the reverse strand, counting down.
CAATTTTACGGTCAGTACATCGCTTCAACAGACTATAACCGGGATGGAACTTCAGTTTTATACAGCCATACTACAGAACCTGGAGCAAGCCATGTCATGAAATACAAAGATCCGGTATCCGGTAATTTGATTTCTGTTGACATTAAGTACCCGGTGAATACCATTTATAAAAACGGATCAGTTAAAAATGATAAGTTAACGAAGATTATCACGCAAAAATACATTGCCAATATGCCATGGCTTCCTTTGGAATCATGGAATGACCACAGAAGACTTGGATTGCCATTCTTTGAAAATCCGGCAGTGGAAACTCCATTGGTAAATCTTCCTAATCTCAACTCAGGAAATTATATGACAAATTCAATTCAGAATTTCCCACAAAGATTAAGATATCCTAGTACGTTTAGAAATACAGACCAGGCAGGCTACAATAAAGCAGTAGAGCTGCTGGGAGGTACAGATGCCGTATTAACACCGCTTTGGTGGGCAAAACATTAAAAACATTAATACACCTTAAGAACAGTCCTTTTTCAATCCGAAAAAGGATTGTTTTTTTACAGGCCAGCCACAGTAAATACAACTCTGCTTTGATAGCTTGTTGCAGGAATGGTTACGGATACTCCGCTTAGCTGAAGCTGTATGTTAATTCCTGTATAGGCTGCCAGAGCCAAGACCGCCTGGATCCTGAAGAGTTCTATGTCAGTTTGGGTAAGTGTCTGATAAGTCAACCCTCCTGAAATAGTGCATAAAGCACAAAGTGTAGTTCCGTTATTTGTCCTTTTTGCTGATAATATTAATGAATTGTGCCAGGTAGGATTGGGTTCATAATGTACAGATACCTTTGCATTTCCTAATAGTAAGGGAACGCTGACGGCAAGAACGATTTGGTTGGTCGCGCTTTCATAGGTTCCGGTATAATTGGTTCCGGCTTCTGTAATACCGGGAGGGCTTACAGTCCAGTTTGCTCCGGAGATTGTTAATGTCTGTGCATTATAACGAGGACCGGAAGCCATGAAAAAGATAAAGCAGATATACTTTATGACAGATATGTTAAAACGTGTGATAAGGTAGGGCTGTCTCATTTTATTCAGTAATGGTATAAGTAATGATAACGGGTGTGTTGGTTCTGGAAAGGGCAGCATAATTACTGATGGAAAGGCTTATAGTAAGTCTGTGGCCATTATTAGCTCCGCTTCCGGTAAAAGCTCCGCCAATTCCGGTAATGATATTAACAGCGGCAGTGGAAAGGGTAACCTGTGCCGTTGGAGTCCCTAATGTTCCTCCTCCTGAACCTGAAGCAGCAGCAGCTTGTAATCTTATATCTACTCCTGCAATAACTTGATTTATAGATGCCGTAATTCTTCTTGTAAGTCCTCCGGGGGCAATTGCCGAAGTATAATTGATCCATTTCGTTGTATTGGCAGCAGGAGCTGTTATGGAAAAGCCGGCTTCGGCAGGAGCTGTAAAATTCATCGTAATAGCTCCCGTAGGTTCTATATCCAGTAATGTGACCACCGGTAATGTAACGGCTACGGATCTGTTTCCTGTAGTCTGTGAAAATAACAGCTGAGAGATGGCACAAAGCATCAAACATTGTATAGGTAGTATTATTTTCATTTTCTGCTTCTTATTTTATTATAACCTACTTTAATGGCTTCCTGTTGGTATTTAATCTCATTTTGCTGTTTCACAATATGAATGGTCATATGATGTGTTTCGCCGGGCTTGAGCATAAACTGAAAATTATTTACAGCGATTTTATATCGTTTGTCCAGCCCGTTTCTATAAAGTTTTACGGTCCATTCTCCCGGGCGTAAATAAGTAAAATCAAAAGGTTCACCTATAAAAGCTATTTTTCTGTATGTCTGATCGGCTCCCTTAGCTTCAATAACGATGCTTTGTTTTCTTTTTTTCTCTTTTGAGGGCTGGTATAGAATAAAATTATTAAGTTCTTCGCCTTCCTTTTCGGAAAGTTCTATTGCTCCCTTAATGGCAGAAGCCTTGGTTACTCCGAAATTAAAATTATTCTCTTTATTTGTAAGCTGTAAGGATACAGGAAATGCAATACTGGTAATATCATCAATTTCAAGAGTCGAACGGTCTACTTCAAGAAAATAATTACCAGGAATAATGTTTTTAAATATAAAGTTTCCTTCCTTATCGGTTACTGATAAAGAGTTGCCAAGTACTAACCGTATTCCTTCCGTTTTCTTTATTCCAAGGTTCCTGATATTTCCATACAATGAAGTGTAGTCAGCAATTTTTCTTACAGGAATATTCGGGCGCCAGGTATACCGTAACGAGAATATAAAATCTTTATTTCCTAACTCACCACGTTGCAATGAGTATCTTCCTGATAAATCAATTTCATTTCCCGGAAACAGCTGCTGATGAAATAACACCTCAAAAAGATTTCTGTCTCTGAAATATTCTTCAGGCATATAATTGTTCTGATAAAAAATATTTAGGCTGGTCTTCTCAGAGAATTTACTGATTAGTCTTGCTCCATAATAAATTTGTTTCTGATCCTGAAGCTGATATCGCGAAGTAATGGCATAGCTTCCAAAGATATTAAATGAAGTTCTGAATTTCTCAAAGGCCAGATTTGCTGAATAGAATTTTGAATTACCACTGAACCCCGTAAGATAATTATCTGTTTTTCCAAACTGCCCTTCAAGGTTAAACTGGAATATTCCCAGCTGCTGATCAATACTTATCTTAAAATAACGTTCGGAATAATCAAACTGTTTTGGCTGAAGGCGGTCCTGATATTTCTGATATCCGTTGGTAAACATAACAGATCCGGTAGACAGATATTTGTATTGTATACCATATTGATAATAGTTCCTGTAGGGAGCTGCTAAAAATAAAGTATCTCTCTGAAAATTCCTGGCGTCATGGGTATAGTTGGCAAAAATATGTATTCTTTTGGAGAGCCTGTACTGAACATTTCCGTTAAATGTACTTGTGTTAGTAAAATATCCAGCAAAGTCAGGATCTGATTTCATATACATTAGATTTCCACTCAGTTTTTCAAAATTGGCCTGGGTCTGTATCATATATGCTGCACCTTCTGTCTTTCCGGATCGGCTGTACGCAAGTTCTCCCGTAAAGCTGATGTTCCTCGAAATCTTAAATTTTCCTGCAGCATACGGAAGATGAGCTTCAGAATCCAGCCGGATATCCTTGTATTCCAGGTCTTTTTTCTGTGGTATCTTATAAAGATATCCGGCAGTAATTTCAGATTCTTTACGAAGTTTAAAAGTTGCATATACATTGATTTCGTCTTTAATATCCCGGAAAAATCGCGGATGATTATAGAACCCTCCCAGGCTGAATTTTTTGAAATCGTAGCGGATCTCTGCTCCGCGACCATATCTGGCAAATTCAGTTAAATACGATGCTGAATAGGTTTTATCACCTAGATGAACAAAAAAATTATCTCTTTTGTAATTCACGAAATATTCTTCATATTGGGTGAATGAATTGAATTCAACAGGATTTTTGGTTACAGCATGAAATTCAATATTATTTTTATTTTCTTTATCTATGGTTCCCTTACCATATATTTCCCCTTGAAAGCCGTCCTGATATTTTCCCATATTACGCATTCCTATGAATGATAATGAAGCGGCAACAGGAAGTCTGTGGTAGATATCGTTATCCACAGGTTTCACAGCTATAATCTGGACACTCACATAGGCAGCCTGGTTTTCTTTCGGATTATCAATGGAATAAACTGAAAGATTAAGGTTTTGAAACTCATTGTGTTCAAGTTGGGAACTGGTAATTTTATATATTCCGATAAGCTTTGCCTCATCAGGAGCTAAAATGATTGAGGCATTATGATCCACAACTGCATTTTTGCTTTCCAAAATAAGGTGTTCCGTCACATTTCCATTATTTTTTAAAAGAAAAGTTGCACGGATTGTTTCACCTGCCTTTACAAACTCAGGTGAATTCATAGCTGTTAGGGAAAGCTTCCGGTTTCCGAGTACTGTAACCTGGGTGGTCTTGATAACCTGTATGCCGGTAGATATATCAGTTCCGGTTAAAGTAACAGAATAAGAACCTTGTGGAGCTTCGGTGGAAACACGTAAGGGAACAATATACAGGGTACTTTCGTACGGCTTAATCCTGAATTCTTCTTTTGCCAGTATGGATATAATAAAGGGGTTTGAAACTGAAACCGAAATATTATATACTTTATTTTCAGCAGTATTGTTTTCTAATGCAAAAGAAATAGAAGTAGATGTCCCCGGCATTAAACTATCTTTTTTGCTAATCAGCTGATTGGTTTGCTGTTGAGAAAAAGTTATAATCGGAAATAAGAGGGTGATACAATATAATATCCAGGTTTTAATCATTCTTTATTTCTAATTCCACATTAAGAGCAAAAGCATTTTCATCTTCGTCGGTGGCAATAATAACTGCTTTGTATTGGTTCGGGGGAATCTTATTGAGATCGATATGGAATGATTTCGAAGTGTTTGGTAATAAGCCCATTGCCAGACTTGAATAGATTCCGATTTTTTCGCCGGTCTTACGGTTATAAATTTCAATAGATGCTATGGGCTTACAATAAAGATTTCCATTATTGGCTATTGCAATCTTTGCTGTCTGCCTGCCTGCCTCCTTTTCTATTTTGACGCTCTCAAATTTAAGATCCGGTTTAGCGGAGTCAGTTTCGTAATCAGTAATTACCTGTATGGCATACCGGACAACAGAGGTTATATTTACTCCTGTTTTTTGATCATTGGGCTGTATATCTTCTACAGGTTCTACAATAATAACACTCCAGTAGCTTCCCGGTTCTGCAATTTTATCAGGAACAGCCACTTCATAGAATACCTCGGTTTTTTCCTTCCCTTTTAAGGTGATCAGGTTGGTACTGAGCTTAATCCAGTCTCCATTTGTTCTGTTATGGGTGTGCAGAGAAGTATAATTAATGGTGCCATCAGAATGATAACTAAAATCCTGTAAGAATAATTTTACACTCTGAGGATTACTGCTTGTATTTTCAATAGCGATTTTTCCTTTATACACTTTTCCTGTCTCCACTTTGTAGGAGTGTGTAAGTCCATTAAGTACTACGATACCGGCTTGTAGTAAGTTGAACTGCAGGATCAGTAAGATTAGGAAAAAAATACGCCTTATCATAATTATGTAAGTTTGAAATTAAATGAGAGATAATAGAAAACCAGGAAGAAACTGACAGCCAGCTTCTTCTTGTGTATGTTTTAAAATAAAGAGTCGTTTAGTTATCTGAGATTGTATAGATAACAGTTGCTACAGTAGATGCTGTTGCCTCAAGATCAGCATAAGAAGCTACTCCCCCGGGGCCGCTTCCTGCAGCAAGAGCATAAGTAAGGTTATGTCCGTTATTTGCTCCATTTCCGGTATATGCACTACCAATACCGGAAATGATGGTCTGGTCAGCTGCACTTAGTGTTAGCTGGGCTGCCGGAGTTCCTAATGTTCCTCCCCCAGAGCCGGTGGCAGCAGCAGCAGTTACATTAATATCTATTCCCGGGATAAGGGCATTTAATTTTACAGAAACATTACGGGTGGGGTCTGAAGTAGATTTAATTGAAGAATAATTCAGCCACAGTGCTGTATTGGCTGCACTTGGAATAATAGGATTTCCGGCTTCTGTAGGAGCAGTAAACCCTAAAGTTATATTCTTTGTTGCGGCAGGTTCAATATCTACCAGAGCAACTTCAGGAATAGAAATAGTAATAGTGTGATTATCGGTATTGGTGTCTTGTGCACTCAGATTTCCGGATCCGGCTACTGCAAATAATAACATTGCAGTAGATAAGCTTAATTTTTTCATGATATGAGTAATTAGTTAAGTGAATATAATAAAATTCAATGTATTATGAAATAAAAATCTGGTATTTTTTTATATTGATGAATATCACGTTCTTATATTGGAATATGATTGAAAATAAAAAAATACCCTTACCTTTATAAAAAAAATCCTGTACATTTTTTGTACAGGATTTATATGAGATCGAATCTTTAAGCCCAGTGGGGGTCAGAAATTGAAATTTTTCCGGTTTCAATTCTTCCGGCAAAATGCCATACACATTCTTCAGATGATACCTTGATATCGTACCAGCCTTTGTTTTTGCTGAGATCAAAAATTATTTTTTCTTCCGCCTTATTTATGGAGATTCTTTTTTTGTTTTTTTCATAGAGATCCTCCAGGCCAAACACAAAACTTTTCTTTTTATTGTTTTTAAAAATCAGCTCTGCCTGATTCTTTGAAGTATTATTGATAAATATTACTTCGACCTCCGGGACAGAATTACCTTTGAACTTTCTGAAGAATCCGTTGGGACCAAAGATTTCCCAATCATATATCCCTGTTGTTACCGGATGAGATAATTCCTGCCTGGAGTACAGGGCATAAGAGAAATGATAGTCACTACCATTAAATTGGGTTCTGTCATAAAGAAGCAATGGAACACCATTATCCTTTAAATTGGTCATTCTGATTTTTCCTTCTGTCAGATTAACATGAAAATGATAAGGAAGTGGATTGGAAGGTTTGACTCCCCTCTCCTGAATATTAAGAAGATTGGGGCTAAGCTCATTTTCAGAATACCATTTCAGATCAGGAACAGGCTTGTTTTTGGCTGAATTAATGGTTTTGGTAAAATCTTTCTGGTCCAGGTAGTTTATGGCAGGAGTCTGAATATTTGCCGTATTAAATGCCGAAGTAAGATCTCCGCATACAGACCTTCTCCAGTCACTGATATGATCAACATGAACATCTTTATTGTATTTTTTCATGATGAATTTTTCCAGGAATTGTAATACAGAAGTATGATCCGAAACTTCTGAATTGACAAATCCTCCCTTTGTCCAGGGGGATGCAATAATCATAGGAACCCGATATCCCAATCCTACTGTTCCCTCAATTTTTTCATGGTCTTTCAAAGATGGGTCGGACATGTATTCCTGAGATTTATCCACATATTCCACACCTTCTTTTCCGTTCATGTCAACGGGCTGACCGGGATTCACAGGAGGAGCAAATGGAAGTACATGATCAAAGTATCCGTCATTTTCGTCATAATTGATAATGAAAATTGTTTTCTTCCATGTTTCAGGATTTTTAGTTAAAATATTCAACACTTCTGAAATATACCAGGCTCCATACCAGGGAGATCCCGGATGATCAGAAAAATGCTCAGGAGCTACCAGCCAGGATACCAAAGGAAGCTTCTTTTCTTCCACATCTTTCCGGAACTGAAATAATACATCACCTTTTGGAACTACCAGCCTTTCTCCATTTTCATCAGTACCGATTTCCAGATTCCAGTAATCAGGATCATTAACATTCGTGGTAAATGCTTTTTCATGAAGATTTCTTTCTTTCCCGGAAAGTTTTGAATAATTATCAGGATGGAACTTTACCTGGTCTTCCTTCAATTCAGTAATAATGGCTTCAATCCTTGATTTCTGAGCAGGATTTTTTTCAATCTCTTTTCTCAGACGGTCAATCATATTAGGAAGATTCTCATAATATCCTTTGGAAAACTTCACGTTAAAATTAGAAAACCATTCTATCGGGTTATCGGTAAAGTTGCTTAACCAGGCTTCCTGTTCACCGGACATACCTTTAGGTAAACTGATCTCATTCTGATAAATCTTCCAAGAAACATTCTGCTCTTCTAAAATTTCAGGAAAACTTTTCCATTTTGCCTGGCGGGCTTTATCATAATCAATATGGTCATTGTAGACATTCGCTTTCACTTTGCCATTTTGCTGTTCTCTTAAAGTTCCGGACCAGAGGAATAACCTGTTGGGAGTAGTTCCTGTCAGGGAAGAACAAAAATATTGGTCAAATATGGTAAAAGCATCGGCAAGCTGATAATAAAAAGGAAGATCTTCACGATTATAATATCCCAGAGTAAGTGGAATATCTTTATAAGTTTTGTTTCCGGAAGCTTTTGCCTGAAGCCACTGATCATATTTTCCCTTATTTAATGCCTTTTGCTGATCAGACCATGAATGAGGAAGTGAGCTCATCCAGGTTGATTTTGTATTTCTAAGGTCCAGTCTGGCAGGAGAAGCATATTTTCCGGCATCATTTTTCTGAAAAAAAACAGAATGTCCATCCTGTTTAATAAAAGCTCTCTGATCTAAAAACCCCCTTACTCCTTTAAGAGTACCGAAAGCGTGATCAAATGACCGGTTTTCCTGCATCAGAATTACGATGTGCTCAGCGTCATAAAAAGTAGACTGTGCGGCCGGTTCAATAGCCAAAGCTTTTAAAATAGAAGGGTGGAGAACACTTGATGTTCCCAGCCCGGCTAATAAAAAGCTTGACTTTTCTAAAAATTCTCTTCTGTTCATATTCAATCGTAAAAGAAAGAAACCGCAGGTTAATATGATGTTCCTGCGATTTTCTTTATTGATATAAAAGTAATTAAAATCTTACTGAAGCCACCAAGGTTTTGAATTAATATTGTCATTTCCTCCGTATTGTGCATCAAGTGCTGACTTCAGATTGAAACTGTTGTAATTGTATTCAGACTGTGGGTATCTGAATCTGAATGGCGCAGGAACACCTGTTTTTAAAGGAAAATCCGGGAACCCTGTTCTCAGATAATCATAATATGAAGTCCATTGTGACTGATGGAACATGGTCATATATTTTTGAGTAATGATTTTCTTCAGCTGATCCTGTAGAGGAGCCGTATTGTCATAAGTCACTAATGGAGTTGTTAAATATTGATCCACATTAAAGCCTGCAAAATACTGATTGGGATTTTTTACATAGGTCTGATAAAAACTAAAACTGGCCCTGATGGCATTATCATAATGTACTTTTGCAGATCCTGATATCCATCCCCTTGCCGCAGCTTCAGCCAGAATAAATTCCTGCTCTGAATAGCTCAGCACTGAAGAAGGTTCATTGGTAGGGTCTTTATAAAAGCGGTCATTAATTTTGGAGATATTTTTTGCTGTAATTAATGCTGCGTTATCGGAATAGGATGAAGTAGGGTTCCCCCCGTTATAGCCCGTAAAGTCCGTAACAGGTTTTCCTGCTTCTTTTGCTCCGGTTGTCTGTGCTGCAAATGTAAATAAACGGGGGTCCTTTCTGTCTTTAAACATATTAATGAAATAGTCTGCCATATACAGACTTGATCCGTAACCGCTGTTATTGAACATGGTATACCTGCTGTCCGCTGCATCTGCAAATTTAAGCTCGCCATTATCAGTAATTGAAGTCATCAGAGCCTCGTTTCCTGCAATAGAAGCGAATTCTGTTGCAATATTATAGGTTCCTGCTGTACTTTTCCGGGATAAGGTCATCAATATTTTCAAACGGAATGCATTGATCAGTTTTTTCCACTTTAAAGGATCTCCGTTATAAATAATATCGCCTTCAATTTTATCATTGGAATTGATAAGGCTTACAGCTTCTTTTAATTCAGATAATATACCGGCCATTACCGTTTCCTGATTATCATACTTAGGCTGTGTAATGCCGGATTCTCCTTTTATGGCTTCCGTGTAAGGAATACTTCCTACCTTAAGGCTTAAATTAAAGAAATAGTAGGCCCGGTAAAATTTTCCGATTGCTATATAATTCTTATTATTGATCTTCTCAGCCTCCTGCATCATTTTTACCGTATTCAGAAGACCCTTGTTATAGACTTCGAAAGATGCATTATTCCACTTCATATACTGGTATGTATTTTCTCCATCGGTTCCGATCATCATACGGGAAGCATACATATTATCTCCATTAACCTGAAAAGCATCCTGTGAAACATAAGTCAGAAGAACTTTGGGATTAACGCTGGCCTGGTCATTTGGATTTTCATTAATCTGATCCAGGTTGGATTCACATGATGTAAAAGTGAACAGGACTGCAGCCATTATCACTTTAGCATTGATGCATTTTACAGCGTTGCTCTTTTGTAATTGTGTGATGATATTATTTTTCATTGTATTGTCGTACTTTAATTTAAAACTTAAGATTAAATCCGATCCCAAACCATCTGCTTGAAGGATCCTGAATGTCATTGCTGATGTCACCTTCTTTACCGGTTTTGATCTGGAAGTCAGGATCTGAATAAAGGTTTTTAGACTTTTTCCACATCGCAAGATTGTAAGCAGAAATATTTGCAGTAAAACTTCTGATCATCCCCTTTGGGTTCAGTAAAGAAGAGAAATCATATTCCAGTACTACCGATCTCAGTTTTATAAAGGTCCTGTCAAAAACATTGGCAAATAATTCGCTCTCGTCTTCGGTTACCCTGGCCTGGTAAGGATAATTCTGTGCCCAGTCCTGGAAACTTATTGCTTTAGTGTGAGGCGTATACTGCCCTGTCGTGGGATTGTAATTGACTCCGTCCGGTACAAAATAGTAGGTTCCCGGATTAGCGTACTCAAGATCTCTGTAAGCTGTAGAGTTCGGGTGTTTTCCTCCCCACCACATCTTTTCAACCACCTGGGATCTCATAATCCCGCCAATGCTTCCATCAATACCGATATTTAATGAGATTTTTTTGTATTTGAAGTTGTTATTAAATCCAAATGTCCAGTCCGGATTAAAATGCCCCAGGTTGCTGGGTGCATTTGCTCTTGTCGGCATTCCCGATTTTGCATCCAGAATAACCTTTCCGTCCGGAGATTTCTGCCATGTATAATCATAGTAACTGTCCATTCTTTCACCCAATTTTATATTATTGTAATTAGGCATATCATGATATATGGAGGTAAGTTTCTGCTCATAAGTACTCCAGTTGATCAATGATTTCCAGGTAAAATTGTTGCTTTTTACGGGAGTCAGCCCTAATGAAATTTCAAGTCCTTTAGTGGTATATTCGTTTCCGTTCACATATTGAGAGGTAAAGCCTGATGATTGTGCGGTTGGAAACTCCAGAATGTTATTATAATCTAAGGTTCTGAAATAAGTAACATCCAAAGTGACCCTGTTTTTGAATAATCCGGCACTTAGTCCCAGTTCATATGATTTTGTTTGTTCCGGTTTTAAGGTATTTTCAACATTCAGAATAGTTGGATAATAATAAGTAGGATTTCCATTGAAAGTAATTCCTTTATTGTTTACATAATAATTTCTGATAGAATAAGGCTTAAAGTCATAGGCTACTTTAGCCCATGAAGCAGAAAGTTTCAGAAGATTTACGGCTTCAGGCATTTTAATAAGATTGGAAAGCACTGCACTTACAGAAGCAGACGGATAAAAATAAGATCTGTTGGCTTTAGGTAAAGTGGAAGACCAGTCGTTACGTCCGGAAATGTTAATGAAAAATGCATTGAATAGCCCGATATCAATTGTTGAATAAGCACTGTAAATCAGTTTTTCTTTGAGATATGAATAATATTTTACAGCTCCGATGGAGTTATCGAGAGAATAAAGCTCAGGAACTTTCAAACCATCGGTAGAGGCATTATTGATGTCATTTTTATAATAGAATGCAGAACCTCCGGCGTTAATTGTAAAGTCAAAGTTCTCAGAAATTTTCTTCTTATAGGTGGCCAGGATATCGTAGTTGAGGTTCCAGGCTTTGGTATCATTTAAAATATACCCACCACTTCTTGGAGCGCTATAATTGAAATAGGAGTAAGGACTTAATATTTCCTGTTTATTATGGTTTTCAACAATAGATATTTTGCCTTTCACTGAAAAATCATTGGTCGCTTTATATTCCAGACCGGTTTGGGCATTGATGATATTGGTTCTGTTTTGATTTTTATAATATTCAGCACCGAACCATGGATTATTGTACCATGCATAATTCCAGTTAGCCTGTGCGGTTCCTTCTTTTCCCGGAATCCACATATGATTTTTTAAAACCTTTCCGTCTACATCTGCCCCCATCCAGATTAGGATAGTATACATGTGTCCACTTGGGTTATAATCATAGTTGGGAATATTCGGAGTAAACGTTTGGTTGAAATTAAACTTTGTATCGAAGATCAATTTTTCTCCCAAATGATTTTCGGAGGAAAAGTTTATACCATACCGTTGAAGATAAGAATTAGGAACTCTGTCATCATAATTCATAAAGTTACCGGAAAACCTGTATACATCTTTATTGTTTTTGTAGCTTATTGAGAAATTGCTATTGTTGATTATTGCAGGTTTCAGGAATGTATCAAGATTGTCATGATATTTCCAGTCAATGGGTACTCTTTCATATCGTGATTTATCATTGTACATTGTACCTGTTACGGCTCCATACCAGGGAATTACCTGGCCGGTTACCTTATCTCTTATGGGGCTGTTCCATTGGGCAATCTGTAGTCCCGGAGTGAATTTAGGCCCCCAGATCATATCTCCGTCATTCACCCCACCATCTGCACCATCCCAGAATTCATATTTGCCATGTGAGCCGTTTCCATATTCGGTCTGGGTTTTCGGAAGGTTGGTAAAGCCTCCTGTAATCATTGTATTTTGCGAAAATTCTACTGAGAATCCTTTCTTTTTAGCACCTTTAGTGGTAATCAGCACTGCACCATATCTCCCTCTGGAACCATATAATGCGGAAGCAGTAGCACCTTTTAAGACATTGATGTTTTCGATATTGTTAGGATCCAGATTTTGAAATACTTCCTTTTCAACAATAACTCCGTCAATTACAAAAACCAGATTTGAATTTCCCCTTAATGTAAAAGATGGTGCTTGTTGCATTCCTGTAGGATTGGAAACATTAAGGCCAGCTACCTGACCGGAAAATAAATTTCCTATACTGGGAGTTGTAATGGTCTCAAATTGTTTTGTTCCAACTTCCTGAGTGGCATAGCCTATTTTTTCTTTCTTTTTTGCGATCCCCAATGCTGTAATCACTACTCCTTCAATCTGTTTTTCATTGAGCTTTTTCAAAGTTACTGTATACTGCTTTTTTGAAGAAACTTCTACAGTATATAAAGAAAAGTCTGGAGCATAGAATTCCAGAATATCTTTGGGGCTGGCTGAAATGGTAAAATTTCCATTTTCATCAGTAGTGGCGGTTTTGCCTGTATTTTTATCAGTAATACTGACACCGGAAACACTTGTCCCGTTTTCGGATTTTACATTTCCGGAAATGTTAATTTCCTGAGCTGTAAAATAAAGAGGAAGCAAAGAAATTGCAAAAGTAGCTAAAGTCTTCTTCATTTTTTTGAAGACAAATATACCGTGGCATTGTTACCTGTATTTTAATATCATATTAAGAAAAATATATAATTTTAATATTTTTTAACGCAAATAATTAACAATATGATAAAATGAAAGTGAAGGATATACAATCCTTTTTTCTACACTGCAAAGAGAAGTAGAAGTAAAGATCGTATAATTAAAATCTGCTCAGAATTCCCCAGTGGATTTTAATGTCATTGAATTTAAAAGGGTTACCAAATTCGTTTCCATTGGAAAGCTGGAAACTCATCAGCCCAATAGGAATAAAGAAGTTAAACCCAAGCCCGACGCTGTAGAGTTTGGGTTTAACTCCCAGCGATTTATTATTGAGCTGTCCGTACTGTCCGAAGAGATCAAAAAATGCCTGGCTGCCAATCAAATACCGATATTCTAAGCTGCCGTAATAAAAGTAATCTGCCGCAAGAGAATTTTCATTGAATCCCCGCATAGAATTCCAGCCTCCGAAACGAAATAACTCATTGGTAGAAAATTCCATTTTGGAATCCATCATCCTTCCTTCCCCTTTAATGTTGATAAAATGGTTTCCCGAAAGATGGTAATTATGCTCACCATAGAAATAAAACTGGTTCTGGTTAGCTTTGATGTTTCCCTTTGTATAAGTTGTGGTTAAGAAATCATACCCGGCACTGATTTTTGTTTTATAAAGAAAAAGATCAATATCGGTAGGTTCAGTCATTTCATACCATATCCCGATTCCTCTTTTATTATAGTCTTTTCCCTGGGTGTATAAAGTATCAATAACACTTGAGGTTTCTAAAGTTCCACGGAACCCGATCTTATTCCGGTTGTTAAGATGGTAATAAAATGCAGGAAGGAATTTTACATTGGCAAATGTGGAGTCCTGCCTGTATATATTAACCTTTGTATTCATTCCTATATTGGATTTAAGAAGGTAAGGGATATCTACTTCCAGATCAAATGTCTGCCCTCTGTCAGGATTTCTTTGCCAATATAGGTTGATAGCCTCAAAACCATTAAACATATTCCTGAAATTAACATTCATGGTTCCGTTCAGTGTAAATTTATCCGTTTTATCGTTTCCGAAGCCTATTACTCCGTCAAAGGTGTTTGTCTTTTTCTTTTCCATAAACAGGTAGATGTTTGTGGAGTCTTTAGTGAATAATGTCTGAGGCTGCCGTTCAAGGGTTACAAAAGGATGTCCCTGAAAACTTTTATTAATGGCTAAAAGATTTTTGTCATCATAGGTTTTACCCTTGAACTCCTTTTCAAGATTTTTAATGAACCTTTTAGGAACCCTTTCATATCCTTTGACAACGAAGCCGTTAATTACTCTTTTATCATTTTTATTGATATCCAGCCCTATGACAGGAAAGCCGTTCTTCTTGCCTTTGTATTTTGATTTAATTCTGCTGAAAGAATAGCCCTCATCAATATATTTTTTATTGATACTTCTTTTGGTTGAATCTAAATTTTTAGTAAAAAAATCTTTCTGTATTTTTAATTTCTGAACAATGGAATCTGAGAGGTCAACATAAGTTTCGTTGTAATTTTTTCCTTTATCATAGAAAATTTCTGTACTGTCTCCCTTTACTTTAACTTCTTTCAGCTGAGTGAAAAAATAATTATTCTGGGATAAAGAATCCAGGAATTTTACTGCAGAAACAGAATCTTTCACTTTTTTCCTTACGTTGGTTTCTGTATCAATTAACCAGTAATGTTTCTTCTGCGCTTGAATAAAAACGCAGAACAGCACAAAGAATATTTTCAGAAATAATTTCAATTGATAATTGGCTTAACTCATTAAGGATTATGAAGTAGCTTTAGTATAATATTTCTAATAACTGAAACTAGTCCAGTTTATTATACTTTTTCATTAAATTCTCATAAACTATCTGTGGAAGAATCCATTTCAATGGTACTCCGATTTTTTGTCCGAATTTACCAAAATAGTAATGTGCTTTCCATTTATTTTTTCCTAAAAGTTTTTCAACGTATTCAGCAACCTCAAGAGGGTCGGTTCCATCATCTACGTGTGAATTCATCAAAGTGTATACTTTATTGAAAACAGTTGTGTATGGCTGTGAGACCTTTGCAATAACCCTGTTTTCAGCAATATTGGTTTTAATATCCCCGAGATGAAGAGAACACACTTCAATATTCCAGGGATATACTTCATATCTCATGGCTTCCGTTACTTTGTCCAGAGCAGATTTTGAGGCGGAATAAAATCCCCGGAAGGGCAGTCCCATTTCACTTCCGATGCTGGAAATGTTAATAATCTTACCCGATTTGTGTTCACGCATGTTCGGAAGAACAGCAGTCATCATTTGAACAGCACCTGCCAGGTTCAGGCTGAAAAGTTTTAGAATATCTTCTTTTGTGGAATCTTCTACAGCACCTACCATTCCCATTCCTGCATTATTAATCAGGAGATCAATTCTGGTTTCTGTTTTTAAAACTTCGGCAATAGCTTTCTGAACAGCTGTATTATCAGTAACATCAGCCGGAATAGATTTGAAATACTGGCTTTCCGCATATTTTCTGCTCAGACCGTATACATGGTGTCCTTTTTTACCAAAATATTCGGCTAATACAAAACCAATTCCTGAAGAGGTACCTGTAATAATGATGGTCATTTCGATCAGTATAATTTTTAATTGTTTAATATCTCAAAAAGAATGCTTAAGCATTTTCTATTTTCCAGCAAATGTAAAAAAAGAAAAATGAACTCTGTTATTTATTATTTCTGAATATATGCAGCTATAATAATATGCTGTTTGGCTAAGAGTTTTTAGTTTCCGGACAATTAAACTTAAAATAAATTTAATCTCAATAAGACCTTCCGTATCGGTTGAATAAATTAATTTATCTGTTCAGTGTTTGATATACAGTTAGTTATCTGTTCAGGGTGTAAGGGAGGTATTGATCTTAGCTAAAAATTCTTAATAAAAACATAAGAAAATCTTAATACCGCTCAGATAGGGCTATTCTAATTTTGCATCTAATTAAAAAGGATGTCATGAATGTATTTAAGATCCCTGTTTCAGTTTCTTATTTAACGGGGAAGGTATTACTTATTGGTGCAATATCGGTTTCTCCGATGTTTCTATCTCAAAAAAAAGACAGCTTAAAGGAAAAAGTCATTGACGAAGTTGTTGTTGTAGGGTATGGAACCCAGAAAAAAAGTAAGGTATCCGGAGCAGTTTCTGAAGCGTCATTGGATAAGCTGACTTCCAGATCTCTCTCGGGAGTAGGTGAGGTTCTTCAGGGGAAAGCCCCCGGAGTAACGGTAGTTAATGAAGGGGGAGATCCCAATGGTTCGCCAAAGGTAAACATCCGGGGTCTGGGTGGTATTAATGGTGAAACTCCTCTTTATGTTGTAGATGGGGTTGTTTTTAACGGAACACCATCCATTAATCCTAATGATATTCAGGATATTTCGGTTCTTAAAGACGCCTCTGCTGCAATCTATGGGGCCAGATCTTCGGGTGGTGTAATCCTGATTACCACCAAAAAAGGTAAAAAAGGAATTCTCACTGTGGATTTTGATGTGAAGTATGGAATCAATCAAGCATGGAGACTGAAAGAATCTTTAAATGCTGCTGAGTTCCAGGATGTGATGTACCAGGCTTATGCGAACGCTGGAAAGCTTGGTAGCTTACCATTGGCTTTCAATTCTGAAAAGTTTCCGGACGGTAGAATAACCCGGACAGACTGGATGAAAGAAATTTTTCGTACCGGAACAATTCAGGAGTATAATCTTAATTTAAGCGGAGGAAGTGATAAATCAAGATACTTTGTGGGAATGAATCACAGGGCACTGGAAGGGATTTTAATAAATACACAGGCAAAGCGCTATAATTTCAGAGTGAATTCTGAGCATAAGGTGAAAAACTGGCTGACGATCGGAGAAAATATGTATTACAATTATTCCGATGGAAACACGGCAGACACCAAAAGTGGCTATACGGGGGCTTTGGTAGCTGCTATGTATTATCCACCTAATGTACCGGTCTACACTCCAACAGGAGCTTTCTCCGGGCTTCCTATTGATGTGGCGGGAGGCTATGGAGATATGATCAATCCTGTTGCTTATCTCAAAAGAATTAACATCAGAAATCCTACCCATGAAATTTTAGTTAATCCCTACGCAGAGATTACATTGGCAAAAGATTTGAAATTCCGTTCAAACTTTTCGCAAACATTTAAAATAGGGAATGTGAAAAACTTTACTTCCAGGGTTCTTGAAGTAGGAAAAATATTCGATACAAATAATTTAGAATATCAGTCTAACAATTCATCCACAGCTCTGGCAGAGCAGCTCCTGTCTTATAAATTCGCTGCAGGCAGACATAATTTTGATTTCCTGGCAGGTTTTACTTTCCAGAAAACGGTTGAGGAAGGATTCATGGCAAAAGCATTTGACTTCAGGAGCGAAGCAGAGGTATTCCAATATCTTCAGAATGCAGCAGATACCAATAAAGAAGTTTCCAGCTACAGATTTAAACAAGCCCTTGTTTCTTATCTGGCAAGACTAAACTATGATTATGCAGGAAAATACATTGTCAGCTTATTGGGAAGACGCGACGGATCTTCGCTGGTTGCAAAACAGAACCGCTTTGCAAATTATTACGCGGTTTCCGGGGCATGGGTGCTTTCAAAGGAAGATTTTATGAGTGATATTTCCTGGCTATCAAACTTAAAGCTTAGAGGAAGTTATGGTATTTTAGGAAATCTTGGAGGAATTTCACCCCAAGCGGTCAACCCATTAATGACAAGAGATAATAATGTGATTTTTGGACAGGATCCATCTCAGAATATTGCGTATTATGCAACCACAAGACCTAACCCGGATCTGAAATGGGGGAAATCTGAACAGACCAATTTCGGAATGGATGCTTCCTTTTTTCACAACAGTCTTTCCCTGCAGTTTGACTATTTTGTGAAAAACTCAAAAGATCAGATCTTTAATGTGAATCTGCCAAGTACTGCGACGTATAACAATCAATATGTTAATGCAGGGTTATTTCAGGATAAGGGATATGAAATAGGAGTCAATTACAACAGTAAAAATACCGGAGATTTCAGTTATTCAATAGGGGCTACATTTAGTCAACTAAAAAACACGGTGAAGCAGTTGGCTGATGTAGATGAAATTTTTATTAATGATAATGGCGTAAGGGGAGTGTTAAAACCTACACGTGTAAAAGTAGGGGATCCATTGTATTCTTTCTACGGATATAAAACAGCAGGGATTTTTCAGTCACAGGAGGAAATTAACAACTACAGGGATGCAAATGGTAATCTTATACAGCCCAATGCGAAGCCGGGAGATATTAAGTTTCTAAAAAAAGAAGGGAATACAGGAGTGCTCAGCAATAGTGATTTTGTAAATCTGGGAAGTCCATATCCTAAGTTTTCTTATGGATTTTCTTATAATATGACCTGGAAAAACTTTGATCTCAATGTATTCTTTCAGGGGGTGTACGGGAACAAAATATTCAACGGCCTGAAATTTATCTCATTAAATCCGGGAGGGACAGGACAAAATTATAATATGGATAGAGATATCCTTAATGCATGGACACCTCAGAATACAAATACAGATATTCCAAGACTGGTTCATGGTGATCCGGGTGGAAATTATTCCAAGGTTTCAGATTTCTATGTGGAAAACGGATCTTACTTAAGGCTGAAAAACCTGACAATTGGTTATTCATTACCTAAGGAACTTTACCAGAAACTGGATGTAAATAAGATCAGGATCTACATGACTGCCAATAATCTCTTTACAATTACCAAATATACAGGCTTTGATCCTGAAGTAGGAATGAACTCTTACGGTGTGGATACCGGAAGATATCCTCAGGCGCGTTCTTTCATCTTTGGAGTAGAAGTAGGGCTATAATTTTTTCAACAAATAAAAAAAATTAAAAATGAAATTTTTCAATAGAATATTTTTAATGTCCGGAATAGCAGTAACGCTTTTATCATGTACCGGAGAACTTGATATCCAGCCGGAAGGTACTCCAACCGAAGCCAGTTTCTGGAAAACGGAGAATGATCTGATTACCGGAGCTAACGCCATGTATAAACCTTTGTCTGACAGCGAGTTTTATGGAAGAGGATTTTTCTGGTTTATCAATGCAAGTGATGATATGGTGACCGGAAGGGCAAAAAGTGAAGCGGACAATGTTAAGAATTTCAGCAGTAACTATATTGCTGCAGGAGATCTGGAAACCCAGTGGAATAAAAGATATAATGTGATAGGGGTTGCAAACAGGGTTATCCGTAATGTAGATAATATTCAGACTTCGACAGCTGTTAAGAATAAATATCTGGGTGAGGCTTTATTTATGAGCAGCAGAATGTATTTTGAACTGTCTTATAATTATGGAAATGAAAAAGCAGGGGTCCCCATCATAGACCGTACAAAAGCACCCGATCCTAATCCGATTCCCCGGGCAGCCAATGTAACCGATAACTACAAATTTATTGTCAATGATTTAAAAAAAGCTGCAGAATTGCTGCCTGCTCAGGCGGAACTTCCGGCAAAAGATTATGGGAGACCACATAAAGCAGCAGCATGGGCACTTCTTGCCAAGGTTTACTTATTTATGAAAGACTGGCAGAATGCAGCTTACTGGGCAAATGAAGTCATCACCAAAGGCAACAGAAACCTGTTAAATAATTATGCAGATGTCTTTAAAGCTGAAAATAATTATAGTTCAGAATATATCTGGTCTATTCCAAGTACTCCTAAATTTAATGCTGTAGGGAGTATTCTTCCCGGAGTAATGCTTGAAAATAAAGGCTGGGGAGAATATAACGGATGGGGATATTTTCAGCCCACTAAAGAACTTTATGATGAATATGAAGCAGGAGATCTCCGAAGAAGTGTAACCATTCTGAAATTAGGAGATAAGTTTACGTTTAACGGAACAGAAAGAACATATGCTTCTATCAATTCTCTTACCGGGTATCAGTTCAATAAATACATGGATGCTTTTAAATACCAGCTGAAAAGCGGGCACGTAAGCGCTAACGGAGATTATCCATGTACAGATCTTGCTGTTCCGATTATGCGATATGCTGAGGTTATCCTTATTAAAGCTGAAGCCTTATTGATGATGGGGCAGAATGCTGATCTTGAGATTAATATGATCAGGCAAAGGGCCGGTTTATCTCCAAAATCCGGTTGTACAATGACAGACCTGAAACATGAAAGACGTTGTGAGCTTGCAGGAGAATGGGCAGACAGACACAGAGACCTTGTAAGGTGGGGAGATGCTAAAGAAGCATATGCCAAACCTTTGCATGGAATTGCCGGTCAGGTGGTATGGGCAGCCAGAAACTTTAACCCGGCAGTGCATAATGTCTGGGCAGTTCCGCAAGCTGAAATTGTAAACAGTCATGGAGTCATTAAACAAAATGAAGGTTGGTAAAATTTTAATCTAATATATTATCTACTGTATCATCACAGAACTCTGTGATGATATGGTTTTTTCACAGTATTATGAAACTATCAAAAATTTTGACACTTCTGGCCATGGCCTTTTTCTCTGAAAACCAGGCACAGAATTATCTGAAGTATAATGTGGGAAATGCACATTCACATAATGATTATATGCAGGAAGTTCCTTTCTGGCAGGCGTATTATGCAGGTTTTGGTTCTATAGAAGCAGATGTTTTTCCGGTAAAAGGAAAATTGTGGGTGGCTCATACTGAAAAAGAGCTGTCTGCGTGCAGAACACTGGAAAACCTTTATCTGGATCCGATCTCGAAACAGATTAAACTGAATAAAGGAAATGTTTATCCGGATCTAAAGAAAAAACTTCAGTTGCTTATTGATGTTAAGCAGGATTATAAAACAGCTTTAAGTACATTAGTTACTACATTAAAAAAATATCCTGAAATTACCGGGAATCCGGGAGTCAGGATTGTCATTACGGGAGAAAGACCACAACCGGATGATTTTAAAAATTATCCTGATTACCTGTCTTTTGATGGCGATCCTGATAAAAGCTATACCGATGAGCAGTTGAAAAGAGTAGGAATGTTCAGTGCAAACCTTCCCGAGCTTGTCAAATGGAACGGAAAAGGAATTCCAAGGGATGAGGAGACAGATAAAATAAGAAAGATGGTGGAAAAATCTCATGCAAGAGAGAAACCGATACGATTTTATGGAGCACCTGACTTCCCGAATGCATGGGTAAACCTTATGGATATCGGAGTAGATTACATCAATACGGATCATATCCCTGATCTTAAAAAGTTTATGAATAATATTCCCCGAAATTTTTATAAGAATACAAAGGAATACAGTACATACACCCCCACTTATGCATCAGACGGAACTGCAAAAAAAGTTAAAAATGTAATTCTCCTGATTCCTGACGGAACTTCTTTACCACAATATTACGCTGCATTTACAGCCAATAAAGGAAAACTGAATGTGTTTAATATGAAAGCGACCGGATTATCCAATACGAACTCGTATAATGCTTATGTAACAGACTCCGCTCCGGGATCAACAGCCTTTGCAACGGGGGAGAAAACCAAAAATACCTTTGTAGGAGTAGATCATATGGGAAAAGCTCTGGCTCAGATTCCGGATATTATTGCTGAAAAAGGGCTGGTTTCAGGACTGATCTCTACAGGGGATGTCACCGATGCTACCCCGGCAGACTTTTATGCACATTCTGATAACAGAAACAGTTCGGAAACAATTCTGAAAGATTTTGCAGCTTCCAAGACTAAAATTTTGATTGGCGGCCCTACAAGTGGTTTATCTCAAAAGAATCTGCAGAATTTTAAGCAGGCCAAAATTGACGTATACCAGGACCTGGAGTCTGTTCGTACCATAAACAACCGTACCTTGGTTATTGATCCTTTAGCTTCTCAAAGGATAACAAATGGGAGAGGAAATTGGCTTTCTGAAGCATTTGACTTTACTTTAAATCATCTGAAAGATAATAACAAAGGCTTTTTTATGATGGTGGAAGCTTCACAGACAGATGGAGGAGGTCACAGCAACAATCTTGAACAACTTGTAACTGAACTTCTGGACTTTGATCATGTAGTAGGAAAAGCCATGAAATTTGCAGATGAAAATAAGGAGACACTGGTCATTGTGGTGGGAGATCATGAAACAGGAGGTTTGACCCTTCTGGACGGAAGTCTTAAAGAAGGCTGGGTATTTGGTCATTTCAGCACGAATGATCATACATCAATTCCTTCAAGCGTATTTGCATATGGCCCAAATTCAAAAGAATTTACAGGATTCTTTGAAAACACGGAGATTTTTAAAAAGATACTTGCCGCTTATGGTATCAGGTAACCTATAAATTGATTTTGATGTATTTAAAAGGCTGTCATAAAAAAGACAGCCTTTGTTATTTCTGATCTGATATTCGATGTTTTGTTAGGGTATAACAAACTTCCGAACGGTTTAGAAATTTGTGTTTACGATCAGCGCAGATATCTCAGCATTTACAAAATCAATTGGCACAGTTCCGTAAGTTCCCTGTGTATTGGTCTGGAAAAATGTTGTTAGTTTCGGGTTAATGCTGTTGGAAACAGTTGGAATACTTGGAATTCCGAATAGCAGGGGCTTGTAACCGCTTGTAAAGTTGATGAAAAGCCTGTTCCCCGTATTGGCTTTTGCTTCATTGAAAATACTGGAAATTGCAGTCCATTTATCATCATTATTAGTAACCTTGTAATAATCCTGGATTTTCATTTGTGCCTCTGCATTGTTGATTTCAAAAGTTGTGTTGTCTGCCCATGCCGTAGCGTTAATTCCTTTGGCTGTTTCAGCAGGAAACCTTCTTAACAGCCTGATCTTTCCCCTTATAGTTCCCAAAGTAGGAATATTGGTTCCAAGATCCCATTTTGACGGATTTTTCTGCACATAAGAATCAAAAGTTTTTTCAAAACTTCTGGAAGTGTTTGAGGCATTATATTCTTCCTTTACAGACATGATAATAGTTTCTGACGGATGACTTTCAAGGAAAGAATAACAGGCATTCAGTACATCATCAAAGTTCAGATTTTGATAAATAGGGCCATGATGGATGGCGAAAGAATTATCAATATGCCTGCATCGGATATCCAGGAACCGAACTCCTGCATTCAGTTGTTCACTAATGGTAAGATTTTGGGTTTTTGCTGTTCCGCTGTTTGAAGGCACTTCTATGGTTGCCCCTGAGTCATGGCTTCCGGGAATGGATATCCTTGAAATTGAAATGTTATCCTGAAGACCAGACATCCAGCTGACCATTTCAACCGGAGCTAAAGAAGTTCTGTAATTTGATTTTTGTGCAGATACAGATCCGGCTTCATGAATATCCCTTTCTGTGATACTTTCTGTGCAGGAAGAAAATAGGGCAGCAATTGCAATGCTGAGGGTAATTTTTACTAAATGTCTCATATTGTTCTTGAATATTGATATATTATAAAAATAAGAATATGTCAAGCTATGAGGAGTTAATTTAATTTTAAACTAAAATTAACTTGTGGTAAAGGCTAAGCATTGAACAGAATATAAAAATGCAATTTCTTGATCTTCGTTTAAAAAATAAAATATTCATTGGAGCCGGGGATCTTAAACCTGTTTTTTCCAATTTGAAAATCATTCATCTTAATGAGAGCATTGAATGTATGAGTAAATTCTTTATGAACATTTTCAGGGATTTTCACTTCGTCATCACATGATGAAAAGTCTTTATTAATAATTACTTTTCCGGTAGAAAAATTAATTTCCCGTAGAAAGCTGAAACTACAGGTATCTTCAAAATTATCATAAGATCCTATTAAATAAAAATCTCCTTTTTGAAACCTGAAACTGTGTCTGTAGTTTTGGGTATGCCTTGAATTGGTAAAGAAATGTTGGCTGATGATCAAGACATTACTTTTTATCTTAATTTCCGGAATATTGTCTTCCGGGTAAAAGCCTGTCCCGCTGGATAAAAGAAGAACAGCGTTTTCTTTCCAGATTTTAAGGTTGCCATTTTCATTTTTCAGGATATAAAGAACCCTTTTATAGTCTTTGTCTTTAGGGTACTCTTTATTCTCAGACACTCTTTGAGTAGTATTGAATATCATAACAATTTCATCGTTCCCATCTTTATCCAGATCTCCTTTAGATTCTGTGATCTTTGCATAGCCTTCAGGAACAGAAAAGGCTTTTAAGTCCTGGGCATTGGAAAATGTAATTGATAATGAAGAAATAAGAAAAAAGAAGGTTCTCATGCTTTATTGAAGTTATAATCCTGTATCCTCTTTTCTATCGACACTGATTCTTCTAAATAACAGATTTGAAAACAGGAACTATTTTCAAATCTGAATTTTACTTTTGAATCATTTTGTAAGTATGTCTGCGAGATCTTTCCAAAACATAGGATAAGACTTCTCAACTACATCCTCATCTTCAATATGAAGCTCGCCGATCAGACAGTATGGCGCAAAGCTCATGGCCATCCTGTGGTCCTGGTACGTTCTGATAGAAATATAATCTTCCGGTTTCCCGAAACTGATGGATTTAATAGTCAGATCCGTAATTTCGGTTTCGGTCCCCAGCTTTTTCAATTCATTATATAAAGCCAGAAGCCTGTCGGTTTCTTTAACTCTTAAAGTCCCCAGACCTGAAATTTCAAAAGGAATTTTAAGGGCTGCTGCTGTTACACAAAGAGTTTGTGCAATATCGGGGCAATCATTCATGTCCAGTACAATTTTTTCCGGGAACGAAAAATTCTGTTGAGGTTCTAAAGTAATTTTATGCTCCTCTTCATGATAGGTTGTTGTAATTCCAAAAAAGTCCTGATAAATCTTAGCGATAGTGGAATCTCCCTGGGTAGACTTTCTGTAAAAGCTTTTCAGATGGATGGTTTCTCTTCCTAAGGCACAGATCGAATAAAAGTAAGATGCCGAACTCCAGTCACTTTCTACTTCGTAATGTACCGCTTCTGAAGTGTTTTTTATTTGGTAGGGCTCTACTTTAATGATATTCCCTTCAAAATTATTTTTGATTCCAAATCTGGTCAAAATATCCAGAGTCATTTCAATATATGATCTTGATGTAACCTCTCCTACAAGGTGGATCTCCAGTCCGTTTTCCAGTTTTCCGGCAATCAGGAGTAAAGAAGTGATGAACTGACTTGAAATATTAGCAGGAACATTAACCTGAGTTTGGGTAATTTTCTTTCCGGTAATCTTTAAAGGCGGATACCCCTCATTTTCCAGATACTCAATCTCAGCCCCTAGATCCTTTAACGCACTGACCAGGTTTTTGATCGGTCTTTCTTTCATCCGCCCTGATCCGGTAAGAATGGTTGTTTTACCTTCCATAATTGAATAATAGGACGTAAGGAAACGCATAGCCGTTCCTGCATGATGGATATCCACTATCCCGGTATTCTCAGATAGTGCTTTCTTTAACAACTGAGTATCCTGAGAATTGGACAGGTTCCCGATATTAATATTTTTAAATAAACTTTCCAGAATCAATAAACGATTCGAAATACTTTTCGAACCGCTGATCTGTACTGTCTGGTTTCCTGTTAATTTTGATTTTTCTAGCTTCATTATTTCTTCATATTTAAGAGGTTGCTCATATAGCGGATTAAACATAATCCGCTATATGGAATATTCTCTTATTTTAATTTTTCATTATTCTGATGACGATCCTTATCGCGATCGGTTTTAATCTTCATCTTTTTGTCAAAAGCATCCTGGAGATTTACTCCGGTTTGATTGGCCAGGCATAATGTTACGAAAAGTACATCAGCCAGTTCTTCACCAAGATCTTTGCTTTTATCACTTTCTTTTTCACTTTGCTCACCATATCTTCTGGCAATGATTCTGGCTACTTCACCGACTTCCTCAGTCAGCATGGCCATATTGGTAAGCTCATTAAAATATCGTACGCCGATGGTTTTTATCCATTCATCGACCTGCTGTTGTAGATGGGTTATTTCCATATTTATTGATAAGCTCCAAGAGTAGGGTTGGCAGTTCTGGATACATTTACTATATCAAAAGGAACTGTTCCGGCTACTGTGACATTTCCCTTCCCTCTGGCAGGAGAAGTAGTTTTCACCCGTAAGTTCATTTTAGCCATAAAGTAATTGACAAACTGCGGATCTTCATTCTTGATGCTTTGTAAGACGTTGGCATTATTATCGAAAGGGAAGCCTGCTTCTGAGGTTTCAGAATATTTCAGCAGACAGTTTTGAATCAGGAATTCAAATTGCTGACCCGGAGTCTGCTCAAACTGAACTGAATTATCCCTGTCGGAATATACAATTGAATTTTTTATACTAAGCTGCTGCAAGGCTCCCTGTTCTGTTTGCCCCGCATCGTTTTTCCATTCATTGGTCGCAAAAATTCCTGTCCGGTCCATAGCGCTCATTGTTCTGGAATAGTTAGCGATAGTAGCATGGGTATAGCTATGGTTCCCACCTCTGAAAATTCCGATACATGATAAACCACAGTTATTCATAACCAGATTGCTGGCGTTTACTGTAGAGCCTACTGCGTAAATCCCATATTCAAAGAATGTATGGATGAAGGAATTTTTAATCGTAGCGTTGGTCTGTTTCATTTCAAGTCCCCTTGTTCCACCAAAAAGTCTGGCATGGTTCATATTAAGAGTAGAGTTTGCTTCCATTCTGATGGAATTCCAGTTTTTGGGAAGCGTATCATGATCGGCATCATTCCGGTCCCCACGAAGTATCACCTGTTGGTCCTGGGCACCGTTAATATTTAATGTTGCTCCGGAAGACACTTTCATTCCACTGTTTTTATGAAAATAGACTTTGGTTCCCTGTTCTACGTTTAGTATTATATTAGGATTGATGGTAAGGTCACCCAGAATAATTTTCGCTTTATTGTTATCCCAGGTTGTATGACTGGCAATCACATTCGGATTGGTTGGGGTCTGAATAAAAAACTCAGCATCCTGAACGACAGAGAACAAAGTTACATGCTGTTGTCCTGCAGGTCCCGTAAAAACAACCCGGTCTTCAGCTATCGCTTCAAGTCCTGAAGCTTCAGGTGCTATTTCAACGAAAATATAAAGGCTGTCTTTTTTTCGTAAAGGCACATCTTTAAAATCATATCCCGGCTTCCCGTCTACATTGATCCTGTATAATGAAGATGCCCCTTTTTCAAGATTCACTCTCGGAATCATGATGTCCTTATCCTCATTATTATACACTTTTACAACGTATGTTTCTGAGCGAACTTGATGATACACTGTATCACAAAATACTGTATCAGTGGAAAAACGCAATTCCTGGGAAGGTGCATCAAAAGTAATATCATCCTTATTACATGATACCGCAACAAGCAGCGCCCAAAAAGAAAAAGCCAGTAATAATTTGAATTTCATCGAAATTAATGTTTAAGTAGGTTTCAAATTTAACGAAAATACTTTGAATTTCTTATCATTAAAAAAATATTGAATCCGGTATTTGTATATTTGAAAAAATGTTGTACTTTTGCAACCTAAAATTAGCAGAGAAATATCCATTACTATTTCGAAAGCAAACTTTAATTTTTTAAAAATTGTATTATGAAAAACGGAATTCACCCAGAAAATTATAGACTTGTTGTTTTCAAAGATATGAGTAACGACGAGGTGTTTCTTTGCAAGTCTACTGCAGAAACAAAAGACACTATCGAGTATGAAGGACAGGAGTATCCTTTGATCAAAATGGAAATCTCTTCAACTTCTCACCCTTTCTACACTGGTAAAGTGAAATTAGTTGACACTGCAGGTAGAGTTGATAAATTTATGAACAAATACAAAAAATTCGCTAAGTAATTTTTTGAAACTAAAAATATTGAAGTCTTCCAATCTTTTGGAAGACTTTTTTTATTGAAATTGAAAAGAGGAACTTTGTATGGCAACATATTTAATTTAATATAAGTATGTTTTTGATTTCTGATCTGCAACTTCTGATTTCTCCTATGTTTTTGTATTTTTGTTCTGGATAGAATTCAGAGCTGTAAGTTATGGGATGACATGAACCGGTTCTGTTTCTAACTTTAATCTTAACTTCTAAAAAATGCAAATAGTTTTTTCAGACGCACAATATTGGGAAGATTTCCTTCCTCTTACATTTACCCGGCCTGTTGCTGCAATGCGATGCGGAATTCTTACTTTCACTGAAAGATGGCAGAAAATTCTGGAGAATACCGAAGTTTCCTATTTTACGGAAAATTATCTGCAGGATAAATTTAAAAGTCCGGAAGATAAAGAAAGCCTTTTTCTCGTTTCCAATTTTTTACCCACAGAGACGGTGATTCAACAGATCAAAGATCTTAAAAAAGGAGAGGCTCTTGTTTATGAAGATGAATTGGTGGCTGCCAGAATTAATATGGAAAATTTTTCTCTTCATCAGATTGAAAAAATGACTGATATTAAAGAAGAGCTTATTTTCTTTAAAAAACCGGCTGATCTGTTTACTTACAATCACCATGCTATTGATTTTGATTTTGAGCTTCTTACAAAAGGAAGAACTTCTCAGGAGTTGTCTTCAACGAATGGCTTTTTAGGAGATAAAAAAGATCTGTTCATTGAAGAAGGGGCACAGATTGAGTTTTCTACATTGAACACCAGAACAGGAAAAATCTATATTGGAAAAAATACAGAAGTTATGGAAGGCTGCCATCTTCGAGGCCCTATTGCCTTATGTGATGATTCCAAGTTCAATCTCGGAGCAAAGATTTATGGTGCGACTACCATTGGCCCGCATTGTAAAGTAGGAGGTGAAGTAAATAATATCATTATTTTCGGATACTCAAGCAAAGGGCATGAAGGTTTTGTCGGAAACTCAGTGATTGGGGAATGGTGTAACTTCGGAGCAGATACGAATTCTTCCAATATGAAGAATAATTATGCCCACGTAAAGTTCTGGAACTACAGGACAAAATCCTTTGAAGATACAGGGTTACAGTTTGCAGGCCTCATTATGGGGGATCATTCCAAGACGGCAATCAATACTCAGCTGAATACCGGAACAGTGGTAGGAGTAGCCTCTAACATATTCAAGCCGGGCTTTCCGCCAAATCTTGTTGAAAACTTTTCCTGGGGCGGACTGAAAGATGATGAAAGGTTCAGACTTGATAAAGTCTATGAAGTTGCAGAAAGAGCAATGGCAAGAAGGAAAGTGGTTTTAGCGGATGAAGATAAGGCAATTCTGAAACATATTTTTGAAACCTATTAATATAATTATAAAAAAACTTCAAAATTTTTTTGAAGTTTTTTTATTTTCGATGTAATGGAATGACAATGACTGTTGTCTTACCTATAAGAAACAAAAACTCATGACCCAAGAAACTTTCAGGAATACGGTGTTTATTCTCAAAGACGAGATGTATCGTTTTGCGAAAAGATTCGTCATGAGCAGTGATGAAGCGGAAGATGTAGTGCAGGACCTGATGATGAAGTTCTGGCAAAAACGGGATGAACTTGAACAGTTTGGTAACTTTAAATCCTATGCGTTGAAGTCAGTCAGGAATGAATGCCTGAACCGGCTGAAGCACCACGATGTAAAAATCGGTTTTGCAGATATGCAGCTTCATCGTTCGGAACTTTACAGCATGGAGGTGGATAATCTTAAAGAACATATTATAGGATTTATTAATCAGCTTCCTGAAAAACAAAAAATGGTCATCCATTTGAAAGATGTAGAAGAATATGAAGTTTCCGAGATATCTGAAATGCTGGAAATGGAGGAAAATGCAGTAAGGGTAAACCTGATGCGGGCCAGACAAAAAGTTAAAGAACAAATTTCACAACTGATGAGCTATGAACAAAGATCAATTACAAGATAAGTACAACGAGATCTTCCGGGATATGAAGGAAGAACGTATGGAATGGAACTTTGAAGATTTTCTTCAGCAGACGGAAGATAAAGAAGAGGGAAAAAATGCTGTTCCTGTTATTCCTCTGGAAAAAAACAAACCTTCTTTTCCTAAATGGTTCTGGATGGCAGCCGGAATTCTGTTGCTTTTCAGCATAGGCCTGATATTCAATACCTATCAGAAGCCGGGAGTAGAAGGTACAGGAAAACTGGTAAAGGATGAAGTCCTGAGACAAAAGTCTGATTTTATAAAGGAAAATAATGACCATCAGGAACAGATAGTGGTTAACCACACCGATTCTATTTCCGGAGCTAAAAAGGATTCAATATTCCAGGAGAATTCAGTGGCGGAAAAAGATGTACTTGATGAGATCCTGCCTAAAAGAGGGAGGCTTAAAAAAGAGAGAAAACCAAGGTATGTGGATAACTCTTCTTTTAAAAACAGCACATCAAAAGATTCTACAGGATATGAGAATTCTTATGTTATCGTAAACGGTAAAAGAATTGATAATGTAGAGGAAGCCATTAATGTAACTAAGTATTCATTTCAGATATTTGCAAATAACGTTAGTGAAAAATTAGTGCAGCCTACTGTGGTAGATGATGATTATTAGCCGCCAGACGTGTATTTATCATTAATTTAAAAAAAATTGACTCATGAAAAAACTATTCATAATATTCGCACTTGCTTTTTCCCATTTCTTCAATGTGTATGGGCAAAAGGAAAAATTCGACCAGCTTTTTGAAAAATATCAGGAAGTAGAGGGAGTAACCTCCATTAAAATTGCCAAACCAATGTTTGGAATGCTTAGCAGTCTGAATATTGATGATTCACAGCTGGATCAGATCAAACCTTTACTGTCAAAAATTAACGGATTAAAAATTCTGATTACGGAAAATCCGGAAAAGATCAATACTGTTGAAGGACGCAGGGTTCAGAGTAATCTGTCACAATTGAGTAAGGATGTGGCTTCCTATGTTAAAAACCTTAATTATAGTGAAATTATGTCTGTGAATAATTCCGGAGCCAAGGTGAAGTTTCTTTCATCAGAAGCTAAGAACGGAATGCTGGATGATCTGCTGTTAAGTATTGACGGAGGAAGTGGAGAAAGTATCTTTGTGATGCTGGATGGGAAACTTTCTATGGATGATGTTAATAAAATCATTAACTCCAGCGATACTAAAAAGAATCCTATTACCAATACCAGAAATAATATTACCTCAGAAAATAATTCATCATATCTGAACGGAGAAGCAAGGAACGTTGGTGATTTCTCGGGAATTCACGTAAGTACCGGTGTAAATGTTGTTTTCAAGCAGGAAAATCCTACCAATGTAAAGGTAATTGCTGATGCGGATAAACTGCAGTATATTATTACCAAAGTAGAGAATGGAACACTGAAGGTATATGTTGATAATAAAGGGACAAAAAACCTTAAGTTCAAAAATATCAGTGTCAATGTATCTTCTCCTAAGATGGATAATATTAAAACTTCCTCAGGTGCTAATTTTACGGTAGTGAATACCATTCAGGAAAATAATATGACTATTGATGCTTCTTCCGGCTCTAATATACATGGTGATTTTAAAATTTCAAATACAGCGGATATTAATGCTTCATCAGGATCGAATCTCAGGATAGGTGTCAATACAAGAGATATCACTGTTAAAAGTTCAAGTGGTTCCAGTATGACTTTGGGCGGAAAAGCTGTTTCTGGTACAATCGACATTAGCAGCGGTGCGGTTTGCAATGCAGAAGATTTGAAGCTGAATTCTCTGGAAACAGAGGCTACTTCCGGAGGAAATCTTAGTGTCAGTGTGTCAGATAGGCTAAAGGTAAGGGCTTCTTCAGGAGGTCTGGTACGATACAAGGGAAGACCTGAAATAGATTCCAATATCAGTAAAACATCAGGAGGGACTTTAAAACCAATTGACTAAAGCATAATCATCATGAAAACTCTTAAAAACATTTTCCTTTTATTCCTGACGATAGGGATGCTTCAATCCTGTATCGTCTCGGAGAGACCTAATATGGATTTCTTTTCAGATTCCGGATATGATTTCCATGGTGCCAGATTTATGAGTGTCAATGTACCGATGATGGTGGCAAAACCGTATATCAGGAAAGCCTTAAAAGAAGACGGAGAAAGCGAAGAAGTGATTAATCTGATCAGGAAAATTTCCAAAGTAAAAGTACTTACAGTAGAAAACGGAAGTGAGGAAATGCTGAAAGATTATGCGCAATATTTAAGAGATCATCAATATGAAGACTGGGCTTCTGTAAAACATGATGGAGACCATGTGAATATACGGGTAAAACAAAACGGAGATGCAATTAAAAATCTTTTGATTACCTTAAACTCCGGTAAAGAACTGGTGTTTGTAGATGTGAAAGGAAATTTTACAACGGATGATATTTCCAAAGTAATCAACTCTGTTTCGGATAAGTAATTAACACAATATTTCATATGGAAAAATTGATAAAAGAGGTTCGTATCCTTAAAATCTATGCTGTTTCACTTACCGTATTGTGTGGTATGTTCTTTTTTCTGGCTTTTAAAAATCAGTCTTCCAAAGAACGGTTCAAGGAAATTGATGTAGAGCGCATCAACATTGTTGAAAAAGACGGAACCTTAAAGATGGTTATCAGCAATAAGGAGCGACAGCATCCCGGAATGATTAATCACAAGGAAATGATGCCAAGGGAAAGAGAAGCGGGACTTATTTTCTTTAATTCATTGGGGGATGAATGTGGTGGTCTTATATATGATGCGAATGAAAAAGAATCAGGAATGGTATATTCTGTAGATCAGAGAAATACAGATCAGATTATGCAGTTGCAATATTTTGAGGGATCTGGTAAAGATAAAAAAAGAGTCTATGGTTTAAAGCTTTGGGACCGGCCGGATGATTTTCCATTGGAAGAAATTATCAGATTTGAAGATTCATTAAAAAAATTGAATGATCCTGTTGCCAGTAAAAAAGCCTATGCAAAACTCAGAGAAGAAGGTAAGCTGACAAACGAGCGTTTCTTTGCAGGCAAAACTGCTGACGGCGATGTCGGAGTTTTTATCCGTGATACCAAGGGTAGAGTAAGATTAAAATTATATGTTGACAAAAACAATCAGACCCATATTGAGAACTTGGATGAAAACGGTAATCCGGCTAAATAGAAAAAATTATATCAAGTAGTTTCTACATACTAATTATTTTGTACTTAAAACCATCTTTAATAAATGAGATGGTTTTTTTGATTTACATTATGGATTATTAAATTTTATTTAAACTATTAAAAATGATTTTCATATCTCATCAAAATAGCCTAATTTTGCAAAGAAAGTAAAGATGTCTATTCATAACAAAATTGTAGAGACAGCCATCACTTTCGATGACGTGCTTCTAGTCCCTTCTTATTCAGAAGTTTTACCTAATCAGGTTTCATTAAAATCAAGACTTACCGACAAAATCACGCTGAATGTTCCGATAGTTTCTGCTGCGATGGACACAGTTACTGAAGCTGACCTGGCAATTGCTTTGGCAAGAGTAGGAGGTTTAGGCTTTATTCATAAAAACATGCCGATTGCTGAGCAGGCAGCTCAGGTAAACAGGGTAAAGCGTTCTGAAAACGGAATGATCTCTGATCCTGTTACTCTTTCAAAAGATCATACTTTAGGACAGGCTAAAGAAATGATGGCGAAATTTAAAATTTCAGGGCTTCCGGTTGTAGATGCTGATAATGTTTTAATCGGAATCATAACAAACAGAGATGTTAAATATCAGGAAAATCTTGATATGAAGGTAGAAGAGATCATGACAAAAGAAAACCTGATCACTTCGGATAAAGATACCAACCTTGAAAAAGCAAAAGAAATTCTTCTTAAAAACAGAGTAGAAAAATTGCCTATCGTAGATAAGGATAATAAACTTGTTGGGTTGATTACAATCAAAGATATTGATAACCAGCTGGAATATCCTAATGCGAATAAAGATGGAAACGGCCGTCTTATTGTAGGTGCAGGTGTAGGGGTAGGAGAAGATACCCTTGACAGAATAGAAGCTCTGGTACAGGCGGGAGTAGATATTGTAGCAATTGATTCCGCACATGGCCACTCTAAAGGAGTGCTGGATAAAATTTCAGAAATCAGAAAAGCATATCCGGATCTGGATATCGTGGGAGGAAATATTGTTACCGCTGAAGCTGCCAAAGATCTGATTGCTGCAGGAGCCAATGTCCTTAAAGTAGGAGTTGGACCAGGATCTATCTGTACAACCAGAGTGGTTGCCGGAGTTGGTGTTCCTCAGTTATCCGCTATATATAATGTATATGAATATGCCCAGTCACAGAATGTAACGGTAATTGCTGATGGTGGGATTAAGCTTTCAGGAGATATCGTGAAAGCTATTGCAAGCGGAGCAGGAGCTGTAATGCTTGGTTCACTTTTAGCAGGAACAGATGAAGCACCAGGGGAAGAGATTATCTTCCAGGGAAGAAAATTTAAATCCTATCAGGGGATGGGAAGTCTTTCTGCAATGAAGAGAGGAGGAAAAGAAAGATATTTCCAGAGTGAGGCAAAGAAATTCGTTCCGGAAGGCATTGAAGGTAGAGTGCCCCACAAAGGCAAACTGGAAGATGTAATATTCCAGTTAACAGGAGGTCTGAGAGCAGGTATGGGATATTGTGGAGCTAAAGATATTGAGGCTTTACAGCAGGATTCTAAACTGGTTATGATCACCGGAAGCGGATTGAAAGAATCTCACCCGCACGATGTGATTATTACACAGGAAGCTCCGAACTATTCTTTGTAAAAGTTAATATTGTTCAAATAAAAAAGCCTTTAAAAGATTTACTTTTGAAGGCTTTTTTACTTTCAGCTAATTCTAAGATACTTGAATTTTGGTTTGATGACCTTATTTAAAAAAGTGCCTTTAGATCTGGCTTTTCCAAACTTTTCAACAACATCCGGAGAAACCTTAAAATAATCATAAACAGCTCCCGACTGATATATAATTCTTAATACTTCAGTTTCAGGAAAATAAATATAATGATTGACAACACTTGAAGGCATATTAGAACCCATGCAAAAAATGTTCCCTTAAAAGGTATAGAAATATAGCTTTACTTTCTTAAAGGTGAAGGATACGGTGATAACCGGTAATATGAAGAGTCCCTTTTCTTTTATGCTTACCTTTAACTGATGTTTAGCTGCAATATCATAGTTCTTTAGGCAGCATGCTCCCTTTTTTACTCAGGATCTCAGGCATCAGATAACAGACTGAATATGTTTCATCGGGTCATCATAATCTTAGTAAACTCTTTTTAAGAAAGGCTTACAATCCGGTTTTCTTCTTTATCAATAATCATTCGAGAAAAATACTAATTTTTTAAATTATCTTTGAAATCATCGATCCGGAAATCAGTAAGTGCATTTCCTTTTTCAATTTTTTCTCTGGAATACAACCTGAAATCGTTTTCTGTCTTTTCTAAAAGATAATCATACGGGCCAACATGGGAAATTAGTTTTACAAGAACAGGTGAAATCTCAAGGCAGATAAATAATCCCATGATAAATGCTGCAGCCAGCCCGATAATTGCTGAATTTTTGCCTAGTTCATCAAGAGCCTGTAATCTTGCTGCAAACCCATTGAACTTATCTTCAAGAGTCTCTGTGGATTTTCTTTCGGTTTCGAGATTTGTATATACTTTGGAAATCTCTTTATCTAAATATTCCAGCCTGGGTGCTGCCTGTTTTTGGTAATTTTCGAGATCCAGCCTGCGTTGTTCTTTTAATTCCTGTTTACGCTTTGCGTTAGGGCCGAACCCTTCTTTACCACTCGTAAGGCCGGACTGTTTCCCTAAAATTTCTTTTTCAAGCTCCACAGAAGCTGAATCATAAGCTTTTTGATACTGTGCGATCTTTTCTGAAATTTGTTTTTTTTCTGTCTCAAAAGGTCCGCTTTGCTGAAGAATCCTTCCGTTCATTTCTCCCTGAAGCTGCTTTTTATTTCTCTGAATGATTGTATTTAACTGTTTGTTTACTTCTTTTTCAAAAATTTTAAGTTCCAGGGGCTTTGAAATAATAATCCCTAAAAATGTTGCAAGGATCAAACGGGGAATTGCCATAAGGATCTGATTTCCCCATGTCCCTGTTTTTTTTATGGATGAAACAATATAACGGTCAAGATTGAAGATCATTAATCCCCAGAGGATGCCGAAGCCTACTGCAGCCCAGATGTTATCAAATACAGTATACATAGCATACCCTGCGGAAAGGGTTGCGAATACAGCTGTGAAAAGTACGATGCCACCAATGCCTGAAAATTTATTCCATTCGCTTGGTGTTTTTCTCAGGATATGAATATTCCCGCCGGAACATATCATAAGAAACTTTTGGAACCAGTTTATTTTATGATTCGCTTGATTTATAGTTTGTTGGTTTGCTTTCATGACTGAAAATTTATACAAATGTAGTACTAAAAATCATACCAATGCAAAAGATAGTATTATGTTTTACCAAGTAAAGGTGAATTTTATGATTCTGATTGCCTTTTATTTAATACTTTAAAAAAAATAATTTAAAGGAAAAAGTTTATTTTATACAATTTATTATCTTAAAGTTGTAGTCAGAGATGCAAGGTTTAAGTAAATAACTTTAAAAGAAGATATAACTATTTCAAACGATCAGGATTCTGTTTCAAGAAGCTTTCCCACCCGGAATATGACTTAGTATCCGCTATAGTTCCCGAATTAAAATGATGGCATACTGCAACAGCAAGCCCATCGGAGGCATCTAAATATTTTGTGGGAAATTCTTTCAACTTTAAAAGATTCTGGAGCATTCCTGCTACCTGTTCTTTACTGGCATTTCCATTTCCGGTAATAGCCATTTTGATCTTTTTGGGAGAATATTCCGTAATAGGAATATTTCTGTAAAGACTGGCTGCCATAGCAACACCCTGTGCACGGCCTAATTTAAGCATACTTTGAACATTCTTCCCATAGAAAGGAGCTTCCAGGGCTACCTCATCAGGGTGGAACTCATCAATTAAAGCTAGTGTTTTATCAAATATATATTTAAGCTTTGTTTCGTGATTAGGGTATTTTTTTAAAATCAGTTCATGGATAGAGATCATTTCCATTTTACCCTTTTTAACGGAAATAAGTCCAAACCCCATGATCGCTGTTCCCGGGTCAATACCTAAAATTATTTTCTCTGAAATCATTGGAGCAAAGATAGAACTTTCTTCAGTCTTTTGCAGATAAAAAAAGAATTCAAATTACAGTGATTTGTATTGAAATCTTTATTAACTTTAATAAAAAATGATCCATGAAAAATTTAATCAACTTATTCATTGTTCCCTTCTTTCTGTTTTATAGTGTGCAGAAAGAGAAAGGATTAGCTCTGTTCGGACATGCTGCATCGGTAGACATTCTGAAAAAAAGAGACAGAATCATGTACCTGTTTTTCAAAGTAGAAAAGAATAGTTCCGGAAATGAAAAAATCAATCTTCAGCAAAGTACAGTTTCGGAAGGAAAACTTAAGCAGTCTCCTGTTTTTGACAGAAGCGATGTTCAGCAGGGAGATTTTATTATTACCATTGAAGCAGCAGATGGAAAAGAGATGGCAAAACAGCTATTAAAAGATCCTTTGAATCCTGAGATGGAAGTATATGAAAAAGAAGGAATATCCAGACATAAAGCATCTCTGAAGGCGGCGGAATTTAGTGTGCGGTTTTCTTATTCTGAAAATATCCGGGCTGTAAAAATTGAAAAAGCTACAGAAGCCGGTGTAATACTATTATTCACCCAAAAACTATAATCATGAAAAAGATCATATTATCTATTCTTATCGGAAGCAATTGCTTCGGACAGGTATTTGAAAAAGTTTCGCTTTTGCAGAGTGGGAGTAATGATAAACGAATTATTATTGCCGTTTTGGGAGACGGATTTACTTCAGCACAACAAAGTTCATTTGTTTCATCAGCACAGACGACTGTAAATTATCTTTTTACCAAAAGCCCCTATAAAGAATATAAGAATTATTTTAATGCGTATGCTGTTAAAGTAATTTCTGCAGAATCGGGAGTAAAGCATCCGGGAACAGCTACAGATGTTGCGGAGCCTGTAATTCCGGTTACCAATCCTAACAATTATCTGGGATCTACCTTTGATGTGAACGTCCACAGGTGTATCTACAGTAACAGTA
Source organism: Chryseobacterium flavum (assembly GCF_003385595.1). Taxonomy (GTDB): domain Bacteria; phylum Bacteroidota; class Bacteroidia; order Flavobacteriales; family Weeksellaceae; genus Chryseobacterium; species Chryseobacterium flavum. Next base: position 136,052 of record NZ_QNUE01000008.1, on the reverse strand, counting down.
CAAATAAAGTAGGGCAGGTTCTGGCAGCAAATGTTCCGGATTATGATATCACTTATGTTCTGGGAAATTCACCTGAATATGGTGGATGTGGAGGAGCTTATGCTTTCGCTTCAACCAACAGCTCAGCCAATGAAATTGTTGTTCATGAACTTGGGCATTCGTTTGGTAAATTAGCTGATGAATATTGGTTTTCAGGATCTCTTGAATCTCCCAATAAAACAAAAACCTCAAATCCTTCTACTGTAAAATGGAAAAACTGGGTAGGGCTTAATGGAATAGGAGTTTATCCGCACGCCGAAAGTCCCACGTGGTTCAGACCTCATCAGAGTTGTGAGATGAGGTATCTCAATCAACAATTCTGTTCTGTTTGTAAAGAAGCGATTATTGAGAGAATCCATTCACTGGTATCTCCTGTGGATTCTTATACTCCTGCAAATAACGCAGCACTCAGCGCTAATGGCAATATTACTTTCACGGTTAATGAAATATTACCCATTCCTAATACCCTGGTCAATACCTGGAAGCTAAATGGTACAACACTCAGCGCAACAAGTAATACATTAACCATAACACCATCTCAGCTGAATAGTGGAAGTAATACTTTACTCTTTTCTGTAACGGATAATAATCCACTTTTAAAAGTAGACAATCACAGTACCCTTCATTTTACAAATATTGTATGGACTTTAAGCAAATCAACACTCAGGGTTTCCAGTGTAAAAGCTGAGGAAAGAAAGTTCAGTATCTATCCCAATCCAACCGATGGAGAATTTTATATCCGGGGGAAGCAGGATTTTTCAAAAGATGTTAAAATTGAAATGTATGACACTTCAGGAAGGTTAATTTCTGTACGAACTGTATTAAAAGATCCGTCAACCCTGTTTGTGAGCAGTAAAAATATACCCGCAGGCTCATATCTGCTCAATGTGAAAGAAAGTGGTCAGCTGATTATTTCTCAAAAAATAATAAAGGAATAAAAGTCCAGGAGCCGGCTGCTAAAGCCGGCTTTCTTTATCTATTAAAGTTTTTTCAGCGATTGGTTCCCATTTTCCATTATGACGAAGAAGTAAGATTTTATTAACTATAAATTTAGTTTTATAATGCTTCTCTTTGTATTTTTCCCAGGCCTTAAGATAATTATTCCATGTAAGATCCCTATGCCCTATAGTCATATGAGGATTGAATGAGTATGGCATAAAATTAAATTGTTGTCTCACTCTCAGATAAAGATTTTTAAGATCAGGATTAGGTTCCGGACGGATAAAGAGTACAGGATTTTTAGGATTGGGAAAGCTCCCGAATCCATTCAACTCCACTTCAAAAGGAGAGATTTGAGTATCAATTTTCTGAAAAGCAGTAAGGATATCATTTTCCAGTTCCACTTCTCTGGAGAAAGGGGGAAAGAGCGTGATATGGGCATCATTTTTTAATGCCTTGGAATTATCATAATGTTCTGCAAGATCTTTTTTGAAAACCTTAACTTCTTGAATGGTCTCCCCGGGAGGATAGACAGCTATGAAATATAATTTTTTCATACTATTAATCAGAAGAATAAATATACTTAATTTTTCTTCATGAGCCGTATGAGTGTATTCTCAAGGTTGTCTGTAATCTTTTTTACTTCTTTGTGAGTTTTGAAAGTTGCACTTTTTCCTTTTTCTTCATCCGCAATATTAGAAAGGATAATTACAGAAGTTCTGGTTTCAGGATAATAGATATTCAGAGAAGGAGAGCCTTTTACATATCCGCTGTGAAAATAGGCGTTTGGCTTTCCGATATTCAACATGATCCCGTAAGCATATCCCATTTTCCCAAAAATGGCATGGTGCCTTTCAGCACTTTGTGCCATAAACAGCTTAAGGGTTTCAGGTTTTAATATTTTTCCTCCATAAAGAGCATTGTTCCAGTGATGAAGATCTTCTATAGTAGATAATATCCCACCCGCAGGAATACCTATATCTTTACTTCCCAGTCTTTTTGGCATGTCCGGTACTTCATGTACCTCATTTTCATTGCCCAGATATGCGCTGGCAAAATTAGTCCCCTTAAAAATATCTCCTGTCGAAGAGTGAATCATTCCGGCTTTCTTAAAGAGCTCCATAACATTATCATCATAGGATTTTCCGGAGACTTTTTCTACAATCTTCCCAAGGGTGTTGAATCCATCGTTGGAATAGAAAAAATCAGAGCCGCTTTTAAACATCAGCTTTCCACCCAGCATGTTTAAACCTGATGTATGGTTTAATAACTGATGAATTGTTATGTTTTCATATTCTTTGATCTGGAATTCTTTGAGATACTTTGAAGCTTTATCTGTGACGTTAAGTTTTCCCTGCTCCATTTGCAGTAAGATCATAGCGGCAGTGAATTGCTTGCTCACAGATCCTATGGCAAATATGGTATTACTGTCAATTTTAGTTTTTCTTTTGAAATCAGAATATCCGTTTTCTCTTCTGTAAAGAGGTAAAGAATCTTTGAAAACGGCAATACTTCCGTTGAAATGATATTCTTTTAAAGTGGAATCAATCTGTTGTTCTAAAAGTGTTTTCTGAAAAGCAGTAATGGTAGAATCAATAATTTCTTTTTTATTAACAGGACGAACTTTCGGAGCTTCAGTTGTACAGGAAAATAAAAAACAGAAAAAAGACAGGAATACTAAATTTTTTATCACAGGTGTTGTATTTTTAAATGATGAATATACTCTTAAAGATACTAAAATATCTAAAAAAGCATTAAGGGATGCAAATTATGTGCTAAGACAGCTATGGACCAATTTAATTATAAATGATTTTTTAATGAAAGGATTAAACATGGATATTAAATGTATCATCAATTATGAAGTATAGAATATCTGAAGTTTACTGAAGAAAGACCTATCTTAATAACAGATCACAGAACCAGAAAACATATTCTTCATCTTGCTCTTCAGAAGTTGTTTTTGGTTTAGGGTAAGTTTTTTTGACCGTTTCCCCTATTTCAAACTGAACCGGCTTTTTGAAAATTGGCCCGTCAAAAGTAAAGGTGTGAAACTCTCCGTTTTCTCCGCATGGGTCTACGTTTTCAGGGAGGTCATCAATAAATTTCTGATCAATAATTCGCCCTGCAAAACTTTTATCAAGGTAAGATCCGTTAACACAGGTTACAATAGTTTTAAAACCAAGGTCTAAAAATTCATGGATGAGTTCCGAAGTATTGTGTTTCCAGAGTGGAAAAACGGCTTTCATACCGATCGCATTTAATTGATCTTCACGGTATTTTCGCAGGTCTTCCAGAAAAATATCCCCAAAAATAGAGTAGGTGACTCCTTTAGCCTGAATTCCGGTCATTGTTTTAGTCATGATTTGCCGATATTCTTCCATTGAAGGTTCCTTTGGAAGCTCCATTTTAATTAATGGAATCCCTAGATTTTCAGTTTGTTTTTCTAACAGTGAAACATGAACCCCATGCATGGAAATCCTTTGAAATTCTTTATTAATACTGGTGAGTAAAGCTGAAATGTCATACTTTTCCTCCCGTAATATTTTGTAAAGGGCAAATGCAGAATCTTTTCCACTGCTCCAGTTAAATAACGCTTTTGACTTCATATAAATATTATTCTGCTTGAATAAATCTGTTAAATTTTATTTAAAAACTTCCTGAAAAGGTGACTTAATCATTTAAAACTTTTAAATTTAGAAAAAATAAATAATAACCATATGAAACATTTGTTATTGGGCACAGCCGTCTTTTTTCTCATGGGAGCAGTTAATCCTGTTCTGGCACAGAAAGCAGAATCTCCTAAATTTATAAGCAATACAGAAGGGGTGAAAGAATATTCGTTAAGTAACGGGATGAAAATATTATTGATCCCTGACCCTTCTCAAAGTAATATGGTCGTAAATATTGTCTATAATGTAGGTTCAAAAGATGAAGGATATGGAGAAAAAGGAATGGCCCATCTATTGGAACATATGCTGTTTAAGAGTACCAAAAACCTGGGTGATATCAAAAAACAGCTTTCCGATAAAGGAGGAAGAGCCAATGGAACTACCTGGTATGACAGAACCAACTATTATGAAGTTTTTCCTTCCAGTGATGAGAATTTACAATGGTCTTTGCAGATGGAAGCAGACAGGATGGTTAATGCTACTATCCTGCAAAGTGATCTGGATAAAGAATTTTCTGTCGTTAGGAATGAATTTGAAATAGGAGAAAATAATCCGACAAGAGTAATGATCCAGAACGTATTTTCTAATGGATACACATGGCATAACTACGGAAACAGCACAATCGGAAGTAAGGAAGATATTGAGCGTGTTAAGGCTCCGACGTTAAGGAAATTCTATGAAAAATATTACCAGCCGGATAATGCGACTTTAATAGTAGCAGGAAAATTTGATGAGAAAAATGCTTTAAAATATATTTCTGATTATTTTTCAGTTTTACCTAAACCCAATCGTGAACTGGGAGGGACTTATACAGTGGAACCTGCTCAGAACGGGGAAAAATATTTTGAGATAAAAAGAAATAATGACCAGCAGATTATTGCGGCCGGCTATCACACTTCGGCCTATGCAGATAAGGATTATGCTGCTTTGGCTGCTCTTTATGAGATATTAACTGCAGACCCTTCCGGATATTTATATAAGAGCCTTGTAGAAACACAAAAGGTTTCCGGTATCTGGACATTCAGTCCGGTAGTTCGGGATCCGGGAATGGTATATTTCAATTTTGATGTACCAAAAGACCGGAACCTGGAAGAAATAACCCGTATAGTTAAAGCAGAGCTAGATAAAGTAGCGGGAATAAAATATACTGCTGAAGATCTTAAAAGAGCAAAGGCCAAGTTGATAAAAGATATTGATGATGGGAAGAATAATACCATCAATTATGCAATAGGACTGACTGAGATTATCGGTGCAGGAAATTATAAACTGGGATTCCTGTATCGGGATAATGTGGAAAACCTAAAACCGGAAGATATTAACAGAGTTGCTCAAAAGTATTTCAAAAATAACAACCGTACATTGGGCATTTTTAAACCTTCTCCTAATGAAGAAAGAGTTTTTCCGGCGGAATTCAGGGATAATCAGATTGCAGAACTGACAAAAGATTATAAAGGAAAAGCTCTTGAGAAAGAACCGGCTCCGTTTGAAGCCTCTATTGCTAACCTGAAAAAAAATCTTACCGAAGGAAAACTTTCCAATGGAATGAAGTATGGAGTGATTAATAAGGAATTAAAAGGAGAAAAAGTTCAGGGAACTTTCAGACTTCGGTTTGGAAACGAAAAAGATCTGAAGGGTAAAAATGCCGTGGCGAAAATGACTGCTTCGTTACTGAAGTCCGGTACAAAAAATAGAACGAAAGAACAGATACAGGATGAGCTGGATCAAATGAGATCTTCTATTGATACCTATGCATACGGCCAGAATTTAATGATCTCTGTCAATACCTATAAACAGCATTATCCAAAAGTGATGGCTATTTTACAGGATATATTAACCAATGCTTCATTCCCTGAAAATGAAATCACCAAAACTGTAGTGGAAACCAATACATGGCTGGAAGGACAGCTTAAAGATCCTAATGCCATTGCCAATAATGAACTGCAGAGACTGGCCACACCATATCCTGAGACAAGCATTTTCTATGTGCCTTCCTTGCAGGAGCAGATTGATAATAACAATAAAGTGACGAAGGCCCAAATTGTAGATTTCTACCAGAATATTATGGGAGCTTCAGATGGTGCCGGAACCCTGATTGGAAATATTGATTCAAAAACAGCTGCCACTGAACTGGAAAAGACTTTTGGAAAGTTTACATCCAAATCAAAGTTTACAGAGGTGAAGCCTACTTTCTTTGAGACAAAAAAACAGGATAAAAATATTATTACTCCGGATAAGGAAAATGCAGTAGCACTTGGAACCTCCAGTTTTAAAATGAAACAGGATCATCCGGATTACCCGGCATTGGTTATGGCTAACGAAATTCTGGGAAGTGGCGGATTTCTTTCAGCAAGATTGCCAATGAGGCTTAGAGAGAAGGAAGGGATATCTTATGGAGTAGGTTCGTATCTGAATGTTCCGGTTTCCAATGAGGTGGCTTCATGGAATTATTATGCTTTTTTAAATCCTACCAAAAGAGCCGCAGTGGAAGCTGCCATTAAAGACGAACTAGGAAAAGCTTTAGCATCCGGTTTTACCCAGGAAGAGCTGGATTCGAATAAAAAAAGCTATGCAAATGGAAGAAAGACCAGTTTGGGAACAGATAATACCCTAATTAATTTAGTAAATACGAAGCTTATTTTTGATATCCCGCTTGAAAGTTTTGATGAACAGAATACTAAAATTCAGAACTTGAAGTTATCTGAAGTAAATGCTGCATTGAAAAAATATATTTCTGAAAATAGTGTAATCTCTGTTTTTGCGGGAGATTTTAATAAGAAATAAGTACATATTATTATTAAACCCCCTCAAAGAATTTTCTTTGAGGGGGTTTTTTAATTTCAACGTAGATCACAGTAGATTACATATTTCTTCTGTATTTACCACCTACTTCAAATAAAGCATTTGTGATCTGTCCCAATGAACAATATTTAACTGCATCAATCATTACCTCAAATAAGTTTTGCTGATTGATAGCTGCATGTTGTAATTTTTTAAGAGCTTCTTCAGATTTCCCCTCGTTTGCTTTCTGGAAGTTGTGAAGAGCTTCTATCTGTGCCTGCTTTTCTTCTTCGGTAGAACGTATTACCTCTCCCGGAAGTACAGTTGGGGAGCCATCTTTTCCAAGGAAGGTATTTACCCCGATGATCGGATATTCACCAGTATGTTTTAACCATTCGTAATGCATAGATTCTTCCTGGATTTTAGAACGTTGATACATGGTCTCCATAGCACCCAGCACACCTCCTCTTTCAGTAATGCGGTCAAATTCCGCATAAACAGCTTCTTCTACCAGATCGGTCAATTCTTCAATAATAAATGACCCCTGAAGCGGATTTTCATTTTTAGCTAATCCCAATTCTTTATTAATGATCAGCTGAATAGCCATTGCTCTCCTTACAGACTGCTCAGTAGGGGTTGTAATAGCTTCATCATATGCATTGGTGTGTAATGAATTACAGTTATCATAAATGGCATAAAGTGCCTGGAGCGTAGTCCTGATATCATTAAAATCAATTTCCTGTGCATGCAGAGAGCGCCCTGAAGTCTGAATGTGATATTTCAGCATCTGGCTTCTTTCATCCGCACCATATTTCAGTTTCATTGCTTTTGCCCAGATTCTTCTCGCTACACGGCCGATCACTGCGTATTCAGGGTCAATACCATTTGAGAAGAAGAAGGATAGGTTGGGAGCAAAGTCATTGATATCCATTCCACGGCTTAGATAGTATTCTACATACGTAAATCCGTTAGCAAGTGTAAATGCAAGCTGTGATATTGGGTTTGCGCCTGCTTCAGCGATATGATATCCTGAAATAGAAACAGAGTAGAAGTTTCTTACTTTTTCTTTGATAAAATACTCCTGAACATCACCCATAAGTCTAAGGGCAAATTCTGTAGAGAAAATACAGGTGTTCTGTGCCTGATCTTCTTTTAAAATATCAGCCTGAACGGTACCCCGAACGGTTGCAATTGTTTTAGCCTTGATTTCAGCATAAACGTCTGCAGGAACAATTTCATCCCCTGTAAGTCCTAAAAGCTTTAATCCTAAACCATTATTTGAAGGAGGAAGTTCTCCATTGTATTTTGGCCTTTCCAGTCCCTTATCGTCAAACTTTTCTTTAAGTTTTGCCTCTACCTTCGCTTCCAGACCGTTTTCACTGATATATTTTTCAACATTCTGATCAATGGCTGCATTCATAAAAAATGCCAATAGCATCGGTGCAGGACCGTTTATCGTCATTGAAACTGATGTCAGTGCATTTACAAGGTCAAATCCTGAATATAATTTTTTAGCATCATCTAATGTTGCAATAGAAACTCCGGCATTCCCGATCTTACCGTAAATATCTGGTGGTAAAGCAGGATCCTGTCCATATAAAGTTACCGAATCAAATGCTGTAGATAAACGTTTTGCAGGCATTTCAGCGGAAACATAATGAAATCTTCTGTTGGTTCTTTCAGGTCCGCCTTCTCCTGCAAACATCCTTGTCGGATCTTCGCCAGTTCTTTTGAACGGATAAATTCCGGCAGTATAAGGAAAGCTTCCCGGAAGGTTCTCCTGGCCTTTCCATCTGATCAGATCACCCCAATCAGTGTATTTTGGTAATGCAATCTTTGGGATTCTTAAATGAGATAAAGATTCTGTTGAGGTTTCAACTTTAATTTCTTTTCCTCTTACAAAATAGGAGTAAAAATCTGCATGGAAAGCTTTTTTTGTATCATCCCAGGTTCTCAGGAAATCAATGTTTTCCTGTTGAAGCTCTTTTTCTGCCTTTTGATATTCTGCTTCTAAAATTTCATTGGAAATAATATTTTTTACCCCTTCAATATGATACATTTTTCTTGCAAGTTCAGCCTGCTTCTCAATATTGGCATCATATTGTTTATTATTTTCAACAATTTCAGAAAGATAACGGACTCTCTTAGGTGGAATAATGGTTACTTCATCCGTAACTTCCTGCTCAACAAAAGTATTTAAATTTAATTCAGCAAATTTTTCATTTACTTTTGAAACGAGTCTGTTATAAAGTTCAGTGGTGCCATGATCATTAAACTGAGAAGCTTTTGTGGCATATACAGGCATTTCTTCCAATGGGCTTTCCCATAGAAGATGATTTCTCTGGAACTGTTTTCTTACTGCCTGAAGAGCATCCAATGCACCACGTTTGTCAGACTTATTTAACGCAACCAAATCAGCATAATCCAACATATCAATTTTTTCAAGCTGTGTAGAAGCTCCATACTCAGGAGTCATTACATACATGGATACATCTGCAAAATCAGAAACTTCTGAACCGGATTGACCGATACCTGAGGTTTCTAAAATAATAATATCCGGATGTGCCAGCTTTAATACATTCAAGGCTGAATGTATAAACGGAGAAACAGAAACATTGTTTTCCCGGGTTGCCATTGAACGCATATAAACCCTTGGATCATTGATGGCATTCATACGGATTCTGTCTCCTAATAATGCTCCTCCCGTTTTCTTTTTGGAAGGATCAATTGAAATAATGGCGATTTTTTTGTCTGTATTGGAACGTAAGAAACGTCTTACCAGTTCGTCAGTTAAAGAAGACTTTCCGGCACCACCCGTACCCGTAATCCCGATAATCGGAATGTTTAAATCTTTTGATCTTTCATCAATAGCTTTTACCAGTTCAGGTTTTTCTTCCGAAAAATTTTCAACAGCCGAGATAATTTGCGCTATACTTGTAGGATTCTCAAAGCTGATTGAATCAAGATCTTTTGCCGTCACATCTTTTCCGGTTGCAAAATCTGATCGTTGTACGAGATCATCAATCATTCCCTGAAGTCCCAGTTCGCGACCATCATCCGGAGAGTATATTCTGTCAATGCCATAAGCCATAAGGTCTTTTATTTCTTCAGGAAGGATCACACCTCCGCCACCTCCAAAAATTTTAATCTGAGGAGAGTTCTTTTCTCTTAAAAGGTCATAGATGTATTTGAAATATTCATTATGACCGCCCTGATAGGACGTTAATGCAATAGCGTTGGCATCTTCCTGGATTGCTGTATTTACAACTTCTTCTGCGGATTTATCATGTCCAAGGTGGATTACTTCACATCCGGTTCCCTGAATGACACGACGCATAATATTGATAGCAGCATCATGTCCGTCAAATAGCGAGGCCGCTGTTACGATTCTTACCTTATTGGTTGGAGTATATTTTTGGGTTTCCATAAAAATTCTAGAAAGTTTCTGAGTTTCCAAATATAATAATAAAAAAAGAACCTTGTGTTTGAGTTTATGTTATTGATTTATAGCTTTTTATTTAAGTTTATTTAATTCTGCTCTTCCAATTTTGGCCTGAGAAAATTAATAGTTTTCAAGTTCGGTAATTACAGAATTAAATGAATTCAGCTGATTTCATTTTCAATGGGAGTATTTCAGATTCTCAAATTAAAATTTCTACTTTTGCACAATATTTTAAAAGACATGCAAAAAGCTTTGATATATTTCGGTTTGGGGACAGTAGTAAGCTTCCTGATCAATTACTTCTTTTTAAGTTCACAAAATGTTGGGCTGGATATCTATTACGCGATTGCTTTTGGATCTGCCTGGGCTATAGCATATTATCTGGATACCCCTGATTTTACTTTACCTCAAAAGCTTGGTTTGTCATTTGTTGCTATGGGAATCCTGGTGCTGACAGGGACTTTGATTTTCAGCCTTGAGCTGGCGATTCCTTCAATTCTAAAATTCTCTACAGTTTTTGTAGCATATTATTTAATCGCAAGTTTTAGGGGAAGCAAATCGTTAAGAAAATAAAAAGGACCCGGCAACCGTACAGCCTCGTTTCTAGTGAATCATCAGAAAACTTACCAGAGCGAGCCCGGTAACCAATATCATAAATGCAAAGAAATTAAGTGTAAATAATATTCCTCCGATTATAATGCTTACCAGTCCATGTGTATGATAAACACGGCGGTGTGCAATAAAAAAATATCCGATAATATAAATCAGGAGACCGGAAAGTATCAGATATAAAATGGTATTGATAAACCAGATATCTGTTAAGCTGGCTAATTTTACAATCAGAAATACAAATAAAATATTCAGTAAAAGGAAAGAAAAATAGTGGAGTGTGAAAACTCCGTGATCAAAATACCACCATTTTTTCTTACTGTGAAAAATCCATAAAAAGAATGCAAAAAGTGGAAGGTAAATGAAAAGAGCTTTGGGTAAATTGTGGAAAGAAGTTTCTGCCAGGCTTTTAACAATTTCAGCTTTGGTAACTCCTTTTTCTTTAAGCTCAAAAAATTTATGGGCTAACGGTTTTTGAATAAAGTCAAAAACAGACGGGTTTTTGGCCGCTGCTGAATCGTAGGATTTTCTGGTTTTATATCCGGAATAATAAACATTCTCATCAATCTTTTCATTCATTTCAAAGGTTTCTTCCAAATCATTTATTTTAGAAGAATCAGGCAGGGCACTAAGGCTTTTAATAGCTGCTGAGTCCGCTGCTGATAATGTTGGTTTAGTTTTTATGCTGTCCAGTATTTTCTTTGAATCCAGAGATTTCATCTTTTCAAAGATACTTGCCTTGTTAGGGGCCTTGTCATCGTTTTGATTATTGAAGTTAATATTCATTAACGGGAAAAGTGCAAAAACAAAGAAAGTAATGAAACTGACGAAAATGTACAGTTTTACAGGAGGAACGAATTTTTGTCTTTTACCTTCAAGATAAGTATTGGTTAAAGTTCCGGGTTTAAACATCAGATTTTTAAGCGTTCCCCAAAACTGTCCGTCATAATGCGTGAAGTCTTCTATAAAATGGGTAAAGAGGAAATAGAAAGGATGCCGGCTTTCAATGTTTTCCTGCCCACAATGGGGACAGAATCTTTCTTCAACTTGATGCCCGCAGTTCAGGCAGGTTTTATCTTCTCTGATCTTTCCGTGGCTCATGAATAAAAGTTTGTGAAGCAAATATAATTATTTCAATGAATAAAATAATGTTTAAAATTATTTTTACGGAAATTTTTAAATCGGGAGTAAAAAAGAGTTGAGGGACCAAACTCCTCCCTTACCATTTGTGGTTTTAGAATCTTCTAAGCGTTTTTTTTCATCGCATCAATTTACAAGATTTATGCCAAACATAAAGTATTGCTAAAAGCTAGAAAATAGAGAGAGCAGAAATAATATTCTATAGATTAAGTAAAATATGTTTTTCGGTTACAAAAATAATTTGTACCTTTGCACACCCTTTTAGGGGTAAATTATGTTTAATCTTTAACTAAAACGTGTGAATACATTAAGTTACAAAACTGTTTCAGCGAACAAAGCTACTGCTAATAAAGAATGGGTTGTGGTAGACGCTGAAGGACAGCCGTTAGGTAGATTAGCTTCTACGGTTGCAAAGATTTTGAGAGGTAAGCACAAAACGAACTTTACACCTCACGTAGATTGTGGTGATAACGTAATCGTTTTGAATGCTGGGAAAATTACACTTTCCGGAAACAAGTGGGCTGATAAGACTTATATCTGGCATACAGGATATCCTGGAGGACAGAAGTCTATGACTGCGGCTGAACTTCAAAAGAAAGATTCTTTAAAGGTATTGGAAAAGTCTGTAAAAGGGATGTTACCTAAAAACAGATTAGGAGCTGCTATCCTTAAGAACCTTTATTTATATGAAGGAACTGAGCACAAACATGAAGCTCAACAGCCTAAAACAATTAATGTTAACGAATTTAAATAATTAATATGTCTATAGTTCACAAAATCGGAAGAAGAAAAACTTCTGTAGCTAGAGTTTATGTAAAACCAGGTTCTGGAAATATTACAGTAAACGGAAAAGATGCTAAAGAGTATTTCTCTACAGACGTAATGGTTTATAAATTAAACCAACCGTTTATCCTTTCTGAGACTGTTGGTCAGTATGATGTTACCGTAAACGTATTCGGTGGTGGAAATACAGGTCAGGCAGAAGCTATCAGATTAGGTATTTCAAGAGCTTTATGCGAAATCAACGCTGAGTTCAGATTAGCATTAAAGCCTGCTGGTTTACTTACAAGAGACGCAAGAATGGTGGAAAGAAAGAAGCCAGGTCAGAAAAAAGCAAGAAAGAGATTCCAATTCTCAAAACGTTAAGATTTCTCGTTGGCAGATGGCTTATGGCTATTGGCTACAGAAATGTATTAAATTTTTTTTAAACTTAATCTCGGCGAAAAGCCAATTGCCAAAAGCAAAAAGCAAACCGCCAATTGCCCGTTACGTTTAGCATCCAAACGCTTCTCCCATCTAAAGAAGTTGTTGATTGTTTAAAAGACGGAAAGTAAACTAACAAAAACAGAAAACATGGCAAAAGCAAATGTAAAAGACCTTTTAGAGGCTGGCGTACACTTCGGTCACATGACTAGAAAGTGGAATCCAAATATGGCTCCATACATTTTTATGGAGAAAAACGGTATTCACATTGTAGACTTACATAAAACAGCAGTTAAACTGGATGAGGCTTGCAGCGCTTTAGAAAAATTAACTTCTGCAGGTAAAAAAGTTCTATTTGTAGCGACTAAGAAACAAGCTAAAGAAGTTGTTGCTAAGCACGCTCAGGAACTTAATATGCCTTATATTACAGAAAGATGGCCAGGTGGTATGTTAACGAATTTCGTTACTATCAGAAAGGCTGTAAAGAAGATGAATGCTATCGACAAAATGAAAAAAGACGGTACATTCGAAACTTTATCTAAAAAAGAAAGATTACAGGTTGACAGACAAAGAGCTAACCTAGAGAAGAACTTAGGTTCTATTGCTGACATGGTTAGACTTCCTTCTGCAGTATTTGTAGTTGATATCTTAAGAGAACATATCGCGGTAACTGAAGCTAAGAAATTAGGTATTCCAGTTTTCGGTATCGTTGATACAAACTCTGACCCTAGAAAAGTAGACTTCGTTATCCCAGGAAACGATGATGCTTCTAAATCTATCGATATGATCCTTAGCGTAGTATCTGAATCTATCAAAGAAGGTCAGTCTCAAAGAAAAGCTGATAAAGAAAAATCTAAAGAAGAAGGAGAAAAAGTATCTGCTGATACAGATGCTGATTTCGATGCAGAATAATTAAAGATTTTCTTTACTATAGAAAAGACGTTGGATTTTATCCGACGTCTTTTTGTTTATGTATATTTAGACAGAGTAGAGTGCCTTTAATATTCCGGTAATCCTCGACCCGAATTCAGAAATAATAAAACCTACAGATTTCTGCAGGTTTATTTTAATTGGAAAGTTTTATAGAATAAGAACTTGTTATAAATTTTGTGGACTGATAAGAAGAATTACAAACCATCCCGGATAACCTGTAGTTTTGGTTCTTTGGAAGCATTGTATATCCTATTTTTCCTGCGCCTATGGGAATTTTTTTAAAAAAATTACTACCGCTTACAGTAAGTACCATATTACATGGAGATTTGTTTTCTACAGAAATTGAAGTTCTTGGATTAGCAGGATCATCATTATTCAGGAGATCATTAAGTACTTCAGCTGTTTCTGGCTTATAAGTTTTCATCAGCTCATTGTATTCTCTTTCTGTATTGGCTCTGTTTCCGGATGAATTATTGGTGGGAAAAGGATTTCTTACGGGGTAGCCACCATAGTTGACATTACAACTGTTTAACAGGACATATGCACTGATAAAAACGAATAGCTTTTTCATACAGTTTATTTTTTTGTTTTTCTTTTTAAGCTTTTTTTGCGGACTGTCTTTTCGGATTCCTGTTTTGTGCTTTTATCTGTTTCCGTCAGAGATGGTACAGGATTACTGATCGTTACAAATATACTTTTTTTAATGTCTTTCTGAGAGATATATTTCAGATCACAAATATTGCTGGTAAGAATGTATGAGCCTTTATTGAGAATAATAAAATTTTCTCCACGTGCCGGAACAGCCAGATTGTAGTAATCCTTTCCTTCAATTCTCAGAACAATATTACAATCCGAATTATTTTTAAATAAAAGAATAGCTTCTTTTCGGGTAATATCTTCGCTAAGCATAGCATTTAGGAGTTTTACTGTTTTTTCTTTATGTTCTTCTGAGCTTTCCGCAATTAATCGTTTGAATTCATCCGCTTCATCTGAACCTGGATTTCTCATAACACTTTTAGGGATATCCGAAATAACAGGCCTTGCCTCCATAGGTTTTGCGGTTCGTGCACCTTTTGTCCATTCTGCATTTTTCAACGCAATAAGTTTAGGTTTTAACACGCTTTTCTTCGGATCGTCAGGATGTGCTGTCTTTAAGTATTCTTCAATTTCCCTGATATTTGTGCTTTTCAGAATATCTTTGCTTTTTTTTTGAGCATAAACAGAGGTTGGGAACAGGGAAATGAAAAATATAAATCGTAAAAAATTTTTTTTCATTGATGTATATTATTTCATCAGCTTATCCGGAATTTTATATAAGTTATGGTTTTTCCTTTTGCTGAAAAGAGTTCTTCATAGTAGGTCTTAATATCTCTTAAATGCTCCGTCTTAGGATCATATTCAGGTGCACCATAGATGTCATGGTGAGCCGTGATAATTTCATAGCCAGCCCCTTGCAGGTAACCGAGTGTGTAACCGTGTAAAAATTCAGAATCTGTTTTTAAATGAATAATTCCTCCCGGCTTCAGGAATTTTTTATATCGGTTTAAAAAGTCAGGATGTGTTAACCTGTGCTTGGTACGTTTATATTTTATCTGTGGATCAGGAAATGTAATCCAGATTTCATCTACTTCGTTTTCAGCAAAAAAATGATCAACAAGCTCAATTTGTGTTCTTAAAAAAGCTACATTATGCATATTATTTTCTACTGCTTCTTTTGCACCGAACCAGAATCTCGCTCCTTTGATGTCTATCCCGATAAAGTTTTTTTCAGGAAAAGTTTTTGCAAGCCCTACAGAATATTCACCCTTTCCACACCCTAACTCCAGAACAATGGGATGATCGTTTTTAAAAAAATCCTTTCTCCAGTTACCTTTCAGTTCAAAGTTGTTTAAAGCATCTTCTCTTGTAGGTTGAATAACATTTGGTAATATTTTATTTTCTGCAAATCTTGCTAATTTATTCTTGCCCATTGAATCATTTATAAATGACTGCAAAAATAGTAAAATTTACATAGAAATTATGCCTTTTAAGGCTAAAAGGCATGTTAATGAAAGACTTAATGAATTGATTACTGGGATGACACACTCCCTAAGGCAACCATTATAGGTTTTTGTACAGTTTTCTGTGAAGCATATTGTGCGCCACATACAAGACTGGTAAACAAATACTGTCCTTTATCTATTACTATTGAACTTTCACCCCTGGCGGGTACAGCTAAACGATATTTTAGAGTACCTACTCCTTCCATTCTTACAATAATATTACAGTCTGATTTATTTTGAATAAGGACAATACATTCCTTGGCATTGGGATCATTGTCAAATAATGAATTTAATATTTTGACTGTTCTGTTCTGATGTTCAACCGGAGATACAGACATCAGCATATTAAACTCTTCAGCTTCGGTATCAGGAACAGCTGTATTAGCAGTTGTATTAACTACAAAAGTATTTTGGGCAGTACTTGGAGTATAAACAGTGGTAGACTTTTTCGCAGCAAGTTCAGCCTTATATTTAGCAATCTGTTTCTGTTTAATGATTGCATTCATCTCATCAAAACTAATCTTCGTTGAAGGTCTTCTCCGTAGCAAGGCAAGCATTTCCTGCATGTCTTTTACTTTCTGATCTTCCGGATGGGCATTTTTAATATATTCTACCATCATTTCCATTACCCGGGGCTTTAATACGGATCTTCTTGGATCATCAGGATGAGCGTCTCTTAAAAAAGCATTGATTTCATAAATATTTTTGCTTTTTAAAATATTACTGTAATCTTTCCCTTTTTTTTGAGCAGATACAGTGAAGAATAAAACAGAGCTAAGAAGTAAAAATATTTTTTTCATTAATAATATTAAGTTAAAAAAATGAGTACTTTCTTAATTTGTGTTTGGTGGTAATTAGTATTTGTAGAATAACGGAATATTATTGTTTTTATTTTTAATCCGTAATCATGACCTAAAATTACATTTATTTTTGAATATTCAGAAATATATTGTCAAAAATGAATTTGTCATATCGGAAAATAATTGTCTTTTCTATAAAATACCCTGAAAATAAATTAACAGGGTATTTAAGAAATATTATTTGCTGATTACCTCCTGAAGGTGGGAATTTCTCAGACGTCTCTGGTATATGGGAAGATATTTTTCAATCGGAATTTTTATGGCTTCAAAATTTCCGGCCAATACATAAGGCTGAATATTTTCAGATGTATATACGAACTGAAGGAAGTTATCAATTAAGTTTTCAGGAATTTTGAACCTAAGGAAATAATCCTTACCTAAATAATTTTTAATCTGACTAACAGAATTATTCATTGTCTCATAAGCCAGATAACGTTGTTTTTTCTTTCGTTCTCCGGAAAGCATGTCGTAAATACTTTCAAGGCTCAGGGTAAGCCCGCCATCTCTCAGGCCGGCAACAGGAAGTTCCGGCGGATTACCATCTCCTTTCGGCTCAGGAAGTCCGATCACTTTTTTCAGAGCCAGGCTCTTATCCTCTTTTCTGATAGAATTAACATCATACCGGAGGTTGCCGGTAGGTTTAAATCTGCTGAGAACAATTTCCTGGATCTCATAATAAGCAATTTTCAGCTCTACCAGATTTTGCTGTGCCATTAATTGAGGAGTAAGTTTGATATCTTTTCTTTCTGTGACTATAGAGGTAAAGCGAATCACATCACCGGGACTGGCAGGAACAGTGAAGTGACCATTGTAATCAGTAAGAACCGTCTTTTGGGTATTAAGATTCGTTACATAAACCTGATTAAGATACAAGATTGAATTGTCTCGCAGAAATACCTCTCCGGAATATATTTGTGCATTGATTTTTGCCAAAAAAACCAATAACAATAGAGTAAATAGTTTCTTCATATAATTAGGCAAAATTACATAGAAATACGGCAATTTGCTTCAAATAAGATGAAGAATACAGGTTAAAGTTATATTAAACTTTAGTATTAAATTGTTAATGAGTGTTATAAACCTGTTTTTAAAATTTATTTTAGTTAAAAAATGATATTGTAGCTCTATCTGTGTTTTACCAGAAGCCAGCTGGAATATTTTATTTTGAGTGCAGACCCGTACTCTGTCCAGCTGATAAAATACCAGTATGTAGCTGTTGGAACATATCTGCCTCCAATTCTTCCGTCCCAGGTATATCTGTTTTCTGGAGTTCCCCTGAAGACTTCTGCTCCGTATCTGTCAAAAATTCTGAATTCAAGATTATCATTGGCCATCAAAGCAGAGTAGTTTATCCCCTCATTATACCCATCACCATTTGGAGTAATGGTATTGATAAGGTTAATGATAGCAAATGATTTTTTTACCTCTCCGCATAATTTGGAATCCCTTACAAAAACATGATGTGCACCTCTCGGTACATTCTGAAAAATATTTGAGCTCTGCCATATAACGCCATCCAGGGAATATTCATAAGGAGGAGTTCCCCCGCTTACACCTACTTTTACAGTAGTTCCATCAATTTCAATTGAGGTAATAACAGGTAATGGTAACTCTGTAACATTTACATGTTGTCTGTAAACACAGCCATTAAAAGTCAGATCTACCCAATAGCTTCCCACCGGGACATTGGTAATGGAATGTGTCGTTGCACCGGTACTCCACAGATATTTATCAAATCCAGGGCCTGCATCTAATGTAGTGGTCATTTTAGGACAGATCGCCTGGTCTTTTAACAAATCAGATTTTTTAGGAATTTTAATGAGAATTTTAAGGGACGCAACCTCCGGGCATATTCCGTTTTTTTCAAACCGGATGTAAAAAGTTTGAGAATTGTTGATGTTGGCTGCTGCTGAAATGGGATTGACATTATTTTGTGCATCAGCCATGCTGTTATGAAAAGTGAAGGTAACATTCGGATCAATAGTGAACAGAGGTATGAATTGTGTCAGATTTACTGGCTTTATTCCATCTAAATCATCATCACAAATATCCTGAGTTGCAGATGTTGTTAATAACTGTATCCTTGCGCTGATACTAAAGTGTAATGGTTTAATTACCGAAGCACAGCCATCTGGAGAATCTACTCTGATGTAAATAGTAACGGGAGCAGTATAGCTCCAGTTATTTGGAAGAGTATTGGTATTTCCGGCATTGGCATCGTTAAGATCAGCATAATATCTTACATTAGTAAAATAGACAGGGTTATTAAGGACGATACCTGTTATATTGGAAAGGATAATATTTACGATTCCATCCAGGTTATCATCACAGAAATTTCCGTTATAGTTATCCAGGACAATTGCTTTGTTAAAAAGATGAAGGGTTATTTTGGCAATACTCTTACATCCGAGATCACTCTTTACGACGGCATATACAATAGTACCATTAGGAGCCGTGTATGATGTGGAGTTTGTAATCAGCGCTGCGGGATTTTCAGTTTGTGCATCTACCAGGGTCGGATAGTAAGTAATGTCGACAGGAGAACTGGTCGTTACACTTGCTGTGGTGAGGTTGAATACTCCCTGGCCGTTGATGTCGCATACGCTTAAGGTTGCATCTGTGACAGGTATAGCAAGGATATCAATAGTTACAGTTACTGTTTCACAGTCAGGAAAATCCGGGTCATTTCCACAAAATGTATAGGTGAAAGTATCAGTCCCGGATGTTCCCGGAGTATTGACTGTATAAGTAATGACTCCGGTAGCCGGATTTATAACGGCCGTTCCTAAAATGGGTGCTGTTGTAATAGCAACTGTTGCCGGAACAGGGGTTTGTGATGAGTTGGTAAAAGTTGGAGTTATTGTTTTTGATATACATACGTCATAGGCCACAGTACTGATCTTTGTACAGTTAAGGACTTTATATTGCTCTGTGACCAACGGTGCACAACGACCCATGGTAACAGAACAAGTATAATATCCGGATTGGGTTGGTGTGATAGATGCACTTGTAGCTCCTGATACAGGAGTTCCGTTTCTATACCATTGGTAAGTATCATAAATAACAGGGTCTACTGTAAGGACAATTCCCGGAATACAATCTCCTCCCGACTTTATAATTACAGGCTGAGTAGGGAAGCCGGCAAAAAAGCCTCCATATCCTATCGCATCACTTCCGGCATTGATTCCTGCTGTTATGGCTTTATCTGAAACCACGGTTATTGTCCCGGTTACATTGGGAATTCCATAAGTTACCCAGTTGGTAGTCCCTGTCATATCATATGGGCCGGTATTTGCCGGAGGTGTTCCACCATTTACGGTAACGGTAGCTCCTCTTTCTGTAATAAGATTCAGTTTCGTGGGGATGTTAAGTATACCTGAAGGATTCCCGTTTGAATAGACAAAATTCTCATTAATAAAACCTAGCTCATTAATCTGTTTTGGCAAATAGCAGTTAAGTGCAGGTATAAAATTGAATCCACCGGTGGCGACCTGATTTAGGGTATTTGAACTTCCTGCGAGTATCTGATATATATATGCATTCTTAGAAGTCTTGATATATAAATTATAATGACCATTTCCCTGAAGGACATATTTTGTATCTGGAATTACAAAATATTTTCCGGCATTGATGGTTGCAACGGGTACTGTTTCATTATTTACATATATCTGGGTATTGTTCTCAGTGGCAATAACTATTGCTCCTTCCATATGGGATCCAATGTTTCCGTTTCCTTTTACAAGAGCAAACTCATTCCCAAGCCTGTCGACGGGCACAGCCTGATCCATTAAGATATCTGAACTTGTCGGATAATCCCCTGCATACTGCCCGTTGAAATTTCCATTGGTAATATTGACGGGCTTGTTTGAGCTGATTTTTGCCCCGATAAACCCATCAGAATTATCTGTAATATTCCCAATACCGTCAATAATATATGATTGCCCTTTGTTGAGTGTAAAAGTCATTGTTGGATTGGTCGCTCCGGTAGTTCCATTTGAAAATTGAACAAGAGGGCTGTATCCCGATATCGTAACGGTGGTATTGTCTTCTGTAGCAAGGATACTCGTCATGAAATTCAAAATAACATTGCTTACAGAGATTGGGGCTGAAGCCGTAAAAAAGTTTTTACCGGTGGATGGAATTCCTTTTGATGTTATGATTTCTGCATGATTGAAAACAGAAAACCTTAAGTTAGCATAAAAAGGGAATTCAGCCTTTAAATATAATCCTTTTGTAGTTGGCGTGAATAGATCTGTTTGTTGGGTAGTAATGATATATTCTCTTAATACATCAAATTTCTGTGGATTATTCTTACTGATATTAACTGTTCCAATCAGGATATTATTGTTATAAATGTTAACGGGAAAAGGAGTAGTCCGGTTGGTAGATAAATATATTTTCTGATACGGATTTGGACTGCCTGTCCGATCTATCATTGGAGCGAACCAATGCTCCCTGTCTAATTGTGCGAGTGCAAAGGTGAAAGTATAAAATATAAGTAGAAAAGATAGAATTTTCTTCATTCAGTAATGGTATTTATCACAAATTTAATAATAAAAAGCATTAAATGCTTGGAAATATAATAAAAAAGCCACGGCATACGGCCGTGGCTTGATATTTCAGTATAAAATTTATTCTCTGTTTTTTACTAAAATCCAACCGGAGAATTTAATAGCAGTTTGTTTGCTGTTGGGTTCGGTCCATGCTACCTCGTACCAGTAGTTTCCGGTAGAGACTCTTTTATTTCCATCTATTGTTCCGTTCCATTTATATCCATTTAACTTGTCTGCCTGATAAATTTTGGTCCCATATCTGTCAAAAATATTAACCACAAGGTTGTTTTTATTTGCCAGAGAAGAATAATCAATAGCATCATTTACCCCATCTTCATTAGGTGTTATAACATTGATCAAATTAGGAACTGTAATATCCACTTTTATCGGTTCGCAGTTATAGTCATCCTTTACATAAACGCTTGTGTTTCCTCTTGCTATATTAGTGAAGATATTAGAGTCCTGCCAGTTAAGGTTATCAATGGAATATTTGTATGGAGGTGTTCCGCCCACAACATGCACTGTAATCGTGTTATTGGAAATGTCAATATTGGAAATGACCGGTTGCTCTGAAGCATAAACTTTTACCGTTTGCATTGTTACACAATCACCTGTTTTAAGTTTTACCCAATATGTTCCTACACCTACATTGCTGATGATCTGCGTTGTAGCTCCTGTACTCCATTCATAGCTTTTAAATCCGGGTCCCGCATCAAGTGTTGTTTTACCTTCTATACAGATGATTTTATCAATCAGTATATCTGATTTTACCGGAGGTAAAACCGTTAAAGTGACCTCTGCAACTTTGTAACATCCGTTAGCATTCGTTACTTTTACATATACAACACCATTTGGAGCAATATAATTTGTCGGATTTAGAATCTCGTTGGTTCCAGCATGAGCGTCAGCAAGAGATGGATAATATTTTTTAGTAACACCGTTCTGTGTGGTTACAAGAGCGTTTGTAAGATTGAATAAGCCTGTTGCCGGATTCTCTTCAAGGAAACAGGTTCTTAGTGCAGCATCATTTACTACCGGGCTTTCAGATATTGTTAGGTTTAATGTTATTTCTTCACAATCAGTGAATTCAGGATCATTTCCACAGAATTTATAGACAATGGTATCTGGTCCTACATAACCAAAAGCAGGGGCGTAGCTTATTACACCAGTCACCGGATCAATAATGGCATTACCATGAGCCGGAGGAGTAATAATAGTTACTGATCCCGGAACAACAGTCTGGGTAGAGTTTGTAAATGTTGGTATAATCTGTTTTACAACATCACAAACAGTATCATTTAAAGTAGTTTCAGCCAGACAGGTAAATACTTTATAAACAGGAGTAACAACAGGAGGACAGGTTCCAACTGTAATTTTTACAGTATAGTTACCTGACTGGGTAGGTGTATAAGAAAATGATGTTGCACCGGGAATAGCTGTATTATTTCGATACCATTGATAGGAGTCAAAACTATCCCCTACCTCCAGTACGAGACCTGGAATACAGTCTCCGGTCTGCTTTGCAATAACAGGGATGGAAGAGAAACCTGCGAAATACCCTCCATATCCTACCACACCGCTACCTCCGGAAATACCTGCTGTGACAGCCTTTGTTGAAGTTATTGTAACATTTCCGGTGATATCAGGGACAGAATAAGATACCCAATTGGTAGTTCCGCTTACCGGAAAAGGTCCTTGTGTAGCAGGTAAAGCTGTTCCGTTTACTGTTACGGCTGCTCCTGTTTCTGTGAGGATATTTAACTTTACAATATGGTTGTTAAGTGTAGTATAATACGGAAGATCTTTAAGCTTTCCTATTTCATCAATCTTTCTCGGAAGATAACAGTTTAATGGGGGAATATAATTAAACCCAAGCGTAGCATTGCTGTTAGCAATACCAGCCATTAGCTGATAAACATAAACATTTTTTGTGGTCCGGATGTACATGTTGTAATGGTTATTTCCCTGGTCAATATAATTGGTATTGCTTGTTTTATTAACTCTATAGCTTTCACCCTCTGCAAGGGTAGCAACAGGAGTTGTACCGTTGTTTATATAGACCTGTGTGCCTCCCTCGGTTGCTACTATTAAGGCATCTTCCATTCTTTCGCTAATATTGCCATTTCCTTTTACGAGAACGAATTCGTTTCCAAGCCGGTCGGTAGGAACCGATTGATCCATTACAATATCAGATCCATCATAACTTGTTGTTATGGCAAACTGACCATTAAAATTTCCATTGGTAACGGAGATAGGCTTATCCGATTCTATTTTTGCTCCAATAAAGCCTTCTTTGTTCACAGCTTCATTACCTACTCCTTCAATAATATAAGATTGACCTTTGTTTAAAGTCATCGTAAGGGTAGGATTAGTAATTCCTGTCCAGCCATTACTGAATAGAATATTCGGAGAATAATCAGAAACCGTAACTTTAGTATTGTCTTCAGTGGCTAAGATTCCTGTCGTAAAATTAAATCCGCTATCAAGTCTCTCAATAGGAGCTGTTACAACATAGAATTTTTTACCAATTCCGGCTTTACCTTTAGACGTTAATATTTCACCATGACTGACTACAGAAAATCTGTATGTTACAAAATAAGGCTTTGTTCCTTTTGTATATAGCCCTTTATTTCCCGGTGTAAAAAGTTCACCCGTGCCACTCGCAACCATTCTGTTTAAAGGGACATCAAATGTTTGCGGTGAGCCTTTGCTTACTGTTACAGTGCCTAATAAAGTATTATTACTATAAATTTCCACAGGGAACGGAGTTACGGAATCTGTAGAAAAGTACAGAGCCTGTTTAGGGCTGCTGAGTTGTGTTGATCTGGCTGCCATGGGAGCAAACCAATGTTCTGTATCTCTCTGGGCAAAAAGCATATGAACTGCCACAAATAATAACAGAAAAAAAGATAGAGTTTTCTTCATAGATGTTATATTAGATTTTTACAAAAATAATAGAATAATTAATTATTCCTAAAAATAATTGTGAATTTCGTTGATAAATTAATAAATAAACCACGATCATTAAATCGTGGTTTATGATAATATGTTTTAAAGATTAATCCCTGTTTTTTACCAGAATCCAACCTGTATATTTTATTGGGGTCTTTTCTTTGTTCGGCTCATTCCAGTTGATATGATACCAGTAAGTTCCTGTTCCAAGTTTTTTATCAAAATGTCTTCCGTCCCATTTGTAATTATTGAACTTATTACCGGTAAATATCATATTACCATACCTGTCATAAACTACAAAAGAAAGGTTTTCTTTATAAGCAAGCTCGCTATAATCTATATAATCATTTACGTTATCACCATTAGGCGTAATGGCATTTAGTAAATTCGGAACGGTAACCTCTACAGAAACAGGCGTACAGTCATAAGCATCTTTTACATAGAATGTATGCTGTCCTCTGGATAGTCCTGAAAAAGAATTGGATTCCTGCCACTCAGTAGTTCCGTCTACTGCATATTTGTATGGAGGTTTTCCTCCTGTTACAATTACGGATGCAGTATTGTTGGATATCTCAATTTGTGTAATTACAGGATCTTCTGCCTTTTTTACTCTTACAGTCTGAGGCAGGAAGCATCCATTTTTACCTAGAATTACAGTATATTCGCCAACACCAACATCTCTGATACCTGACGTGGTAGCACCTGTATTCCATTCATATGAATCATAACCAGGTCCGGCATCAAGATTTGTTTTAGCATCCATACAGATATACTGATCAACAAGAAGCGGAGATTTCATGATTGGTAATGCAATAAGTTCAATTTTTGCATTTGCTGTACAGCCTTCAGCCGTGGTAATCTTTACATATACAGTTCCTCCTGTAGACGGGAAGTTGTCAGGAGTTGTTATTTCATTGATACCAGAATTAAGATCATTTAATGTACGATAGTATTTTTTAACAACAGCAGTATAATCAGTTACTTTTGCTTTGGTGAGATCAAAATAAGCGTAAGGAGCAACATCATACCAGCATGCTTCAATAGTAGCGTCCTGTACAATGAAAGGGACGACAGTAAGTTTTAAGGTGACTTGCTCACAATCAATAAATTCAGTAGCGGCCCCACAGAATTTATAAACAATTTCATCCGGCCCAAGATAGTTTGCATTGGGAACATAAGTAATGGTTCCGTTAGAATTTACAACTGCTGTTCCGTTAGTAGGCGGCGTGATAATTATTACAGAACCTGGTGCAGGGGTCTGAGTAGAAGAAGTAAAGGCTGGTGTAATAATTTTTGTAGCACATGCATTAAGGTTCTGAGTCGTTTCTTTTAAGCAGGTTTCCACTTTATAGATTGGTGTGGTAACAGGTGGACATGTGCCCATTGTTACTTTTACGGTATAATTTCCGGACTGTGTAGGAGTATAGGTATTGGCGGTTGCTCCCCCAATGGCAACTCCGTTGCGGAACCATTGATAGGATTCGTAGCTGTCATCTACTTCCAAAACGATTCCCGGAACGCATTCTCCTGATTTTTTTGCAATAACAGGAATGGAAGAAAAACCGGCAAAATAACCACCATAACCAACGGCACCACTTCCCCCGGCAATACCTGCAGTAACAGCTTTTGTGGAAGTGACCGTAATATTTCCTGTTGCATTAGGTACTGAATATGAAACCCAGGCTGTAGTCCCTGTCACAGGATAAGGACCTTGCGTTGCAGGAAGCGGGGAACTGTTTACATTAACCACAGCTCCTGCTTCAGTAAGTATATTTAATTTTACAGTATTATTTGTCGGTGGTAAAATGTTTACCATGGCAATTTCATCAATCTTTCTGGGTAGGAAACAGTTCAATGGCGGGACATAATTATACCCCAGGGTTGCCGTATAATCATTGATACCTGCTAAAAGCTGGTATACATAAACATTTTTAGATGTTTTGATGCGCATATTGTAATGACCATTTCCCTGGTCAATATATTTGTTAACAAATGTATTGTTTGGTCCTTGGCATGCACGTACCCACTGACCTTCATTAAGCGTTGCTATCGGAGTCGTACCATCATTTATATATACTTCGGTATTGTCTTCTGTAGCAATAATTAATGCATCCTCAACACCGTCCGCGATACCGCCATTCCCTTTTACAAGAACAAACTCATTTCCTAATCTGTCGGTTGGTACAGACTGGTCCATTACAATATCTGAACCATCGCTCCCATTAGCTGGTGGTAGCGCAAACTGGCCATTAAAGTTTCCATTTGTAACAGAAATTGGCTTATCTGCAACTATTTTAGCTCCTATAAATCCCGTGGCATTTGTCCCGTTATTTCGAAGACCTTCGATAATGTAGGCTTTCCCTTTATTTAAAGTAAAGGTCATCGTGGGATTGGTTGCTCCGGTTGTCCCATTAGAAAACTGAACTCCCGGGTCATAACCTGAAACGGTTACTGTAGTATTATCTTCTGTAGCTAAAATTCCGGTTGTAAAGTTTAGAACAGTAAGACTCTGACCAGTCATCGGGGCAGCAGCAACATAAAATTTCTTCCCAATACCAGCTTTTCCTTTAGATGTTAATATTTCTCCATGACTTAAAACACTGAATCTGAAATTCACAAAATAGGGTTTAGGCCCTTTAGTATAAAGCCCTTTTCCTACCGATGTGAATTTTTCATTTACGTCAGAGGTAATCATATTGGAAGTTGTGACATTATATACTTGAGGATTCCCCTTGCTGATTGTCACAGTGTCTAATGGCAGGTTGTTACTGTATATTATCACCGGGAAAGGATCTATAGAATCGGTAGAAAAATATAGGCCCTGTTGTGGACTGTTAAATACTGATGAATTGGCCGCCATTGGTGCAAACCAATGTTCTGTATCCCTTTGAGCAAAGAGTGGATTGATTGTCAAAAAAATTAGTACTAAACTGAGTAGAAATCTTTTCATGTGTATGGAATTAGGATTTCTACAAAATTAAAATAAAAAATGAAATACAGTTAATGAAATGTGAATAAATGTTAATAATTGTTTCCGATTTTTAATTAAAAAAGCTCTTGGATGTAAAAATGGTAATTTCAAAATTAAAATTTGTATTTATCAGAAACACCTTTATTTATTAGTACTTCCCAAAAAAAATCCCGATGAGTACTCATCGGGATTGTTATTTTTTTGAAAGCTTAATTAAAGGCTTACTCTTACAAATCCTGTTACTTTAAGGTCTGCATTTACAGATTTTACATAATCAGCAACAGATTGGTTTGCATCCTTAATGAACGCCTGGTGTACCAATGTGTTATCTTTGTAGAATCTCTGCATCTTACCTTTAAGAATGTTATCGATAATGTTTTCAGGCTTACCTTCTTTTATCAGAAGTTCTCTTTCGATTTCTAATTCTTTGTTGATTGTTTCCTGAGATACAGCAGTTTCATCCAAAGCGATTGGGTTCATGGCAGCAACCTGCATAGATACAGATTTAGCAGCTTCATCTGCTCCGTCTACTTTTGCAGAAAGTGAAGTGATAGCAGCAATTTTGTTTCCTGCGTGGATGTATGCACCTAAGAATGGCCCTTCAATTCTTTCGAAAGCACCGATCTCAATTTTCTCACCGATAACTCCTGTTTGTTCAACTAATTTCTCAGCAACAGTAATTCCGTGGAAATCAGTAGCTAAAAGCTCTTCTTTAGTAGAAGCAAAAATCGCCATTTCAGCTAATTCATAAGCTAATTCAATGAATGCTTCATTTTTAGCAACGAAGTCAGTCTCACAATTTAAAGAAATAACAGCACCCAAAGTGTTGTCTTCGTTTACTCTTGCAATAACAGCACCTTCGGTAGACTCTCTGTCAGCTCTGTTGGCAGCAACTTTTTGTCCTTTTTTTCTAAGGATATCTACTGCTTTTTCGAAGTCTCCTTCTGCTTCAACTAGAGCTTTTTTGCAGTCCATCATACCTGCACCTGTTTGGTTTCTTAATTTTGCTACGTCTGCAGCAACTGGTGTATAAGACATAATATCTATTATTTTTTATTTAAGATTAGTATTAATTTTTAGCTTAATTTTAGAGCAGTGCAAAGATAATGATTTTAATGATAAACTAAAAAATGACTTTTCACGTTATTAATATATTTAATACTATTTTAAAGTTTTGATTAATGAAAAAAATCTTCTTCCTCTTATTTATATGCATTTTTTCTCTTGGTTTTTCACAAAAAAAGAAAAAATCAAAATCTAAAGCTGTTGTAGAAAAAGAAACTGTTATTATTTATACGGAACAGGAGGCAGAGATTTCAAAAGAAGCAAGGGTAGTTGCTGGTTTTATTAAACAAAATCCGGGTCACGAAAAAACAGATTACTTTAAAAGAAAATTAATGGAAATCATTATGGCAGATAATTCACCGGAAGCTAAACCCACAGTAAAGCCAATTAGTAAGGATAAGATTGAAAAGATTGTTAAAAATAATGAACTGAATAGTGGTAAGGTGCTTGCTGCAAATAATAATACATCTGCCAATGATAAGACAACTGCTGCGATTAATGCTTTAAGAGAAGAAAGAGCTGTAAGTTATGCTTCGGCAGGATCTGCCAAAAGTGCTGGCACAAAGGCTGGACCTAGTGAAGAAAATAAAAAGAGAGCGGCTATGCTTACTCATCTCTTTAATAATGATATCAATAAAAATGAGGCTTATGTTAACATTAAAAATCGCTCAAATTGTAATCTGATCGTAAAGATAAACGGTAAGAAATATTATAATTTAAGTGTTCCTGCAAAAGGAGAAAATTTTATTTTGATTGAAAAAGGAGAATATATTCTTACAACAATGGTATGTGATGCCAAATATTCTTCATTGAAAAGAATTAACCAGGACATTGAAATAGCACTTAATATTGCTGATTAGAAGAAGACTAAAGCTTATTAAAAAAGGTTAAGAAAAACTCTTAACCTTTTTGTTTTTTTATCCTTTAAATTGCCCCATTGCAATAAATTTATCCTGTCTCTGGGTTTCAAGCTCCTGTCCTGTAAATTTAGAAAAAGCTTTGATATTTTGCAGAATAGAATTTTTTAAATTTAAATAAGTGGTTTCCGGGTCATAATGAGCTCCTCCAAGTGGTTCTTCAATAATGCCGTCAATAAATTTTTCCCTTAATGCATCCTGGGGAGTAAGATTCAATGCATTGGCTGCATCTTCTTTGTGATCCCAGTTCCTCCATAAGATAGAAGAGCAGCTTTCAGGCGCAATTACAGTATACCAAGTATTTTCCAACATATATACTTTATTTCCAACACCTATTCCCAAGGCTCCGCCACTTGCTCCTTCTCCGATAATATAAGTGAAGATCGGGGTTTTAAGCTGAACCATTTCAAAAATGTTTCTTGCAATAGCTTCTCCCTGTCCTCTTTCTTCAGCTTCCAGTCCCGGATATGCTCCTGGTGTATCAACTAAAGTTACTACAGGGATATTAAATTTTTCAGCAAGCTTCATTAATCTTAAAGCTTTTCTGTATCCTTCAGGATTTGGCATCCCAAATCTTCTATGCTGTCTTTCTTTTGTGGTCCTTCCTTTCTGAGTCCCTATAACCATTACTTTCTGGCCATCTAAGGTAATCAATCCTCCAATCATTGCCGGATCATCAGCGAAATTTCTATCTCCGTGAAGTTCTAAGAAACTGCCTTTGTCTGCCATCCCATTAATATAGTCTAATGTGTAAGGACGATCTGGGTGACGGGACAGTTGTACTCTTTGCCAAGGTGTAAGATTTTCATAGATTTCTTTTTTCTTTTCTAAAATCTTATCCTCAATTTGGCTGCATGCTAATTTTACATCAACACCACTTTCTTCTCCTACTAAAGAACAGGTCTGGTATTGATCCATTAATTCTTTGATAGGAAGTTCGAAACTTAAATATTCCATTTCTTGAAGTAAATTAAATCTTTCAAATGTATGAAAAATTATGGTAATTTTATTTAAAATTATTTACAGCATTGTTTATTCTGGATATAGTTTCCTCTTTTCCAATGATTTCCATGATATCCGGAACGTCCGGGCCTTTAAGCTCTCCTACTAAAGATAAACGTAATGGCATCATAACTTTACCCATTCCTAAACCCTTATTGTCAGCAAAGTCGTGAACAGTTTGCTTTAACATTTCAGTACTGAAATCAGTTGTTGAAAGAACGGATGCTAATTCTCCTAAAATAGCAGAGGTTTCATCATTCCAGGCTTTTTTTGATGCTTTTTCATCGTAAGCAACCGGGGAAGTAAAGAAAAACTTTCCATTTTCATAAATATCTTTTGGAAAAGTTGCTCTTTCTTTCATCAGATGAATCACTTTTAATAATTTTTCATCCGATGAACCTGAAAGATCAAGGTCAGTTTTTTTAAGAATCTGCAGAAGCTCTTCATCAGATTTTAGCTGAATATACTGATGATTGAACCATTCTGATTTTTCTTTACTGAATCTGGCACCCGCTTTATGTACTTTATGAAGATCAAACTCTCTGATCATCTCATCCATAGAAAGGATTTCCTTATCATCTGCAGGAGACCATCCCAATAGAGCTACCATATTAATGAATGCTTCAGGAAGGTAGCCATTTTCTCTATATCCTTTTGAAACAATTCCTGTTGCAGGGTCTTTGAAATCAAGCGGGAATACCGGAAATCCGAACTTATCACCGTCTCTTTTACTTAACTTCCCTTTTCCCTCAGGTTTTAAAATCAGTGAAAGGTGAGCAAATTGTGGAGCCTTCCATTGCATCGCTTCATACAATAAAGTATGCAGCCCCAGCGATGGCAGCCATTCTTCACCACGGATGACATGAGAAATTTCCATTTCATGGTCGTCAATAATATTGGCAAAATGATAGGTAGGCATACCATCATTTTTTACCAAAACCTTATCATCTAGAGTATTGGTATTAACAGAAAATTTTCCACGGATAATATCTTCAAGATTCAGAACTCTGTCAACAGGCATTTTAAATCTTACAACATATGGTGTTTTTTCATCCAATAACCTTTGAACTTCATCTTCTGAAAGAGCAAGACTATTTCTCAGACGGTTTCTTGTTTTGTTGTCATAAGAAAATACCTCCCCCCTGGCTTCAAATTCTGCACGCATTGTATCCAGTTCCTCCGGGGTGTCAAAAGCAAGATAGGCATAATCCGTTTTTAAGATTTGTTCAGTATATCTGTCATAGATATCTCTTCTTTCAGATTGTCTGTAAGGAGCAAATTTTCCTCCTTTCTTAGGGCTTTCATCAGGAATGATACCACACCATTCTAAGGCTTCTTCAATATATTCCTCAGCTCCTTCCACATATCTTGCAGTATCCGTATCTTCGATTCTTAATACAAACTCTCCTCCCTGGTTTTTAGCAAAAAGATAATCATATAATGCAGTTCTTACGCCTCCTAAATGCAAAGGTCCGGTGGGACTTGGAGCAAAACGTACTCTTACTTTCTCCATTTCAATTTTAATTTTTGCAAATTTACTTAATTTATAGGTTTTAAAAGTTTAGAGGGTAAATTTATTTTATTATAAGCAAGGGTGTAAAATAGAAATTGTTTTTATTCCTGTTATCCCTTACATACATGTAAAATAGTTATTTATTGATTCTAATGCATAGTTGGTGAATAAGCATTAAATTCATAAAGAAAAGATTTTTGTTAAATTGTTTTCGTTTGTTGTTGATTAGGAATTTGTTTTTTTAATTAAAATTCTTATGTACGAGAATTAATATTTTTATCCTTCTTCGTAATATACGTGTTTTTCATTGTTTTTTTGTCTTTTTATAGTGATATATTTCACTTTAATTATGCTGTTTAAAAGTGTATAAATAGTAATTTTGCGATAATTAAAAAAAATATATGAAAAAACAATTTTTATTTTATTTCAGTACTTTACTACTTTTTATTACTTCTTGTTCTGAAGATTTAAATAATGAAGTAACACCTGAAAATGTAGGCAAAGTAATCCTTCAACTTTAGCAAGATCTGCAGGTGATGGAATATATGATGTCTTGGGGCACGGGTATAATGCGGCAGGTGAATATGCAAATGCAAATGCCGCGGGATTTAAGGTGATTGATATTGATCGTTTTAAAATGGAGCAAAGTGGAAGGTTGATGTCTGAGAACACTTTTTCACAAGAATATGTAGAAGATTATGGAGAAAATGCTGAGTCTTATTCTAAGATGATTTCAACAAAAGTGGATGTTACTGCCGGAATCCCATTATTTAAAAAAACACTTTCGGTAGGATTTAACTCAGCAGTGACAACCAACAACAAATTTGATGCAAAATACATTTATGGTAGCTACAATCTATTAATTAAGCAAAAAAGACTTAGATTTAATGCTACAACAGAAATGTTATCAGATTATGTGACTCCGGAATTTGAACAAGACTTGCAGACTAAAACGCCTCAACAAATTGTACAGTATTATGGAACTCATGTTGCAGTAGACATTTATACAGGAGCCAAAATGGATATTATATTTCAATCTGAGACTCGTAATGAAGATCGTGAACGGGCAGCAAGAATTGGAGTGAAAGTCGGAATGAAAGGTATTTTTGATGTAAATGTTGAAAATGATGTAAATACATCAGAATCTACCAAGAATTTTTCTAAAAAACTCTCTTACAGAACAAGAGGGGGAGATCCTTCAAAAGGCCTAATTGGGGAGTTAAATCTTGATCAAAACAATCCTAAAATTAATATTGCAGGCTGGCAGAACAGTTCGACACCAAATAACTCTGTATTGGTAGATTTTGGAAATAATGGATTAGTATTTATTTTTGATTTGGTAAAAGATCCTGCAAAAAAAGCTTCGCTTAAATCTTATGTTATTCAGTACCTGATCGATAATAAAGTAATGTTGGATTATATTCCAGTTCCAATATACGGATTCTATAGCGGACAAGAAAGAGATCACTTCCTTTCTACTTGGCCAGGAACGCCAAATACTTATGTTGCTGAGGGAGAATTTTTCAAGGCGTATAGCTATAAGGCACCTGGAACAATTCCAGTTTATCAATATTATAGCCCACAAGAGAAAGATCACTATTATTCAACCTATCTGGGCACTCCTGCTACTTATACATATGAGGGAATTGCTTTTTATGCTACTATGGACAGCACAAAAAAACCAATTTATCAATTTTATAGTCCATCTCAGAAGGATCATTACTATGTTGCTTCACCGGGAGGAGCTCCGGTTACCCCACGTGAGTATATAGCAGAAGGTATTGCTTTCTATGCTTATTAATCAATGAAATAAAAAATAAAAAGATAAAGCTGTATGATTATTTCATACAGCTTTATCTTTTTAAATGTATTTTTGTATGATTAAAAACATTTAGATAATCAATGAAAAAAGCAATTTGCCTTTTTATCGTAGGAGAAAAATACTGGAAAATGTATGAAAGAAATAAGATCCAGTTTGAACATTATGCTAAAAAGTGCGGAGCTGATATAAAAGTTATTGATCAACCGTTGGATGGAAATTTCCACAGGCCACTCCTGGCTCAAAAGTTATTGATACCATCCGTAATGCAAACCTATGATGTAGTTCTTTTCTTAGATCTGGATATAATTATTTCAGATAAGGCTCCTTCAGTTTTTGAATACCTCCCCGAAGATAAGTATTTCGGAGCCATTTTAGATCCCAGAGGAACAGAAGAGTTCAACAGAACTTGGAGACATATTCCAAGAATATTAGAAGAAACCAACGAGGTATATTTTACAGATCGTCATTTTACCCCCCATCCTTTGTTACAGGGGAGTATCAATGGAGGTGTATTTGTTTTCAGACCTAAAAAAATTGCTGATACATTTAAAGAATATTATTATTCAGATCATAATCAAGGAGAACTGAATAGTTTTGAAGAATCACCTTTTGCTTATTTTTCCCAGATTAATAGTTGGTTTGAAGCTCTTCCGGATAAATTTAATGTTCAGATTTTATATAAAATAAAAGGGACTGAAAAAGGGAATCAGGTAGAACTTCATGAGAAAAAAGTATTGAAATTTTTAAAAAAATATTACCTAAAAAAAACAGGATATTGTTTCTATCCTACTCAATTATATAAGTCGTTTGTAAAAGAATTAATTGCAGAGAATTACTTTGTTCATTTTTCGGGTAATTACCCGATAGTTTATAATTAATAGAAGAGATATGTTTGATTTTCTTAAACCAGTTACGATTTCCTATGGTATAACTGTATGCAACGAATCCAAAGAGCTGTGCAAACTTTTGGATGTATTATTGCCTTTAATCGATAAAAAAGATGAGGTTATTATTTTAAGAGATATGACAGCTCCTGATCAAAAAGTGGGAGAAGTATTGGAAAATTATAAATCAAAGGTTAAAATTATTGAAGCTCAACTTAATGGTGATTTTGCTACATTTAAAAATAATCTCATTAAACATGCAGAATGTCGATATCTTTTCCAAATTGATGCTGATGAATATCCCGAAGAAGATCTTATTAAGACCCTGAAAGCCTATCTAAGAAAAGAAAGTCGTGGAGATTGCTTTTTTGTACCAAGAATAAATATTGTCGACGGTATTACAGAAGATTATATTCGGAAAATGAAATGGGATATAAATGAAATGGGATATATTAACTTCCCTGACTATCAGCCCAGAATTATTAAAAATAATAAAAATATATTCTGGAAAAATAAAGTCCACGAAACCTTTTATGGATATAGGAAAGTAAAATATATTCCGGCAGAAAATAATTTATGTTTAATTCATAGAAAAGACGTTGAAAAACAAAAAAAACAAAATGAATTTTATGATACGTTAACTTAATCTTCCCAGAAATATTTTCTGTTTTTTCCAGTTAATTTATTTTGTAAATTTTTGAATTTAATTTTCCATTGAACACTCTTGATACTTCTTATCTTATCAAGCTTTTCTTTTAATGAATTATTTTCAAATCTTAAAAGCATTTCATTTTTTGATTCGCTTTGTGATACTTTTCCTATTAGCTCCGTATAGATAAAATCGAGTCTTTGCTTAATCTGGTTGCCAATCTTTTTTGGAGACAAAAATTTTTTTACATCATCCTGTCCTTTTTGAGCTATTTGTTTTGATAAGCTTTCATTATTAAATACCAAAAACATTTGTTCGGAAGCATGAGCTACATTGGCATCGGCCCAAATATCTTTATCATTGCTAAAATAATATTCATTCCCTGTTCCGATTAAATCATATTTAACAGGAAAATGGTTATTGATATTCATAAACTCAGTATTGGCGGAATAAGCTGTAGCAATAACTGGTTTTCCTAAATACATGGCTTCAGCCATTGTTAATCCAAATCCTTCTGATCGATGAAGAGATACGAAACAATTGCAGCAATTAATCAGACTATGAAGCTTATTGTTTTCGAAGATTTCCTCTATTAAAATAATACTTTTGTTATCGCTGATTCTATCTAAGATTAAGCCTTTTTCATTTGGAAACTCTTTACTGATAGATGTTTTAATAACCAGTATCACATCTTCATTATTGCGGCCAAAAGCCATTTCATATGCATTGATCGTGGCTAATGGATTTTTTCTGGTTATTGAACTATGATAATCAAACATGGTCATAAAGATAAATGGAGTCTCCGGTAAATTGAAATCTTTTCTGCCATAAGGAGTTTCCTCTATTTCTATAGAATGCATAATTCTGATAACAGGTACAGGAGAAACTTTAGAAATTGCTTCTACGCAAAAATTACTTGGAGTCCAGATCTCATCAAACAGATTAAAATAATCTCTAAACTGATCAGGGAAATTCTCCAACTCCCAAGCCCAGAAAGCAATGTTAAATTTATTTTGAAAATAAGAGGGATCAACTGTTTTAAATGTATTTGCTAAATTATCCGGATTTATTTGTACAAGGTTAACTTCAAAAGGATTTTCAGAAGAAATGGTTTGCTCAAAATTAATTTCCCCAGTACTTTCCGGCATTATTAAATTAAAGTCATTAATAACATACGGAATTTCTACAGATTGAATGGCATTGATATTGGCTCTTACAGCTGTTCCAAGGCCAAAAGCTTTATTGATGTATCCTGAGATATTTATACCGTAATTGTGATTCATTTTAGCTGTCTCTTATTATTTATTTTATCTGATATGTTTAAGAAAAAAGAACGAAAAGGATATTTTTTCATCATCTCATGTTTGTATTTATGAAAAATACCTTCAAACAGTTCAATGTTCTTTA
This sequence comes from Chryseobacterium flavum, assembly GCF_003385595.1. GTDB lineage: Bacteria > Bacteroidota > Bacteroidia > Flavobacteriales > Weeksellaceae > Chryseobacterium > Chryseobacterium flavum. The sequence goes on along the minus strand of NZ_QNUE01000008.1, from coordinate 99,663 downwards.
TAAATATATTCCTATGAATTGTGGTGTTATTTAATAAACCTACATTCTTTTTATAAGAATTACAGGTTCGTTTTAAAATATGTTTGTAGTTTGAAAAACTTATATCATTAAAATTAGGGTTAAAAAATTTTATTAATCTATCCTTTCTTTTTTCTGTGTTTTCAAAAAAAACTCCTCCTACTTGCTGGTTTTGATGTTGTCTGTAATAAAAAGTTTTTGTATCTAAAAAATCAAACTTATTTTCAGAGGCAGCTATTAAGGCAATCCATTCGTCATGGTGAAATTCCGGAACCATTGGAAAGGGAATTGTTTTTTGAATAAAATCTTTTTTAATAGCCATTGTTGCTCCGGTTGCTATATTTCCGGAAAAACTTATGATTTCAAAATAGTTTAATTCTTTACCTGTTTTTCTTATAAAAGGGATTACATCCCAGATTGTTATAACATTTAGAATATTGTCATTTTCATCTATTCCGTAACCGTTAGATGCAATTACTGAAATGTTGGGGTTTTTATTAAAGTGATTGAGATAAATCTGTACTTTTTCATCAATCCAAATGTCATCCTGATCACTTAGAAATATGATTTCATTTGTACATAATGACACAGCTTTTTCAAAATTCTTTACACTCCTTAAATTTTGTTCATTAATATGGACTTTGAATATTTCAGGATACTGTTTCTGGTAAGAATTTATGATTGAAATAGTGGTATCTGTAGAACCATCATCACATACAATAATTTCATCTACAGGAACAGTTTGTTTCAAGATAGAATCAAGCTGTTGTTTTATGTATTTTTCTCCATTATAGGTGCAAAGCGCAACTGAAGTTTTCATGAAATAAATTTAATTTATTTTAATTGAATAATAGCTGTATCCAATTACTAAAAGAATACTTATGGTAAACTTCTTCAGAAGAACGAATATAATCAGTATTCAGGAAGTCTTTGACTTCAGATAAATTATGTTGATTCAAAAGAAATATATTATTTGGGTTATAAAAATCATAGTTTTTCACCAGCTCATTATTTGTGATCAGTTTTTTTCTGAATCCTACTGCTTCAAAAACCCTGAATGATAATCCTTTATGAATAGAATTCTGAAAATCAAGAATAATATTTGAAGCTTTTGCATTTTTCATATTTTCCTCGAAACTCATTCCGTTTTTTGTAAAATGTATAGGGAAATTACGATATTTCCTGATATGCTTTTCTTTATTGTAAATAACATTGATATTGGTTTTCAGGTTTATTTCCTGAAATAATACCGAAAGGTTGCAAAGTTCATCAATACGATCTCTCATAAAAGTTCCTACAAAGAATAAATCCTGTTTTATTTCAGAGCTTTCAGGCAGATAATCAAAGTAGAAATTATGAATATGTTTCGTTTGGGGGTACTTTATAGTATCTCTTTTATCAAAAACAAAAAAACGATCAAAATATTGAATAGTATCCCCGGCTAAAGGAAATCGTTGCATCCCATCCCATTGATAAGCAACGGTATAGTTGCTTTTTTGCTGGATTTTTGCCAAAACATTTTTACTGAATAAATCCGGGCGGACCACCAGAGCATAATCTGCCTGGCTGATCTTATCCAGAAAAAACAGCTGCGGTTGTTCCTTTTTTTCGGCCAATATCTTAGCTTTAAAAGTCCTGTTGTTGCCGAATGCTTTTTTATAAATATGAATCAGGGACTCTTCAGCACTAAGTTTTACCTGCGAGCAATCATGTTCTACAATAAAAACTTTAAAACCAAGATACTCAAGATTCTTTTTAAAAACCTTCGGTAGCCCAAAATGATTTGGAACTGCTAATATGATACTTTTATCTTTAAAGTCGTTCATTTTTATATTGAATATCCTGCTTCAGAAAAATAAGGTCTCCAGAAATCCTTTTCCTTATTCCATCTGTGGCAGCCAAAAGGAAGTTTTCCTTTGTTGATGTTCATTGCTTTTTCCTGTTTGTTCTCAATAGAGAAAAGACAGGCTTCTTTATAATTAGGTTTAGAAAAAATTATACCATTTCTTTCAGGTTCAATGCTGAAAAATACATCTTCTGCGTAAAACTGGCCGGAGTTTTTTGGATTTAAATAAATTTTAGTTACTTCAGGAATCTTTTCAAGAACTTCTATAAACTTTTCCCTTTTTCTTAGAGACAGACCTCCGTTTCCTACATTGTTGTAAAGAAGTGATTTATCTTTTTGCCATTTTCCATTCCCTTTAAAATTGACAACGGATTTTAATTTTGCAATGGTTTTATCAAAAATTAATTTAAATAACGGAATATTTTCTGCACTCCGTATCCATGGAGCTCCAATATAGTCATAGTCTTTTTCACACCACTTTAAAAGATCTTCTTTAAATACAAAACAGTCAGTTTGATAAATTAGTATATATTTTTCTGAAAAACTTTTATAAAATTCAAGACTCAGCATAAGTTGATTATAACCAAAAATATTTTGAAAGTACTGGTCATCAAAACTCAAAAAGTGAGCAGCAAAATTCTTATAGGCATCAAGAAGCAGGCTTTTAGGATGTATAAAAGTAATTTTATGATTTCCTAAAACATGAAATACCTGATTGAGTGAAATCAAATCATCGCGATCAGGTATTTCTTTATATATTGGAATAATAATATCAACCAAAATTATTTTGAATATTCTAATACAGTTTTTTCAATAATTTTTACACAATCCAATAGTTGTTCTTCTGTAATCACCAATGGTGGCGCGAGTCTGATAATATTTCCATGTGTTGGTTTTGCCAGTAAGCCGTTTTCTTTTAATTGCAGACAAAGATTCCAGGCAGTAGAACTTTCAGGGGTATCATTAATCAGGATAGCATTTAAAAGCCCTTTTCCTCTCACTTTTGTAATCAGATCCGTTTTTCCAATTAATTTTTCGATCTCAGATCTGAACAGTTGTCCAAGAGTCTCAGCTCTTTCCGACAGTTTTTCATCAGCAACTACATCTAATGCAGCTACTGCTACAGCACATGCAATAGGGTTTCCTCCAAATGTGGAGCCATGTTGTCCCGGTTTAATGACATTCATGATATTATCATTTGCCAAAACAGCAGATACGGGATACATTCCTCCTGAAAGAGCTTTACCCAAAATCAGGATATCCGGTTGTACATCTTCGTGATAACATGCAATTAATTTACCTGTTCTAGCAATACCAGTCTGAACTTCATCTGCTATAAAAAGGACATTATGTTTTTTACAAAGCTCGGAAGCTGTTTTAAGGAAATTTTCGTCCGGAACATATACTCCGGCTTCTCCTTGAATAGGCTCAACCAAAAATGCGGCAATACTTTCTGCTTCTCTGTTCAGAACCTCTTCTAAAGCTGTAACATCATTATAAGGAATTTTGATAAATCCCGGGGTGAAAGGGCCGTAGTTCTGATTAGCATCAGGATCATTTGAGAAAGATACAATAGTTGTCGTTCTTCCATGGAAATTATTTTCACAAACAATAATCTTAGCTGCATTTTCTGAAATACCTTTTACCTCATAGCTCCACTTTCTGGCAAGTTTTACTGCTGTTTCAACGGCTTCAGCGCCTGAATTCATCGGCAGAACCTTGTCAAATCCAAATAAAGATGTGATTTTTTCTTCATATTCTCCTAATTTGGAATTGTAGAATGCTCTTGAGGTCAATGCCAGTTTCTGAGCCTGTTCTACCAATGCACCTACAATTTTAGGGTGAGAGTGTCCTTGATTTACAGCAGAATATGCTGAAAGAAAATCATAATATCTTTTGCCCTCTACATCCCAAACGAATACACCTTCCCCACGGTCCAGAACAACTGGAAGAGGATGATAGTTATGTGCTCCATGTTTGTCTTCAAGGTCAATAAAATACTGTGAGTTTTTTGTTTTTTCTGCTGTTGACATATGTTTTGGTTTTTGGCAAATTTAAGCAATATTAATGAGATGTATGAACATTAGAAAAATATAGGGTCTGGCAGCATTAATAGTGTATTTTAAATGAAATAAATATTAACAATATTTTTCATTCACAATTATAGGATAGTGTATTCTTAGAAGTAATAAGCAAAAAATTCCCTGAAAACAGAATAAACATCCCTTGCCTCAAAATAGGAAGGGCTTGAGTTTTCAATATGATCAAAATTGTGTTTTTTGAATAGTTTCCTGATACGGACCTGATGATAATATTGTGAAACTGAAATTACCTTAGTATACTGAAGACTGTCAGCTATTCTTATAGTGTTAATAACTGTTTTTTCTGTATTGTCTCCGTGGTTATCTACAATTATTTTATCAGAGGGGATATTTTGGGTAATCAGATATTTTTTCATCTGGAAGCCTTCCCAGTATCCTTCCTTACCCAAACCTCCGCTTACCAGTATTTGTTTTATCTGCTTTTTTTTAAAAAGCTCAATACTTTCATCCAACCTTGCCTTCAGTCTGGGAGATAAGGTTCCGTCTTCATTAACTTTATTTCCCAGGACAACTGCCAGATCAGCATTCTGTTTTGTATTTGAAAAGCCATTGATAACAATATATAGTACGTGAATTGTATACCATAATATTGCGGTTATTAAGATGTATTTTAAAAATTTTTTTATCATAACAGAGCTTTGGCTTTATAACAGAGAAGTTTTGTAATATAAATTTTTTCTCATAAAAAAACAGAATAGTGCAATAAGTACTATTCTGTCTTCTTTTATTTAAGTGAAATTGTCTCTTAAGAATTTGGCCACGCTCCGAAATAGGAAGAGTTACCAAGGTCAATCTGTTCTGCACTTACAACGAAACTGATGTACATGCTGTTCTCGTCAACGGCGTCAAAGTCTACTTCATGCTGGATTACGTAGCCATTGCTCCATTTTAGTGTTGTTAATGTTCCTTCTTCGTGAGATTTGTTGAATGTAACTTCTCCTACAGTAGGTTTATATTTTCCATTCAGTAAGCTCTCTAGAATATCAGATTTTTCAGTAGCTTCTACTGTGATTTTAATCAGTGCATTGGAAGGGTCTGATGCTACTCGTCCGGATACATCTGTAGAACGGGATACACTGTAGTTTAGTTTTAATAACTTCTGTCCCTCTCCATTATTGAATTTTAGTATTCCTCTTGAGTTTCTTTCTGCCATGATAGTAAATTTAAATAATTAATATTTTGTGATTGGTTGTTTATGTCACCAAAAATAGAAGTATTTATTGTACTACAGAAAAGAATAAGGTTAAAATTAAAAAAGTGTAGTAGTTCTTCTACTAACAAGTGTTAGGTTTTTAGTAGTACAAACCAAGATCATAATTTCATAGATATGAGTCAGACCAAAAAATCGGAGCTGTACAAAAAAATAAAAACTGCCTCATTCTGAGGCAGTTTTTATTTTAAGATCATTTTAGTGATGATGATCATATTTTCTATCCATTACAAAATCTTCCATGAATTTTGTAGTGTAATTTCCCGCAAGATAATCTTCGTTATCCATTAATTGCCTGTGGAAAGGAATTGTAGTTTTTACTCCTTCAATATAGAATTCTTCCAGTGCACGTCTCATTTTTGCAATAGCTTCTTCACGGGTTTGGGCCGTAGTAATAAGCTTGGCAATCATTGAGTCATAATTTGAAGGAATTGTATACCCTGAGTAAACGTGAGTATCTACTCTGATTCCATGTCCTCCTGGAATGTTCAATCCTGTAATCTTTCCCGGGGATGGTCTGAAGTCTGCGTAAGGGTCTTCCGCATTAATTCTGCATTCAATTGAATGCAATTTAGGATAGTAGTTGATTCCTGAAATAGGAGTTCCCGCAGCAAGCAGGATTTGTTCTCTGATAAGATCGTAATCAATAACCTGCTCAGTAATAGGATGCTCTACCTGAATTCTTGTGTTCATTTCCATGAAATAGAAATTTCTGTGTTTGTCTACAAGGAATTCAATGGTACCTACACCTTCATATCCAATAAATTCAGCAGCTTTTACGGCAGCTTCACCCATTTTTTCACGAAGTTCATCAGTCATGAAAGGAGAAGGTGTTTCTTCAGTTAATTTCTGGTTTCTTCTCTGTACAGAGCAGTCTCTTTCGGAAAGGTGACAAGCTTTTCCAAATTGATCGCCAGCAACCTGAATTTCGATATGTCTGGGCTCTTCAATAAGTTTTTCCATGTACATTCCTCCATTTCCGAATGCAGCTACAGCTTCCTGAATAGCAGATTCCCAGTGATCTTTAAGATCTTCAGCTTTCCATACAGCTCTCATCCCTTTACCACCACCACCTGCAGTAGCCTTAATCATTACCGGATAGCCAATTTCTTCAGCAGTTTTAGCTGCTATTTCATAAGATTCAATTAATCCGTCTGAACCTGGAACACAAGGTACACCTGCAGCCTTCATGGTTGCTTTTGCATTGGCTTTGTCTCCCATCTTCTCAATTTGTTCAGGTGACGCACCAATAAATTTGATCCCGTTTTTCTGACAAATTCTTGAAAAGTTAGCATTTTCGGATAAAAATCCATAACCAGGATGGATGGCGTCTGCATTGGTAATTTCTGCAGCAGCAATAATGTTAGGGATTTTAAGATATGAATCTTTGCTCATTGCAGGGCCGATACAAACAGCTTCATCAGCAAATCTTACGTGAAGACTGTCTTTATCTGCAGTTGAATATACAGCAACGGTTTTGATCCCCATTTCTTTACAAGTACGTAAAATACGCATTGCAATTTCGCCACGATTGGCTATTAATATTTTTTTGAACATCTTCTTCAATTTGAAAATTAGATAATTTGAAAATTAGATAATATTATTTTAATGTAGAATTTAATCTAACATCTAATGTCTAACATCTAATTTCTAAATTAAGATGGATCTACCAGGAATAATGGTTGGTCATATTCTACCGGGGTTGCATCATCAACCAGGATTTTAACAATTTTTCCGCTGATTTCGGATTCGATCTGGTTGAATAGCTTCATTGCTTCAATTACACAAACTACCTTACCAGCAGAAACTTCATCACCAACATTTACGAACACATCTTTATCAGGAGATGGTTTTCTATAGAAAGTACCAATCATAGGAGATTTGATCGCTACATATTTGCTGTCATCAGATACTGCTTCTGCTTTTTCAGCAGGTGCAGCAGGTGTTGCAACAGGTGCCGGAGCAGCTACTGCTTGTGGAGCAGTATGGTATACTGCAGGTTGTGCATAAACAGCTTCGCTTCCAGCTAATGGAGTTTTAATAGTGATTTCGAAATCTTTAGTTTTGTATTTTACTTCTGAAACCTCAGCTTTAGATACAAACTTAATAAGATTTTGTATGTCTTTAATGTCCATAAATTTGATATTTGATTTTGGGTCAAAGATACCAAAAAAACATAAAAAACAATAAAAAACCGCCTAATTTTATCAAAATTGGGCGGTTTTTGTATTAAAATGAGGTTTTTTTGAAAAATTCCTCTCTTAGTTTTCTTCAGTAGCAGCTACTTCTTTTTCCAATACTACTTTACCTCTGTAGTAAAGTTTTCCTTCATGCCAGTGAGCTCTGTGGTAAAGGTGAAGCTCTCCTGTTGTTGCATCTTTAGCTAATTGAGGAACTACAGCTTTGTAGTGAGTTCTTCTCTTATCTCTTCTTGTAGACGACTGTCTTCTCTTTGGATGTGCCATTTTGTAATAACTTTTTTAATTGATGAGCGATGAGATTCATCATCTCATCATATTTAAATTATTTTATTTAATTTTTATCTTTTAACTTTTTCAATGCGTTCCATCTCGGGTCGCTTTCATGTTCTTCCTCTTCAGATTCCTCTGTGTTTTTTGGACTGAACTGTTCCAGGATCTCAAGATCTTTATCACTTACATTGGGTGAAATCTTTTTCATTGGGATGGAAAGCATTACATTTTCATAGATTAAATGTGCTACATTGAAAGCATGCTCTCCGGTAGGAATCGTAATAACATCTTCATTGCTGTCATCATATTCTTCCCCGAAATTCACCAGGATCTTAATTTCGTTTTCAATAGGATAGTCAAAGTTTTCATTTGTAATATCACAAATAAGTTCAACTAATCCATGTATTTTAATCTCAAACTCTAAAAACGTAGTATGTTTATCAAGTAAAACATCTACTCCTATTCTTGGGTTTGTAAATTCCTGCTCAGTGTCAAATAATTGAAAGAACGTTTTATCTATCTCAAACTTGAACTCGTGTTTCCCGTTTTTAAGTCCGGAAAAGCTTACGTCATAGTTTCTTAACTTGTCCATAAAATGAGTGTGCAAAAATATGCATTTTTTTTATAATAACAAATAAAATCTAAAACAAATTAATTTAAAATTTGTTTTTAAAATTTATGCTTCAGTTTCTTCAGGAAGGTCTTCGTCTATTCCATTATCCACAGCCATTTTTCTTGGCTGAAGGCGATTGCTCATCAGATCATTGTATTCGCTTCTGTTTCTGAATACTTTGATGGCAGTGAAAATAGCTTCTGTAAAACTTTGCTCATCCGCTATATTTTTCCCGGCGATATCATAGGCCACCCCATGATCCGGAGAAGTCCTTATAAACGGAAGTCCTGCAGTATAATTTACTCCTTCTTCATAAGCTAATGTTTTGAAAGGTGCTAGTCCCTGATCATGATACATTGCTAAAACGGCATCAAAGTTTTTGTATTTGTTGGGCTGAAAAAAGCTGTCTGCAGGAAAAGGACCAAAAGCCAGAATTCCGTTATCAGAAAGCTCTTTAATTGCGGGGCTGATAATTTCAACCTCTTCATTGCCTATAACTCCACCGTCTCCTGCATGAGGATTAAGTCCTAAAACTGCAATTTTTGGTTTTTGAATACAAAAATCTTCAATCAGGGTCTGGTTTAATGCTCTGATCTGTTTTTTAATTTTCTCCTTGGAAATATTCTCTGCAACTTTTGAAATAGGAATATGGTGTGTGGAAACAGCAACCTTCAGCTCTTCAGTAACCAGGAACATTAATCCTTTTTTATTGAATTTTTCCTCAAAGTATCCTGTATGCCCTGCGTGTTTAAATCCCATTTTCATCATTTCATCTTTGTTTATAGGAGCAGTAACCAGAACGTCAATATCTCCTTTTATCAGAGCCTCGGTAGCTGCTTCAAGAGAATCAATGGCCATTTTTGTGGATTCTTCTGTCGGGATTCCTAACTCTACATTAACATTTTCCTTGGTCAGATTAACCATGTTGAGTTTCCCTCCCTGCGCCTGAGAAGCTTCATTGATATAATTGAAATTAAGATTCAGTTTGAAAATATTTTTCTGATAAGTGAATAATTTTCCCGAACCAAAAATTACCGGAGTAAAAAAATCAGTAATAGTTTTGTCTTTCAGAGACTTCATAATGATCTCCGGGCCTATGCCGTTGAAATCACCAATTGAAATTCCTACTCGTACTTTATGGTTTTTTGGGCTCATTTTGATTATCTTTGAAGATTATAATTTACAAATTTAGCAAAAAATAATATGTTCACAGGAATTATTGAAGCAGTTGGTGTAATTAAGAAGATTGAAGAGAAAGGAAGCAATATAGATTTTACCTTAACCTGCCCCTTTACAAATGAACTGAAAATAGATCAGAGTCTGGCGCATAACGGCTGTTGTCTTACTGTTGTTGAAATAAATGATCAGCAATATGTGGTAACTGCAATTAACGAAACTTTGGAAAAGACGAATCTGGGAAAGTGGGAACTGGGAACAGTTGTTAATCTTGAACGTTGTATGAAAATGGATGGAAGATTAGATGGGCATATTGTTCAGGGACATGTTGATAAAACCGGGGAGGTTGTAGGGATTGAGAATAAAGACGGAAGCTATTTTATTACCATTCAATATGAAGCTGACGGGAATTTTGTTACTGTTCCTCAGGGTTCCATTACGGTAAACGGGATCAGCCTTACGGTAGCTAAAAGTGAAGATGCTCAGTTTTCTGTAGCAATTATTCCTTATACGTGGGAATTTACAAATATGAAACATTTGAAAATTGGAGATAAAGTGAATCTGGAATTTGACATCATTGGTAAGTATATTGCTAGGTTAATTAAAAAGTAGGATGTCAATCAATAAATATAAAGGATATAGTTTAAGAAACCGGGTTTTTTTCGGTTTTTTGCTGGTATGTTTTTTAAGTGTAGTGGCGACCTCCCTTGTTCCGTATTTTGTTTTGCGTAATAATTCCCTGCAGCAGAGTACGATTGATATGCAGGAAAAAACCAATGCTGTAATGAGGTATCTGGACTATGCGGTTAGCCGTACTCTTGTAGAAACGGAAGATCTGCCTAAGGTTTTAGGAAATAAAATCTTTGAGATAGCAGATATTAACCAGCATGATATTGTTATCTATGATCTGAAAGGCAATTATATCCTGTCCAATAAAGATGAAAGCCTTATTGATCAGAAGGTTATTCCTATAGAAATCATTAATAAGATACTGGCTACAGATGCAAGAGTTGATATGACCAGATATGATGCAGCTAAAGATGCAAAACTTACCTCGTCCTATCTTCTTTTGAAAAATAATGAACTTGAGCCGATAGGTATCGTTTATATTCCTTTATATCATAATGAATCAGCATATCTGGATGTTCTTCATCAATATGTTAAATATATTCTTTTGGTTGATATATTTCTTATATTATTCAGCATCTGGATCAGCTGGGTTACTTCCAATAGCCTGGCAAAGACCATTACTAAATTTTCAGATATGATTACACGTATTACATTATTTGAAAATGAAATGCGCCCTATCAGGTATTATAAGAATGATGAACTTAATGCATTGGCGAGGGCTTATAACAGAATGATTCTTCAGATTCAGGACCAAAAAGAAAGACTGCGTTTCAAGGCATCAGAAGAAGCATGGAGGGAAATGGCCAAGCAGGTAGCGCACGAAGTCAAAAATCCACTTACTCCTATGAAGCTCACCATTCAGAACTTTGAAAGAAAATTTGATCCTGATGATCCAAATATCAGAGAGAGGGTAAAGCTTATGAGTAAAACTATGGTAGATCAAATTGATCTGATTGCTACGGTAGCCTCTGCTTTTTCAGAATTTGCAAAGCTCCCTGAAAAAAATAATGAGGTTATTAATCTCAATACGGAAGTTGAAGATATACTTCGTGTTTTTAATGATGACAGCATATTTATGCATGCCAACAAGAATAATATCATGATTAACATGGACAGAATTTATCTTTCCAGAATCATAACCAACCTTGTTACCAATGCGAAACAGGCGGAAAGTGATCAAAGAAAACTGATTATTAATGTAGATGTGGAGCAGCACCAGAGAAGAGTGATGATTTCAGTTCAGGATAATGGAATCGGTATCCCTGAAAATATGTATGAAAGGATCTTTGAACCTAATTTTACGTCCAAAAACAGTGGGATGGGGCTTGGTTTATCTATGGTAAGAAAAATGATTGAAGATTATAAAGGTGAAATTTCTGTGAAATCTGAAGTAGGGAAAGGGTCAACGTTCATTATTACATTACCTACTAATTTATAGTGAAACCATTTAAGTTTAAACAATTTGAAATTCAACAGTCTGAGCATGTCTTTCGTGTAGGAACGGACGGTGTCCTGCTGGGAGCTCTTGCTAATGTTGAAAATGCGGCAAATGTCCTGGAAGTAGGTACTGGAACCGGGTTGATTAGCCTGATGCTGGCACAACGGAATTCTATCGCTGAATTCTTAGGAATGGATATTAATGAAGAAGCAGTTTCGCTTACAAAAGTTAACTTTGAAAATGCTCCCTTTTGTTTAAGACTGAAAAATATACATCAGGATTTTAAAACATTCAATACCCTTACAAAATTTGATCTGATTGTTTCTAATCCTCCTTATTTTGAAGAATCGGAATCAGGGAAAGATAAAATTGCACGCCAGACTGTAGAATTAAACTTTGAGCAGCTAATTGCCAAGGCATCCGGGGTATTATCAGACAGGGGATTGCTTTCTGTGATAATTCCGGTAGAAGCGGGTAATATTTTTGTTACAATAGCAGAAGAGTATGGTCTTCATTTAATCAGGAGAGTTAATATTTCGGGGATTGAAAGTTCCAAAATTAAAAGACTGATCCTGGAGTTTTCAGGTGTTAAACAACAGCTTCATGAATCTGATTTTATTATAGAAAAAAGTCCGAGAAAATACTCGGACCAATATCTTGAACTCACTAAAGAGTTTCATGTATTCAAAAATAAGAATTAGGTGGATTTAGGGATATAATTTATTCAAATAATTCAGCAGTGTCCAGTACTGAAACTTTTCCATCTTCACATCTGATAGCTTCTCCCGGGAAATTCTGAATCATGTGGTAATCATGCGTTGCCATTACTACAGCAGCGCCATTTTCAAGGGCAACTTGTTTTAGTAAAGTCATGATTTCATTGGAAGTTTCAGGATCCAGGTTCCCTGTAGGCTCATCTGCCAGGATAAGATCCGGATGGTTAAGCAAAGCTCTTGCGATAGCAATACGCTGTTGTTCTCCACCTGAGAGTTCATGTGGCATTTTGTGCTTCTTGCTTTTCATATTTACACTGCCTAATACTTCATTGATGCGGTCCTCCATTTTAATTTTGTCATTCCATCCTGTAGCTTCAAGAACAAATTTCAGATTTTTCTCTACTGTTCTGTCAGAAAGTAACTGGAAGTCCTGAAATACAATCCCCAGTTTTCTTCGAAGGTTAGGGATGTCAGAAGGTTTTAGTTTAGCCAGATCAAAACCAACTACGGCCCCATGTCCTGACGCCAGTGGGATATGACCATAAAGGGTTTTCAGAAGTGAGCTTTTTCCGGAACCTGTTTTTCCGATAAGATAGCAGAATCTGCCTTTTTTAATGTTAAGATTTACATCAGAAAGAACAGTAAAGTTTTTTTGGGCGATTTTCGCATGCTGCAAACTTATTATATTGTCTCCGGAGATATTGGTATGTGGCATAATTTAATTTTAAAGGCTATTTCTAACAAAAATTTTTCAAATTTTAAAAATAGAAAAAAGAAGTCTATCTGACTCTATTTTTAATAAATTTTAACAACAAAAAATGCCTGAAAAGAAACTTCTCAAGCATGTTTTGTATATGATAATGTAGAAATTATCTCTTAGCGCGTGATGCACTTACAGTTAATCTCTTTCTGCCTTTAGCTCTTCTCGCAGCCAAAACTCTTCTTCCATTTGGCGTAGACATTCTTTCTCTGAAACCGTGTTTGTTTCTTCTCTTTCTTTCTGATGGCTGGAATGTTCTTTTACTCATTACTATATATTTAAATCGTAATTAATCTATTTATTTTCAGGTTGCAAAGATATAGAAATTTTTATAAGTTACAAACTTTAAATATCTTTTTTTTTAATTATTTGAAATGTTTTTTAGCAGGGCATTTACAAACCCTGATGAGAACCTAAATTTTCTGTGCAAAAATAATATTTAAATGATTTATATAAAAGCTCTATCTTTGAAAACTTAAATTTTAACGAAAATAAACACAATGATGTTTACACCCGCAGAACTTTTAGATATCAATACATTACTTAAACCTGAAAACAAAATAGTTATTCTTACCCACTATAATCCGGATGGTGATGCAATTGGTTCCAGTCTCGGACTAAAGCATTATCTGAAGGCAAAAGGAATAGAGGCAGAAGTGATTGTGCCCAATGATTTTCCTAAATTTCTGAAATGGATGCCGGAATCTAAAAAAGTGATCATTGCAGAGTATAAGAAAAAGCTGGCTTCTGATCTGATTGCCGATGCTGATGTTATTTTTTGTCTTGATTTCAATTCCCCGTCAAGGATTGGTCTCGTAGGTGACTGGCTGATAAAAGCAGGGGCTAAAAAAATCCTTATTGATCATCATCAGCAGCCTGAACCGTTTGACTATGTATATTCTGATACTGTAATTCCGGCCACTTCGCAGATGATCTATCATTTTATTGAGGTAATGGATGATGAAAAACTGGTAAACCAGGATGTTGCGGAATGTCTTTATACGGGAATTATGACTGATACGGGAGGGTTCCGTTTTCGTTCTACAAGCGCTGCTACCCACCGGATTATTGCTAATCTTATTGAAAGAGGAGCAGATCCTGCAATGATAACTTCCAATACATGGGATACAAATACGGTTTCCCGCCTTCATCTGCTTGCTCTGATTCTGGGCAGAATAGAAGTGGTAAACAACGGTAAAGTTGCTGTGCTGAGCCTGACCAGAAAAGAGCTGAAAGAATATGGCTTTCAAAAAGGAGATACAGAAGGTTTCGTGAATTATGGATTAAGTATCGCCGGTGTAAAAATGGCAGCATTCTTTATGGAAGATCTCTATGAGGATTTTATTAAGATTTCTTTCAGAAGCAAGGATGATGTAGATGTAAATCAGTTCTCAAGAAAATATTTTAATGGCGGTGGACATATTAATGCTGCCGGTGGAAAATCTTATGATTCACTGGCTGGGACTATTGAGAACTTTAAAAATTACCTTGAAAAAGAAGAATTTATTCAACCATAATATCTTACAAGCTCTCGGTCCGGGAGCTTTTTTTATACCCTTTTTCTTCTAATTCGATACAGGTATATTCGTAGACCTGCTGAAACATTTCATCCAGATATTTCTTGTTAAAAAGACTGTATTTTGTCATTTTCGGAGGATCCAGAAATATGTTGCAGTGCTTTACTTTGGAATAAACTGACTTTGCTATAGCCAGGTGTAGAATTCTGTCAAACTCTTTCATCAGGCTCATCTTTTTTAATTCATCATAGCTTATTGAGTTTACATGGGAAGCAATCAGAAAATCACATTTATCAATGATAGGCTCAATAGGCAGATTATCCAGTACGCCTCCGTCTACATATATCTTATCGCCAATTCTTACGGGAGGAAGAATGAAAGGGACACTTGATGATGCCAGCAGAGGACTGAAAAGCTGACCTTCAGAGAAAAAGTCAACAATTCCATGGGTCATTTCCGTTGCCGTGACATACACTGGTATTTTTAAAATGCCGAAGCTATCCTCAGGAAAATAATCTTTGAAAAGTTTTAGAATGAAGTTTGAACTGAATATTCCGTTTTTTGATAATTTCAGAGAAGACCGTGAAAAAAAGGTTGTCTGCTTTACAATCTCTATCATTTCGTCAGGTGTCTTGCCAAAAGAATAGAACGCACCTATGATAGCACCGGCACTGGTGCCTGAAATGAGGTGGGGTTTCAGGTTGTATTCTTCCAACGCTTTGAGAACTGCAATATGTGCAATTCCACGCATTCCTCCGCCTGAAAGAGTAAGCCCGATAACCGGAGGTTTCTTTTTTTTGAAAGAGAATAAGCCCATTTCGAAAATTATTCCCTACTAATATACAGGAATTTTTTTATATGGATTAAGGCTCATCACAGTCGGAGTCTACTTTTATAAAAAGGGAATTAAATTCATTGTTCATTTTTTCGTCATGGGGAGGGGAGGGAATTTTGTCATTAGCACAATTGCCCCATCCAAAAGTGATAAGGTCTATGATCGCATAATCCCTTTTGTCTGGTGAGTTCAGATGATTGTTAAAATCAGTCATTATCCGTTCGGGGTCAGCATTTTGTTTGCTCATTTGTTCCCTGAGGTTTCTCCATTCTTTAACCATTTGTTCGTCATCGGAATTTAATGCTTTAGAAAAAACTTTACAGATATTGCTTTTAAGAAGTACGGAAGGGTCTGAGTATGCTAGGATTTGTAATTTTTCCATTTCGTACCGTTGGATAAGTTCTTCGTACTTTAATTTTTTTATATTTTGCCAATAGGGTGTATTCACAACTTTAAGATTTTGCAGAAGGGCTTTTTTTTCAGCAAAATCTTTGTCCAGCTTTGCAAGAATTTTATCCTTATCGCGTCTTATTTCCTGTAAATCATTAAGATTGAAAACAGATGGAGTGTCCAGAAGGGAGTCATTCAATTCAAACCAGAGTTTGTAAACACCTTCAATTTCTTCCCTGGAGTATTTGCTGATGTCATAATAGCCTCTGTTGTCACATAATTCGGTGACAAACTTAAATATTTCCTCCTTAGGCTGATTTGATTTTAAAGTGTCATTTTTGATTGTATCCGCAGTTGTAAGAGATTCTATAGAAGTATTGTCTGAAGAGACTTGCTTTTCTTTACTGCAGCTTAATAATGTGGAAAATAACAAAAATGAAAGAATGATCTTCATGATTAAAATACTAGTTTTTTAGGAAGATTATGCAGCAGTTCAGTATTGATAATCTCAGCACAAATACTAGGCTTTTCCCAATGTCCGTTATGTCCGCAGTCCAGTATATAAGATTTTATATTAGTC
This sequence comes from Chryseobacterium flavum, assembly GCF_003385595.1. Classification (GTDB taxonomy): domain Bacteria; phylum Bacteroidota; class Bacteroidia; order Flavobacteriales; family Weeksellaceae; genus Chryseobacterium; species Chryseobacterium flavum. The sequence continues at coordinate 83,361 of NZ_QNUE01000008.1, read as the reverse complement.
CTGTCCGGGAGGTTTTTAATCATGAGGTCTGTTTTTACTGCATTGTCATGTTTACCGGCCAATACTAATATTTTAGTTTCCAGGGTATTCATAATGTGCTTTTTATCTGTTCGTGCTACCATTCCCTTTACGCAGGCAAGTGCGCCCATATTATTGGTCGAAAGTGCAGTTTCAAGCGCAGTCTCAATTTTGCCTTCCAGAATGTCTTTTTCATTTGGATTGAACAGATTGGGAATCCCTGCTCTTACATAATGGGGAAAGGCATCTTTTATAATCCTGTAGCTTTTGATGCGTTGTTGTTTCTTCTCTTCGTCATCCGGAAGATAAGTAGAGAAAAATAAGGTTAGACTCTTTAATGTTTCAGGATATTTTTCAGCAAAGGCCAATGAGGTGTAACCTCCCATGGAATGTCCCAACAAATGTATTTTTTCTAAATTCTGGTTATCTAAAACTTTTTTAACTTCTTCTGCCATTAACTCCATAGTATGGGTTTCTCCTATAATATCAGATTGTCCATGACCGGGAAGGTCAATTTTTATAAGGGAGAAATCTGTGGAAAGATGCGGTTCCATATCACTCCAGATAGACAGATTCTCCATAAAACCATGGAGGAGAACTAGCGTTTCTTTTCCGTTTCCTTTTCTTTCAAAGTTCAGCATGATGTAAGAATTATAATTTAATAATGCTGCAGATCTGTAACAGACAGCTGTTCAAATTTAAATAAAAAAGAGCATTTTTTAATGCTCTTCCTCTTTTATTGAACTAACTCTTTGTAAACCTTTGTTTCCCAAGGCTTGATATCGGTAACACCGTAACGCTCTTTTTTCGCAATTGCAATGTTATCCAGCATATCTACAAAGTTTTTATAATTAGCCTCATCGGTAGGTTTTATAATAACAGTGAAGTTTTGTGGTTTTGGAGCGTTTTTATATGCTTCGGCAATAATTTTTGAAACATTAATACCGCTGAAATCTGTTTCTTTCAGATTAGTGGTATTTAGCTCTTTTTCATTGCTTTGGTGATAAAATACGCGATTGTCTTTTCCCAGAATAAATGTTATCTGATTTTTCTGATCTACAACAACGGTACCGGATGGAGGGTCACCTTTTGCCGGAAGGCCTAGATCCATTACATTGGGTTTGGTAAAATTGGTTGTAAACATAAAGAAAGTGATCAGTAGAAAGCCCAGGTCTACCATGGGTGTCATATCTACTCTGATGAGCTTTTTCTTTTGTTTTCCGCCTTGCTTCTCTTGTGCGATTACGTCAGCCATAATTCATATTTTAAAATGTTAAACGGTATTGGTGAAAATTTAAAAACCCGATCGTAGTTTTGATAAATCGATACAATCTTTGTGCCTAAAATTTTAAAATATTAATATTTTTATGTTTTTATTGAATTTGTTTACTTAAATACTGTTAAATCTATATATAAAAAACCTCACCGGTTTACAGGTGAGGCTTATCTATTTTTTGATGTAAAGACTATTTGTTTTTCTTAAAGTAATTTACACCACATTCAAGGAATTTTTTAAAATCCTCTTTCGGCATGTATCCGGAAACCGGAGTGTTAATTACTTTTCCATCAGGAGTTATTAAAACATAATGAGGTTGGGAATTGTTATTAAAATTAACTTGCTGGAATAGACTCCATCGGTCGCCTATTGTTTTTACCTTTTTGATTTGTCCGTCACCAAGATCTATTTTTGTTTTCTGATCTTCAGGGAGCTCTTCTTTATCATCTACATATAAAGATGCTAAAACAACATCATTCTGAAGGATGGGTAAAATATCGGCTTCACTCCAGACAAATTCTTCCATTTTTCTACAGTTCTCACACCCATATCCTGTAAAGTCAATCAAGATCGGTTTATTTTCCTTTTTAGCAATTTCAACAGCTTTGAAAAAATCATGTTCAGGATGCATTCCCAGAATACCATCTTTTTCATCATGGAAATAACTTACATTCAACGGAGGTAAGATTCCGCTTAATAGCTGAAGTTTCGGACGGTCAGAAGGAATCAGCCCCTGAACCAGATAAATGACAAATCCGAAGCCAAATACACCTATGATTTTTCTTGTTATTGAAATTTTAGGTTTTTTATCATCATGTGGGAATCTGATCAGACCAAATAAATATAGGGCGAGTCCTAAAGCGATAATGATCCAGATGGCAATGAAAAGTTCTCTTTTTAAGAAGAATGTTTTAGAGACAAGATCAGCCTTGGATAAGAATTTTAATGCCAGTGCCAGCTCTACAAAACCAAGAACTACCTTTACGGTATTCATCCATCCTCCTGATTTTGGAAGACTTTGTAATGCCTGAGGGAATAAAGCCAATAGCCCGAAAACAATAGCCCATGCCAACCCGAATCCTGCCAGAGCAAAAGTCAGCAGCATAGGAACATTAGATGATCCTGTTACTGCACTACCCAATAAACTTCCTAAAATAGGACCGGTACAGGAAAAAGAAACAATTACCAGAGTTAATGCCATAAAGAAGATTCCAATAATACCTCCGGCTTCTTCCGCTTTGGAAGACTTGTTGGCAATCGAACTCGGTAAAGTGATATCATAATACCCGAAGAAACTTCCGGCAAAGAAAATGAATATGATGAAGAAGGCAATATTCAGCCATACGCTGGTTGAAATCTCATTGAAGATATTTCCCGCAATCCCGTCAATGACGTGGAAAGGAATGCTCAATAACACAAAAATAAGAAGAATGAAAAATCCATAAATAAGTGCATCACGTTTTCCTTTTGCTTTATCCTTGCTTCCTTTGGTGAAGAAAGAAACGGTTAATGGAATCATAGGGAAGACACATGGAGTTAACAGGGCAATTAAACCTCCGATAAATCCTAGAAACAAATACGTCCAGTAATTTTCATCCACTTTAGCAGAAGCAGTTCCGCAGTCAGTTAGCGGGTTTTTGAAATCCAATGTCTCAATTTTCAGCTGTTTAGGATCCAGTTTTCCGGTTTCTGGTACAGTAACTTCGGTTTTTACCGGATTTTCAGTAGTTGTTACAGTCGTTTTTACAGAATCTTTCACCGGAGCAGCTGTTTCTTCCACAGTTTCCACCGGAGCTCCTTTCGGAGTTATCTTTTGGTTGAATTCTAAAGTGTTGGGAGCCAGGCAGACTCTGTCATCACAGGTCTGATATGTAATTTCGGAGGTGACATCAGCGGGTTTTGCAGGATCTTTCAGCTTGAATTTCTGCTTGAAACCGGCTGTATTGGAATAAAAAACAATAGTTCCTCCGAATGCTTCTGAAAACTCTTCATGTTTTTTGCCTACTTCAGTAAACTTTCCGATCAGTTCGATATTTGTTCCTGTAACCTTGTATTCGGTAGGAATGCCGGTATCTTCCGGTAAATCTTTGGAGTAAATATGCCAGCCGTTTTCCATGGTGGCATTCAGAACCGCTTCATACTGGTTATTACCCAGATCGTTGATGGTGAATTTAAACTTTACAGGATTTTTTATCTGTGCATTAATCCCTGTTGCTAAAAAAAGTAGAAGTAATAAAAACCAATTTCTAAATTTCATTGTTTCCTTTCATTAAAAATTTTGAGAATACTTTTTGTTTTCTCATCCTTTGCATATCTTCTGTCCTGCCTCAAAGGGATGATCCCAAGTACAGAATCATTATTATCAGTCAATATCCAGATTTTTTGCTTCGCTAAAATAGATAATTTTTCGTCCCTAAAAAATTTAGAAACTTTCTTTTTCCCGGAAAATCCCAGCGGATAAAATTCATCTCCATCTTTTTGTCTTCTTAAGTACAAAGGAAACTGAAGTTTTTCAGCATCAAAATCCCAGCTTAAGCTCTTATTGATTTCATCAATAGCTTTAATATCCTGAAGATTAATATTGATCTGGTTATCTGAAAAATCAAAATGATCAATCAGAGGGATTTCTTCATCAGATATCTGCAGGTCATTCCGGTTAGTGAATATTAATTCATTTCGGGTGACGATTAGCTGATATTCTTTTGAGAAAAAAGAACTGTTGTTTTCTGCTTTAAAAATTTTAGGGATTTCTTCCGCCTGGTTAAACCCGTATTTCTTTAAAATTTCAAACTTTACGAAATCGCTTTCCTGATCCAGTTTTTCCTTTGATAAGATTTTGTACCTGTGGTTAAATTGTGTGAGTTTATTTTCTATTTCACAGATTTGTTTTTGGACAAAATCCTTCGCGTGATTAAGGTATGAGGAACTTTTTTTGAAGTTTTCCAGAAAATGGTCATTTGTTTCCAGTAACCTGGGAATTACTTCATGTCTGATTTTATTTCTCAGATAGTCGCTTTTTTTATTGGAGAGATCCTCTCTGAATTCTATACTGTTAAGCTCTGCAAACTGATAAATTTCATTTTTTGAAAAACTTAACAGCGGGCGCAGTATATTGTTGTTACTGGAGGGGATGCCACTCAGTCCATTAATTCCTGCCGCTTTTGAAAGATTGATAATAAAAGTTTCCAATTGATCATTGAGATGATGAGCGGTAACGAGAAAGTCCAGCTTTTCCTGTTCCTGAATTTTTTTGAAAAAATTATACCGTAGCTCTCTTGCCCATAGCTGAATAGAATTTTCGGGCTTGTTATCTTTTCCTGAAACTTCATACAAATGGAATTTTATATGATTTTTCTCACAAAAATTCTGGACAATTTTTTGGTCCAGATCAGAATCTTCTCCCCGGAGTTTGTAATTAACATGGGCGATCTGAATATTGAATTTCTTATCTTGAATATGTTCACGTAAATCCTGAAATAATGAGGCCAGGACCATAGAATCAGCGCCTCCGCTCACCGCAATAAGATAGGTGTGTTTTTGAGGCTGACGGACAAGATTTTCCAGTTGGTTTCTAAAGCTTGATTTTTTCAACATATACGTTGAGAATTTCTTTTATGCAAAGATAACTGATATAATTCAATTGAATTTTCCTAACTTTGATTAGTCTAAAAATGATTATTTATGAAGATTTTAAAAATTTTAGCAGTTTCTGCAATGGCACTGGGAATGACATCTTGTGTAAGCAAGAAGCAATATGATGCGTTGAGCACAAACTACAAACAGTGTATTGAAAATATCGGAGAAAGACAAAGGGAAATTCAGGATCTGAAATCTCAGAATTCTGCATTGGCAGGGGAAAATAACCTATTAAAAAGCCAGCACGATGCTTTAAAGTCATCATTGGATGCGTGTCTTTCCAATACTGGAAAAAGTTCTGCTAACATTGATAAACTTGTTGGTGAAATCAACGCTTCAAATTCATACATTAAACAGCTGATTTCAAGCAATGCGAAAAATGACAGTCTGAATCTTGCCTTATCTAATAAACTTAAGAGATCTTTAGATAATGTATCAGATGAAGATGTTCAGGTAAAAGTGTTGAAAGGAGTCGTAATGATCTCTCTTTCAGATAAAATGTTGTATAAAACAGGAGATTATAATATCTTGCCTGCAGCTCAGGAAGTGTTAGGGAAGGTAGCAAAAGTAATTAACGATTACGATAAGTATTCTGTATTAATTGAAGGGAATACGGATAATGCACCACTAAACTCTGCAAATCTCCCTAGAGACAACTGGGATCTTTCCGCGTTAAGAGGAACTGCAGTGGCTAAAGTACTTCAAACGCAATTTGGAGTAGATCCTTCAAGAATTACAGCAGGAGGACGTTCAGAATACAATCCTAAAGCAACAAATATGAGTGTTTCCGGAAGAGCAGAGAAAAGAAGAACGGAAATTATCATTATGCCTAAACTTGATGAGTTTATGAAGCTGATGGATATTGCTCCGGTAAAGAAATAAATGTAAACATACATCTAAAATAAAATCCCGAAGAATTCTTCGGGATTTTATTTTTCAAACTAATTCTTCCTTTTTCAATAAAGAAATAATTCGTTGCAAAAATGAATTGGAGATTTCGGTTTTGTTTTTTTTAGCAGAAGAACCTTTACCTTTTGGTAATGTGTTCTTGTGATTCTCATGGCTAGTTTGTTTTTCTTCCGCTTTCATTATGTTCTCTTAGTGTTTTTACCCCTTTACTCTCAATGCAAAATTAAAACAGATACCACAAAAATACCATCCGTATTTTTCCGGTATTTTATATGGGGTTTTCCCGATATAACGGTTTTTCTCATCTTATTTTTTCTTATTACTTGTTTTTATTCTATATGGTTGAATATGAAAATAATGCGTATATTTAAGTCTCCGTTAAAGGAAATAAATACAGAGTAATCCGAAAATCTTAAAGAGTAGGAAGTTGCATTAAAACAAAATAATTATGAAAAATTTACAAAAGCTTTCAAGAGAACAGATGAAAAGTGTGCAAGGTGCTATCAGAACATGTAATCCGCAGATAATTTGTCAGGTAACTGCTGATTGTTGCCCGGGGTGGGTATGTGGTTCACCGGGAGAATACTGTATTGCATATTAATATGTAGAAACATACTTTTAGAAAAGAGAGAGAGGATCTCTCTTTTTTAATGATATAATATATAATAATTAAAAAGGAATTTTAAAATTCTTAAATTTGTTTAAATTAAAATTTATGAGTTTTTTTGAAGAGAAAAACCCTGAAATGGACAGGTATTTAGAGGCACACGCCTCTTCAGAGTCAGAAATTCTAAAAAAACTGAGGAGAGAAACGTATCAAAAGACGACACAGCCTCATATGATTTCAGGATATCAGCAGGGAAGACTTTTAACCATTATTTCACAGATGATGCAGCCTAAAAATGTATTGGAAATAGGTACATTTACTGGGTATGCAACATTATGTCTGGCAGCAGGTCTTGGCAAAGACGGAAAAATTACAACCCTGGATGTAAATGAAGATCTGGCTTATCTTCCAAAAAAATATTTTGAAGAAAGTGAATATTCGGATAAGATTATTTTTAAACTTCAGGATGCAAAACAATTCCTTAAAGAAACAGATGAATTTTTTGATCTGGTATTTGTAGATGCAGATAAGGAAAATTATGCGGAATATTTTAAGCTGATTAAGCCGAGAACCCGGTCAGGATCTGTCATTATGTTTGATAATGTACTGTGGTACGGAAAAGTATTGGAAGAAAACCCAAAATTGAAGTCCACACAGTCTATTAAAGAATTAAATGATTTAGCAGCAAAAGATGAAGATTTTGAAAATCTTATTCTACCTTTGCGTGATGGAGTAAATTTCCTTAGAAGGAAATAATTAAGATTTAAAAAATTAAATAATCGGAGATTTTTATAATCTGGTCTTTAATTTTTAAATCATTGAATCTTTGAATTTTAATCAATGAATAAAGGAGTTTGTATTGTTACGGTAGCACCGGTTCGTGCAGAAAATTCTGACAGGGCAGAAATTGTTACAGAAATATTATTTGGCGAAAGTGCTGATATTTTAGAGGTTAATAAAAACTGGACTAAAATAAAAATGCATTATGACGGATATGAAGGGTGGATGGATACAAAACAAATAAAACCTGTAACGGATGAACAGCTAGCCGGCAGAAAGGTTACAGTCGTTACCGAGGATTTTTCTTCCGTACTGATGAATGATGGAAAAACTTTGTTGTCAATGGGTTCCGAAGTGGAGTTTCCTGTTGTTGCCTCTAAAAGAAGTCATGATATACGTGAAAGTATTGCTCTGACTGCTAAAGAATTCCTTAATGTACCTTATCTGTGGGGAGGTAAGAGCTTTTTTGCCGTGGACTGTTCCGGTTTTACACAGCTGGTATATAAAGTTCATGATATTAAATTGCCAAGAGACGCTTCGCAACAGGCTGAAATAGGAGAGGCACTGACATTTGTAGAGGAAGCACAGCCTGGAGATCTGGCTTTTTTTGAAAATACTGAAGGGAAAATTACCCATGTCGGAATAATGCTGGAGAATCAGAAAATTATCCATGCTTCAGGAAAGGTAAGGATTGATACACTGGATTCCACAGGAATATTTAATAAAGAAGTCAACAATCATACACACAAACTGAGAGTGCTTAAAAGAGTACTCTAAATCTGATTAATCAACACCATCAGGATGGCTTTTCTGTATAATACATTTATCAATCTTCTCATCTTCGGGATGAAGATTTTTTCATTGATTAATGATAAAACTAAAAAAGGAGTTGAAGGAAGAAAGCAATCTTTGGCTAAGGTTAAAGCTTCATTTTCAACGTCGGATAAGGTGATCTGGATGCATGCTGCAAGTCTTGGAGAATATGAACAGGGGCTGCCTGTTTTGGAAAAGCTTAAAGAAAGCAGACCGGATTCTAAAATCCTGGTAACCTTTTTTTCACCTTCGGGGTATGAGAATGTAATAAAAAAAAAGAATATTGCTGATGTGATCTGTTATCTTCCTTTTGATAAAAAAAAGACTGTTAAAGAGTTTATTTCCCAGTTTGATACAGAACTATTTTTTACGGTGAAGTATGATTACTGGTATAATTTGCTGACGGAGCTGAAAAAACAGGGTACAAAGATCTATGTAATATCTGCCTTGTTTTATGAAAGGCAGTCTTTCTTTACCTCTTATGGAAAATGGTTTGTAAAACAGCTACAGAATAATGTGGATTGGTTTTTCCACCAGACACAATTTTCTCTGGCACTTGCGAAAAGTGTGGGGCTGATAAAATCTTCTGTAACCGGGGATACAAGATTTGATAGGGTGAAACAGATTAGATTAAGGGATAACCATGTGGATCATATCGAAGAATTTACCGGAAATATCAAAACCATTGTCTTTGGAAGTTCCTGGCAGGCTGAGGAGAAAATTGCAGAAATAGTGTACAGGAAAAATCCTTATTTGAAAATCATTATAGCTCCTCATGACCTGAAAAGAGTAGAGCATTTAAAAAATATTTTCCCTGATGCCGTTCTTTATAGTGAAATTCAGAATTCTTCGTTTTCATCTTCTGATAATCAATTGCTTATTATAGATAGTATCGGGTTGTTATCCAAACTATACTCCTATGCGGATATAGCTGTTGTCGGAGGAGGATTTCATGATGCCGGACTGCATAATATTCTTGAGGCGGCAACATTTGGTGTACCTGTTATTTTCGGAAATCATTATAAAAAGAATCCTGAGGCAGACGGATTGATTGACCAGAACGGAGGAAAATCTTTTACAGATGAATACGTGGCTGCAGACTTTGTTTTATTCCTTGCCAATGAAGATAATAAAGAAGAACTGAGGGCGATGTCCCAGAATGCAGCAAAATTTGTTGATGAAAAACCTGATTCTACCGGGATGATTCTGAAGAAAATTCTATCGTAAATACCCCTGTTTTTTCATTTCTTTTATGATCCCTTCAATATTCTCCGGAATGCTGTTGCATTCAAGCCATTTCATATCAAGCCCATTGTTGGTACAAAGCTTTTGGAGGTAATGGTTGCTGTGAATTTTTTTTTGAATTTTATTTAAGATCTCATCGATTTCCATCCAGTAATCTTCGTCAAGTTTCTTAACCAGAACTAAGGATTTAAATATTTTATTGATGATGTAGATATATAATTTGTAAACATTGTCAAACCGCTGTCTGCTGAGGTCATTATTATGTTCCAGAACAGCATTGACTAGTAATAAGTTAAGAGAAACATCTCCGAATTTATCTGTTGTGATCTTTACATGTTCGGTAATTTCTGCGCTTATTTTTCTGATACTGCTCAGGAAATATTGAGGATTGCTAACGTATTCTGAAGCTAAGAGAACCTTTTCAGCAACAATTTCTTCCATTGCATTCCTTTTATCATCAGTAGTCTCCGGATCAATAAGTTCAAAATATAGTTTTTTTGACAGGAGTTTATCTTTTTTGAGGAGTCTGAAAATAAGTTTATCCTTTTCTGCTCCTGAAAAAGCGCTGAGTGCTGCCTTGAATTCTTTTGAATATTCCATTAATTAAAAATTTTCGAATATTTTAAAAATCCGTTAAGTGCCCAATTGGCAGTATAGTATAATGATTTTACCGTGGAGAAGCCCATGAAATCCTTATATACAAGATATTGATCTTTAATGATATTTTTTTTCTTTCTGGAAACACTGTTTTCACGCATTCTGTACTTTGCCATTGTTTTGTTGATAGGCATTCCTTCAGGAACTACTTTTAAGAGGTTCAGCCACATGACATGATCTTCACGTTTACTTTTTACAGGGAATAAAAATTTACCGACTCTTTTGGTATCATACATTGTTGAAACAGGAGCCAGTCTGCAGGTTTTCAGAAGGTTTGAAAATGTAACAGTTTTATCTGCAATAAAATCTTTCAATATAGGTTGTAGTTGTTCATTGCATCTGGAATAATTGCAGTAAACAAGTTCTGCATTGTGTTCTTCCATATAAGAGGTCATTACTTCTAAATATTCGGGATACCAGTAATCATCAGAATCAAGAAATGCAATATATCTTCCCTGAGCTCTTTCAAGACTTTTATTCCTGGCATTTCCTGCGCCACCGTTTTTCTCCAGGATCTGGAGTTTGATTCTCGGATCGTTATACTTTCTGATAATATCGATAGTATTGTCTTGGGAAAGGTCATCGGTAATCAGCCATTCCCAGTTTTCATAAGTTTGACTGAGAACAGATTGTATGGTTTCCTCTATGAATTCAGCGGAATTATAACAAGGAGTGATGATGGAGACAAGGTCTTTCATTTATGTTTTAAATATATTCAAAATTATAAAAATCTTTTTTCATAAAAGTGCCAGGAGGATATTCCGACACCAATCACCACCAGCATACAAATTATACTCATTACATAAGGGTTGTAATCTTCAAAGAGTCCTAAGGTCTGGAAAACCCTGATAATAGGAAAGTGGAATATATAAATTCCATAAGTGAAATCTCCGTATTTCCCAAAGTTATTAAGGAATTTGAAAGAATAGGCAATATAAAGGACAATGATGCTGATCATCATGGGAGAAAGCAGCTTGATATTAAAAATCAGATCTGCCCATACTGTGATTATGGCAATAATAAATAGGGGATGCTTGTACCGGATAAATTTATCAAAATTAAAATACAGCAGCATTCCGCCAATAAAATAACATAATGATCCTGGTAATTGTCTTGATATAGAAGCTCTTCCGGTCATTTCAAAATAATTGAGAAAGATCAGGGATAAAAAATAAAGGATAATAAGACTGATATTTCTGTATTTATTATTTTTTCCAAATAATAAGAATATAAATGGAACAGCAATATAAAAGCACATTTCTATCTTTAACGTCCATAAGGCTCCGTTTACGGCCTGATTACCAAATACTCCCGGTAGCCACGGCGCCTTAAAATTCATAAACAGCGAATTCCAGAACAGGTATTTGTAAACCTGGGTATTGCTGAAGTATTCAGAAAAGGATTGCGTGCTTACGAGGCTTAATAGAATGGCACAGAGAAATACGACCAGAAGATAAGCGGGAACAATTCTGTTAAACCTTTTTTTTGCATAACTTTTTAAGCTGGATGATCTTTCATAACTTCTTGCGATCAGAAAGCCACTGACAATGAAAAACGAAAAAACGGCAACTTCTACCGGGCTGTGGGTTAAAAAATAAAGCTTATCGGATTGACTTAACGCTCCCAAATGTCCTACAAAGACAATGAAAGCAAGGAGAACACGGATGAAATCAAAATTGTTTTTCGTTATATCTTGCATTTTTTTTCTTTGTTACAAAAATAACTTTTTTAATAAAATGGAAGGGTTTTTCATGAAGTCATTATTTGTTAAATAAAGAGAATATGAGGAATAGACCTATAACAAAATGTATAAATAAAGGGTAACGAAATAATTTTTTACAAAAAATAGTAATATAAATCAAAAAAATTATAATTTTAGCGCTTGAAAAAATTGATCTATGAAGAAATTAGCACTACTATTTACAGGGTTATCATTATTGGTAGCTACCGGATGTAATGATGACAACGATAATGTCATGGAGGCGCCACTTGTAGGAGTCTGGCAACCGATAAAAGAGGTGGTTACCACTGTGGAGGTGGATGAACAGCCGGTTTCGGATGTGATTACTTATTCAACCTGTCAGAAAGAATCCCGATGGAGATTCAATACTGATGTTAAAGGAAAAAGAACCGATTGGGATGAAAATGTAACAACCGGGCAATGTGCTATCGCTTCAGATAAAAATTTCACTTATACCTATGATAAAGACAGCAAGGCTGTACAGATCAAATATCAGGGAATTGTGGAGCCTGCCAATGCAAAGGTGATCAGCCTTGATGATACTACGCTCAACCTTGCCGTAAGAGAAGAAACTCAGGATCCGACTGTATTTAAAACAAGAACCTATACTTTTAAAAGAATTGTCCAATAACAATAATAAGTATACGTCAAGATATAAACAGATCTCATCCCGCGATGAGATTTTTGTTTTTGTGAGAAAGCAGGGATTAATCATAAATTAAAGTTTATTTCTTTTAAAATCATTAATTTTGTGGATCTTGTTTAAAAGAATAAGCATTTAATATTAAAGTCTAACATATAACATATTTATAAAGTGTTTTACGATCATCAGCAGATAGAAAAAAAGTGGCAGAAATACTGGGAGGAAAATCAAACCTATAAAACCTCAGACAATACAGATAAACCTAAATTTTATGTACTCGATATGTTTCCGTATCCATCCGGAGCCGGGCTTCACGTAGGCCATCCCCTTGGATATATTGCATCGGATATTTATGCAAGGTATAAAAGACATCAGGGGTTTAACGTTCTCCATCCGGTAGGGTACGACAGCTTTGGGCTTCCTGCTGAACAGTATGCAATCCAGACAGGACAGCATCCGGCAATCACAACAGAGCAAAATATAAACAGATATGAAGAACAGTTAAAAAAAATAGGATTTTCTTTTGACTGGAGCAGGGAAGTGAGAACTTCTGATTCTTCATATTATAAATGGACACAATGGATTTTTATCCAATTGTTCCATTCCTGGTATAATAAAAATACAGATAAAGCTGAGCCTATAGAAACCCTGATCAAACAATTTGAAGAAAAGGGGACAGAAGGTTTAAATGCCAATCAAAATGATGAACTTAACTTTACCGCAGAAGAATGGAAGACTGCTTCCGATCTGGATAAAGAAGATATCTTATTAAATTACCGCCTTGCGTACAGAGCTGAAACAACGGTGAACTGGTGTCCTGCTTTAGGAACAGTATTGGCAAATGATGAGGTAAAAGATGGAAAATCTGAAAGAGGAGGCTTTCCTGTATTCCAGAAAAAAATGATGCAGTGGAGCATGAGGATTTCTGCATATTCTGAAAGATTGTTACAAGGACTTAATACATTGGACTGGCCACAGCCTTTGAAAGATTCCCAGGAATACTGGATCGGGAAATCTCAGGGAGCACAGGTTCAGTTCAAAGTAGAAGGACATGACGAGACTGTTGAGGTATTTACAACAAGACCTGACACTATCTTTGGAGCAACCTTTATGGTATTGGCCCCGGAAAATCCTTTAGTGGAAACAATTACGACAGATGCTCAAAAAGTAGAAGTAGATACTTATATTGAAGAAACATCCAAGAAAACGGAGAGAGACAGAATGTCTGACGTGAAAAACGTGAGCGGAGCTTTCACCGGAAGTTATGCGATCAATCCATTCAGCAATGAAAAAATGCCGATCTATATTTCCGACTATGTGTTGATGGGATATGGAACAGGAGCAGTAATGGCAGTTCCGGCACATGATGAGCGTGACCACAGATTTGCCAAGAAATTTAATCTTGAGATTAAAAAAGTTGTAGAGACTGAAGAAGATGTTCAGGAGAAATCTTTTGATTCCAAAGATTCCGTTTGTGTAAATTCAGATTTCCTGAACGGATTGAATTATAGTGATGCAAAAGCAAAAATAATTTCAGAGATCGGAACCAGACGAATCGGTCATGGAACAACAAACTACAGACAGCGTGACGCTATTTTCTCAAGACAGCGTTATTGGGGAGAGCCTGTTCCTATATATTATAAGGATGGGATGCCATACACGTTGCCGACTTCTGCTTTACCATTGGAGCTTCCTGAAGTTGAAAAATATTTACCAACAGAAGATGGGGATCCGCCATTAGGAAATGCAAAGAATTTCGCATGGGATGAAGTGAACCAGAAAGTAGTATCTACAGATTTGATTGATGATAAAGCTGTATTTCCATTAGAACTATCTACAATGCCGGGATGGGCTGGAAGTTCATGGTATTTCCTTAGATATATGGATCCGGATGATGATGAGGTTTTCGTTAAAAAAGAACGGGCAGCCTATTGGGGACAGGTAGATCTGTATATAGGAGGCAGTGAGCACGCAACCGGACATTTATTATACTCCCGCTTCTGGAATATGTTCTTAAAGGACAGAGGCTGGATCAACCATGATGAACCATTCCAGAAACTGATCAATCAGGGGATGATTTTAGGGATGAGCGCATTTGTTTACAGAATTGATGGTACGAATACTTATGTATCTAAAAATTTAGCTGGTCAATATCAGACCCAACAGATCCATGTAGATGTATCCTTATTAAAAGGAACTTCTGATGAGTTAGATACTGAGGCATTCAAATTATGGAGACCGGATTTTACTGATGCTGAATTTATTTTGGAAGATGGAAAATACATCACGGACCGTGAAGTGGAAAAAATGTCCAAGTCTAAATATAATGTAGTAAATCCAGACGATATCTGTGAAGAGTACGGAGCTGACGGATTGAGATTATATGAAATGTTCTTAGGACCATTGGAGCAATCGAAGCCTTGGAATACACAGGGGCTTAGCGGGGTATACGGCTTCCTTAAGAAATTCTGGAACCTGTATTTCAACGAGGACGTATTCGAAGTTTCAGACGAAGAACCAACAAAAGCAGAATACAAAGTTTTACATACCTTAATAAAGAAGGTGGTATATGATATTGAAAACTTCTCTTTCAATACCTCTGTATCATCTTTTATGATTGCTGTAAATGAGCTTCAGAAATTAAAATGCAATAAACGCAATATTTTAGAGCCGTTGGCCGTTATCATTTCTCCATATGCACCTCACATCTGTGAAGAATTGTGGAGCTTATCAGGACATGGCACATCTATCGAATTCGAGAAGTTTCCTGCATTAAATGAAGATTATC
Organism: Chryseobacterium flavum; assembly: GCF_003385595.1. Lineage (GTDB taxonomy): Bacteria > Bacteroidota > Bacteroidia > Flavobacteriales > Weeksellaceae > Chryseobacterium > Chryseobacterium flavum. The sequence continues at coordinate 68,248 of NZ_QNUE01000008.1, read as the reverse complement.
TGATCGAGGATGAAATTGAATATCCGGTAAGCGTAAACGGTAAAATGAAGTTCAAAATTTCTCTTTCTGCTCAATTATCTGCTAAGGAAGTAGAAGATTTGGTGATTTCAAACGAGAAAATGCAACAGATTTTGGAGGGTAAAACCCCTAAAAAAATCATTGTAGTCCCTCACCGTATTGTGAATATCGTAATTTAAAAAAAAATTAACATTGGGAAATTAAAAAAAATGGGGGTCTAATTTTTTTGATTTTTTAACCTAAATGTTAAATTTGGAAAAAATAAATAAAATATTTAAGAATAATTATTATATTAAAATCGTATTAATTTTTCTTTATTAAAAAAAAGCAAAATGTTTAATTCAGACTCTTGCATTTTAATTAATTTTGCCTTTAATTTACACCCTGTAAAATTTTAAAACAATATAATTTAGTTAAATATGGAAATGAATGTTTCAAAAAATGATGAGCAAGTAGTTGCTAGAAAAGCGGGAGGTTTAAATCCAGCTGTTATTATTCCTATTCTATTTGCTATAGGAGTTTGTATTTATTTATTCGTTCTTGGTAGCCCAGGAAACTTCAAGGATGCTGATAAACTAGGAAGCGGGTCTGTAGCTTTTTCAAGCGTTGAAGGAAAAGACATTCACCCAGAATCGTTCTTAGGTATTATCTACAAAGGAGGGGTTATTGTACCAATCTTGATTACTTTCATGATCACGGTAATCGTTTTCTCTTTTGAAAGATATTTCGTTCTTGGTAAAGCTGCTGGAAAAGGAAACTTAGACAACTTCGTGGTACAGGTAAGAAGCTTACTAAACCAAAACAAAATTGATGAAGCTATCGAAGAGTGCGACAGACAACAAGGTTCTGTAGGTAACGTAGTTAAAGAAGGTCTTACTACTTACAAAGCACTTGCTCACGATAATACATTAAATAAAGAGCAGAAAATGGTAGCTCTTAACAAAGCTATCGAAGAAGCTACAACTCTTGAGATGCCAATGCTTGAGAAAAACATGATGATCCTTTCTACTTTAGGAACTGTTGCAACGTTAGTAGCACTTTTAGGAACGGTAATCGGGATGATCAAGGCATTCTTCGCTTTAGGTTCAGGAGGAGGTACTCCGGATGCTGCTGCTCTATCTACTGGTATCTCTGAAGCCTTGATTAACACGGCATTAGGTATTGGTACTTCAGCAATCGCTATTATCCTATATAACTTCTTTACATCTAAAATTGACGGATTAACTTACAAGATCGATGAGATCTCTATGAGTATCCAGCAGTCTTTTGCTGAATTCAACTAAGAATTAGCAGGGAATTTGCATTGCAATTAAAAGAAGTTTAATTAAAAATATTTTATAATAATGGCGAGAGTCAAACCAAAAAGACATGGAGTAATTACGGACATGACTGCAATGTGTGACGTTGCGTTCCTACTCCTTACGTTCTTTATCTTGACCACTCAGTTTAAAAAACCTGACGTGGAGCAGATTAAACCGCCATCTTCAATTTCGGAAAAATTACTTCCTGATGCTAGTTTAATGACTATCAATGCTACTCCGGACGGAAAATTCTATTTCCAGCCAGTAGAAAATGCATCAGAAAGAGTTGCTCTTTTGGATAAAATGGGTCAAAAGTATGGAATTACTTTTGATAATAATCAAAAAGCAGCATTCCAGAAAGTTCAGGCTGTTGGAGTTCCAATGAACCAGCTTAAAGGATATCTGGATTTGCCAGAAGATGAGCAGAAAAATTATAAGAGTCCGACAGGTATTCCTATGGACAGTACAAATAAGCAATTAATTGATTGGGTAAAAGAAAGTTTAAGTGTTAACCCTGACTATAAGTTAGCTATTAAAGGTGACGTTACAACTCAGTACCCTAAAGTTAAAAGCCTGTTTGAAGGTTTAAGAGATATTGATTTTCTTAAATTTTGGTTGATTACATCACAAGAAGGTAAACCTAACGAATAATATCGATAGAAATGGCAGAAGTACAAGTACAGGAAAAGAGCGGCAAAGGCGGCAAGGTACGTTCCAAGAAACAGAGTACCAGAGTTGATATGACTCCGATGGTGGACTTGGGTTTTCTATTGATTACCTTCTTTATGTTCACAACTACATTCAGTAAACCGAATGTTATGGACTTAGGTCTTCCGGCTAAACCTAAAAAGGATCAGCCGAAACCTCCTCCAACAGAAATTAAACTTTCTAACTCAATTTCTATCTTATTAGGAAAAGATAACAGAGTATTCTGGCACCAACAGGATCCAACTTCCTTAAATGACCAGAATCTTATGGAAACTACTCTTGATAGAGAAGGTATTAGAAAAGTAATTCAGCAGGCAAAATCTAGAGCTGCAGATCAAAGTAAATTTACAGTGATCATTAAGCCGACTGACGATGCTGTATATAAGAACTTTGTTGATATTCTTGACGAAATGGCAATTACCAAAAGTGAGCAGTACGGTGTTACTGATATCAAGCCTTGGGAGAAGACTATTTACGAAAAGAAAGTAGGTGGTGCTGCTGCGCCGGCTGCTACAAAGTAATTTAACTATAAAATTGTTATATCTACTATGGCAGATGAAAATGTATACGGTCAGAATCTTACCTTAGACGAGATCGTATTTGAAAATAGAAACAAGGAATATGGTGCCTATGATCTTAGACATCAGTATCCGAGACTTCTGACAAAATCTTTTATAATTGGAACAGCTTTGTTTCTTTTAGCAGCTTTGTCTCCGTTCATCTATCTTACGATTAAAAATCTTACAGCTCCGCCTAAACAGGAAGTGAAGGCAGATCTTGTTGATATCATCGAAGAAGATCCGATTATTGAGCAGCCTAAAGAAGAAGAACCACCTCCACCACCTCCACCTCCAAAAGAAGAGGAGAAAATTGAGGTTATCCAAAACGTTGTTCCGGAGCCTGTTAAAGCTCCTAAAATTGAAACTCCACCACCACCGATTTCTAAACAGCTGGAAACAACAACCGGTTTACAGAATCAGGAAGGGGTAAAAGCTCCGGCTTATACGCCACCACCACCACCACCATCTACCGGAACAAAAGCAAGTACAGTAGAAGTGAAAGCGAATAATCCTAACGAAATCTATAAAGATGTAGACCAGTCTGCAGAATATCCTGGAGGAATGGGTGCTCTAAGAAAATTCTTAGGAGATAACTTTGATACTTCTTTGATGGAAGGAGGTGAAGGTACTCTTAAAGCGAAGCTTAAATTCGTTGTAGAAAAAGATGGAACTGTTTCTAATGTTGTTATTGAAGAGAAATCTCCGAACAGCGACTTTAATAATGAGGCAGTGCGTGTAGTTAAGAAACTTAAAAAGTGGACTCCGGCTAAGAGAAATGGAGAAAGCGTTAGATCTTACTATAGTGTACCATTTACAATGAACTTTGAATAATTAGAATTATTTATTCAGAATATAAATAAAAAGAGAAGCATATGCTTCTCTTTTTATTTTTTTTGGTATTTTTGTTACATGATGTTCAATTGGTTATCCCTGGTTACGGGATTGTTTTATATCGTTTTAGGAATTGTAGTAATTATCTATAAATTCTTTTTTACAATTTTGGAGCCTGCCATTGCTTATGCATTGGGTATCGTTCTGATTATTTATGGAATATTCAGAATATACAGAGCTGTTTCAAAGATTAAAAAATCTAGGGATGAAGAATAGTTTTAAGATTGCAGTTGCTTTTATTTTAAGTATTATACTTGTTGGCTGCAAAAAGGAAGAGAAATCTCCGTCTTATAATAAAGGTGATCTGACAATTTTTACTGACGAATCTTTTCAAAGTGTTACAGAAGCTTTAGCAGATGGCTATATGATCAATTATCCCGAAACACGGATTAAAGTCGTAACTAAAAAAGAAGATCTTGGTTTCCTTGACCTGCTGAACGATAAGGCAAAGGTTGTGGTAATGTCAAGAAATCTTTCTCCGGAAGAAATAAAAACGTACGAGGACCGCACAGATCTTAAATTCCTTCCTGCAAAATTTGCAGCAGATGCTGTAGTTTTTGTAGTTCCTAAGGATTCTCCTAAAGAAAGTATTTCAATAGAAGAGATCAATGAAGGACTTTTGTCAGACAAAAAAGAATTCATTTTTGACGGTACAAATTCCAGTAATCTGAATTTTGTTGCTGAAAAGCTTAAAAAGCAGCCAAAGGATCTTCAGTTTTCTATTATTCCGGGTAACCAGAATATTATTGAAGAGCTGGGAAAATATCCGGGAAAAATAGGAGTAATAGGTCTTAATACTTTTAGCCGTCCCTATGATAAAGCTTCCGAGAAGCTTAGGGATATGGTAAAAGTACTTCCGGTTGTAGAAAAAGGGAAGCAATATAATCCGGATTTTGAAGGACTTCGTACGATGAAATATCCTTTCACGCGGGTACTGTATTTTTTAGCTAATGAAGGCAATTTTAATATTGCTAATGGCTTTATGAGATTCTCCTGCACACATTTAGGCCAAAAAATCGTTCAAAAAGAAGGCTTGCAGCCTTACAATCTATATAGAAGAGAAGTACAAATGCGTTAAAAAATATTAAAGTCTTAATATACCTGATTAAAAAATACAATTTTGGTCTGAAAATTGTGTAGAATATAACTCGAAATATTAGAAATATAAAATGAAAGATATAATGATTATGAATGTAAAGAAGGTTGCTTTTGGAGCAGCTGTGGTATTTTTTGCCGGCTTTGCCTCTGCACAGACGCTGCAGGATGGTATCAACAGTATAGACAGTGATAAATTTGCTCAGGCAAAAACCAATTTCACAGAAATGGTTGCGAAAGAACCAAGTGCTGATAATTATTTCTATTTAGGAAATACTTTCTTAAGACAGGGTGAACCTGATTATGCTAAAGCTACTGAAAGCTTTAACAAAGGTTTAGCAGCTGACAGTAAAAGCTACCTTAATAAAATAGGTTTAGCAGCTGTAAAATTAGGAAAAGGAGATAAAGGCGCTGTTGCTGAAATCCAGAAAGTAGTTACTGACTCCAGAGAAAAGGATGCAGAAGTATTATTCAGAGCTGCTGAAGCTTTGACTTTATTTGAAAAAAACAGTTCACCTGATCTTGCGATTCAATACTTAACTAAAGCAATTGAAAAAGCAGAGAAAAAAGGAGTTCCTGCTCATTACTATTATACATTAGGGGATGCTTACAGATTGAAGAGAATGCCGGGTGAGGCTATGTCTGCCTATGATAAAGCATTACCGGTAGCTAAAAATAAAGCGTCTGTTTACACAAGAATGGCTACATTATGGATGGCTGCTCAACAGTGGCAACAGGCTAAGCAAAATATAGATAAAGCAATAGGGGTAGATCCTACGTATGCTCCGGCATATAAAGCACTTGCAGGTTATGATATCAGATATCAGCAAAATGCAAAAGCAACACAAGATCTTATCAACTATACAAAATATGCTGATGAAGATCCTTATACTCAACTGGAAATTGCTAAGCTATATTTTACAAATGAAGATTATGTAAATTCTAAAGCTGTTTTGGATAAGATTTTCGATAAAATTGAAGATCCTATTAAATTCAAACTGAGAGCTTATCAATCATATGCAGATGGAAACTATGCAGAAGCAAAACAAAATATGGATACTTTTGTTTCTCAGGCAGAAAAAACAAGAGTACAGCCTGCTGACCAGGGGTTACAGGGTCTTATTGCTGCTGGATTAGCAAAAACTGAAACTGATGCTGCTAAAAAATCTGCTTTAATGGCTGAATCTCAGCAAAAAATTGCTATTGCCAAAGCTGCTAAAGATGAAACAATGAAATGGGATATGGAACTTGCCAATATAGCTGGCGGAGGCGGGGCTTCTCAGGCTGATGCAGACAAAGGACCAACTAATCCAACTATTGAAGCATTGAAAAAGCAGGTTGCGGCTAACAATCAGGACTCTGATGCTCTGTTTAAATTAGCTACAGCTTACCAGGATGCTAAAAACTGGAGTGGCGCTATTCTTACATGGCAAAAAATGATTGCTCTTCTGCCAGATTGGGCACCGGCATATTACAGTCAGGGATATTCTTACCAGCAGGCAGGAAATAATGAAGCAGCAAAAATTGCTTATGAAAAGTTCATCAGTACAGTAAAACCTGCAGATCAGGAAGCTAACAAACAAACCCTTGCTTATGCTTACTTTGCAGTAGCATATATGAGTAAAGATTCTGATGTTGCAAAAGCAAAAGACTATGTTGCTAAATCTTTACAGCTTGATCCTACTTATGAGGATGCTGTAAAATTGAATGCAGAAATCAACAAGTAATTTAAATTTTAAATTATAAATATTAAAACTTCCCATTCTCTGTGTTTGGGAAGTTTTTGTTTTAAGCTTATCTTTGAATTTATGAAAACTGATATACTTGCTTTTGGAGCACATCCTGATGATGTAGAATTAGGATGTGGAGGAACTATAGCCAAAATGGTTTCTGAAGGGAAAAAATGTGTTGTCGTTGATCTTACCAGAGGAGAGCTGGGTACCAGAGGAACTGACGAAACAAGAAAGGCAGAGGCCGCTGATGCTGCCCAGATCCTGGGGCTTTCTGCAAGAGAAAATCTGGGAATGAAAGATGGCTTTCTGGTCAATTCTGAAGAATATCAGATAAAGATTGTAAAAATGATTCGCAAATACCGTCCGGAAATCGTTTTAGCCAATGCAATTGATGACAGACATCCGGATCATGCAAAAGGAGCGAAATTAGTATCGGATGCGTGCTTTTTATCCGGATTAAGAAAAATTGAAACAGTACTGGAGGGAGAAATTCAGGAAGTATGGAGACCTAAACATGTTTTTCATTATATACAATGGAAGGATATTAAACCGGAATTCGTAATTGATATTTCAGAATTCCTTGATAAAAAAATTGCGTCATGTATGGCTTATAAAACCCAGTTTTATGATCCTACTTCTACAGAACCTGAGACTCCGATTACCACAAAAGACTTTTATGAAAGCCTGACCTACCGTGCTCAGGATTTAGGGCGGTTATCGGGAGTTACTTATGCTGAGGGCTTTACATCTGAAAAGTTAATTTCTTTGAAAAATTTTGACGGAATTGTTTGGTAGTTGAGGAAAATGTCCTATATTTGCACTCAGAAAAACGGTGGTTGTAGCTCAGTTGGTTAGAGCGTCGGATTGTGGTTCCGAAGGTCGTGGGTTCGAGACCCATCATCCACCCAAATAAAAGTACACTTTTTTGAAGTGTACTTTTTTATTTTATGTCTTCAGCACGGAATATAATCCTGTTTTTTATTTCTTAGGAACACCTTTTACCCACATTTTATAACCCGGAAATCGATTATGATCTTCTAAAAAATATTAGGAATTTTTCTTGCTTACTGATTAGTTTTTTGCTTTCAGTACATAAAAAAAAGCATCTTTTTCAGATGCTTGTGTTTTTAGATATTCTTTTTTTAAACCTCGTCGTCAGAATCTATTGTATATGATCTGCTTTTGAAGTCTTTGTCATGTTTTTCTGAAATTACATCCTCACCCTTTTCATTAATGATGAAATCTGTGGACTCATTAAACATCTCCTGGAAACTTTTAAAATCTTCTTTATAAAGATAAATTTTATGCTTCTCGAATGTAGCTTCTCCATTCTCTCCGAAATTCTTCTTACTCTCAGTAATTGTAAGATAATAATCTCCTGCTTTCGTCTCGCGCACATCAAAGAAATAAGTTCTTCTTCCTGCTTTTAACACCTTCGTGAAAATCTCATTTTCATGGCGTTCCTTGTATTCACTCATTGTTAGATATTTTTTAATCTTGTTAAGAACAAATATAAAAGAATTCTTTTAATCACAAAATTTTTTTTATGATTTATTTAACAATTGAGAAAGAAACAGCTATGCGGTTACAGAATTGGCAATTTCTGTAAGGTTGATAATCTGGTCTGCTTTTTGAGCGCTAGACTCTCTGTGTGTGATAATTATGGACGTTGCATTCCTTATTTTCCGGTCAATATTTTCAAGAATATTCTGTTCCGTTTCTGTATCTAAAGCTGACAAAGAATCATCAAAAATGATGATGTTGGGGTCTTTTATTAACGCTCTGGCGATACAGATCCTCTGTTTTTGACCTCCTGAAAGCATAACCCCACGTTCACCTACGAGTGTTTTATATTGATCTTTAAATTCAATGATATTTTTATGGACGTCTGCAATTCGTGCATATTCTATTACTTTTTCATGAGAGGGATGATCAATTGCAAAACCAATATTATTTTCAATAGAATCGGAGAATAAATAGCTTTCCTGGGGAATATATCCAATAAAATTTCTGTAATTGTCCAGATTGTGCTCTTTAAGATTTTTGCCATCTATTAATATTTCTCCTTCTGTTGGGTCAATTAAGCGGCACAAAAGCAAGGCTATAGTGGATTTTCCGCTTCCTGTTTTGCCCATGATGGCTAGAGACTGGCCTGCTTTGATTGTGAAACTTAAATTATCCAATGCTTTGATGCCTGTATTAGGATATACATACGAAACATTTCTGAATTCAATATCTCCTTTGATGGGGTAATTTTCAAAATTTACATTAATAATTTCCGATTTTTTATCCAAAAATTCATTGATTCTTTGCATAGAAGCTTCAGCACGCTGGTTTACTGAAGTTACCCAGCCTACCATAGAGAATGGAAAAATCAGGGTGTTGATATACATGAAGAAATCTGCAATTTTACCTATGCTTAATTGCCCTGCAATGTATTTTTGTCCCCCGATCCAGATGATGGCTACATTCAGCAATCCGATAACAAATAAAATAATAGTAAAGAAATATGCTTCTGTTTTTGCCAGATCCAATGCTTTGTTCTGATAATCGGTTACCTTAATCCCATAATTTCGTTCAATATATTTTTCTCTGGCGAAAAATTTAACGACACGGATTCCGGAAAAGCTATCCTGTACAAAAGTTGAAATAGCAGACTGGCTTTTCTGCATGATCTTCGACTTCTTATTGATAATGGAACTTACTTTATAAATTGCATAAGATAAAATGGGAAGCGGCAATAAGGTCCATAAGGTCATTGAAGCATCAGTTTTTACCATATAAATAGCGGTAATCAGAACGAGAACGATAAGGTTGGCTACATACATAACTCCCGGGCCCAGATACATCCTTACAGCAACTACATCTTCACTGAGTCTGTTCATTAAATCGCCTATAGTTGTTTGTTTATAATCGGTCAGGGATAAATCCTGATAATGCCTGTAGATTTTATTTTTAAGTTCATACTCAATCCTTCTCGAAGCAACAATAATGGTTTGTCTCATCATAAAAGTAAAAAAACCAGTGAGCAGTGAGCAGCCAACAATAATAGCTACATAAATAAGAACCTGCTGATTAAAACCCAGATTTCCGTTCTTAGTAAGTTCATCTACAGACTTACCTACAAACTGAACTTTATAAATATTGAAGAAATTACTGGCAATGATAAATAGTACCCCCCAAAACAATAGTATTTTGTGTTTCCAAAAATAAGGGTTTAAGGTCTTTAGAGCTTTCATATAGTTTTACAAAATTACAAAAATGTCATCATACTACGAATTCAATCAATTTTAAATTTTGTATCTTTGCAGGCATAAAAAAAGCTCTTTGAATGTTAGGAAGACGACAAATCCGTGAAAAGGTAGTGCAGGCCGTATATTCGTACTATCAGAACCCTGTGAAATTTGATGTTTTAGAGAAAAACATGTTCGCTGGAATAGAGAAAATCTATTACCTTTATATCTATCAGCTCAACTTTTTGGTGGCGTTGAAAGAACTGGCTGAACACCAGATTGAAATCGGAAAAAATAAGTTTCTTAAAACCGATGCAGATCTTAATCCTAACCAAAAATTCATCAACAACCAAGTATTAATTAAGCTGGAGGAAAATCCTGAGAGATTGTTTTTCACAGGTCAGCATAAACAGTTGAAATGGGATATGCATGATGATTTACTGGTGAAAACTTTCCAGAGAATTACTGCAGGTAAACGGTATCAGGATTTCATGAAAGAAGATGGATATTCTTTTGAGGAAGATCAGAAATTTATTGGTAAATTATTTTTAAGATATATTGCTGAAAATGATGATTTCCATGATTACCTGGGTGATAAAGAACTTTCATGGTATGATGATATTCATATTGCGAATTCAATGGTTCAGAAAACAATTGGTTTCCTGAGAGAAGATGAAGAAAGCAGGACTTTAATCAAGATGATTAAAGACGAAGATGATAAATCTTTTGCTTCCAAATTATTGAGAGACACCCTGAATAATTGGGAAAATAATGAGAAAAAGCTTGAAGAAAGGCTTGAGAACTGGGATTTGGAAAGAGTTTCTTTAATGGATAAGGTAATTTTATCAACAGCAATTGCGGAACTTGATAATTTTGCATTTACACCTTCAAGAGTTATTATTAATGAATATATTGAAATCGCAAAAGTGTTTGCTACTGACCGTTCAAATATTTTCATTAACGGGATTTTAGATAAATATTGTAAAGATCAAAATAGAATATAAAATGAAAAAGACGTTATCAATTATCGCCTTGTCTATCATAGGCTTTGGTTTAGTTTCCTGCAAAAAAGAAAGCAAAGAAACTCAAAGCGCTGATTCTGTAACTACTGACTCTGTTGCTGCAGCACCGGCAGTGACTGATTCATCTGCTACTTTAACAACTGAAGCTGCTGCTCCGGTTTCTAATGAACCTTTAACTTCTATTGCTTTGTCTGAAAGCAACTTCGATTTTGGAAATATTAAAAAAGGAGATAAAGTAGAGCATGTTTATGAAGTTACCAACACCGGTAAAAATCCATTGATTATTTCTGAAGTTAAGCCCGGATGCGGATGTACAGCTCCTGATTTCACAAAAGAACCGATCATGCCTGGTAAAAAAGGAAAAATTACATTGCACTTCGATTCTGCAAACTTTGATGGAAATGTTCAGAAGTATGCAGATGTTTTTGCAAACGTAGAAAAATCCCCAATTAAATTAACGTTCACTGCGAACATCCAACCATAATTTTTAAAATATGTTGACATTATTTTTACAGGCACAGCCACAAGGATCATCATCTATGATGCTGATTATGATGGGTGTGATGTTTGTAGGATTCTATTTCCTGATGATAAGACCTCAGATGAGAAAACAAAAGCAGGAAAAAAACTTTCAGGAAAACCTTAAAGTAGGGACCAGAGTGGTTCTTACCTCAGGTCTTCACGGAAGAATTGCCCAGGTTCAGGATGATGGTTTCGTAATTGAAACATTATCAGGAAAACTGAAATTTGAAAAAGCTGCTGTATCAAGGGAAATGACTGAAAGTCGCTTCGGTGACAAGTCAAAAACAGCTGATAAAGCTGACAAAAAAGAAACGGAAACTGAAGAAAAAAAATAATTCAGTAGAATAATATTAGTAGCGGCTGGTGAACAAAGTTCACCAGCCGCTACTTTTTAAGGGACCTTGTTCCGGAATTTATTTCTTATCAATTATCTTTGCTGTATGGATCAAAATATGAATAAAACGGTTCTTATTCTGGGAGCAAATTCTGATGTGGCAAAACAATGCATTAAGCAATATATTGCCAAAGATTATTCTGTAATAGCTGCCTCTAGAAATACAAAATCACTGGAAGACTTTATCCTTGAAAATAACCTGGCACATTCAAAGATTACAGTTGTATATTTTGATGCTGCAGAATTTGATTCCCATCATAAATTTTATGAAGGACTTTCTGTAAAACCCCATATCGTTGTTTATGCTGCCGGTTTTCTGGTTGACAATCAGAATGCACTGCTAAATTTCAAAAACGCAAAACAAATGATGGAGGTCAATTATATGGGAGGAGTCTCTATCCTAAGCATTATTGCAATGGATGAAAGCAATAATAACCTGGAAAGAATTGTAGGCTTATCTTCATTATCCGGAGTCAGAGGGAGGAAAAGTAATTTCGTATACGGAAGTACAAAAGCTGCATTTACCCAGTATCTGGCAGGATTAAGACAGGAGCTTGCCTCCCGTAACATTATTGTCAATGCTTTGGTAATAGGATATATCAGAACCAAGATCAATGAAGGGTTGAAGCTTAATGAATCTCTTATTATGGAGCCGGATTATGTAGCAAACTTTATAGTCAATGCCGGAAGATCCTTTATTATTGTCCCTGATTTTAAATGGAAAATAATCTATTATATATTAAAGCTTTTGCCGGAAAGCCTGGTTTCTAAATTGCCATAATTCAGATCATTGAATTAATTTTATTTTTTAATTGGAGCGGATTTCGGAAATTTATTTTCGTCTGTATTAAATTTCGGTATTCTCTTTGCTATTGTAAAACCCAATTTTCTTCTTAGTAAAATTCGATTACAAAAATGAGCATTGAGAAAAAACAGATCATACCTGTTTTACTATTCAATTTAATTTGATACATCAAACATTTACTTTAACCATAATGGTTTAGGTTAGTTTCTTCTGAAAGTATATATGCTTTCCCTCAATTTCATTTGATTTTTACTATTCACAGGAATACTGATATGCAATATTAAAATAGTAGTTTAAAATGAATGATTTAGAACTGAACAAAATTCAGCAGCATTGGGATACTTTAATATCTTCCGCAATTTCATGGGCTCCAAGAATTATCACTGCCATAATTTCGGCAGTAATGATCTATCTGATTGGCGCCTGGCTAATAAGAATGATTAAGAAACTTGTTGAAAAAGCTTTTAAAAAGCGTAATATGGAAGTTTCTTTACAACATTTCCTTTTAAATATTATTAACTGGGGACTCAATATTCTCCTCTTTATAGTGGTGGTTACTCAATTGGGAGTGCAGACCTCAGCATTCGTTGCCATGATCGGGGCAGCAGGTTTAGCTATAGGTCTGGCTTTACAGGGGTCATTAACAAATTTTGCCGGAGGAATACTTATTCTGTTGTTAAAGCCGTTTAAAATCGGAGATTTTATTTCTATGAATTCAGGAGCTTCGGGAACTGTGCAGGCTATAGATATTTTTCATACGAGACTGGTTACTCCGCAGAACCAGTTAATTGTGATTCCTAACGGAGTGGTTTCCAATAACAGTATTACCAATTTTACCCAATTAGGTACAAGAAGAACCTCAATAGACATTGGAGTGGCTTATGATGCTGATCTGAGACAAACAAAAGATCTTCTGCTGGAGGTCATAAAAAATAATCAATATGCTCTTTCAGTACCGGCTCCACAGGTAGTGGTAACTGAACTTGGAGAGAGTGCTGTAAATATATCGGTAAGAGTGAGTACTTCCACTGAAAATTTCTGGGCTATGAATGAAGAGCTGATTATCAACTGTAAGGAAGCCCTTGATCAGGCCGGAATTGGTATTCCTTTTCCACAAAGAGATGTACACCTTTACAATAATCAATAATTACATTCTGAATTGATATAAATATTCCGGCAGTATTATACCGCCGGAATATTTATTTAGGTATAGAAAGAAGAGGAATTTATAGAATCATTTTAAACTCCTTATCTTAACCTGTCCTGAAGAAAACTAATCATTCAGTTCCTGCAGAGCTTCCAAAGCTTTCATCATATCGATTCCCTTACCCAGGACAGGTTTAAAAAGATCTCCTTTTTCTTTAATCCTTTCCAGAGCATTATTAATATTAAAATCTGTTGGTTTTATGCCTGCTTTAAGTTCATTCCAATCCAATGGCATGGAAACTGAAGCTCCTTCCTTAGGCCTCAGGCTATAGGCACTGGCTAACGTTTGTCCTGTTCTGTTTTGAAGATAATCAAGGTAAATCTTATTTGAAGCTCTTTTTTGTAAGCTCCTTTCCAGTGTTGTTATTTTCGGAAGGTTTTTATTAACCTGCTTCATAAGAATATGCGCAAAATCCTTTACCTGATCAAAATCATAATTTCCGCCCATCGGAATGTAGACATGAATTCCCGTACTACCCGAAGTTTTGCAATATCCTTTTATTTTTATTGAGTTCAGGACTTCATTGACCTGAAGAGCAGTCTCAATAACATCATCAAATGTATTTTTCTTTGAGGGATCAAGGTCTAAAACAAGATAATCAGGATGCTCCAGATCAGGAAGCGAGCTGTTCCACGGGTTAAGGTCAATACAGCCCAAATTATTCAGATAAGCTAAAGTTGCCTTGTCGTTACAATAGATGTAATCGATGTATTTATCATTAGATTCAGAATATACTTCTGTTGTTTTAATCCACTCGGGCACATGTTCACCGGCATCTTTCTGGTAAAAGCTTTGTTCTTCAATTCCGTTAGGAAACCGGTTAAGAGATAATGGACGATTTTTTAAATGGGGAAGAATATAACTGGCAACAGATTGATAATATTCAATGACATCTCCTTTGGTAATACCATCATTAGGAAAATAAATTTTATCCTGATTGGTCAGTTTAACAATATGCTTGTTTAAAGTGATTTCCTTTTCCTTTTCAGCGTGCGCTGTTTTTTTTGAAGAAGTTGTAGCTTTCATATCTTTAAATTTTTCGGTGTATTTATTATTGACGGGACTCTTAACTTCCTGTGGTTCTTTATCCTCACGGATAGCTATAAAAACAGGATGTCGATAAATTCCATCTTTGGTAATTTCGGAATACTTGATTTCGCAAACCAATTCAGGTTTAATCCAGGTCACCGGCATATTAGTTTTTGGAATTTCATCAAATGGAGCTGTTTTTACAATTAGTTTTTCAAGTTCTCCATAAAGCTGTCTTAAAGAAGTTTTATTAAAACCTGTTCCGGTATGTCCACAATAGGTAAGTTTGTCATTAATATATTTTCCCAGGATTAAAGCACCGAAATTTTCCCTGGACCCTCTTGGTTCAGTAAAGCCACAGATAATGGCTTCTTCTGTATTTGAAAATTTTATTTTAAGCCAGTCACTGGTTCTGTGGTTTTCTATATATTGGCTGTCAGCGCGTTTGGCTATCATTCCTTCCAGCTTCATCTTTTTCATCTGCTCAAAAAATTCAATTCCTTTTTCCGGGATATGATCGCAATATTTAATAGTATCTGTTTCAATTAAAGCTTCTTTTAAAAGTTCTTTCCGCTGAAGCAGAGTGAGCTCTTCTGTGGAATGCCCGTTTAGCCAGAGAAGGTCAAAGACCTGATATACCAGAGCAAGATTGGGATTGTCTCCAATTTGTTGTAAAAGCTGGAAGCTGGGTCTTCCATTTTCGTCATACGCCACAATTTCTCCATCCAGGATCATATGTTGCTTTTGCAATAAGAAATCCTGGGCTACTTTACTGAATTTGGATAAGAAAGAAATGCCATTCCGGGAATAGAAGAGTGGCTGATCATTACTCAGATCTGCAATAGCTCTGTATCCATCCCATTTTATTTCAAAGACCCAGTCCTGATCATCAAAAGCTTTCTCAGAAAGTTTTGCTAACATGGGTCTGATAAAATTTTTTAATTTTTTTTCAGTGGTTAAAGAATTAATACTTCTGAAATGGCTTTCTGAAGTTATGATTTCTTTTTTCTGCTTTTTTTCAGGCTTTTTTTTTCCTCTAAAAATTTAGTGACCAATGATTTGGGAGAGGTATTCTCTTCTGCATCATACGGACTTTCTGCAAATTCGTCTTTATGTTTGATGAGAAGCCAGGCGTTGTCTTCTGAATTTTTCATTTTAACCAGAGCAAATTCACCTTTCAGTTTTTTACCATGTAAAATAAATTTTAAAGATCCTGCATGCAGTTCTTTTAACAATTCTTTTTCATCAGAAACTGCTGAGTTTTCTTCCAATGGTTCATAGGTACCGCTGTCCCATACCTCAACTTGCCCGGCTCCATAATTCCCTTCAGGAATATTTCCTTCAAAGTCCTTATAGTCGTATGGATGATCTTCCACCATCATTGCCAGCCGTTTATCCTTTGGATCCAACGACGGGCCTTTCGGGACCGCCCAGCTTTTTAAAACACCTTCCATTTCCAACCTGAAATCATAATGAAGCCTGGTAGCTGCATGCCTCTGAATAACAAAAATCAGTTTATTTTTACTTTTTTTTGTTTTTCCCTTTGGTTCACTCGTTTCATTGAACTTACGCTTTTTATGATAATCCTGAAGAGCCATTTATGATGCGGATTTAGATTTGGAACTGTTAAGACTGGCTTTTAACTGGGCCATAAGGTCAATCACTTTACCTTCCTGTGCAGGTTGGGCTTTTTTGGCTTTGATATTTTTGCCTTTCGCTTTCTGTTTAATAATCTTCATCAGATCATCAGAATAGGTATCTTTATACATTTTAGGATCAAATTCCTGGGAAAGCTGTTCTATAAGGTTTATCGCCATTTTTAATTCTGCCGGCTTTGGAGCTTTATGGGCAGGAATTTTTAAATCTGAATAATCCCTTATTTCCTGATCAAATCTAAGACGATTCAGAACCAGGATATCATCATTGTAGGGACGTATCATACCAATTGCCTCGCTTTCACGAAGAACAAAAGTTCCTATTCCTACCATTTTTGTTTCTTCAAGAGCTTTCAGGAGAAGCCTGTAAGCACTTTCACCATTTTTCTGGGGTTCCAGATAATAAGGTGTTTCAAAGTAAACACTATCTACTTCTATTTCCTTTACAAACTGGTCAATAGAAAGTATTTTCGTTTTTTCAGGGCTTGCAGCTTCGTAATCTTCTTCATCAAGAACGATATATTTGTCGTCCATGAGATAACCTTTGACGATATTTTCCCATTTTACTTCTTTCCCCGTATTTTCATTTACTCTTTTGAATCTGATATTTGAAAAATCAGATTTATCAAGCATGTCGAGATCTAATTTACTGGTTTCTGTTGCAGAATAAATCTTAACGGGAATGTTTACTAAACCGAAGCCAATGGCGCCATTCCAAATTGCTTTCATTGTCTTACGTTTTTAAAAATCAAGCAATTAATATGCCGTGTGAGGCTGGTGTGGTATGTTTTAAAGGCTTTTTGTCAAATGGCAATTGTTTTAATGTTTTACTTTCATATCTTTATATTTCCATAATCTGCGGATAAAAATCATCATGGAAGAGCTTTTTAATTATATCAGAAAATTCGGGGTGTTGAGTGACAGGGATGAGCTTCTTATTGGCGAAGGAATCCAGGAAGTAACCGTACAGAAAGGCGAAATTTTTGTAGAAGCCGGAAAAGTAAGTCAGAGGATTGCTTTTGTAAAAGAGGGCGTTTTCCGGTCTCTGTATTATAATAAACAAGGAGATGATTTTACCCGTTATTTTATTTATGAGGGACGATTCATCGGAGACTTTCAGGGATTTACCGACCAATTGCCTGCTCATGAATATATCGAGGCCATAACTGATGCTGTATTGCTGGTTATTGATCTGAAGCATTTTAAAATACTCGAAGAAAAGATTTCTGTATGGCCTGTATTATTTGCCAGAATTCACGGATTTGTTGCTGAAAATAAATTAAAAGTAGCAAGTATTATGCTTAATCAGGATGCAAAATCCCGGTATATCCATTTTTTAAATCATTATCCCGGACTGGCCAACAGAGTTCCCCAGTCTATGCTGGCTTCATACCTTGGAGTAACACCTTCTTCATTAAGCCGTATCAGAAGAAATATTTAGTTGTAGTGATAAATGATGGATTAAAGGTTTAGGATTAGCTGTGTTAAAATCATGGTTTTCAGCATTGAATATAATAAACTTACTATCTGTTTCTAATACAACTGCTCTTTTTGCCAAATGACAATGGCTGCCTTTTCAAACGGTCATAGCTTTGTATCATAAAATTTTAAATATGGATATTGTATTAGGATTGCAATGGGGAGATGAAGGAAAAGGTAAATTTATTGATCTGATCAGCGAAAATTATGATATTACAGCCCGCTTTAATGGCGGAGCTAATGCAGGACATAGTATTGAACGTAACGGGAAAAGAATTACACTTAAAATGATTCCTTCGGGAATCTTTATGAAAGAAGTTCAGAATGTAATTGGCACCGGAACAGTTCTTGATCCTGTAAGTTTTAAAAAAGAAATACTGAATCTCCATACTTTTGAGCCAGCCATTCAGCCGGAAAAAAATATAATTATTTCCCTCAAAGCCCATTTGGTATTGCCAACCTATAAGCTTCTTGATATTTTTATGGAAGAAAGCTCTGATTATACAACAATTGGAACAACCAGAAACGGGATAGCACAGGCTTATTCAAATAAAATATTAAGACAGAATCTGAGAGTAGGGGATATGTTCCTTCCGGATTTTCAAAGCCGGGTACAGCATATTTTGAAAAGAGACTACAAAATGCTGGAAGATAAAGGAATGGTTGCCCTACCTGCTCTGGAACCGGTCATCGAAGAATTTTTTGATGCAATAGATTTTCTGAAAAAATTCAATTGTACAGAAACCGAAATATATCTTAATAATGCTCTATCCGATGGAAAAAAGATACTGGCAGAAGGTTCACAAGCTACAATGCTGGATATTGATCATGGTACATATCCTTACGTGACATCTTCTTCAGCCACAGCAGCAGGAGCTTGCTCAGGGTTAGGTATTTCACCTAAAAAAATGGGTGATATTTATGGGATTGCAAAAGCATATTGTACAAGAGTAGGCAATGGGGCATTTCCAACGGAGATTCTAGATGAGTTCGGAGATGAACTCAGAATGAAAGGAAATGAATTTGGATCTAATACAGGCAGACCAAGAAGGATCGGGTGGCTGGATATTCCGGCTTTAAAATATGCTGTAATGATTAATGGCGTTACTCAGCTGGTCCTCACCAAAGCAGATGTCTTAAGCGGATTAAAATCAGTGGCTGTTTGTACTCATTACGAACTGGAAGACGGGACCATTGAAACGGTTTCAGGTGCTCTTCCTCATCATGCAAAACCTGTCCTGAAATGGATGGCAGGTTGGAAGGCTGATTTTTCCAGTATAAAAAATAGATCTGAATTGCCTGAAGAATTAACTGATTTTCTGATTTATCTGGAGACTGAATTGGAAATTCCTGTAAGTTATCTTTCTATCGGGCCTGGGAGGGATCAGATTTTGAAAATGAAATAAGGTATTTCCAAAACATTTATCATACGATTCAATCATCAAATGAAAAAGCGGGGCATCGCCCCGCTTTAAATTTATGCTTTTAAATCTAATTTTAATTCAAGCTCATCAAGCTGTGCATCAGCAATAGGAGCAGGCGCATCAATCATGACATCCCGTCCTGAATTATTCTTAGGGAAGGCAATATAATCCCTGATCACTTCATTGCCATCCAGAATTGCTACCAGACGGTCAAATCCGAATGCTAAACCACCATGAGGAGGAGCTCCGTATTTGAAAGCATTCATCAGGAATCCAAACTGAGCTTCTGCTTCTTCTTTTGTAAATCCTAGCAGATCAAACATTCTCGATTGTAATTCTTTATCAAAAATCCTGATTGATCCTCCTCCGATTTCATTTCCGTTAAGAACCATATCATAAGCATTGGCTCTTGCTTTTCCCGGATCTGTTTCCAGTAAATGGATGTCTTCCGGTTTTGGAGAGGTGAACGGATGGTGCATTGCATGATATCTCCCTGTCTCCTCATCCCATTCCAATAGCGGGAAGTCTACCACCCAAAGTGGGGCAAACTCATTTCCTTTTCTTAATCCCAAACGGTTTCCAAGTTCCATCCTCAATGCTGAAAGCTGGGCTCTTACCTTGTTTTCGTTTCCGGAAAGAATAAGCATCAAGTCGCCTTCTTTTGCTCCAAATTTTTCAATAATCTTTGTCAGATCTTCTTCAGTATAGAATTTATTTACTGATGAGGTTTTTACTCCGTCATTCTGGAATTTTACCCAAACCATTCCTGAAGCTCCAATCTGCGGACGCTTTACCCAATCAACAAGTTCATCAATCTGCTTTCTTGTATATTCTGCACATCTTTCTACGTTAATTCCGACCACTAATTCTGCATCATCAAATATTTTAAAATCCTTTCCTTTTACCAGTTCATTAAGTTCTACGAACTCCATCCCGAAACGGATATCCGGTTTGTCATTTCCATATTTTCTCATGGCATCCGCAAACGTCATTCTCGGAAAGTTACCAAACTCCTGACCTGTAATATCTTTCAAAAGTGTTTTAGTCATTCCTTCGAATACATTCATGACATCTTCCTGCTCTACAAAAGCCATTTCACAGTCTATCTGTGTAAATTCAGGCTGTCTGTCAGCTCTTAAATCCTCATCACGGAAACATTTTACGATCTGAAAATATTTATCCATTCCTCCCACCATCAAAAGCTGTTTGAATGTTTGGGGAGATTGAGGCAATGCATAAAACTGTCCCGGATTCATTCTGCTTGGTACTACAAAATCTCTGGCTCCTTCGGGAGTTGATTTAATGAGAACGGGAGTTTCTACTTCAATAAAACCTTCATCAGAAAGGTAATTTCTTACTTTCTGAGCCATTTTGTGACGGAAAATCAGTTTTTCTTTAACCGGATTTCTTCTGATATCCAGATAACGGTATTTCATTCTTAATTCCTCTCCGCCATCTGTTTCATCTTCAATAGTGAAAGGTGGAAGCTGTGAATCATTCAGAACAACTAATTTTTCCACTAAAAGTTCAATTTCTCCTGTTGGAATGTTTGGGTTTTTGCTTACCCTTTCAATAACTTTTCCGGTAACCTGAATTACAAATTCACGCCCCAGCTTTTTTGCTTCTTCCATTAACTGTGCAGAAGATCGCTCCTGGTCAAAAACCAGCTGGGTAATTCCGTAACGATCCCGAAGATCTATCCAAATCATAAATCCTTTGTCACGGATAGTCTGTACCCATCCTGATAGTGTAACTTCTTCATTCAGATTTTTTAGAGATAGCTCTCCATTGGTGTGTGATCGAAACATAATTATTTGTTTAAAGTTCAATGTTTAAGGTTCATATATAAACCTTGCTTTTTTCGTTGGCAAAGATAAGGTTTTTGAAAGTTTTATAAACAAAAAAACTTCCTTTCGGAAGTCTTGTATAATTTTTTAATCTGTTTTAGTTTCTAGTTGCTCCATGCTGAATCAGTAACTGGGCTGTTTCTTCTCTTTTTCCTGTTTCTGCCAATTCCAGCGGTGTTTTATCCTTACATTTCTTATTAATATTCACTTTGCTGTTCAGTAGAAACTTGATGATCGTATTGCTTCCGTACAGGGCACTGAAGCCAAGTGGTGTATAAGATTCCTGACCAATCGTAAAGCACTTATTGTAATCTCCCGGTGCAAACTGCTTTTTAAATGTTGTTATATTATCAGAGTTGATGGCTTTCATTTTTGCCTGAGAAAGCTGTTGAGCAGAAAACATACCGGCAGATAATAACATTCCAAATAGAAAAGTAGTAGAGATTATTTTTTTCATAAGAACTATTTTTTAGAATATACAAATCTAATTAAATTTTATTAGCAATTGCTAAGTTTTGATAACATTTGCCTGTATTTATGATATATCTGAAAAAATCGTTAAAAGCGATGTTGCCTATTTTTTCAACGCTGCTTCATCAATTAATTTTTGGATACCTTCTTGTTGCTCATTTTGATAGCTATAAAAAGCATTGCAGATAATTTTATCCTTGAAATACATGAAAAAACTTTTCATATGCTAAGTCCTGATTATTTCTGAATCAATATTTTTGCTGATAAATAGAAAATTTATGACCCGATATATAAGTTTCCTTAAAAAAGCGCTGAGTGGTGAAGAAGCAGACTATACGAAGATAAGTATCAGGAGTGCGGTACTGTTTTTAGCCATCCCGATGATGTTGGAAATGGCTATGGAATCTGTATTTGCTTTGGTTGATCTGTATTTTGTAGGACATTTAAAAGAGAGTGGTTTTGCCATTCAGACTGTAGGGCTTACAGAATCTGTTCTTTCTGTAATGTATTCTATTGCGATTGGAATGAGTATGGCAGCAACGGCTTTGGTAGCAAGACGGATTGGGGAAAAGAATCCGGAACAGGCTTCCAGAAGCGCTGCCCAGGTTTTGCTGGTGTCATTTCTGATCACTTTCATTTTAAGTGTATTGGGGGTAATATATGCTGAAGAAATTCTGATTCTGATGGGATCAAAGCCGGAGGCTGCGGCGTATGGGAAAAATTTCACAAGAATTATGATGGGAAGCAGTACTATTATTATGCTTTTGTTTTTAATAAATGGAATTTTCAGAGGAGCAGGAAATGCAATGATTGCAATGAAAAGTTTATGGATTGCCAATATTGCCAATATTATTCTCTGTCCGGTTTTAATTAAAGGTGTGGGGCCTATTCCCGCGTTGGGATTAACAGGTGCTGCATTAGCCACCACAATAGGACGGAGTATCGGGGTGATGTATCAGCTATATCATCTCCTTGTAGCTGATACGCAGATCCGAATAAGGCTTAGCTATTTTAAACCGGATTCTGATCTGATCAGATCCATTATAAAGATTGCAACACCGGGAATCTTTCAGTTTGTCATTGCATCATGCAGCTGGATTTTTCTGGCAGAACTTGTAGCCACTACAGGAGGAGAGAATGCTTCTGCAGGTTATCAGACCGCATTAAGATTAATGATGTTTTTTATGCTTCCAGCCTGGGGGTTAAGTAATGCTGCCTCTACACTGGTAGGACAAAATATGGGAGCCAATGAGATGCTGAGAGCAGAAGAGTCTGTAATGAAAACCGTAAAATATAATGTGATCTTTATGTTAGCAGTCAGCCTGATATTCCTCTTAATGGGTAATTTTCTGGTTAGCTTTTTTACCCGCGAAACTGAGATTATGAATTTTGCAAAAAATGCACTTCATATTATGAGTACGGGATTTATTTTTTATGGAATAGGAATGGTGATGATCAATGCATTCAATGGTGCAGGAGATACATGGACCCCAACCTGGGTAAATCTGTTCGGATTCTGGCTGTTTCAGATTCCTTTAGCTTATTTTCTAGCAAAATATTGGGGAATGGGCCCTAAGGGTGTTTTTATTTCAATACCGGCAGCTGAAACCCTTATTACTGTAGTAGCCTTTATTTTATTTAAAAGAGGAAAGTGGAAAACAGTAAAAGTTTAAGAGAACTGAATTTCAGATTTCTACTTTGTCATGCAATGCATTGGATTTTAAAAGAATATTTCCTAAATTCGTAAGAACAACAAATACTTATTACTATGGGAAAAGGAGATAAAAAGTCAAGAAGAGGTAAGATCAATTCAGGAAGCTATGGAAAAAGAAGGCCTAAGAAAGCCTCAAAATCCTTTGTAACCTCTGAAGAAAAAACTAAAAAATAGCAATAAAAAAGACCAAAGAATAATCCTTGGTCTTTTTTTATAACAAATTAAACTAATTATTTTCCTCCAAGAATATTTCCAAGAATGCTTCCCAGGCCACCTTGTTGTTGCTGGTTATTATTTCCTCCGCCAAGCACGCTTCCCAAAATATCATTCAAAGGATTTCCTGATGACTGAGACTGGCCTCCTCCCAAAACACTTCCCAAAATGTCATTCAAAGGACTGGATTGTTGTGCCTGTGCCTGGTTAGAAGCATTTCCCAGGATTCCTCCCAAAAGATCTCCTAAGCCTCCTGCTCCTACATTATTTTGCTGTTTTTGCTGTCCTATATACCCCATGATAACAGGAGCGAGCATTGCCAGGATAGGACCGATTTTATCAATTGAAATTCCGGTGTTTTGAGAAAGCTGGTTTTCCACATTACCTTTTTGACCACCGAAAATATGATTAAGAATAGAACCTCCTTCAGCTTGTCTGGCTTCTACCTGCGAAGCATCATCAAGAATACTCCCATTATGATCTTTGTCCAGAGCATTGTTTAACGCTTCCGCTTCTTTAGCGTCCTGAGATTTATTTCTCAAATAAGAAATGATCAGGGGAGTTGCTACAGCCAGTAAGGCAATAACCTGATTTCTGCTGATTCCAAATTTGTTTTCAGCCTGTTCAGCAACCTGGTTGCTCGTATTCCCTGTAAGTAGGTCTATTAAACTCATTTTTTGTGTTTATTTTAAAGTGTTAAGTAGCTCAAAGTTATCAAAAATTATGGTTCACAAAATGGCTACCGGTCATAATTATTGTTAAAGTTTTCTGATTTCCTCCTCTGTGAATCCTTTGCTCTTTAGCAGCTCAATATATTTCTCTGCTTCTTCGGTCATCCAGAATATAGGATCAGGGGCTGTCTTTTTGTCTATCGTAAATTCCAGAATGCCGACATTGTTGTTCATCCATGGAAGCATATAGTACTCCAGGCCGCCTTTATATTTTTTGTAGTGATCAAAATCCTGTCCTTTTTCGGTAAATGACACCACTTTAAGGGATAATACATAAAAAAGAGGGATGAAGAGACATATCCAGGAAATTTTTTTTACTACAGGATATTTTATCCGGGACAGTCCGTAGCCCACAGATAATGCGAATATCATATTAAAAGGAATAAAGAAAACGTAATTGTCTGTAACGGCATAAAAGGTTGCAAATCCATATATACATACAGATCCTATGAAAAAAACAAGGAACATTTTTTTGTTAGACCTGTATAAAAAATAGATTCCTGCAATCCCTGGTACAGTAAATATATTAAAGTTGTAAATGATATATACTACGGATTTTATAAGATCCTGGATATACTGGGTCACCGTTTTTTTAAACGAATCTGAAAGCCATGATCCCCGTTCAGAAGTATAGGGTGAACTCAGAGAAAGCCCCTGAAAAATATTTAAGATTGTAATGGAGGCAAATATCAGCAGAAATAATAATAAAGAAGTATACGCATATTTCATTTCCTTTCTGAAATAATAAATGAATAAAATAAAAGCCGGAATGAGTAATATATTCTGAATATGTACCCAAAAGCTAATTCCTAAAAATACACCGCTTAAAATAATATATTTTTTCTTATCATCCACGAAGCTTCTGACTACGGAAAAGAAAAACAAACTCAGCCATAGAGAATTGTATGTGTAAACTTCTACTATTTCTGCATTTTTCCAGAATGAGAAACTAAAACCAAAAATAAATGTGGAAACAATTGAGACCCATTCAAGTTTGGTAATACTTCGTACTGTACAATAAATTATAGAGACCGTAAGAGATGCTGATACGATAATCAGAAACCGGCTGGCTTCAATAGCATTTGCGCCCGAAATATTTTTAATGAAAATAACCGTGTTAATATATAAAAAATGAGTGGTAGCGGTAGCGGTTGTCACAAAATCACCCTGTTCTGCCGGAAGTACAAAGCCAATGGCATCTGCAAAAGGAATTTTCGTAAAGCTTCCGCTATAATAAATGGCCAGGAAAATGAAGAATATAAAAACTGCGGATAAATATTTATTCATTCTAGTTCTTTACAATAGGAACATTTGAACAGGCTTCTCCGAACATCAATGATTTTACAACAGGCTTTAATTGTTCGACCAGTTCGATATAAGCATTTTCCGGAATTTCTTTATCTGAACACCCTTTTACCAAAACTCTTTTGCCTCTCATTTCCTCAAAGTCATAGGTCTGAATAGCATTATGCATAAGAATAATCTCCAGGTCCTCACGATCACCGAAAACGATTTTTTTAGCCACATCTGTAAGCTTTGCAGTCAGTACAAAATAAGCCCAAAGTGGAATAATTGTATCTACGGAATTGTAGATATAGATGTATGCATCCTTGTATTCTTCAACATTAATAGCCTCTACTTTTTCACGAAAATCTTTTTCTTTCAGGATCATTTCCTGAAAAAGAAAATCTTTAAGATCAATACCCTTTCTTTCTCCTTTTGGGAGTAAGGTCGTAAGGTCAAAATTTATAAGGCCGCTTTCTGCAACTTTATTTCGGATTTCAAATTCTTCTGACATTTTTATCGTTATCTTTGAACAAATTTACAAATTAAGATCAATATACATTTTAATTTGTTCTCTATCCTTACCATAGAAACCTCCCATAATTATAATGTGTTTCTGATGGTCATAAAAACAAATAAAGATTTCGGAAGAAATGAAATATTATATTATTGCGGGAGAGGCTTCCGGTGATCTGCATGGAAGCAATTTAATGAAATCCTTAAAACAACAGGACTCCCATGCAGAGTTTAGATTTTGGGGCGGCGATCTGATGAAAGCCCAGGGCGGAGTGCTGGTAAAACATTATCGGGATCTGGCCTTTATGGGGTTTCTTGAAGTTGTGATGAACCTGAGAACAATTCTGAACAATATAGCATTCTGTAAAGAAGACATAAAAAAGAACAGGCCTGATATTTTAATACTGATTGACTATCCGGGGTTTAATTTAAGAATTGCCAGATTTGCCAAAGAATTAGGGATTAAGGTAATCTATTATATTTCCCCACAGCTTTGGGCGTGGAAAGAAGGACGGGTAGAGATCATTAAAAAATATGTTGATGAAATGATGGTCATTCTTCCGTTTGAAGAAGATTTTTACCGTAAACATGGAGTCCACTCTCATTTTGTAGGACATCCGTTATTGGATGCTATTTCTGATCTGAAAGAAATTAATATTGACCAGTTTAAGACAGAAAACGGACTGAACGAAAAGGAAATTATTGCACTCCTTCCGGGGTCCAGAAAACAAGAAGTTGAGAAGATGCTTGAAATGATGCTTTCCGTGAGGCCTTATTTCAAAAACTATCAATTTGTAATAGCCGGAGCTCCAAGTCTTCCCAAAGAATTTTATCAAAGATATGTAGATGATAATGTACATTTTGTATCTAATATGACTTACGATCTGCTGCGGTGTTCAAAAGCAGCCCTTGTTACTTCGGGAACAGCAACACTTGAAACTGCTTTATTAAATATTCCGGAGGTTGTCTGTTACCGGGGAAGTAAAATTTCCTATGCAATAGCGAAAAGGCTTGTAAAAAACATTAACTACATTTCCCTAGTGAACCTGATCATGGATAGGGAAGTTGTAAAAGAGCTGATTCAAAATGATCTCAATACTAAAAATCTTGTTGATGAACTTAATAAAATTCTGGAAGGGGAGAAGAGAAAACAGGTACTGAATGATTATGCCCTTTTAAGAGAGAAGTTAGGAGGTAAAGGAGCGAGTGATCATGCAGCCCGGGTAATTTTAAAAGTATGAAAAATTAAAATTTTATAAGAAGTACAAATTGTTACTGGAATGAATTATTTAAAAAACTTTCTGCTGCTTGTCCTAAGTCTTTTTTCCTTTTCAAATAGCTTTGCTCAGAAGAATAACTCAAGAGATAAAGTTCAGATATTCTATTATGGCTGGTATGGAAATCAGGCTGTTGATGGAAGCCTTCAACATTGGAACCATGAAATCATCCCTCATTGGAATAATCCAAAATGGAATAATCTCGGCCATTACAAAGGAGGCGATGACATAGGTGCTAATTTTTATCCTGCTCTGGGTAATTACAGCTCTAATGACAGGAAGATCATTGAGAAACATATGAAAATGATCAAAGAATCAGGAGTAGGGGTCGTTGTTGTAAGTTGGCTGGGAAAAGATTCTTTCACAGATAAAAGCATGATTAAATATCTGGATATTGCTAACCGGTATGATCTGAAAATAGCATTTCATATAGAACCGTTTTATAAAACAATTACTGAACTTAAGGAACAGCTTTCCTATCTTATTAAAACATATTCTCATCATCCGGCTTTTTACAAGAAGGATGGAAAACCTCTGTATTATGTGTATGACAGTTATAAGATCTCTCCTGAAGAATGGTCGGAAATGCTTTCCGTGAGTGGTCAAAAAACGGTACGTAATACAGATCTGGATGCATTCTATATAGGATTGTGGGTAGATCAAAATGACAGTGTCTTCTTTGATAAGTCTGGATTTGATGGCTTTTACACATATTTTGCCAGTGAAGGTTTTGTCTTTGGAAGTACAACTTCTAACTGGAATTTTCTTGCTAAATATGCAAAGGATCATCACATGATTTTCATACCTTGTGTTGGACCCGGATATTCGGATACAAGGATAAGACCATGGAATGAAGCTAATTTCAAAAGCCGTGATAATGGCAGATATTACGAAAATATGTTTAATGCTGCGATAAAAATTAATCCTGAAATTATAGGAATAACTTCATTTAATGAATGGCATGAAGGAACGCAGATAGAACCTGCAATTCCAAAAAGGACCGGAGAATTTATTTATGAGGATTATGGAAAAGATCCCTGGCTGTATATTAAAGAAACAAAGCGTCTGACCGATGTGTTTTTAAAAGAAAAGTAAAACTTTTTATTTAAACATTATTTTAGAGTAAAAAAACAAGCGCCCTGTTAATCTCTTTGAGAATTTTCAGGGCATTTATTTGGTAAGCACAGAGGTAGATAAATAACCGTTTTAGTTCCTATTTTAGAAAAATAACTGATGAGAACTTGAACAGACAGCCACTTTTTATTTTAACAGTATGTTTTATCCTTGGAATATTTCTTCAGGATAGATATTTATTGGAAAATACTTTTATTTATTTTACAATTATAAGTTGTGCTGGAATTTTAATTTCCCTGTTTCTGCATTCTTATTTTTTGAGTAAAGTGAAGCCTTACTTATTGGGCATATTATTTTTTTGTCTAGGAATTATTTTTCATTTTTTCAATACTTTTTCTCCTGATTATGGAATAGATTTAAAAGAAAAGCAGGATATCGTTTTTAGTGTTTCTCAGCAATTAAATTCGACGGAGAAATACAGGAAATATGAGGGAGCCGTTCAAGCCGGAAATAAAAGTTTTCACGCCATCATTTATATCCCGAGAAACAGTATTGAGGCTGATTTTAAACATTATTATAAGGCCCGGGCTAATATTGTACAGGTAAAACCTCCGAAGTATGATTTCCAGTTTGATTATGCCGGATATCTGAGGCGTAAAAATATTGAGTATCAATGTTATCTTTCCGGTGATCTTTCACATGCAGATAAACCGAATCTGAGTTTTGGGGATGTAATCAGGCAGCAAAGACTTGAAGTTTTACAAAATATTGATAATACCAGGATGTCAGAAGGAACGAAGGCTTTTTTAAAAGGCATTATATTGGCTGACAGAACAGAAATTGACATGGGGGTATTGGAAGATTTTAACAAAACCGGTCTTGTTCATTTGCTGGCTATTTCAGGTACTCATATTATGGTCATTTTCGGAATGTTTTACTTTTTGCTGGTACGTTTTATTCATTTGGATTTAAGAAAGTATGCAATCATTGTAAGTCTTGTATTTATATGGTTTTTTGCAATGTTTATAGGTTTTGGAAATTCAGTTTTAAGGTCTTGTATCATGCTGAGTGTTTATTTCATTTATATTATGTTGCAGAGAAAACCGGATCTGCTGCATTCCCTTGCTTTGTCAGCACTTATTATTTTATTTTTTGATACGCATCAGCTTTTTGATGTAGGATTTCAACTCAGTTTTTTAGCTGTTTTGGGAATTTTCTGGTTGAATCAACCTCTGTTAAAGCTTTTTCCGAGACAGGATCATTATCTTAAAAAACTGATATTTAATACCATTACCATTTCAGTTTCAGCACAACTGGCTACACTTCCTGTGGTTTTGTATTATTTTCACCAGTTTTCTTTCATCTCAGTGATTGCTAATTTTGTTATTGTTCCTTTTTCGGAAATAATTATTGTATTTTCCTTTTTGGTGACGATTCTTGCTGCTTTTCAAACCAACCTGGAATATATTTATACAATATATGATACAACAATTCAGTTTTTATTAAAAACAATCCATTGGTTTGGCAAAGTAGATATGCTGTTTTTTGAAAATATCCCAATGAATCTGCCAGAAGTTGTAACAATACTGGGGGTAGTATATCTTTTCAGATCTTTTATTCTAAGTATTAATTTTAAGAATTTTATGGAATTGCTAATATCTGTAGTCTTGTTTTTAATCGTTAGAATAGGATCTGATATTATTGAAAATCAAAAAGATGAGGTTGTTTTTCATCACTTTAATAAAGATCAGGTTTTATTGGTTAAAAAAGGGAATAAAGTATGTTTCTGGGTTCCTGAAAAAGCTGAACAGAAAAAGATTACCCGTTATGTTATTAATCCTTACTGTTCATCAAGAAGGATAAGCGATTATGAGATAAAAACCTATTCGTCTTCAGTACGAAAAATAGTGTTTCAGGAACAGGTTTATGACTTGAAATAACCTTTAACTTCATTTTTATTTTTCCTTTATTTATAACGTTTTAAGTCTTATTTAGAAAGATTACAAACTGGCTAATTGTGAGATTTCTCACTTTTCGATATTGTTAACATTTCTTAATTTTGTGGAAATTCAAATTTAAACTTATATGGCAGGTTTAACGAGTTCTACGATAGGTAGAAAATACGCTATGGCATTATCAGCTATGTTTTTGCTGATTTTTCTTATACTGCATTTGACAACCAATTTGTTATCAGTTCTGAATAAGGATGCGTTCAATACAGCATCTGATTTTATGGGCTATAATCCTTTTGTGCAGTTCTTAATGCAGCCTATTCTTGGTTTTGCAGTGATTTTCCATTTTGTAATGGGATTTATACTTGAAATTAAGAATAACAAAGCACGTCCTGTAAAGTACGCTGCAAACAACGCTTCTGCTAATTCTTCATGGATGTCCAGAAATATGATTATTTCCGGGGCTGTAGTTCTAGCTTTTCTGGCGTTACACTTGTATGATTTCTGGTTCCATGAAATGAACTACAAGTATCTAGAAGGCATTGCTCCCGATGCAGAACGTTTCTGGCCGGAGCTTCATGAAAAGTTTGCTGATCTCTGGAGAGTGGTTTTATATGTGGTTTCTTTTGTTTTATTAGGACTGCATTTGGCTCACGGTTTTCAGTCTTCATTCCAGTCAATCGGTGCCAGACACCCAAAATATACTCCGGTAATCAAGGCTTTTGGAAAATGGTATTCAATCCTTATTCCTGCCGGTTTTGTTTTTATCGCAATTTTTCACTTTGTAACTCAATAATATCAATATACAAATATGAGTAAATTAGATTCAAAAATTCCTGCAGGTCCTTTAAAGGATAAATGGAAAAATCATAAAGACCATATGAACCTTG
Organism: Chryseobacterium flavum; assembly: GCF_003385595.1. Lineage (GTDB taxonomy): Bacteria > Bacteroidota > Bacteroidia > Flavobacteriales > Weeksellaceae > Chryseobacterium > Chryseobacterium flavum. The sequence goes on along the minus strand of NZ_QNUE01000008.1, from coordinate 37,203 downwards.
TTGCACCAAACAACAGAGATAAGATTGATATTATTGTTGTAGGTACAGGTTTGGCAGGAGGTTCTGCTGCTGCTACTTTAGCGGAACAGGGGTACAATGTAAAAGCATTCTGCTATCAGGATTCTCCAAGAAGAGCACACTCTATTGCTGCTCAGGGGGGGATTAACGCCGCTAAAAATTATCAGGGTGACGGTGACTCTACGTACAGATTATTCTATGATACTATAAAAGGTGGTGATTATAGAGCAAGAGAAGCCAATGTTTACAGATTAGCGGAAGTTTCTGCAAATATCATTGACCAGTGCGTGGCACAAGGTGTTCCTTTCGGAAGAGAATATGGAGGACAATTAGATAACCGTTCATTTGGTGGGGTTCAGGTAAAAAGAACATTCTATGCAAAAGGACAAACCGGCCAGCAGCTGTTATTAGGTGCATATTCTGCCATGAGCCGTCAGATCGGTAAAGGAAGAATCAAAATGTACAACCGTCACGAAATGATGGACCTTGTAATTGTTGACGGAAAGGCAAGAGGGATTATTGCAAGAAACCTAGTAACGGGAGAGATTGAAAGACATTCAGCTCATGCTGTCGTAATTGCGTCCGGAGGATATGGAAATGTATATTTCCTTTCTACCAATGCAATGGGATCAAACGTTTCTGCTGCATGGAAAATTCATAAGAAAGGTGCTTTCTTTGCGAACCCTTGTTATGTGCAGATTCACCCGACTTGTATTCCTGTACACGGAACACAGCAGTCTAAGCTTACTTTGATGTCTGAGTCACTGAGAAACTCAGGAAGAATCTGGGTTCCTAAAAAGATTGAAGATTCAGTAGCCATCAGAGAAGGTAAACTAAGACCGGAAAATATTAAAGAAGAAGATAGAGATTATTATCTTGAAAGAAGATACCCTGCATTCGGTAACCTTGTACCTCGAGATGTTGCTTCAAGAGCCGCTAAGGAAAGATGTGATGCAGGATTTGGAATTGAGAATAATGATACGAAGGAAGGTGTTTACCTTGATTTCTCCACGGAGATTATGAAGAAAGGTAAAGAAGCAGCTATTGAAAAACATATTCATAATCCTACAGAGCAGCAAATCTATGATCTTGGTAAGAAGTGGGTTGAGGAGAAATACGGGAACCTGTTTGTGATGTACGAGAAAATTACAGCGGATGATCCTTACAAAACTCCGATGAAGATTTATCCTGCAGTTCACTATACTATGGGAGGTGTTTGGGTAGATTATAACCTTCAGTCTACAATTCCTGGGTGTTTTGTAATTGGTGAAGCAAACTTCTCTGATCACGGAGCAAACAGGTTGGGGGCTTCTGCACTGATGCAGGGTCTTGCTGACGGATATTTTGTACTGCCTTATACAATAGCAGATTATCTTTCTGCAGACATCAGAACTGGTGCTATTCCTACAAATTCCGGAGCGTTTGATGAAGCTGAAAAAGGGATTAAAGAAAAGATTGATTTCTTCCTGAATAATAAAGGAACTCATTCTGTAGATCATTTCCATAAGAGGTTAGGACACATTATGTGGAATAAAGTAGGAATGGGAAGAACTCCTGAAGGGCTGAAAGAAGCGATCAAAGAAATAGAAGAAGTAAGAAATGACTTCTGGAAGAACGTAAAAGTTCCTGGCGAAGGAGAAGGAATGAATACTGAGCTTGAAAAAGCATTCAGAGTAGCAGACTTCCTTGAATTGGGACAACTAATGGCCATCGATGCCCTGCATAGAAATGAGTCTTGTGGAGGACACTTCCGTGAAGACCATTCAACTCCGGATGGAGAAGCGGAAAGAGATGACGTTAATTACAAATACGTCGGAGCTTGGGAATATCAGGGAGCAGATATCAACAATGAGATTCTGCATAAAGAAGAGCTGATATATGACAACATCGAGGTTAAAACTAGAAGTTACAAATAATCTCCAACCTATAAATATATAATTATGAGTGCAAAAAAAGGCTTACATCTTACGCTGAAAATTTGGAGACAAAAAAATAATAAATCTAAAGGTCAGTTTGAGACCTATAAAATATCAGATGTTTCTACAGACTCTTCATTTTTAGAGATGTTGGATATTCTAAACGAAAACTTAATTAACGAAGGAAAAGAACCTGTAGCTTTTGACCACGACTGTCGTGAGGGGATCTGTGGAATGTGTTCTCTTTACATCAATGGTAGAGCTCATGGTCCGGACACAGGTATTACCACATGCCAGCTTCATATGAGGATGTTTAAAGACGGTGAGACGATCGTTATTGAACCATGGAGAAGTGCTGCCTTCCCTGTTATTAAAGATTTAATGGTAGACAGAAGTGCATTTGACAGAGTAATGGCTGCCGGTGGTTTCGTATCTGTAAATACTTCGGGAAATACATTGGATGCCAATGCTATTCCGGTGCCTAAAGAAGATGCGGATAAAGCGATGGATGCTGCTGCCTGTATCGGATGTGGTGCTTGTGTAGCTACTTGTAAAAACGGATCAGCAATGCTGTTTGTAGGAGCTAAAGTTTCTCAGTTTGCGCTGCTTCCTCAGGGTAGGGTAGAAGCAAAGAGAAGAGTTCTGAATATGGTTAAGGCTATGGATGAAGAAGGATTCGGGAACTGTTCAAATACAGGAGCATGTGAAATAGAATGTCCTAAAGGAATTTCTCTTGAAAATATTGCAAGAATGAACAGAGAATACATGTCAGCCCTTGTTGATCAGGGATAATACATAAATTAAATTTATTTAAAAAAATACCATTTCTATAAATGGTATTTTTTTATGGCTTATTTTTAAGCCATAAGGGTATTATTCCAAAGGTATTTATATGATCTTTATTGGAATATAATTTTATTTAAAATATTTTTCTTGTTAAAGTTTGTTAACTTATTAAATATGCTTTGGTATTCTTTATTTAATAAGTCTATATTTGGTGGGTAATAGAATTGTTTTTTAATAATAAGAAAGCGGCTAAAAAATGCTGGAGATCTCTTTAATGGGAGGCTTCATAAAATTTTTAAAAAAAATAATCGGTGTGAATTAAGAAGCCTTAAAAAGCGTATTTTTGTGTAATATTAAAAATTGAAATGAAAAAATATCTTTTATTGTTTATCATCGCGGTTTTCGTGATGTCTTGTTCAAAAAAAGTAGAAGTAAAAGGAAAAATTACTGGAGGTTCACCACTAGAAAGAATTGAATTCGTAGAAGCTTCAGGAGTGGGAACCTTACCTTTGATTAATATAGGTTTAGATAAAGACGGTAACTTTTCCGGAAACTTTGAAGCTCCTAAAGATGGAATGTATGTAATTAATTATGCTAACAGGCAGAACCTTATCTATCTTGAAAGAGGACAAAATGTAAATATTTCAGGAAACGGAATGACCTTTCCAAATGAGTATGTTATTACCGGAGATGCTAAAAAGAATAATGACTTTTTACAGGCTACTCAGAAGTTCCTGGCAGAATATGCAGGTAAGGTAAACTTAAACCAACTGATGGCAGGTGATGAAGCTGCATTTTTGAAAGGAGTTCGTAAAGTAGAAGCAGATATCAATAAAAACGTTGATGAGCTGGCAAAAAAGAATAATCCAAGCAGCGGACTTGTGACATGGAAAAAGAATGATGTTAAAGTAACCATCCTGAATTTGCTTGCAAACTATGAAATGTCACATGGCCCAATGGCAGGAAACCCATCATATAAATCATCTAAAGCTTTTAAAGATTATGAAACCAAATTAGAAGATGATAAAGATGCAATGGTAAAAACAATACCGCTTTACAGACAGTACTTATTGGTTAAAATGACTCCTGATTTCCAGAAATATGCTGAAGCAAACAGTAAAGGGAAAGCAGATATTACGACTTCTGAGCTGTTTGCCCAATATCTGAAGACTAAAAAAGAAATCTCTCAGACTGCTAAAGATTATCTTTTAGCTTTTGTAATGGCGCAGGCCGACATCCATCCTACAACTCCTGCTAATAAAATTGATAAAATCAAAAAAATCATTGATACTGATATTAAGGATGCTACTATTAAAAGTGACTTGCTTAAAATGCAGGTAGCAATTACAGGATTAAAAATCGGTGAAGCAGCTCCTGAAGCTCCTTTGGTAAAACAGGATGGGAAAGCATACAAGCTTTCTGAAAACAAAGGAAAGCCTTATATGTTATTCTTTTATGCTTCATGGAATCCTTATATTAGTGAAGCGACAGTCCCTGTATTAAAAGAAGTGGTTAACTTTTATAAATCTAAAATGAACTTTGTATTTGTAAACGTTGATGATACAAAAGATCAGTTTGTTAAAACAAGCAATTCTTTATTGAAGGGGATTCAGGGAGTAAATGTATATGGAGAAAAAGGTATGGAATCAGAAATTGCTAAAAAGTACGGCGTTTACGGATTCAAATTGCCTTGTTTTGTTATCATTGATAAAGATGGTAAAATTGCCAGCAGGTCTTTCGTAAATTTAGGAGAGCCGGAACTGGTAACTGTTTTGGATAAATTAACAGGTCTTTCGGCTCCTAAAGTAGATCCGAATATGCAGCTGCAACCAGGATTACAGGTAGACCCGTCTGCCCAGCAACCGGCAAACCCACAATCGGCTCCAACGAAATAGTAAACTTTGATATAGATGAAAACCTTATCTTCGGATAAGGTTTTTTTTATTGTATTTTTGCAGAACGGAACGGAACGGTTTCAAATACAGAAAAAATAGAATTTGTAGAATGAAAAAGAAGAAAAATATTATTCTTGAAAATATTAAGCTTGTGGCTGCCGGTGCAAAAGGTGTTGCTATTGGAAGAACAGAAGAGGGTAAAACAGTACTGGTTTCAGGAGCTATTCCCGGAGATCTGGTAAATGTAAGAGTCAAAAAAGCAAAATCCAAATACTATGAAGCGGAAGCAATAGACATCTTAGAGAAATCTCCGTTCAGAACAGAGCCTAAATGTATACATTTCGGAACCTGTGGAGGATGTAAATGGCAGAATATGAGCTATGAAAAGCAGCTTGATTTTAAACAGGAAGAAGTATATAACAATATTAAAAGAATTGGAGGTATTGATGATTTTGAAACGGTACCTATCCTGGGTTCTGAAGAACAGTATTTTTATAGAAATAAGATGGAGTTTTCCTTTTCTAATGCAAGATGGCTTACTCAGTACGAAATAAGTTCTGAAGAAAATTTTGGGAGTAAAGATGCTTTAGGATTTCATATTCCCGGAATGTGGAGTAAAATTTTAGATCTTAAAGAATGTTTCCTGCAGGAAGATCCTTCTAATGCAATAAGGCTTGCAGTAAAAGAATATAGTGTTCAGAATGGTCTTGACTTTTTTGATGTAAGGAACCATGAAGGTTTCCTGAGGACTTTAATGATGAGACAGAATTCCAAAGGAGAATGGATGGTTCTTTTTCAGCTTTTCCGCGAGGAAAAGGAGAACAGAGAAAAGCTTTTCCAGTTTTTATTAGAAAAGTTTCCTCAGATTAAAACTTTGGTATACGCTATTAATCCAAAAGCTAATGATTCAATCTATGATCTGGACATTAATGTATATTCTGGTGATGGATATCTGATGGAAGAAATGGACGGATTGAAATTTAAGATCGGGCCGAAGTCATTCTTTCAAACCAATTATAAACAGGCATTGGAATTATACAGAAAGACCTTGGAATTTGCAGATTTGAAAGGAGATGAAGTAGTGTATGATCTGTATACGGGAACAGGAACAATTGCACAATATGTTGCAAGAAATGCAAAACAGGTAATTGGAATTGAATCGGTGCAGGAAGCGATAGATGCAGCAATTGAGCACGCTGAATTAAATGGACTTACCAATACAACTTTCTATTGTGGAGATATGAAAGATATTTTCAATGATGAATTCTTAGCTAATCATCCTAAAGCAGATATTCTGATCACAGATCCCCCACGAGACGGGATGCATCAGAAGGTGGTAGAGCAGATCCTGAAGCTTTCACCTGAAAAAGTAGTGTATGTAAGCTGCAACTCGGCTACACAGGCGAGAGATCTGGCATTGATGAAGGAATATTATACACTGGTTAAAATATTACCGGTAGATATGTTCCCACAGACCCATCATGTTGAAAATATTGCCTTATTGGTTAAAAAATAAATTATTTAAATTTGAATTCAGATCTTATATGAAACGCAAGTTCCATCTGATAAGATTAAAATAGAATGTACAGATGAAATATTTTAAATTTTTTATGATAACCTGCCTGATGGGAATACTTACTTCCTGTGGTGGAGATGATGACATATGTGAAAGCGGAGAAGGCACACCGAGAATAAATATCGCATTCAGGTCATTTGAAACAGGAAAGGCGATGACCCTGGATTCGTTATATGTGGCTGTAGATTACGGTACAGGAAAAGTTCAGCTTGGTGGTGTTGGAAATGTAGATTCAAGGCTTATTCCCTTAAGAGTAGATGACTCTCCTTATACGGATGTTTATTTTAGGTTAAGGGATAAAGGAGCTGAATCCAAAGTCAGGATAAAGTATACTACTAAATCTACATATGTGTCTCCCGGATGCGGAATAAAAAAAACATATGAAAATTTAAATTCAGAATTAATAACTCCAACTCCTGTTCAGGGTTTACAGGAGGGGCAAAATTATATAGAGAATGAAGACAAGACTAATCTTTACCTTCTTTTTTAGTTTATTTGGTATTTTTAACTGGGCTCAGGATAAAAAAGAAGATAAAAAGGATCATTGGAAATATGAACCGAACTTTATGGTTGGTTTTGATGTTCTTAATACCGGTACGGCTTTTTTTTCAGATAGAAAATTATACCAGGGATTTATTTCTTCAAAAATAAAAGGGAATGTACACGCTATTGCTGAAGCCGGGTTTGAGAAAAACATATATCAGAAGAATGGCTACGATGCCAAAGTAAATGGTCCTTTTGTTAAACTGGGGGCATTTTATATGTTGGCAAAAGATGCAGAAAATGAATTCAATGGATTTTATGCCGGTGGAAAAGTAGCCGGTTCATTTTATAATCAGGAGTATATGGCAATCCCGGTTCGCGGTTTTGGAGGCAGTAGTTCTTCTGTGTCTTTTCCTTCTTCATCCCAGACCTCTTTCTGGCTGGAGGGAACTATCGGGGGAAGAGTACAGCTGTTTAATTCCAATTTCTATATTGATGTAAACCTTCAGCCACGATATCTGGTATATACATCAAAACAGGAAGAGATATCTCCCATGATAATCCCCGGATTTGGAAGAAGCTCCTCCAAATTTAATATGGGATTTGCATGGAATATAGCATATAAATTTTAAAGGAGCATCTAGCTCCTTTTTATGTTTTATGGCATGATCTGATTTTAAATACCTGCTAAAATTAAAGTGGTTTTGAAATTGTTAAATTTTTAATTTTATGTAGTATTGGTGGGTTATTGTATAATAAAATCAATATTTTTTTTGAAATTGAAAATAAATAAATTTAACTTAATTTTTGTGTTTTTGTAATCAATTTTAATTTTTGTGGTAGTATTCTTTTTATTTAATATTTAAGTTTTAAATATTTATAGTATAAAATGGTTATATTTGGAAAAAAAATATAATTAACATTTTATGAAAAGACTACTTACTACTTTGATGTGTGCTTTAGTAGGAGGAACGGTGTTCGGGCAATGGACGCCGGCTTCTGGTAAGGTAGATGTCAAAAAAAGAGCAGAAGTTAAGGCTGCCCGTGTAGAATCGTATTTCAAATTGGACTTAAATCAACTGAGGACTCAATTGAAAGGAGCGCAGGAAATGGGGGCAAATGCTAAACCGGTTGTTGTTTCTATACCAACGTTAAGTGGAAGAATTGAAAAATTCAATGTATACAGTTTCCCTGTTGTTGTAAAAGAACTTGCCGATAAGTATGAGTTAGGCTCTTATATTGGGGTTTCTGTTGATGATCCTACTCATCATATCAGATTCTCGGTGGCACCAAATGATTTCCAGTCTATGTTGTTTAAGGACGGAAATTATGAATTTGTTGAACCTGTGGATAAAGCAAATGGACTATATTCTGTACATCCGAAAAGAAATAAATCCGGAGACAAGCCTTTTGTATGCAGTACTACTGAAGATCCTGCTGCTGTAAAAGAAGTTGAAAGCTTGTATAACAGTGGAAAATCATTTTCTCATAACCCGGGATCATTTAATAAAAATTCAGACAAGAAATACCGTACCATGAGATTGGTAATCTCAACTACGGGCGAATATACTACATATTTTGGAGGAGTTCCCGGAGCTTTAGCGCAAATTAACGCAACTCTTACCAGGGTTAATGGTGTTTTTGAAAAAGATTTTGCACTGCATTTAAATTTACAATCCTATCCTTCTTTGATTTATACAGATGCTAACACTGATCCTTATTCACCAGCATCACAAATGAATAACTGGAATCTTGAGTTACAGCAAAAGCTAACCGCTGTAGTAGGTAATGAAAATTATGATATAGGACATTTATTTGGGGCCAGTGGCGGCGGCGGAAACGCCGGATGTATCGGTTGTGTATGTGTGAACCCTGCTACACCTACCAGTAAAGCAAAAGGTTCTGGTTTTACTTCCCCTGCAGATGCTATTCCGATGGGAGATAACTTTGATATTGATTACGTGGCTCACGAAATGGGACACCAGTTGGGAGGAAATCATACCTTTTCACATGCAATTGAAGGGTCTGGTGTAAACGTTGAGCCTGGATCCGGATCTACTATTATGGGATATGCAGGAATAACCGGAACGACTACTGATGTACAGGAGCATTCTGATGCTTATTTTCACAGAGCCAGCATCGGTCAGATTCAAACAAACCTGATTAATAAAACTTGCGATATTGAAACTTCTGTGGCAAATAATCCACCAGTAATTGCTGCTCTTTCCAATTATACAATTCCTAAGAAAACTGCATTTGTACTGACGGCTGATGTTACGGATCCGGAGGGAGATGCAATGACCTATACCTGGGAACAAATGGACAGCGGAGCTACAAGCTCACAGACCATTAATAAAACTAATTTAGGGAATACAACGTATGGAGCATCTTTCAGATCAGTTGCGCCTTCTGATAGTCCAACAAGATATTTTCCTAAATTTTCTTCTGTACTTGCCGGAGTTTTAGATAATTCATTAGATACATGGGAATCTGTTTCACAAGTAGCCAGAAACTCTAAATTTGCTATTACTGCAAGAGATAACAGTGCGAATATATTACAACAGCAGACCAGCTCTGCACAACAAACAATAACCGTTGGTAATGACGGGCCTTTCCAGATTACCCAGAATTATCTTTTCTCTAATGCAGCTTCCAATTTGACATGGGATGTTGCTAATACATCCTCTGCACCTTATAATGTTGCAAATGTTAAGGTTGATTACTCAACAAATAATGGAACAAGCTGGACTGTTCTTTCTGCATCCACCCCTAATGATGGTTCAGAATCTTATACAATGCCGTCAGCATTGAACGGGCAGACTGTTTTAGTGAGAATTTCAGCTATTGGAAATGTCTTTTATGCCGTTAAAAAGGTTTCTGTAACTTCGCAGGTAACATGTGGCTCAGCACCAATAGGCGTTGTAGCTCAGAATATTACTCTAACCGGAGCTAATATCTCATGGAGTCCTGTTGCTGGTGCGGCATCTTATGTTGTACAATATAAATTAGCATCTGCTTCTACATGGTCTCAGGTGTCTGCTTCTACAAATTCAGCAACATTAGCCAATTTAACTGATTGTGTTCCATATCAGGTTCAGGTGGCAGCAGTTTGTTCTGGTGTGACAGGTCCTTACTCTGCTGTGACTACTTTCTCAACTGCATGTACAGCGTATTGTACATCTGCTAGTGACAGTGGACAATATAATTATATTTCTAATGTAACATTGGGAACAGTAAATAATACAACTGCAGGCTCAACCTATTCAAACTATACTACCAATACAACTTTACAACCAATATTATTAGTCAATAGTTCAAATACAATAAGTGTATCGCTTACTGTAACTCTTTCAGGAGCCAGTACTAATGCAATGGCTGCATGGATTGATTTTAATAAAAATGGTGTATTTGAAGCTAATGAGAGAGTTTTGGATATGCCAATAGAGCAATTGATAGTTGGAACTACACCTAAAACGGCAACATTTACGGTTCCGTCAACAGCTGTAACAAATTCTCCGTTAAGAATGAGAGTTGTTACTATTTTAATGAATCCGAATTATATAGGAGAGAGTATTCCGGATGACTTTGCATGTGGAGATTTCCCTAATGGTGAAGTAGAGGATTATAATGTAATAATTGCCAATAATCTTGCAACTTCAGAAACAGGAGCTCAGAATAATGGTATTCAGCTATATCCAAACCCGGTAAATGATATTTTAAATGTAACTAAAGTTTCAGATAAGGCAACTTATAAAATTTATAGTGCTGCTGGCCAATTGGTTGATAGCGGAAATATCAATAGCGGAAAAATTAATGTTTCAGCTTTAGTTAAAGGCGGATATGTAATTACTATTGATGAAAAAGGTCAGAATCAGTTCCGATCTAAGTTTATCAAAAAGTAATGTAAACCCTTAAAATATTAAATCCTCAAGTTTCTTGAGGATTTTTTTTATTTCAAATCATATAAAGCATTATTATGGAATTTTTTCAAAAAAAGATTTTAATGGATGCGTAATAATGAAAAAATTATTAGATTTGTGTAATTATTAAAATATTAGCGTATGAGGTGAAAATTATTTTTTTTATACAGATTTCTGTAAACAAGGATGTTTCAAAATATATTTGAAAACAGGAAAATAGGAAAAACCTATAATTCTTTTACTATTCTATCATTTATTAAATTTAAAAAATATGAGTGTACTTTTACTCTGTAAAATGAGCAGGCCCCGGAGGGCGCTCATAACACTGCTATGTATGGTATTCGGATTATTCCTACAGGCACAAACAATTACAATTGGTACAGGAACAAGTACTCAAAGATACCCTTTGAGCTGTTATTATGGATTTGAAAGATCCTCATCACTTTATACTGCGGCAGAATTAAATACTGCGGGAGGTGGGACCGTATTATCCTTAGCCTGGAATGTTACAGCAGCTTCAAATAATACCATGCCGGTAAAGGTGTATCTAAAGTCTGTACCAAGTACTACAACAACCCTTACGGCACAAACATGGGCTGATGCAACCAGTGGGGCTTCTCTGGTATATGATGCCAGTTTAACCAACATGCCAACGGGTTGGAATACGTTAACATTACAAAATCCTTATTATTATAATGGAACTGATAACCTGGTTGTACTGGTAGAAACCAACTACGGCGGATATGGGACGGGGCCATATACAGGAAGTGCTGTGACTTACAGTACTGCTACATCAAAGCATATGTATATTCAAGGCGATAATACCCCTCCGACAGATACGGGATACGTCTCTTCCAGCAGACCAAATATCCAGATTACTTTTGGCCCGGCACCTTCATGTGTCCCTGCGGGAATTTTATCATTGGGAGCTATTACGACTACAAGTGCTCAAGTCAATTGGGGAGCAGCCAATCCTGCGCCTGCTGGTGGATATGAAGTATATTACAGTACTTCGAATACAGCTCCTGCAGCAGGAACACCTCCTTCACAAGTTACTACAGGAACTAGTGCTAATCTTTCTCCGCTAACCCCTAATACAACTTATTATGTATGGGTAAGAGCAAAATGCAGCGGAACAAACCTGAGCTTATGGACCGGACCACTGTCTTTCTATACAGGATTCTGTACACCAACAGGAGGTACCTCCTCAACTTCTTATTACCTGAACGATGTTACCACAACGGGAGGAATTTCGAATATCAATTATACGGCTTCTTCTTATCAGGCGTATGTTAATAGTACTGCTTCGGTGGTTTCGGCAATACCTACTACTTCGGTGACTATGAATCTTGCATCTGCAGGTAATAATACTTATCACTATTATGTATGGGTAGACTGGAATAATGATATGGACTTTAACGATCCGGGAGAAACAATCATTGCAACGACCAGCTATACCGCAACTGCAACTGCAACTATTCCTATTGCGGCATCACAGGCACCTGGAAATTACAGAGTCAGAGCTGCAACAGCATATTCAGGAACACTTTCTCCTTGTGGTCCGGCACCTAACGGAAACTATGTTGATTATACATTGAATGTAATCGCTCTGCAACCTTGTGATGCTTCTCCTCCAAGTAATATTACCGTTTCAAATATCACTGCGAGTTCAGCTCTTATAAACTGGGTTCCTGCGATAGGTGCTACATATAAATTACAATACAGAAAAGTGGGAACTGCAGCATGGTCAACCATTGATATTACAACACCTCTTACAGGCAGTCAGTTAATCAGTAACCTGACTGATGCAACTCAATATGAATATCAGATTGCTACCATTTGCGGAGGCTCTCAAGGAACATTCTCACCTTTGGATGATTTTACAACACTTGCTCTTACATATTGTGATCCGAGTCCGGTGAATACAACATCTGCCGGATATATCAGTAAAGTTTTAGTGGTTCCTACGAACGCTCCTATAATGTCAAATGACTCAGGATATGATGTATATAAAGATTATACTACGGATCCATCTAAGACAGTAATCTTAGTAAGAGGACAGGGTGGTAATAAAATTACAGTTACAAAATACTGGCCGGGCAGTACATCTTCTTATGGGGTTGTAGCATGGATCGATTACAACAGAAACGGAATTTTTGAGGACAGTGAAAAAGTATTGGATACTTCGAGCAGTACAACTACTCCGGTAAACAACACCTTTACAGTTCCGACAGGTGCCGCCATCTATAGCGGACCTGAGCCTACCCGCATGCGTATTGCGATGCAGCAGTATGATGTTCCGATTGCTTGCGGTTCATTCGGAACGTATGATTATGGTGAGGTTGAAGATTATCCGGTGAGATTTATTGATCAGCAGCCTTGTTCAACGGCTCCTCCAACAAATATTACTGTTTCAAATCTTACTGCAACAAGTGCAACCTTCTCATGGGTAGCTACTACAGGTGCAACATACAACCTGAGGTATAGAACTACAAGCCCTATTGGTACCTGGGTAACAGTAAACGGTATTACAGGGAATTCCTACACTGTTCCTGGAACAGCTCCATTAACAGAACAAACTAACTATGAAGTTCAGGTTGCTACAATATGTAATGGTAATACAGGAACGTTCTCTGCATCAGTACCGTTTGTAACACCTCCATTATCTTATTGCCAGATGACAGGTAGCGGTGATAATGACCATATCTCAAATGTTACAGTTACTTCTTCTAACCAGGGGGTACCACCAATGAGTAATACTTCGGTACAAACAAGCTATATCAGTTATACAAGTGCTCAGACATTAATTACTCTGGATATTGGATCTACAGGTAACAAAATATCTGTTGCAAAAGGCTGGACAGGTGCTACAAATAATGATGCCGTTACAGCATGGCTTGACTTTAACAGAGATGGACAATTCACAGATGCGGAAAGAATTCTTATCTCTCCTGCCAATACAACTACTCCTGTAACGGGAACCTTCGATGTTCCGGCAAATGCATATCCGGGACCATTGACTACTACAATGAGAGTTGTATTAAAACGTTCCAGTGCTCCGGTAATGTGTCAGAATGCAGTTAACGGAGAAGTAGAAGACTATAGAGTGAAATTGAGACCTTGTAGTAATGCTACTCCGGGATCTCCAACAATTACGCCTACCCATAACAGTGCTACGGTTACCTGGTCAGGTGCGACAAACAATGTAAGTTATATTGTAAGATACAGAGTTCAGGGAACACCTCCTGCTGCATGGACTGAAGTATATGCTTCTACACAGCTTGGTAACATTCCGCTTGTTATTAACAATTTGACACCGGCTACAACTTATGAAATTGAAATTGCTGCAATTTGTGGAGCTACCATTGGTACGGCAACACCTATTAAAACATTTACAACGAGATGTGATCCTACACCTCCAAATGTTACGATCAGTACTATTACTCCTACTACGGCATTAATTACCTGGTCGCCGCTTGCAGCAAGTTCTTCATATACCCTGAGATGGAGAAAGGTGGGAACTACAGGATGGCCAAATGCATTGATCAGTTTACCTGCTGCTCCTGCAAATACCTATGTGCTTGGAAGTGTGGTACCATTGGAACCATATACAACGTATGAAGTACAGATTGCCAATAAGTGTAACGGAGAAACGACTCTGAATCCATATTCAAATCCAAAAGTATTTACTACAGAAAGGATTTGTGAAATTCCTCCTCCGGGATTGACCATTACCCAATTATTGCCAACAATGGCAGAGGTTAAATGGGATCCTTTCCCTGGAGCAACATATGTATTAAGATACAGAAAAGTGGGAATTCCAAGCTGGACAGAAGTTCCGACACCTGTTAATAATGTAGTTTTATCAGGATTGACAGAGCTTACTAAATATGAAATGCAGGTGGTGAATATTTGTAATGGTACACCAGGAAACTACACTCCTTTATACTATTTCACAACTCCTACCGTGATCTATTGTAAGATGGAATCTGACAATGCTGCCGGAGAACATATTGCAAAAGTTACGGTGAAGCCGAACGGAAAACCAACTATGGAAAATGAGTCCGGAGCTTCTACCTACACAGATTATACAGGAGTGACTGAGAAGTTTATTGAAATGATTCAAGGCTCAACAGATAATGAAATTATTATTGAGAAAAAATGGACCGGAACAAATTATAATGAAGGAATCGCAGTATGGATTGATTTCAACAGAAACGGAGAATTCGATATCAACGAAAGAGTCTTTACTTCCCCTCCGAATACCACAACTCCGGTTTCAGGAAAATTCAGTGTACCTGCGGATGCATTTGTAAGTATGACAGATTACAAATATGTAGTAATGAGAGTTGCTATGCAAAGAGATGGTGTTCCTGTAAGTTGTATTAACTTTGCGAACGGTGAAGTTGAGGACTATACAGTTAGAATTACTAAAAAAGGAGTTCCAAACCCTATAGATCAGACAGGAATTATGATCTATCCAAATCCGGTAAGTACGGTATTATATGTTAAAAATATTAGTAAAAGAGCTAAATATAAGATCTATAATGCTGCCGGACAAGTGCTTGCGGATGGTATTCTTCTGAACAACCAGATCAATGTAAGTAAACTGATCAACGGTGTTTATGTAATAGATATCGATGATAATGGTAATACAATCCAAAAGAAATTTATTAAAGAATAATCAATTTAAATTTCAATAAAATAAGCCTCCAGAAATGGAGGCTTATTTATAAAAAAACTCGTCAGGAAAGCTTTCCTGACGAGTTTTTCATTCAATACTAAAAACGATCTGTTCGGTCTGTTCTTTTAAGTCTTCCAGATTTGTATTGTTATAAATAATACAATCTGCGATTTTAATTTTATCTTTCTCAGGCATCTGCTTCTCCATAACAGCCTCTACTTCCCGATAGGTTTTATTGTCTCTGTCCATTACCCTTTTGATCCTGATATTATCTTCTGCAGTTACTAAAACGGACTTATAGCATTGTCTGTTCAGTTTTAGCTCAAATAATAATGCTGTTTCCTTAAAAATCAAATATTTTGTCTGTTTCCGAACCCAGTTTTCAAAGTCAATTCGAACAGCCGGATGAATAATTTCATTTAACTTTTGAAGAAGGTCTTTGTTATTAAAAACTTTATCCGCAACAAATTTCCTGTCATATAAACCATTCTCATCGTATGCCTTTTCACCCAGGAGATCTTTGATTTTAATTTTCAGATTTTCGTCATCATTGACAATTGTCTTTGCTCTGTCATCAGAGTAATAAACTGGAAATCCAAATTCTTCAATAAAACGGGCCACTGTCGTTTTTCCTGAACCTATTCCCCCGGTTAACCCAATAATCTTGGGTGATGGTTCAGGTTCTGCCTGCTGGGTTTCTGAATGTAACTCTTCCATAATTAAAAATTAATATCCAAAAACATCATTAAAGCTGAACGTTTCATCTAGTCTGACTCCTTTTTCTGTCATTTTAAGACTTGCAAGTTCATGATGAGCATCATGTTCAAAGAATAATAAATATTCGTTATCAACACATTGTTTCAGAAACTTTCCTTTTTCTTCCAATGTTAAAAGAGGCCTGGTATCGTATCCCATCACATATACCTGATTGATATGTCCTGCCGTGGGAATAAGGTCTGCTGCAAAGACAACCGTTTTTTCCTGATACTGAATTACAGGAAGCATCTGTTTTTCAGTGTGCCCGTCCACAAAAATAACGTCCATTTTAAGATCCGGAGCAAAACCATAATTTCCTGTTGTAGGAAGTGGTAGAAAATTTAATTGGCCACTTTCCTGCATCGGTATGATATTTTCCTTAAGGAAGCTTGCTTTTTCCCTTGCATTAGGTTCGGTAGCCCATTGCCAGTGATTCTCGTTCGTCCAGAAGTTAGCATTTTTAAAAGCCGGTCTGTATCCGGTTCTGTCATCGTTCCATTCTATGGCACCACCGCAGTGGTCAAAATGAAGATGAGTAAGAAATACATCAGTAATGTCTTCTTTTACAAACCCATACTTCTTTAAATTTTTATCCAGATTATCATCTCCCCAGAGCGAATAATGCCCGAAGAATTTATCATCCTGTTTATTACCCAGACCGCAGTCTATGAGGATTAATTTTTTACCATCCTCAATAAGAAGGGACCGTGTGCCAAGTTCAATTAGATTTTTTTCGTCCGCCGGATTTGTTTTTTCCCACAGACTCTTTGGGACGACGCCAAACATAGCTCCGCCGTCAAGTTTAAATTTTCCACATTGTATTGGATATAATTTCATATGTATATTTTGATTAATTCTTTATTGATTTCATTTTCTCAGCAATCTTTCTGGCATTATCATCTGATTTTTCAAGATGAGATATAATATTTTGAAAATCACTATCTTTTCTGTTTTGTGAAAGTTTTTGCTTAATGAATATTTCTGTCGGGATGACTTTAATACCAAAAGCTCCCTTCATTTCTTTTTCTACAAATTCATTTCCCATATCCTTTACAAGCATAGGACACTTTTGAGTTTTCTCATATTTGGAAGTTAATTTCTCTAAATGAACATACAGTTCATCATGATTCATTAATTGTACATTTCCATAAATTTGTAATGCTTCATAATTCCAGGTAGAAACATTGACATGATCATACCAGCTGCTGGAAACATACGTATGGGCTCCTAAAAAATCACAAAGGACTGTATCTCCGTTTTTCAGACTTTTTGCCTGTGGGTTTGCTCTGGAAAGATGGGTTTCAAGAAAAATATTTTCCGCCTTGTCTTCATTCAGCATCATCATGGAATGCGTCGCCCTGATTTTATCTTTAGAAGAAATTAATAAAGCAAAAGAATTTTCACTGATAATTTCTTTCATCAGGTCGTAATCTTCACTCTTATATAATTTGGGTATGAACATACATTTATTTTATCTTAATCACAGTGTTCTAAAGTTAATCCGGCAATATTAAATCACAATGAAAACCAAAACTTTTAATACTTATAATTTATATTAAAACAGCTCTCCGGGATTTTTAGGTCTCGAAATATTCAGATGTCTGTATGCTTTTTCCGTAACCTCCCTTCCTCTTGGTGTTCTGATAATAAATCCTTCCTGAATTAAAAAAGGTTCATAAACTTCTTCCAGAGTTTCAGGGTTTTCTCCAATAGAAGTTGCCAAAGCCGAAATTCCAACAGGTTTGCCCTTAAAATTTTCAATCATGACACGCATAATTTTATTATCCATCTCATCCAGTCCGAATTCATCTACATTCAGAGAATTCAGCGCATACTTTGTAATATTGATTTCAATTTCACCATTTCCCTTGATTTCCGCAAAATCACGGACTCTTCTCAGTAGTGCATTGGCTATCCTTGGCGTTCCACGGCTTCTTCTTGCTATTTCAATAGAGGCATCTTCATAAATTTTCACACCCAGTACTCTGGCACTTCTCTGAATGATCATGGATAAGAGTTCAATAGAATAATATTCCAGTCTACTCTGAATTCCAAACCTGGCAAGCATTGGTTTGGTAAGCATACCACTTCTGGTCGTTGCACCTACCAGTGTAAACGGATTTAGCCCGATCTGAACACTTCTTGCGTTCGGACCTGTCTCAAGCATAATGTCTATTTTGTAATCTTCCATCGCAGAGTAGAGATATTCCTCTACCACTGGAGAGAGACGGTGAATTTCATCAATAAAAAGAACATCATTCTCTTCCAGATTTGTTAAGAGCCCGGCCAGACTTCCCGGTTTATCCAATACAGGTCCGGAGGTGATTTTACAGTTTACCCCAAGCTCATTGGCTATGATATTGGCTAAAGTTGTTTTTCCCAGACCTGGAGGACCATGTAACAGGACATGATCTAATGCCCCACCCCGTCTTTTGGCTGCGGTAACAAAAACTTCAAGATTTTCCAGAGTCTTTCTCTGTCCTGCAAAATCTTTAAAGCTCTGTGGGCGCATCTGTTCTTCCTGCATCAGCTCCTCACGTGAGTAGTTTTCCTTATCTGGATGTAAAAAATCTGGCATTAATCATTTCATTTACCTCAAAGATAGGAAATTTAGACCAAGGTAGGAAAGCAGATTAAGAAAAGGTGAAATTGAGACTGAGATTTAGCCGGAGTTGGATTGAGCTTAAGTTTAAGAGAAAAATTGGGATATTTTAAGTATTTTTGAATGTAAATATTGATGTTTGAATTGGAATGTAAATTTAATTTATCCTGCTTTCAGGAAATTAAATCATAATGGTGCATTCATCTTTTAACCTTTAGCCTAAATACATGAAATTAATAGGACCATTTAAGCAGGTTGTAACACTTGCTAACTTACCATTACGTGGGAAACTTACTGATGAACAGCTGGAAGTTATTACAGACGGAGGAATTATTACAGATCATAATGGTATTCGGAAAGTAGGAGATTTTTTAACACTTAAAGCTGAAAATCCTGATATAGAGATTGAAGAGATTGAAGGAGAGCAGGTGGTTCTTCCTTCTTTTGTAGATTCTCATACCCATATCTGTTTTGGAGGTAACCGTGCCAATGATTTTGCGATGCGTAATGCGGGAAAGACTTATTTGGAAATTGCTGAAAGTGGAGGAGGAATCTGGAGTTCGGTACAGCATACCAGAAATGCTCCGGAAAAAGAATTATTGGCTACTTTGCTTGAAAGGATTAAATTTCTTGTTGGTCTTGGTATTACAACCATTGAAGTAAAAAGCGGTTATGGCTTAGATGTTGAAAATGAATTAAAAATGCTTCGTATTATTAAGCAGGCCCGGCAGTTTACTAAGGCCTCTTTAATTCCTACCTGTCTTTCCGCGCACCTGAAGCCTAAAGATTTTGAAGGGAGCAATCCGGAATACCTGGAATATATCATTACTGAGATTTTACCTAAAGTAAAAGAAGAGAACCTGTCTGAAAGAGTGGATATTTTTATTGAAAAATCAGCTTTTCAGCCGGATGAAAGTAAAGACTTTTTACTTAAAGCTAAAGCTCTAGGTTTTGAAATAACAGTTCATGCAGATCAGTTTACTCCGGGGAGCTCAAGAATTGCTGTAGAAGTGGGGGCCAAATCAGCGGATCACCTAGAAGCCACCATTGATGAGGATATAGCGTTCCTTGCACAGTCTGATACCGTAGCAACAGCCCTTCCGGGAGCAAGCCTGGGGCTTGGGGAGAAATTTACACCGGTAAGGAAATTATTGGATGCAGGTGCAATCGTAGCTATTGCCAGCGACTGGAATCCTGGTTCAGCACCGATGGGTAACCTGATAACCCAGGCTTCAATTTTAGCAGCTTTTCAGAAACTGACAACTGCTGAAGTGCTGGCCGGAATGACTTTCCGGGCTGCTTACGCTCTTAATCTTGAAGATAGGGGAAAACTGGAACCTGGTAAAAAAGCTGATTTTGTTACATTCAAAACCAATAACTTCCAGAACATACTCTATAATCAGGGAAGTATTAAAGCCTGGAAAACTTATATTGATGGCTCATCTGTAAATTAATTGCCATAATATTGTTATCCAATATAGAATAAGAGAAAGTAGTTTTTATATAAACAATATTAATTAGCTTTACGAAGTATAACTATGTAAAATAAAATTGAATTTTAAAGGATTATGGTTCAAAATATTTGGCAGGGTAGATTGGATGGTGAAGAGCTTCTTTTCCACAGAATATTTCAAAGAGTAAAAGAAGAACAGAATTACGATAATATTTCGATGAATGATTTCGTTTTGCACGGATTTGCAGTAGATGAAGGTGTAAGAAGAAACCGAGGTCGTCAGGGTGCTAAGGAAGCTCCGGATGTAATCAGGAAGAATATGTCTAATTTTCCGGTCATACTTCCGGATTTTTCATTGCTTGACTTTGGTAATATTACCTGTGAAGATGGTAACCTGGAATATACTCAGAACAATCTTGCCAAGAATGTTTCCAAGGTGCTTTTAAAAGGAGGGAAATCTTTAGTGCTGGGTGGAGGGCATGAGGTGACCTATGCCCACTACCTGGGAATAAAAACCGCTTTTCGGGAGCAAAAAATCGGAATCATTAATATAGATGCTCATTTTGACAACAGACAGCCGGAAAAAGGGGTGGGGGCAAGTTCGGGAACAGGATTCTGGCAGATTGCACAGGAAGGCCCTGTTAATTCTTTGCATATTGGGATTCAGAGAAATTCAAATACCTTAAAGCTTTTTGATACAGCACATCAGTATGGGATGAAATATATTCTTGCAGATGAATTGTTTTTTGAAAATCTCCCTTCTATCTATCAGCGTATTGATGAGCTGCTGGACCAGGTAGATTTTGCTTATCTTACAATCTGTATGGACGTATTTAATGCTTCAATAGCTCCGGGTGTTTCTGCTTCGGCTTATAATGGTATCTTTGCAGATGCTACGTTCATGCATTTCTACAGGCATATTTTAAAAAATAAAAAATTGATTGCACTGGATGTGGCTGAGGTTAACCCATCCTTTGATATTCAGGAGAGAACGGCAAGATTGGCAGCATGCCTTGTGAATGAATGGCTGATGATTTAAGATAAAGTTATATTCTACCGATAGAGAAAATCACTATATTATTTATCCCTAAGGAACAGAATTTGCTGATTTGACGGTGCTTTTATCTAAAAAGCACAAATAAATTCATTAGCTGAATTTAAAACAGAAATTATATTATGGAACAATTGATTGAAAACAAGCTGATTAAAGCAGATAAAGCGTTTTCATTATGGAGAAAAATGCCGTTTGAGGAAAGGCAGAAGTTAATTGCAAAAGCAGCAACAATTTTTAAAGATAATTCAGAGAAGTTTGGAAGGATCATTACTACTGAAATGAATAAGCCCATTTCGGAATCTATTGCTGAGGTGGAGAAATGCGCATTGATGATGAATTATTATGCAGATGCTGAGAATATTTTAAAACCTGAAAAAGTTGAATCTGAATTTGCCTATTCTGAAGTCCATTATGTTCCGAAAGGTGTAATTTTAGGTGTAATGCCCTGGAACTTTCCCTTTTGGCAGGTATTGAGATTTGCTGTTCCTGCAATTTTAGCCGGAAATACAGTAGTTCTGAAGCATGCTTCAATTTGTTTTGGAAGCGGAAATGCCATTGAAGAAGTTCTTTTGGAAGCAGGTTTCCCTGAAGGGATTTTCCAGAACCTGGAAGTGGGGCATAAAGCAGTGAAAGAAATTCTTGAACATGATGTGATAAAAGGAGTAAGTCTTACAGGCAGTGGAAAGGCAGGAGGAGAAGTGGCTTCAATAGCAGGTCTGAACATTAAAAAATCTTTACTTGAATTAGGAGGAAGTGATGCTTTTATTATTTTTGATGATGCAGATCTGGAGGAAGCAGCAAAGGCCGGAGTTAAATCAAGACTTCAAAACTGTGGCCAAACCTGTACTGCGGCAAAAAGGTTTATCATTGATGAAAAAGTTGAAGATGCATTTCTACCTAAATTCATTGAAGAATATAAAAAATATGAGATCGGCGATCCTTTGAATAAAGAAACCAAATTAGCAGGAATGGCAAGACCGGATCTGGCTGATGAGTTAGAGGCCCAGTTTAACAGAGCATTGGAGAATGGAGCAGAAATCATTATACCTTTAGAACGGATTTCAGAGAATGAATTTAAGCCGGGTTTAATCCGGGTTAAGGAAGGAAACCCCATTTTACGGGAAGAGCTTTTTGGACCTCTTGGTATGATCATGATTGCCAAAAATGATGATGAAGCTTTACAGATTGCTAACGATATTCCTTTTGGACTTTCAAATTCTGTCTGGACTAAGAATAAGAACCGTCAGCTGTTTTTTATTGAAAACCTTGAATCAGGAACCGTAAATATCAACAGAATGACAAGTTCTGATCCGCGTTTTCCGTTTGGTGGCTCCAAGGCTTCAGGGTATGGAACAGAATTATCCCTATTGGCTTTAAAGGAATTCGTAACAGCAAAAACAATTGTAGGAAATTAAATTACTATTGTAAAATATATAATATTATAACATAAAAACTCCCGGAATTCCGGGAGTTTTTATGTTATAATATTTGTTTTTTGTTCGTACTAAACAGTTGTCAACCTTAATGTATTTGTTTTTCCACCTTCATATGATGGAGTAGCATTGATATTGATTACAAAATCTCCGGTTTCAATATATCCGTAATTGTGGGTTAGCATATTAACCTGGATGATTGTTTCATCTGTAGATTTTTTCATGTCATAGTAGTAAGCATGAACCCCCCAAAGAAGATTCAGCATTGTGATGACTCTTTTGTTACCACTGTATACAATGATATGAGAATTTGGTCTGTGAGCGGCAAGTTGAAATGCTGTATACCCCGAATGAGTAAGGGTGACGATAGCAGAAACATTAGTTGTTTTTGCAATTCTTACTGCTGCAAGGCATACCCTGTTCGTAATGAATCTTTCATCAATACAGTTGTAATCTTTTTCAATTGGCTCATTTTTGTGTTGATAAAAATGAGTGGTTTCTATATTCTTGACAATTTTTGCCATATTTTCCACTACCTGTACCGGATATCTTCCTACAGATGTTTCTCCTGAAAGCATTACCGCATCAGCTCCATCCAATACAGAGTTGGCAACATCGTTTACTTCCGCTCTGGTTGGCGTTAAACTGTTGATCATTGTTTCCATCATCTGGGTAGCAATAATTACAGGTTTGGAATAGAACCTGGCTTTTTCAACCAGATTTTTCTGAATAGCAGGAACTTCTTCCATTGGAACCTCTACTCCTAAGTCACCACGGGCAACCATAAGACCATCGCATTCCAATAAAATTTCATCAATATTTTTAACACCTTCCGGTTTCTCAATCTTAGCAATAATCGGAGTCTTAAACTTACCGTTTGGATGCTTTTCGATCAGGTCTTTAAGGTCAATGATATCCTGGGCATGACGTACAAAAGAAAGGGCAATCCAATCTACTTCCATATCAAGCATGAAATTTGCATCCTGAATATCCTTTTCTGTCAAAGCAGGAAGAGATACATTTGTATTAGGAAGATTTACTCCTTTTTTCGAGCTTAGAGGCCCTCCCTGAATGGTTTTTGCTCTTACCGTATCCTTTTCATTGGTTTCAATAACTTCCAATACCAGTTTCCCATCATCAATAAGGATTCGTTCCCCTACTTTTACATCTTGCGGAAACTGTTGATAAGTCATAAATACTTTGGTAGAATCTCCTTCTATCTTTTCATTAGTGAAAGTAAGAATATCCCCCGGGTTCAGATATGAACCCTCTTTTACCACACCTACCCTTAGCTTCGGCCCTTGAAGATCTCCGAGAATACCTACAGAATAACCATACTCTTTATTCAGCTCTCTAATTATTTCAATATTTTTTCGAACTAAGTCATAATCTGCATGTGAAAAATTTATTCTGAAAATATCAACACCTGCTTTCATTAAATCCAACATCACCTCCTTTGATGAAGAAGCTGGCCCTAGTGTTGCGATAATTTTTGTCTTCTTTAAATACTTATTCATAATACTGGATAATTTGATAAAGTTCTTCGTCAGAACTCAATGTATAATCTTGAATTGGAAACACAAGATTTTCAGGGAGCAAAATTACGGAAAAATCAGGAAACTGTTCCGAACTATGCAGAATATATTCTACATCTACCTGATTATTTAATAAAAATTTAATGTTTTCTTCTTCTGTAAAGAGCTCGGTCTGAACTTTTTTTTGTTTACTTTCTGAAGATTTGTTTGAAATAAAAGTAAAACAGGTTTTCGTAAACTTGTCATATGCCTCGAATCTCGGAAAAAAATAGTCAAAGTAATCCCCATGAAAGACCAGGTCTTTTTTTCGTGAGAAAATGAGGTTGTTTGTTTGATTTATTGTATAGAAAAACTCGTGAGCGGGTATATCTTTTGCTAATCTTACCAATCCTATGGCAATATCTTCAAATTCTATATCATCCAGATCATAAAGTTTTTGAATTTCCAAGTATGTTTTCTTTTTTGTTTAAAATATAAAATGCACGCTGTGCTGCCTTTTCTTCCGCCTTTTTCTTGGAGGTTTCTGTTGCATTTGCAATTTTATCATCTCCGAGCCAGACGTGGCACCTGAATACAACAGCTTTGTTAGCTTGTATTTCTTCACAGGTTTCGTACTTTATATTGACCTTCTTTTTCTGACTCCATTCAAGCAGGAGACCTTTGTAGCTTACAATTTTATTTTCCAGTTTGTTAATTTCGGTCGGGGTCAGTAATTTTTCCAGAATGATCTTTCGGCAAGTATCATATTGGAAATCTAAATACACCGCTCCGATTAAGGCTTCAAATAAGTTTCCGGAGATATTTTCACCTAATGCTGAAGAACTGTTTTGCTTTTGCAGAAGGTTGGTAAGTTTTAAATCTTCTCCTAATTTATTAAGATTTTTCCTATTAACAATTTTGGACTTCATTTGTGTCAGATAGCCTTCATTAGCCTGAGGGTAAGTCTGGAACAAATGACAGGAAATAATTGTACCCAAAACAGAATCTCCCAAAAATTCAAGCCTTTCATAATTACTGTCTTGATTTTTAGAAGAGTTTTTCAAAGAAAAAGCCTCACGATAAAGAGCAATATTCTGTACCTCTGTACCCAACACTTTTCTGAGTTCGGTACTGAGAAAATATTCTCTCTCCGTTAATTGTCTTTTTCTTTTTTTAAGAAGGAATTTAGAAAAGTATTTCTGTAACTCCATTCATTGAATTTAGATTTTCTTAAATAGAACGCAGGCGTTATGCCCACCAAATCCAAAAGTATTGCTCATGGCTACTTTTACATCTTTCTTCACAGCGGTGTTAAACGTAAAGTTTAATCTGCTGTCTATCTTTTCATCATCAGTAAAATGGTTGATGGTAGGAGGAACAGTACCATGAATAATAGTTCCTAACGCAGCGATAGCTTCAATAACACCTGCTGCACCCAGAAGGTGGCCGGTCATTGATTTTGTAGAATTGATCTGAATGTCGTAAGCGTGCTCACCCAATAATTTTGAAATTGCATTGGATTCAGCAATGTCTCCTAATGGAGTAGAGGTACCATGCATGTTGATATGATCTACTTCATCAGCAGTTAAACCTGCATCTTCCAAACAGTTTTTCATTACCAGATAAGCGCCAAGGCCTTCAGGGTGTGGAGCTGTCATATGATATGCATCTGCACTCATACCACCTCCCAATAATTCTGCATAAATTGTAGCACCACGTTTTACAGCGTGCTCGTATTCTTCAAGAACAATACATCCTGCACCTTCACCCAGTACAAATCCATCTCTGTCTTTGTCAAAAGGTCTTGAAGCTGTTGTAGGATCATCATTTCTTGTAGAAAGTGCCATCATTGCATTAAATCCACCGACACCACTTGCTGTAACGGCAGCTTCAGAGCCTCCGCACACAATAACGTCTGCTTTTCCTAACTGGATAAGCATTTTGGAATCAATTATAGCATTTGCTGAAGATGCACATGCAGATACTGTTGTATAATTCGGTCCGTGAAAACCATATTCAATTGAGATCTGACCAGGAGTCATATCAGCAATCATTTTAGGAATGAAGAACGGGTTAAATCTAGGGATTTCCGTATTTGCCCATCCTAATACTTCCGTTTCAAATGTTTCCAGACCTCCGATTCCGGAGCCCCAAATTACACCAACTCTGTTTTTATCTACATTATCCTCAATAATACCAGAATGTTCTACTGCCTCTCTGGCAGCAACAAGTCCCAGCTGGGTGTTTCGGTCCATTTTTTTAGCTTCTTTCTTATCGAAATGCTGTAACGGATCGAAGTTTTTCACTTCACAGGCGAACTTTGTTTTAAAGTTTGTGGCATCAAAAAGAGTAATCGGAGCGGCACCGCTCTCACCTTTCACAAGATTTTCCCAGTATTCTTTTGCATTATTTCCTATTGGCGTTATTGCTCCAAATCCGGTTACAACTACTCTTTTTAATTCCATAAACTTTTAAAATTTTCTTTTTTGTTGAAGAATATTATTTATTTACTACTTCTTCGATGTAAGCGATAGCGTGTCCTACAGTAGTAATTTTTTCAGCTTGATCATCAGGGATCTGAATGTTGAATTCCTTTTCAAATTCCATGATTAACTCAACTGTATCTAGTGAATCAGCTCCTAAATCGTTAGTGAAGCTAGCTTCAGGAGTTACTTCTGTTTCTTCAACGTCAAGCTTATCAGCGATGATAGCTTTTACTCTTGATGCAATGTCTGACATAGTAAATTATTTTTTTAATTGTTAGATGGTGCAAATATATAAAATTCTTTACGATAAAACATTTTTTTAGTCTTTTTTGTGGACTGGAAGCTTTCATTTTAGATTGTTTCGTTTTAGTCTTTTCGTTTTCAGTAGGTTATATTTTACACAGGCCGGACAGGATAAAATCAATTTAAATTACCTTATTTTATATCGATGAGCTTTAATATTGACTTTTTATTAAGATAGAAACTCATTCCTAAAATAAATATATGTTTCTTTTAGGATTAGAAAATAGTTTTAAATTTGAAGTTATTCACTTATAATGGAATACTAATATTAAAATCATTTAGAATGAAAATTTTCAACTTATTTTTCTTACTTTTTTTAAACATTTTATATTCTCAGGCTATATGGAAGGTTAAAGTAGTTGACGAGCAGGAAGGGACACCTATACCTAATGCCAGAATTTTATTTTCTAGTGAAGTTTTATATACGAATGACGATGGTGAGGTTTTGATTCCTGAAAATAAAAATGTAAATATGATTGATATTACAAAGTCTGGCTATATTTCTGAAAAACTAACCACAGGTACTTCATTATTAAAAATGAAACCTCTTTATAAGCAACTTGAAGAAGTAAAGATAATCAACGTTGATATAAAAAAAATATTTGAAGAGGTTTCTAAAAAATACACGAAATTATATTATAGTGCCCCCTCTCTTTATGATATAGTTTATAAGCAAAAGAATACGGATAATGGTGGACTAAGTTTTTTGTTGATTGCTGAAGCCAGCTTATGGACAAGTTCTAATTTTTATAGTTTCAAGTATAAAAATGACTATGATCAATTTGTACAGATGGAACTTAATGATATAAAATATTTTAAATCTACTGAGAATAAAAATGATTTTTTTAAAGGATCATCTTTAGACCAATCTAAAGATTTTGTTGGAAATATTTTTTTTAATTATGAATTAATAAGAGTTCTTGGTTTTCTATCAGTTAAAGATGTAAAACTTTCGGGAAGATTAACAAATGATACAGATCATGAGCAATTGATTCATTTCAAAATTCATGCTCCTTTAGCCGGAGTTAATATATCTGGATCTATTCTATATAATAAAGTAGATCATATTATTACTCGCTATGAGGCAAATTATGATCAGAGTGAGCTTCCTTATTATAAAAATAAAACTGATAATGGTATTGATTATGAATTCAAGCCAGGGAATGGTACCGTAATTTTTGAATTTTATAAGAAAGATAATAAATATATTCCATCTTTATCAGAAATTAAAGGGGAAAGCTATGTTCTTTATGAAGGTAAAAAAAATGTCAAAACTTTCAATCGAGAAATTATTTTTCAAAGATTTAATGAAACAAAAACTGGAGGGTTACAGAACAAAATAGACCTTAATAAAAAATTATGGGAAAATATTCCTAATGATAAAAATAAAGATAGTAATGTTTTGCTTTCTAAAGATGAACAAAGATTTATAGAACAAAAAAATGATTAGAAAATATTTTGTTAGATAAATAATTTTTTCTATTTTTAGCAAACAAAAACAATAACCTTTAAAACTTAAATCTTATGAGCAAAAAGAAATTGACTCTTAAAAAAGAAAAAATTACATCGTTAACAAAAGCAGATATGGAATCTGTGAAAGGAGGAGAATTAGGTATTGATGATGGCTTGGAAGCTGGAGGAACTGCCAGGAGTTCTAATAATGATTTTACATGTTGTTGGTGTACAGGGGGAGGAAATACTAGTAATTTAACGTATTGTCCTCAAACTACGACACAACCGACTTACACGACAAACTCTCCATACCCTACAAAATAATTTTTTTAAAAAAATATGAATAAACAATGCTTTGCTAATTGCAGGGCATTGTTGTTTTATGATATTAAGATGAAAATTGATTTGGCTAATAAAACAGATGATAAGATTTGCGAAATTGCAAATTATTATATTGAAAATTTTAATCCCTCGGAGCATAAATTATCTCTATTTGATGGTTTAGGAGGAGTGGCATTATTATTTTTTGAAAAGATAAACTCAGACCTCCGAACTCATGAAGATGAGGAATTCTTTTTCAGGATTTTTGATATTATTTATGATAAATTAAATAGTGAAGATTATTCATTGACTTATTGTGATGGTCTTACTGGTATAGCTTTTCTTATAAGAATTTGTAAGACATATTTGGAGACCAACGATTATGATGTTGAAGAATTATTAATAGACATAGACAGAATCATTCTGGATTCTATGAGTTGTGATTTTGAGGTGGTAGATGACTTTAATTCTTTAGACTTTTTACATGGAAA
The DNA here is from genome assembly GCF_003385595.1 of Chryseobacterium flavum. Taxonomy (GTDB): domain Bacteria; phylum Bacteroidota; class Bacteroidia; order Flavobacteriales; family Weeksellaceae; genus Chryseobacterium; species Chryseobacterium flavum. Next base: position 8,060 of record NZ_QNUE01000008.1, on the reverse strand, counting down.
ATTAGGCGTTTTACATTATTTGATTACCTTCAATATTAATCCGTCATCAACAAAAGTAATTTACAATCATATTGTTGTATCCATTTTTAAGAATCTGAACAAGATTAAAAATACTGATAACCAATCCTTTAATTATGGTTTGGCACACGGAATGTGCTCATATATACATATTGTCATTAATGGAATAGATCTAGCTGTAGACAAAACTCAGGCCGTAAGTCTTTTGAAATTGATTGGTGAAATATACCTGGATGCTGATATCAATTTTTCCAATCTATCGCTTTACCCTAGTATAAGTAGTAGAAATGATTTTGAAAAAAATGCTTCTTTTTTACATCCTTTAGGTTGGTGTTACGGGGATCAGACTATTTCAACATCTTTGCATAAGCTGGGACAATTTTTAAATTCTGAAAGAATATTAAAGCATTCATATAAAGTTTCTGATCACTGGAAAAAAAGAAACGATATATATACATCCCTTGGAAATTCTGAATATTATGACTTTTCTTTTTGCCATGGAATGTCAAGTGTAGCTTTTTTTAATAAAAAATGGTTTGACATTACCAATGATATAGGGTTTTTAGAAAATTATAAAGTTTTTATGGATTTAATAATTTCCCAAATTCAACAGGATGATACTATTGCTGGGTTTAAGAAGTGTACAGGGGATGAGAACTTATATAAAAAAGATTGGGGGTTGTTGACTGGTGCTACCGGCATAGGCTTGAACCTGATGTATCAAAGAAATAATAGAAATAATAATTGGCTAAAACTTTTTTTGTATGAATGATTTATTTTCAAAAAGTGTTATTAGAACACCAGTAAAATGTTTTGAATATTATCAGGAAATTCTAAACTATGATAAAAGAGATCTTTTTAAACTTTTAATAAAAGATGATTTTTTTTTAAATGCTTTACATACAGCCTCTCCTGTCTTCTATTCTGAATTTATTAAACAAAATGAAAATAGTTTTTCTGAAAACCAGAAAATGGTATTAACCTGTATTAAGTATATTATAAGATTGTCGACCCGCTGTACACCTTTTGGGCTTTTTTCTGGTAATCTTGTTGTGGAACATGGAAATGATATTTCAGAATGTAATATAGAAAGGTCTCCTGGTTTTATTATACATACTCGTTTGGATGCAAATCTTTATCAGATGTTTTATGAAAATCTTGAAAAAGATCATAATATCCGACAGCTACTTCGGTATTATACAAATACTAGTTTGTATAAGCATAATAACAATTATCGTTATGTTGAGTTTACCCATAATCAACAAAATGGTAAAAGAAAATATGAGCTGACACAGGTCACAATAGATATCATATTAAAGAATATTATAAATAATTGTTCTCACGGGACTAAATATCCAGATCTTATAAAATATATTGAGGATTTTGGTTACGAACGGGATGAAGCTGCAGAGTATGTAAATGAATTAATTGATTCTCAGATAATCATTTCAGAATTAAGCCAATCTTCAATAGGAGGAGCTTCTGAAGTAGAACTATTAAAAAAACTGGAAAAGATTCAAGAAGAATTTAATGTTAAAATACTTAATGAAAAAATAGAGTCTCTAAAGTATATTATAGATAAAGAAGAGACTATAAATAATTCAGATCAGCATATATCTTTAGAAAATACTAAAGACCTGAATGCTTTTTTCGAAAATCAATTTCCTAATAAGAAAAACAAGGTTTTTTTACATAAAGAAATAAACTTTACTACTCAAAGTAATTTGCCTGTATCATATGATAAATTTCTTCAGGATGCTTCTTATGTTTTAGATAGAATAGGAGATAAAAGCAATATTGAAGAAATGAGGATTTCAAAGTTTAAAAGACTTTTTGTAGAAAAATATGGTGATTCTATACAGAAATTGACCGATGTTTTGGATGCAGAATCGGGAATAGGTTATGGTGAGTTTTTGAATAGTGGAGGAATAGATGATAATCCCATTATATTTAATCTGCAAAACTCTACATCAGAATACAAGAATAATGTAGAAATCTATTCAAAAGATAATTATCTTATCTCCTCTATAAAAAAAGCTATTAAAAATAATTTAAATGTTAAACTTGAAGAAAGTGAGTTAAAAAGCTATAATCCAGATGGGCTCAAACTAGGAGCAACTTTTGCTTATTTTGGTGAATTATATAAAGATCATGATAATAAAGATATTTTTTATATTAAGGGCATTGCTAGCTCGCCTATTAATTTGTTAGGTAGGTTTACCAACAGTAGTGAAAAAATTACAGAATTAGTACACGAGATATCAACCTTTGAACATGAATTTTTTAAGGATTTTATATGTGCAGAAGTAGATTATATTCCTGAGTCTACCCTTGGCAATGTTATCCTTAGGAAAAAATTTAGGGGAAACCATATATCGTATTTGGCAAGCCCGGTAATGGATGGAAATATTAGTATCCAAGATATATATATTTCTGTAAGAAATAATAAAGTTGTTTTAACAAATGAAGAAAATAAGGCCATCATGCCTTTCTATTCGAATGCTTTTAATATAAATCACCCAAAAAACTTGCCTTTATTTGAACTGCTTGCAGATATAAAATATCAATATGACTATACAAATTCCAAGAATCTTAATATTGATAAGTATCATCAGTTTTTAGATCATATTCCAAGAATTGAATATAAAAATGTAGTTTTAAGAAGAGCTAGTTGGATAATAAAATTTTCTGAATTAAAAAAATCTCAAAATGTTCATATTAAGGGGATGAAAATGCTTTTGTCAGATTATAAAGTTAATCGATATATTACTTTTGAAGAATGGGATAATGAGTTGTTGATTGATATTGAAAATACATACACTTTAGAAATTTTATTAAAAGAGTTGGAGAAAAAAGGCAGCTTAATATTAAGAGAATATCTCCTTTCTGAGTTTAAATCAGCGGTAAAGGTTAATAATAAGGATGTCAATAACGAAATTATTTTTTGCAAAAAGAATTTAAATAACTCTAATGAACATAAGATTACAATACCGAAAAAAAGAAATATTAAGCAAACATTTTCCCCAGGCTCTGAATGGGTTTATTTTAAAATTTATATAGGTAATAAAACCGCGGATGATTTACTGATTAAATTGGATAAAATAATTAAAGATTTGATTAGGGGAAATTTTATTAAGTCTTTTTTTTATATTAAATATACTGAAGATTCATTCCAATTGAGATTAAGGTTAAGATTGACAAAAATTGATAATTTTGTAACTGTTTTTAATGCAATCTCATCCCTTCTGGAAAAATGGAAAAGTAATAAAAGAATTCATAAATTTTCTCTTGAAACATATGAGCGAGAACTGGATAGATATGGATATTCACAAATAGAAAATTTTGAAGAGATTTTTTTCAAAGATAGCTTGTTGTCACTTGATTTTATCAAATATTCAAAAACATCTGATATCCCGGCATGGCTATTTTGTGCAGAGTATATTTTTAATACTATTAATGCACTTTTCAATGATAGGGATAAAGCATTAGAGTTTATTGACTTTATGAAAAGTAGTTATGATATTGAGTTTAACTCAAATAAGCATACAACAAAGTCTATCAATCAAAAATATAATGATCATAAAAATATTTTAACTGAAGTGTTCTTCAAAAAAAATACGCTGTTACAAGAATCAACAACATTGTGCTATGATATTCTTGAACTTTTAAATAAGGTTAAATATTCATCTAAGCAGGAGTTTTTTTCCTATTTGGGAAGTGTTTTTCATATGCATGTCATAAGAGTCGTAAGAACGAATAACCGTTTGTATGAATATTTAATTTATTCCTTTTTACTAAAAATAATAAAGACTCAGATTGCTGTAAATCTGCAATATGGTCAATCTATTATTAAATAAAATCAAGACGAATTGATTCTTTAACAGTTAACTTCTTGATCGTCATTTAAAATACTGTTTGTTTTAATTTGAAGAATCTACTTACATGAAGAAATAAAATCTGGATGCGTAAAGAGAATCTAATCAAATAGATTCTCTTTTTTATTGACTTGAAGGTATACGACTAATAGTCCAATTGAATTAATTTATAGATGTTTTTTTTTGTTATTGCCCCCGTTGTGCATTTTAAATAATGCTGACTTTAAATTATTGATATTTGATTGGAATGGGCTTTATTGATAAATTACACAACGGCCACTTATAGAACAAACCGTATGAAGTTTGTAACTATAAAAATGCATTTGCTGGGAGGCACAAAAGCCTCTGTTTGGATAACAATATTCAGCATCTTTACAAATTTTTGAGGTGTGGTTTCTGGAAAGTTTGTAAACTTCTTCCTGCACCATGTCCTCTAAGGTTTTTAATGACTTTGGATCCTCTTTTTTTGCCTCAGTTTCCATAAGGTGCCCGATATCTGCTATTTTTACACCTCCTTTTATATGGCTTATTGCTTTTTGTAGAATATCTTTGGATGCATCTATTAACTTTTTGTTGGTTAATGTCTTTTCCGATAACAAATGATCCGCCATTATCTGCCCAAAAACCATTGAGCTCTGCTGATACATCAATATTAATGAGATCTCCTTCTTTTAAAATCCGTTTTCTGCAGGAATACCATGGCAAAATTCATTATTAACACTGATGTATGTCCATCCCGGAAAACCATATGTAAGGTGCGAAGCAGACTTTGCTCCGAAGCCGGAAAGTATTTTCGCACCATATTCGTCAAGGTCTTTTGTACACATTCCGGGTTGGGCATACTGTGTCATTGCTTTCAATGTATAGGCAACAGCTTCACTTATTTTTTGCATTCCGGAAAGCTCATATTCATTTGTTATAGACATATTTTTATTTTGTGTTAAAAATATATATTTCTGCTTATATTTTTCTGTTATGGAGATGTAATGTACTTTATCATAATTAATTAACTGTTTTATTCAGGGAAAAGTGTACATTTATATTGCTAAAAAACTATTAAAATTTAATTAAATGAGTCAGATTGTTTTAAACAAACGTGTATCTCTATTGATGAGCTTTCTGCTTGTTATCTTGACCAGTTGTACTTCCATTAAACTGATTAGTGATTATGATGAAGTGACTGACCGTAAAATTGTGGCATTACAGGAAAAAGTTACCGGTTTTGTAGTTAAAATCAGAGACGAAATAGGGGCGGATCAGGCTAAGTATGCGAATTATAAATCTTTTTATCAGGATGTAAAAGTAGATCTGGAGACTCTTAAGATCCGGACCAATGCTATTGATAATAATAAAATTGTGCAGGATCAGGTTTCTGAGCTGTCCAATTATATTGATAATTTAGAGAAAGTTCATAAACTTGGATTTACCCATGTTTCTGAAATTGATCTCATCAACAGCCAGTGTAATACCATATTTACCTCTCTTACCAAATTACAGCTGGCTTTAAAAAGAGGAGAGAAAAATGCTAAAAACTAATAAAAATGGCAGATATAGACTATAATCAATTACTAAAAGACATGTTAAACGCAATGAAACAGTCATTGACAGATGATTGGAGTAATGCTCAGCCTTATGTTAAAGCAGAGGTCAATTCTTTTATTAACAATATTAAATTGATCGGAGAATTGAAATTGACAGGTAAAATAACAGAGGAAAAGGCAAGGTTGTATCTGGAAATGCAAAAGAGTACAATGAGAATTGTTTTACTTACCATTGACGGACTGACAATTATTGCTGTGGAAAATGCGATTAATGCTGCAATAAATGTTGTTAAAAATACAGTGAATACAGCAATTGGCTGGGTTATTTTGTAGCCTGGGATTTGAATAAAACAAAAGAGAAGAGTAAACGTACTCTTCTCTTTTTTGTGGAGTTGGAGGGATTCGAACCCTCGTCCAAACAAGCAATACATAAGCTTTCTACATGCTTATTCTGCTATTGGTTTTCGTCTGAAAGCAGAGAGCAGACACCCAACTTTCAGCTTATCTTCTAAAATTTTCGTGCTTTAGCCGAAGCATCTAAAGCCTTATTTCTGCATTCCTATATCCCAGAATCAAACGCCGCAGAACAGAGCATTTGTGGAATATCTTGCTTCCTTACTGAAATCTTCGGGAAAACGCTTGAATCTACTATACTTCGATTATTAAGCTGCAAGAGCGAACTCTTCGTTGCCAGTTAAAATTTTGTAGCAAGGGATTATAGAGATCGCGCTACGGTTCTCTGCATGCTTACTTACCCATTGGTCTTGCTGTCGAAACCAGTCAACCCCATGAATAAAGTGAATGCAAAGATAGAGATTTTTGTTTATATATGTTTATGCTGCCATTGCTTTTTTTAATACTTATAATAGACATGTAAATATGATTACAATCATAAAAAAAACCGGGTTAACCCGGTTTTTCTCTAATTTCGATTCTGTAGTAATATCCATCCTGAGGCTGTTACTGTTTTCTGTGATAATCTATCTTTCCATGATAATTTATACCAGTAAGTCCCAGTCGGAAGAGGTCGTGAAAGGTACACTCCGTACCATACAGGAGTTTGTGGGCTTACCTTAAATACTGTCTGCCCGTATCTGTCATAGATATCTCCTTTAAAATCACCGTATTTACTGATGATACTGAAATCTATGACGTCATTATATCCATCATGATTAGGAGTTATTATGTTATTTATAAAAAAAGTGAAATATTCAGTACTGGCAATACAGTATAGACCTTTATTTCTTACCTGAACAGAATACATTGCATTTCTGAGGATATTGTTAAAAACAGGAGAAGAATACCAGGTAATTCCACCATCAATAGAATATTCCAAAGGTGGCATTCCGTTATTTTTAGCTTTAATAGTGAGTGAGTTGTCATTGTAAATTATTTCCTGGATTTCAGGTTTTGGAATGGCAGTCACTGTCGCAGTGAAGTCCTTAGAACAATATCCGTTGTTTATTGTTACGGTATAAGTTCCGGTTTGGGTAGGATGAATGATTTGTGTTGATTCTCCGTTACTCCAAAGGTAAGTGTAGCCTGTTCCTGAGCCTGCATCTAATGTTATCCGGTCTCCGTCACAAATTTCAATATTACCAAGGACTGACGTAATTTCAGGTACAACCTTAATGGTTATTGTTGCATTGGCAGTACATCCGTTAGCTCCCGTACCGGTTACAGAATAGGTGGTTGTATCTGCGGGAGTGACTGTTTGGGTGTTTCCTGTTCCCGGAAGCCCGGTCCAGGCGTAGTCTACAGCTCCGGTGGCGGTAATGGTAACAGATTCTCCTTTACAGATGGTAAGTTTTGTAGAAGATAAACTAAGTGCAGGAGGATTTGTATTTCCGGTCACTGTTATTGATGATTGTTTTATGCATCCCTGTGCAGTTGCACTGGAAATGGTAAGTGTATAGGTTCCGCTATTATTTACTACAGGGGTTAAAGTATCAGCTCCTGAAATAATGTTACCCCCGCCGGTAGCTGTCCATAAGAAAGTAGCACCAGACTGATAAACGGAAGCTGTTGCAACCAGGGTAATCTGTGGCTGTGTACAGGTGATAGGTGAAGGGGCGGCTATGTTGATAATAATCTGAGGGTCTGCTGTCACGGTAACAGATTTTTGATATTGACAGCCTTCCTGGGTTATAACGGTTACAGTATATGTTCCGGATGTTGTTACGGTATTTATTGCTGTAGTAACCCCGTTAGACCATAAAAATGTATTTCCGTTTCCGGAAGCTGTAGCGGTAAGTATATTGGGGGAGCCTTCACAGAATGTCAAATTTCCCATAATCTGTATATCAGGATCAGTAGCTGTCGTAATGTTTATATTGACAGGTTCGCTTACGCATGTTCCGTCATTAACAGTCAGAGTATAGGTGCCTGCTGTGTAGATGGTGATACTCTGGGTTGTTTCCCCTGTTGACCAGAAATTTCCGGTTGGGAAATTAGAAGTCAGAGTTATACTGTTACCTTGGCAAATCGTTGTAGCTGAAGCGGTAATAACGGGAATAGGATTTGTATTTATACTGAGCTGGATTTCAGCGACCTTAAAACATGCTGCAGATGCAACCCTTACATACACAACTGCATTTGCTGATACATAAGCAGAAGGATTGGTTAT
>NZ_QNUE01000007.1 GCF_003385595.1 Chryseobacterium flavum | reverse complement strand
CTTAAACTGTAATCCTTCTGGGTACGTTTAATGTACGTGGATGTTAATGTTTCTGCCATAACGATTCTTTTTTGTGTATCGCTATTTCAGGACGAGACATACTAATGATAAAAAAACAGCAGGATATTTCTGCTGTTTTTTTATTTCAGACTTTATCCGGTCTTTGAATTGCTAAATATTATTATTTTAGTTGAGAGAAACCATATGCTTTCTAAGGTTCTACTTGTCCCTGTCCTTAAGAATCTCTTCAATTTCTTCCATCGAAAACCCTTTCGCTTTTAATAAGATCAAAAAGTGATACAGCAGATCTGCAGCTTCGTTTTTAAATAGATCATCATTATTATCTTTAGCTTCAATCACCAGTTCTACAGCTTCCTCTCCTACCTTTTGGGCCACTTTATTGATTCCTCTCTGGTAAAGCGAATAGGTATAAGAATCTTCAGCTTTGGAATCTATTCGCTGCGCTATTTTTTCTTCCAGTTCATATAAAAATCCTTTGGTATTTTTTTCTCCGAAACAGCTGAAACTTCCCGTGTGGCAGACTACATTCTTTGGAACAGCTTTAATCAAAACTGTATCCTGATCACAATCTGTATCAATACTTTTTACCGTTAAAAAATTACCCGATTCTTCACCTTTTGTCCAGAGTCTGTTTTTGGAACGGCTGAAAAAAGTAACAATTCCTTCTTTTTTTGTTTTCTCAAAGGCTTCTTCATTCATATAACCGAGCATAAGTACCTGTAACGTTCTGCTATCCTGAATAACTACAGGCACAAGGCCGTTATCTTTATTAAAATCTATTTTCATCGTACTTCAATTTTTTGTGTTTTTAATTGTTGTTTCAATTCCTGAATCCCTATTTCATTAAAATGGAAAATACTGGCAGCCAATGCACCTGTAGCCTTTGTTTCATTAAACACTTTAACAAAGTCATTTGTTGTACCTGCCCCTCCGGATGCAATCACAGGAATACTGACTGTTTCAGCAACCAGCCTGGTAATGCAAAGATCAAAACCGTTTTTAGTACCATCACCATCCATAGAAGTCAGCAGAATTTCTCCTGCTCCCAGACGAGCAGCTTCCTGCGCCCATTCTACAGTATTAAGTTCTGTTGCTTCTCTTCCACCTCTGATATGAACCAGATCCTTATCTCCAACTTGTCTTGTATCAATGGCTACCACAATGCACTGGCTTCCGAATTCTTTGGCAAGGTCAGAAATGAGCACCGGATTCTTTACTGCTGAAGAATTGATACTGATCTTATCCGCGCCCGCTTCCAAAAGCTTTCTGACGTCTTCTACAGACGAAATTCCGCCTCCTACAGTAAAGGGAATACTGAGTTCTTTTGCTATATCTTTTACCAGTTGTTCAAAGGTCTTTCTATTCTCAATAGTGGCCGTAATATCCAGGAAAACAAGTTCATCGGCTCCTTCCTGCTCGTATTTTTTAGCAAGTTCTACAGGGTCCCCGGCGTTTTTAAGGTCCTCAAAATTGACTCCCTTCACGGTAGATCCGTCTTTAATATCCAGACATGGAATAATTCTTTTTTTAAGCATTTTCAATAAAATTTTGAAGTTGTGGTAAGCTTATTTTTCCCTCATAAATCGCTTTCCCGATAATTGTTCCGGCACATCCGATATCTTTCATTTTATAGACATCGGTGATGCCTGAAATGCCTCCGCTTGCTACCAGCTGAACTGATGTTTTATGTAAAATCTCAATATATAACGCTGTTGAAGGGCCTTCCAGCATTCCATCCTTTGCAATATCAGTACAAATAGCGGTTTGTATCCCTTTTTCCTGATACTGAAGGATAAAATCAATGATATCATTGTCACTTTCTTCCAACCATCCGGAGGTTTTAATTTTTCTGTTTTCACAGTCAGCACCCAGGATAATTTTCCCAGCACCATACCTTTCTATCATTCTAAAGCAAAACTCAGGGTTCTGAACCGCAATACTTCCTAAAGTAATCTGTTTTGCTCCGGAATTAAAAGCTGTTTCAATATCTTCCTGAGTTTTTAAACCACCTCCAAAGTCAATATGTAACGAGGTAGACCCGGCAATATTTTCCAGTACCTTCTGATTCATAATATGCTTTGATTTTGCCCCGTCAAGATCTACCAAATGAAGGAACCGAATGCCGAAGCTTTCAAATTCTTTTGCCACTTCTACAGGATCTTCATTGTATATTTTCTTTGTATTGTAATCTCCTTTTGATAAGCGGACACATTTCCCGTCGATAATATCAATAGCCAGAATTATTTTCATGATTATAAATTTATAAAGTTCTTAACAATCTGATTTCCTACTATTCCCGATTTCTCAGGGTGAAACTGTACTGCATAGAAATTGTCTTTCTGCAGAGACGCGCTGAATGGCAGTATATAATCACAGACAGAAGTTGTAAAGTCAGAAAGCTCACAATAGTAGCTGTGAACAAAATACACATCATTACCCCTTTCAACCCCCGAAAACAATGGTGAAGCATGTTTCGAAAGTGTATTCCAGCCCATATGCGGAACAATATCCGTTGATGGAAATTTTCTGACATTGATGTTAAAAATTCCCATTCCTTCTGTATTTCCTTCTTCATTTTCGCCGCACATCAGCTGCATGCCCAGGCATATTCCCAAAACCGGCTGTTTAAGCTCCGGTATCAGAAGATCAAGTTCTTTTTCCTTCAGCAGTTTCATTGTGGATGAAGCTTCTCCTACGCCTGGAAATATCACTTTATCCGCCTTTAAGATCTTTTCAGGATCATCCGTTATTATCGAGTCAACATTCAGTCTGTTGAGGGCATTCTGAACGGAGTTTACGTTTCCTCCGTTGTATTTTATTATGGCGATCATATTTATAAACTTCCTTTTGTAGAAGGTAAACTGTAATTAGCATCCGATTGATTCACTGCCATCTTAATGGCTTTTGCAAAGGCTTTAAAAATGGATTCAATTTTGTGGTGTTCGTTATCGCCTTCTGCTTTGATATTCAGATTTGATTTTGAGGAATCTGTAAATGATTTAAAGAAGTGAAAGAACATTTCCGTAGGTACATCTCCTATTTTCTCTCTTTTAAATTCAGCATCCCAAACCAGCCATGATCTTCCTCCGAAATCAATAGCCACCTGAGAAAGACAGTCGTCCATGGGAAGCAGGAAACCATATCTTTCAATTCCTTTTTTCTTTCCTAATGCCTTTAAAATGACTTCTCCGAGAACAATTCCGGTATCTTCTATCGTATGGTGCTCGTCTACTGCAAGGTCTCCTTTTACCTTGATGGTAAGATCCATATTTCCGTGTCTGGCAATCTGGTCCAGCATGTGATCAAAAAAATGAAGTCCGGTTGTAATATCTGATTTTCCGTTACCATCAAGATTAACTTCAATTTCAATATCAGTCTCATTGGTTTTTCTGGATACTTTCGCCTTTCTCATTCCTGATTTTAAGAACTGATAGATCTCTGACCATTTTGATGCAGACAGCTCTGCTTCGCTGTTTAAGTTCTGATTAAGATAAATAGCTTTAGCCCCAAGATTTTTAGCAAGTTGCACGTCAGTACTTCGATCACCAATTACATATGAATTTTCAAGGTCGTAATTGCCATACATATATTTCCCAAGCATTCCAATACCTGGTTTTCTGGTAGGAAGATTTTCGGATTCAAAGCTTTTATCAATTAAAATATCACTAAAAACGATTCCTTCGTTTTCAAATGCCTGCAGCATTTTTTCCTGTGGTTTTATAAAATCTTCTTCGGGAAAACTCTCCGTTCCCAATCCATCCTGATTGGTAACCATCACCAATTCGTAATCCAGTTCATTGGCAATTTTTGACAGGTTCTGGAAAACTCCCGGATAAAATTCAAGCTTTTCCAGAGAATCTACCTGAAAATCTGCAGGAGGTTCAATAATTAATGTTCCGTCGCGGTCTATAAAGAGTACTTTTTTCATTTTAGATACTTTTCAAAAGGTTAATCAATTTTTCATTTTCTTCACGGTTTCCCACATTGATTCTTATACATCCGGGAATCGCAGGGTCTCTTCTGCTGGTAAGAATTTCTTCTCCCAGCATTCTTGTATACACGGCATCAATATTTTCCATTTTAATCAGAAAGAAATTGGCATCCGTTGGAAAAACCTTTGTAATGCATGCAATTCCTTCAAAGTGCTGCTTCATCCACGTTCTTTCCTGCAGGATACGGCTTAGGTTTTCCTGAAGTCTGCCTTCCTTCTCCAATGTCTTTAAAATCAGTTCCTGGCTCAATACATTCACGTTATAAGGTGCTTTCACTGTATTGATCAGGCTAATAATTTCTTCTGATGCATAGGCCATACCGACCCTTGCTCCAGCAATTCCCCAGGCTTTGGAAAACGTTTGCAGGACAATCAGATTGGGATATTTATTCAGAAGTTCAATACCTGACTTTCTTCCGGAAAATTCAATGTACGCCTCGTCTACCACTACAATTCCGTTGAAATTCTGAAGGTAAAATTCAATATCATCCACACTGTTTCCGGTAGGATTATTGGGAGAGCATAAAAAGAAAATTTTAAGTGAAGAGTCATCTGCCACCTTTAAGAAATTGTCTTTTACGATTTCAAAGTTTTCATCCAGATCCAGTTTCAAAACTCTGTTTTCATTGATTGCTGCATAGAAACCATACATAGCAAAAGACGGATTCATCATCAGAATGGCATCTTTTTTAGGCTCACAGAAAATTTTGATGATAAGATCTATGAGCTCGTCGCTTCCGTTTCCTATGGCGATCTGTGAAGGTAAAACGTTTTTAAACTCCGCAAGCCTGCTTTTAAGTTTTTTCTGTGTAGAATCCGGGTAACGGTTGCATTCTCCAAAAGGACTTTCATTCGCATCCAGTATTACCGGGGAGCTGAATTCATTTTGATCCCTGAAACTGATGTAGGGCTGTAATTGTAATATATTTTCTCTTACCAGAGTCTTGATACTATTATTTTTCATTGCATTGATTTTCATTTCAAACTGATTGAATCTTATTCTGCTTAAAAGCTTTATTTTTCTTAATGGTTCAATTTTTTTCCAATCTTATGGATACTGCATTCTTGTGCGCAAACAGCCCTTCCGCTTCTGCCATGAGCTCTATTGTTTTTCCCAAGTTCTGAAGCCCCTCTTTTGAAAGGTGCTGGAATGTGATTTTCTTCACAAAGCTATCCAGGGATACTCCGCTGTAATTCTTTGCATAACCATTGGTAGGAAGCGTGTGATTGGTTCCGCTGGCATAATCTCCCGCACTCTCACAGGAATAATTTCCCAGGAAGACCGAGCCTGCGTTCTCAATCAACGAAATATATTTTTCAAAATCGGCGATAGCCAGAATAAGGTGTTCCGGAGCGTAAAGATTGCTGAATTCAAGAGCTTCTTCCAAAGCATTCACTAAAACAAAAGAGCTGTTTTCCAAAGCCTGAGCGGCCAGTTCATTTCTTGGCAAGTCTCTGATTTGCTGCTCAACAGCACTGATTGTTTCAGTAAAAACTTTAAGATCTGTAGTGATAAAAACCACCTGGCTGTCACTTCCGTGTTCTGCCTGTGAGAGAAGATCTGCCGCACAAAATTCAGGAACAGCCTGTTCATCAGCTATCACAAGAACTTCACTTGGACCAGCAGGCATATCGATGGCAACTCCATATCGCTGGGCATATTCTTTGGCCGCAACTACAAACTGATTTCCGGGTCCAAAAATTTTATTGACAGCAGGAATACTCTCTGTTCCAAAAGTCATCGCAGCAACTGCCTGTGCTCCACCTGTTTTAAAGATTTCTGAAACACCGCAAAGATTTGCCGCATACAGGATCGCTGGATTGATGTTTCCATTTTTATCCGGCGGCGAGCACAATATAATTTCTTTACATCCGGCCAGATTAGCAGGAACTGCGAGCATCAGCACCGTAGAAAACAAAGGCGCTGTTCCTCCAGGAATATAAATCCCGACTCTTTCTACAGCACGGTTTTCACGCCAGCAAACGACACCTTTCATAGTCTCAATTTTCTGAATTTCCTGCTTTTGGGAAGCGTGAAATTTTGAAATATTCTCTTTAGCCTGCTGGACAGCCTTTTTTAATTCATCACTAACCTGTTTTTCTGCATTTTCAATTTCTTCTCTGGTCACTGAAATGCTTTGAGTGTCTGCTTTATCAAATTTATGATTGAACTCTATTAAAGCTTTGTCCCCATTTTTTTTAACTTCAGTAAAAATTTCTGTAATAAGCGCTGAGATTTCTTTCTGTTCCAGGACAGGACGTTTTACTAAGTCTTTCCAGCTGTCTTTTGTGGGATATCTGTATATTTTCATTGTATCATTTTTTAAATAACCATTTTATCAATCGGAATGATTAGTATATCCTGTGCTCCGCTATCTTTCAGTTCATCAATTACTTCCCAGAAGCGCTCTTCATCGATAACGGAATGAATGCTGCTCCACCCTTCTTCTGCAAGTGGAATGACCGTAGGACTCTTTAATACGGGGAGAACATTGGCTACTTTCTGTATTTTTTCATTAGGGACATTCATCAGAATGTATTTCGAATTCTTTGCTTTCAGGACTGCCTTGATTCTGAAAACAAACTTTTCAAGAATGGCTTCTTTTTCATTCGACAACTGAGGGGTTTGAGCCAAAACAGCTTCCGATTTCAGTAAAGTAACCGTTTCTCTTAATCCGTTTTTGAATAGAGTACTTCCGGAGCTCACAATATCACATATTCCGTCTGCAAGACCAATATTAGGCGCTATTTCAACGGAACCGGAAATAACGTGAATATCCGAAGAGATTCCTTCTTTTTCTAAAAATTTCTTGAGGGTATCAGGATATGAAGTGGCAATTTTTTTACCCTGGAAATAAGAGATTTCATCAGTTTCCACTTCTTTTGGAACGGCCAGAGAAACACGGCATTTTGAAAACCCAAGTTTCTGGATTGTTCTGATATTCTTACCTTTCTCAATTAGGAGATTTTCGCCTACGATAGCCACATCTACCACTCCGTCTTCAAGGTATTGCGGGATGTCTGAGTTCCGGAGGTACATGATTTCCATCGGAAAGTTATCCACTGAAACTTTTAGCTGATCTTTACCGTTGTTGACAAAAATTCCGCAGTCTTTGAGAAGCTGAAGGGATTCTTCGTAAAGCCGGCCACTTTTTTGGATTGCAATTTTTAATTTACTCATTTTGCCTTTTTTTGGGTCCGAGCAAATAAAAACTGATCTGTTGAAACTTCTGAGGAGAATTCAGGAAACAAAAAAACCGTCTATTTACTCAGACGGTTTTAATTATTTTTGATTTTAGCACATACTTATATCAATCAATTCCGTCTAGCAGAGATGATGATGATAATGATGTAATGCTAAAAAAGTTGGTTTCATTGTATTGAATTATGATGCAAATGTAGGGTTTATTTTTAAAATACAAATATTTTTCAAATAATTTTTTGATAAAAGTTCATCAGCTCCCTTGCAATCGGTTCGTCATTAAATTTCTGAACAAACTCAAGACCCTTTTCTTCACGACGTTTTCGCTCAGATTCATTTTCCCATAGAAATTTTAATTTGGCCCGGATATCAAGATCGTTATCCGGATTCACATACACAGAGTCTTTTCCGCCCGCTTCCGGCAGACAGCTGGTATTGCTGGTAACAACAACCGTTTTGGAGAAAAGTGCCTCAATGACAGGAATTCCGAAGCCTTCAAAGAAGCTTGGATAGACAAAAATATCCGCCAGTTTATAAAGACAAGCCAGCTCATCCATGGAAACACCTTCCAGAAACACAACCTGCTCATCCATTTTATTTTTTTTCAGGTAACTTTTTATCTTCTGATAATATTTTGTTTTTCTTCCCACTACAACAAGAGGAATTTCTGTTCCGCTGATTGCTCTTACAACGTTCAGAAGATTTTTTCGATCTTCTATTGTTCCTACATTGAGTACAAATCTTTCGGGAAGCTTAAACTTCTCTTTTACAGCCTGCATCAGCTCAGGAGACTGCTGTTCTTTAAATGCATGATGACATCCCTGATAAATAACTTCAATCTTAGTCTCAGGAACTTTCAGATACTGAATAATATCTCTTTTGGTCTGTTCTGAAATGGCAATGATCTTATCTGCTGTTTCAGCTGCTTTTTTAAACTTCCAGAAATGGATTTTTCTGTCAAAAAAAGAATAATACTGCGGATATCTTACAAAAATCAGATCATGGATCGTAACTACCTTTTTAATAGGCTTTTGATCCCATTTTAAGGGAAGTTCGCCGGATAAACCGTGAAAGATATCGGCGCCATGCTTCTGGGCCTCCCTACCCATTTTAAGTTGTCGCGAAAAGTTTCCTTTTGAGGTTTCAATAAACTGAACATTCGGGCGTTTCAGGATCTCCTTTCCACGCTCAGATTTATTTTTGTTGAGCAGCAGATATTCGTTATCCGGCTCATACTCAGAAAGAATCCTTATAAGATCTCTTGAGTAATTTCCCAGACCTGAGGTATTGTGGAAGAACCGTTTTGCATCAAAGGCAATCTTCATCGTTGTATCTGTTTTTGAAATTCCTGAAAGGTCCCGAATGTATGGCCTTTATCTTTCAGCCATCCTACAAATGAATCAAATCTTGCCACCATATCATTTCCTGAATTTTTTACAGTAAAGCCAGGCAGCTTAAATGCTTCATCCTTAATTTCTGCAAATTCCCACGGATGAAAATAAATATTCAGATATTGATCTTTCTTTAAAGTATCTGAAGCCAGCTTTTTATAAAATGATAATGGAAAGTTATGAAAACTAAGCCAGAACAGTGGAATTCTGAAATTAGGAGATACAGAAGCCGGAATCTGAGTTACATTTCCTTCTTTGAAATAAGTTCTGGATACTTTTAAATTATTATATCTTCCCGGCAAAAATGTAGGATTTACAGATGAATTGTATGTATACCCTGCCTTTTCAACTTCTTTTTCGTCTACAGGCATCATTCTCGGCATTCTTAATCCGGTAACCTTTGCCGAAAATAATTCTTCCAGTTTTTCTCTTGATTCTTTCAGGTGTTTGTCTTCAAATTCTGAATGAAACCAGGTATGGGAAGCCAGTTCATGTCCTTCTTTTAATAACCTTTCGATAAGGTGTCTGCTGTTTTCTGCAAAGACTACTGTAGAAAAAAAAGTAGCTTTGGCATTATGTTTTTTAAGGATATTGAGAATTCTCTCCAATCCTGTCTGTGAAATTGAAATCTGCTTTTCAAAAGGAATTTCACCTTTATATTCTAATGGCATATCAAATTCTTCGATGTCAAAACTCAATAAAACCATTCTAAAAATTTTTGTTTTTAATAATATAATTAGGTCTGTCTTTCACCTGCTTAAATATTTTACCTAAATAAATTCCCATGATCCCCATGATGATCAGCTGAAGGCCTCCAAAGAAGACAATCGTCATGATTAATGAGGCCCAGCCTGAAATCTCTGTTTTTGCAATAAATGAATGAATTACATATATTCCGTATCCGATAATAGAAACTGCAGAAAACAAAAACCCTAAATATGCAGCCAGATAAAGAGGCTTTACACTGAAGGCAGTAATTCCCGTAAATGCAAAAGTGAGCATTTTTTTAAAATTATAACTGCTTTCGCCGCATAATCTTTCATCTGCCTTAAAATCAATTCCGGTCTGTTTGAAACCCATCCAGCTGGTAAGCCCTCTTAAAAAAAGATCATCTTCATTAAAATTGCGCATCACATCCACTGCATTGGCATCCATCAACCTGAAATCTGACCCGCCACCTTTTGTTAAATTAACATCGGATAAACTTGATAAAATCTTATAAAAAAAGTCAGAAGTCTTCCGTTTAAAAAAAGATATTTCCTTAGGGTATGTCCTGATCGTAAAAACGATATCAAATCCTTCTTCCCACTTTTTGATCATCTCAGGAATGAGTTCCGGCGGATGCTGGAGATCTCCATCCATAGATACAACAGCATTCCCATTGGCATGATCCATTCCTGCTTTTACAGCAGGCTGATGTCCGAAATTTCTGGAGAACTCAATGTATTTTACTTCTTCAAACTGTTGGGACAGTTCTTCCAGTTGTTGCTGAGTATTATCCCTGCTCCCATCATTAACAAAAATGACTTCATAATTATAATTTTCCAACCCGGAAAACACATCCCTGATTCTTTCATGGACTAAGGCAACGTTCCCTTCTTCGTTATGGGCCGGAATTACAATTGAAATTTTCTTCATGAATTAGTATGATAGTTTATCAGTATACTTTTTTGTTAACAGCTCCCAGGTTAACCTGAACCAAATGACAATGCATGGCAGCGCCTTAATTGAATATTTAAGAATAAAATTATCTTTTACACTTTTCGGAAACAGATCAGATGTTGAGAAGCATGTGAACAGGATAAGAAATACCAACATGCCAATCACCAACGGACTTTTCTTTTCCTGGATAAGAAACCAGATTACCGCACCCGCTACTGCTATAATATAGGTAGGCGGCTCTGAACTTGAGCTGAACAATACTACGAATAATAATGAAGATGCTAACACTGACAGTTTAAAGCCCAGGTATTTATACTGGCTGATTCTCAGATAAGGCAGAAAGAAAAGGGGAACTCCTATTGCTAAAAACAACATGTTGGGAATTGCCGGGTTTCCCAATACTCTTCTCACAAAACCCATCAGCGAAATATCCTGAAAATTTCCAAGCTGCTGATTTTTCATATTCTTATGTTTAAGTTCTACAAACCAGTCAACATAAGACTGCAGACCAAAGTGTACAGATGAATATAGCATGGGAATTGTCAGAAATGCAAGAGAAATTCCTATAAAAGAAAGGATAAATTTCTTCTTGTTCTCTATAAAAAAGAATGAGGACAGCCCTACGATTCCATATATTTTTACAAAAAAGCCTATGCAGATTGATAATGCTGACTGTACTTCTTCTTTCCTGTATATATGGGCTGCTGAAAGAATAATCAGTCCTGCCAGTGCAACATTAAACTGCTGATGGAGGCTGGACGTAATAAATTCCTGTAAACAAAGCCATAAGAAAAATGATTTATTCCGTTCTGAGAAAGGCAGCTTTTTTACTGCAAGCAGAAAGACCAGTACATTGGCTATATTCCACAAAACCAGCCCTGCCCAGTCAGGAAGCATCGCGAAGGGAGCTATGATAAAGCTAAAGAAAATTCCGTAGTGATTAACATCCAGATATTCAGGATAGGACAGATACAGATTTCTTTCTTTCAGGGTGTTAAAAAAAACATTCTTGAAAATCAAATAGTTATTATAGGCACGCTCTCCTCTCGAATATTTTGATAATGCGGTAGCAATAGCAGTAATAATATAAACCCCAAATATATATTTAGGGTTTACAATAAATGATGAAATTTTTTCCTTCAATGGTCACTGTTTTTGTGGTTGTAAATTATACAGCTACATTATTATCCCTCAAGGCATCATTAAGTGAAGTCTTCTTATCTGTAGATTCTTTTCTCTGACCAATGATCAAAGCACATGGAACCTGATATTCTCCGGCCGGATATTGCTTGGTATAACTTCCTGGGATTACTACAGAACGGGCGGGAACCCTTCCTTTGATCTCAACAGGCTCACTACCTGTAACATCAATAATTTTTGTAGATGCTGTTAATACAACATTAGCTCCCAAAACAGCTTCTTTTTCTACATGAACTCCTTCTACAACAATACATCTTGAACCAATGAAACAGTCATCTTCAATGATTACCGGTGCAGCCTGTAATGGTTCCAATACTCCACCAATACCAACACCACCACTTAAATGTACATTTTTACCGATCTGCGCACAGCTACCCACTGTAGCCCACGTATCTACCATGGTTCCTGAATCCACATAAGCACCGATATTTACATAAGATGGCATCATAATTACGCCTGAAGCTACAAAAGAACCTTCTCTCGCAATTGCATGAGGTACAACCCTTACTCCCTTTTCTGCATAATTTTTCTTTAAAGGAATTTTGTCATGAAATTCAAATGGACCTACTTCAATAGTTTCCATCTTCTGGATTGGGAAATACATTACGACTGCTTTCTTCACCCACTCATTTACCTGCCATCCGTTTTCTGTAGGCTCAGCTACACGAAGCTCTCCCGAATCAAGTAAAGAAACTACTTCTCTGATCGCTTTCTGGCTGTCTTCATTCTGCAATAAATCTCTATTATCCCAAATGTTTTCAATTGTTTGTTGTAACGACATGTTTCTTATTTAAATTAGTTTGAAAAATTATACTGGCCAAAGATACAAAAAAGTTCAGCAAAACAGGTTTTAACTTTATGTTTTAATAAAGCCCAACATGCGTCCAACAGACTTTTTGTAAACGCTGTAGGCTGATCCGTGTTGTACCAGAAGGTAAGCTTCTTCAAGCCGGATCTGAATTTGCATCAGAATACTGCCGGTAATGAGAAACAAGAAGGCAATCATCGTAGGAAATGTAAAGAAAAAACCTGTAAGACTCATTGTCATTCCCAGAAATACCGGATTTCTTGAGAAGCGGAATAATCCATGGGTAATCAGTGGTGTTTTCAGTTCGTCATCAATTCCTATCCGCCATGAATTCTTCATCTGAATCTGAGCAATAAAAACCCAGATAAAAGCAATAACCATCAGTGATATTCCCAAATACTTTAGCAGAGCAATATTCAAAAAGCGGATCTGAAATATAGAGAAAACGGCATCCGGAAATATGAGTATGAATAAGGCATAAATGAATAAAGAAAAAATCGTGATCTTAAAGTAAAGACCAATCAGTCCGTAGGCAGAATCATCTTTAGGAAGAACATCAGGATTCTTGCCGATTCTCCGGGCGACTAAAATACTAATCCCTAAAAAAGAAACACCAAAGAAGAAAATAAAGTAAAATGGTATAAAAAATCTTATGAAATCTGTCATAGTATACGTTTTGACAAATTTCAGCCGTTATTTGCTGCAATGCTATTGCATAATTCTTTTTAAGATTTTTCTCCTGCTCTACCAAATTATAAGACTCTCTGAGCATGAAGATAGGCTTTGTTCCAATACTTCTCGTTGAGGGATGAAATAATAACGCCTTTGGAGGTGGAAGCATGTATAAACTTAATTTCCCCATCCGGTCCGATATCATGAACAATCCCTACATGCGAAACCCTGTTTCCTCCTGCTGTTGCAAAAAAAAGCAAATCGCCTGGTTTTACATCGGTAATACTGATATTCTTTCCTGCTTCTGCCTGATCTGAAGACCTTCTTGGCAAAGTGAATGAATTTTCTTCAAACACTTTCACCGTAAACCCGGAACAGTCAAACCCGGAAGAAGTATTTCCACCAAACTTATAAGGTGTTCCCAGGTATTTTTCAGCATCTTTTAAAATATCATTGACAGACCTTGGAACTTTTCCGTCAAATTTAGAATCAAGTTTTCTAAGGTTTTCGGATTTTGCCACTATTTTGGAACCCGGTTTTTTAGTTGCAGAAACTTTTTTTGATGATCCGCATGAAACAGCTACCGCAGAAATAACCAGCAATACAGACAGCTGCTTTATACCTATTCTTTTAATATTTAATCCCGATACCATATACCTCTGATTTTTACTCCATTAAGATATTATTTACAAATATACATTTTATATTTTAATTATATTATAACTATACTACAACTATATTATAAATATATGTTAAAATTTTATTTTCATTTATTTATTACTATATTTGGCTTTCAATTTGAGCAATAGCAATATGGCAACGTATGAAAGTATAGTCAAAATCAAAGGAGCTGTCGGCGACCTCGTTTTTTATGACCTGAATGGCAAAAATGTGGTCCGGAAAAAGAGTGGTTTTAATAAAGCAGCCTTTAAAAAAGCGCCGTCTTATGAAAAAGTAAGACAGAACAGCTCCGAATTCGGACATTGCTCCAAGACAGGAAAAATCATACGTACAAACCTGAATAGCTACATTAAGGAAGCAGGTGACCCCCTCCTCTACCAGAAATTTGCAAAACTGATGACTGAAATAAAAGATCTGGACCCCGTGTCCGGAAGAGGGAGCCGAACAGTAGATAAAGGACTACAGACTAAGGAAGGCAAAGCTCTTCTGAACAGGTTTCAGTTTGGAGAAAAAAAGAAATTGCCGGATGGCATCCAGATTCTGGATCATATCCTGTATGTGGATGAAAAAGTTTCGGCAGACACCATCACACTGGTAACCATCTGTATAGATTTTGAAAATTACAAGACAGAATGCTTTGAAGAAAACATTTCTTTAAGTGATAATGGTAAAGTGAATTTTAAAAAGCAGTTTTCAGAAAATGATTCTTTGCTGTATTTTGTGGTATTAAGAAAAAACAAGGAAATTACCCACATGGGATTTGCTTAAATAAAAAAGTCTGCAGATATTCTACAGACTTTATATTTTATTTTTTTGTTCCTTGCCAGCTTCCTGATTTTGCCGGTGTCGGAAGAGCATTAGACCAGTTTCCGCTTCCGTTCTTATCTGTATTCAGGGTTCCTCTGAATTCTCCTTTTGACGGAAGTCCTACTACTGCATTCAGATCTCCTGTAGTACTTAAATTACCGGAAATATTGTAATTCTCATTATTTACATCGGAATGCATGGTTCCTACAACTTTACCGGCATCATCCACTACAAAATTCCAAACTCCTTTGTCGCTGCCATCATAAGTGCCGGACCAGGTCCCTACATAATCATAAATAGTATCGTCATCAGAGCTGCAACCGATAAATAAAAATGCCGTTAATAAAAGTAAAAAAAGTTTCTTCATAGTTCAGTAGTTTTATAACCTAAAATCCTGTTATTCCCTGTTTCATCATTCTGTGCTGCTACAGAGAATAGTTCTTAATATGTATTATTTTTTTTGTTTCGTGCAAATCTACTAATTTTTTCTTCAAATTATCTGAATTTTAATCAGCAGACAATATGTTTATTAAAAAACAACATATTCCGGCTAAAATACAAATATTTTTCAAACAAAGATTGAGAAGAGAATCATCTGGGATGATCTGAATTTGTTCATTTATAGAGTAATGTAATAAGAATATCCAGATCAAGATAATAAAGGGTTAGCAAATCCGCTAAAGAAAATATCTACTTATTTCTTTTGAATAATTTTCATCAGGTGACTGGCATCGGTCAATCCAAATTCCGCTGCAATTTCTTTAAGGCTCGTTTTCCCACTTGTCATACGGTGGCTGATTAGAGTATTTCTATACTGATGTATATAATTTCTTAATGTAGTTCCGGTATTTCTTTTAAAATAGTTCCCGAAATAGTCTGCAGCAAGGTTAAAGTGGTTTGCCATAACCCTCGTTCTGAGAAGATCCGGTTCATAAATATTTTTATGAATATAGCAGAATATAGCCTGAAGATTTCTTACCTGTGTACCGGAAGTTTTGAGTTCCGGCATATTCCTTTTTAAAATCCTGGAAAGTGTAAGAAGCTGATACCATATCAGATCCTGATTATAAAGAATATGATCTTTCAGGGCAACTATAACATTAAAAATTAACCGTACCGTATGAAGCTCATCATCGGGAAGCTTAAATCCTGTCTGATGGGTCTCCCTGCTTTTAATAAGATACTCCAGATCATGTATTACTTTCTGATGATCGCCGGTTTTACGATAAAGATAGGCATCTGTAAACTTAATATAGGTAAAATGAGTTTCTTCCCCGGTCTCAAAGTGATGGCAGTCTTCCGGACCAAGCAGGAATACCATACCTGACTCATAGGATATGGGATTTCCGTTGACAATATGCTTACCCGAGCCCTTGCGGATCAGAATAAGTTCATAATGATTATGATTATGCTCAGGATGTTCCCATTGTGATACGCTAAAGTCAGAAATAAGAACAGGTTCAAATTGTTGGTACCGTTTCATGTTGTTAATTTACAATATTATATTTGATTTTTACATAATACTCTGATTTAACCTGCCTAATTTTGTAATACGAATTTAAATATAACTATATGGACCCCATACAAAATACAGCCCTCATCGTGGGAGCTAACGGAGTGATAGGAACAAATCTCATCGATTATTTAACGGAACTCGGTACATGGAATATTATCGGTCTTTCGCGGAGAGGCGGAACCAACACTGCTAATGTTCGTTATATTGCTGTAGATCTGCTAAATATAAATGATTATAAAAGTAAGCTGGAAGTTTTAACTACGGTTACACACATTTTTTATGTGGCTTATCAGGACCGGAAAAGCTGGTCTGAACTTGTTGAGCCCAACCTGAACATGTTAATGAATGTCGTCAGTACTATTGAATCCGTATCTGAAAACCTGCAACATGTCAGCTTAATGCAGGGATACAAAGTGTATGGCGCACATCTTGGCCCTTTTAAAACTCCTGCAAAAGAAACAGATGCCGGACATATGCCTCCTGAATTCAATACAGCCCAGCAGCAATATCTGGAAAAACAACAGCAAGGTAAAAACTGGACATGGTCCGCAATACGTCCTTCGGTAGTTGGAGGTACCGCGACAGGAAATCCGATGAACTTAGCGATGCTAATTGCTGTATTTGCTACTATTTCAAAAAAACTTGGAATACCCTTACGCTTTCCCGGAAAAGCAGGTGCTTATAATACCCTTATGGAAATGACTGATTCTACGTTACTGGCCAAGGCCATTGTATGGGCTGCTACAAACTCTCAATGTGCCAATCAGGCATTTAATATTAATAACGGAGACCTGTTCAGATGGAACGAGCTCTGGCCGAAAATTGCTTCATACTTTCATATGGAAACTGCTCCCCCGTTGCAATTGCCATTACAGACCATGATGGCTGACAAAGAAGCCGTTTGGGAATTGATCAGAGAAGAATATGGACTGCAGTACCGTTTCAATGAAGTTTCTTCATGGGGATTTGGTGACTTTGTATTCTCCTGGGATTATGATTTTTTTGCAGACGGTACTAAGGCAAGAAGAATGGGATTCCATGAATTTGTAGACACGGAACAGATGTTTTATAAACTGTTTGATGAAATGCGTGTTAAAAAAATCATCCCGTAATAAAAAGCTTCTGCTATAAGTCCAACATCTGATAATTATTGATTGTTTTTATAAAGGATAGCCATCATCCGGGTAACAGTTCCATATTAATATTCATGCTGTATGACTTCAATCATAATAAATAATGATGATGAATGAATAATTTTGAATACCAAAGTATTGTATTTAACCCATTTACAAAATAGTTATGAAAAAATTATTCTTATTAATGACCGTTGCCGGCTTTTTAACTTCAGCCTGTACAAAAAAAGAATCTCAGGAAAATTCTGTTACTGTTGATTCAACACATATACAGAACAATTATCCTGATTCTGCTTCAACAGCATCGCCCAACTCTCAGGACAGCCTCACAGATCGTGACAGTATAAATACGAAAACTCATATAGGAGGAAGAAAAACCAGTAATAACAATACAGGCAACAGTACAGGCAATATCAATGCTGCGGTTTCTGATTCAGCACATCCAAAAAGATAACATACTCAGTATTATATAGTATAACATCTCACCGGAGAGACATTTAAGAGTAAGCTTTTAACATTGCTTACTCTTTTATTTATCATCAGCATTGTTCATGACTTCTTGAAACTTACAACCTGAAACTCTCCGTTTGAACTATATTTTCTGCAATCACTGTCTTTAAAATGATCAGGTTTTTTAGAATATTCTTCAATATACCTGGCACTTTCAGCTGTATCCGCCGGAACAATAATAATGTGATAATTATTGAGAACAGACTCATCCGCTTTTTTTAATGCTTCTTTTTTATGCTGCAATGCTTCATTATAATTCATATACTTCTTATTAAATTATTAACAGAATAAACAATTGTATTTTTCCACCAACGATGATTGTAGGATTTTTGGCTTTCTTTAATTGTTCAATCAACAATCGTGCAAAGTGGTATTTGTAAGCATTGTCTTATAATATAGCGGGTATTTACGGTCTGAATTTGCCTGAAAAATAATTTTATTCAATTCATTTAACTCATTATGATTAAAATCATAATTAAATTAACAGACCGGCAAGTATTTTTGATCAACATTTAATTCCTAATATTTTCATCGATAACCCGCTCAAATAAGCCTTCCCGTTGGAAGGCTTATTTAGCATTTAACATATGTCATACATGCAATCTTAAAATAAGCTCGTTTAGTAAAGGAGCTTTATTTACTCTGTCCAAATATGCCCTATAAGGTATGTTTTTGCCTTACCTGCAATAATCACTCTTTCTTTCTGATTCTTACAGAACAGTTTTCCCTGCCTTTCGGAAAGCTGAACGGCTGACAATTCATCTTTTCCCAGCCTTTCCGCCCAGAAAGGAACAAGTGAGCAATGGGCGGAGCCTGTAACCGGATCTTCAAGAATACTTGCCTGGGGTGTAAAAAACCTTGATACAAAGTCACTATCAGCACCTTTCGACGTTACCACCACTCCACCGGGATCTAAATTGATCTGGTTAAATATAGACTGGTCTATCTTAATGTTTTTAATATCTTCTTCTGTATCGTAAACGAGTACAAAATCTCTTGATTGTAATACTTCTTTGGGTTGAATATTCAGTGACCGGGCAATAATTTCCGGCAGTTCTGAACTTACCGGCATCCTTGATGGAAAATCCAGATAATAAGTATCCTCTTTAAAAGTTACTTTAAGCTGACCACTTTTGGTTTCAAAAAGTATTTCATTATGGGAATAATTCAAAATTGAAACCAGGCAATGGGCGGTTGCCAGAGTTGCATGACCGCATAGGTCCATCTCAAATTCGGGAGTAAACCAGCGTAACTGTATTTCCTTCCCGTTATCTATAAAAAATGCCGTTTCAGCTACTGCATTTTCTTTTGCTATATTCAGTAATGTTTCATCTGGCAACCAGCTTTCAAGAGGAACAACGCAAGCCGGGTTTCCTCTAAAGATCTCCTCTGTAAATGCGTCGATCTGATATAGTGTTAACTTCATCTCACAAATTCATTTTCAATTAAACAATAAATATAACCAATTTAGCTATACCGTCTTCTATATAAGCTACTGATCATGTTACTTTCTTATTTTTGGTAATAATTGATAGTATATAAAAAAACCTCCAATCCTGAGATGTGAAGGCTTTTCATTTCATGTTCCATTAAAATGTCGGAGGAGCCGTTTTAAGATCAGAATCCAAAAAATCATCAATCATCGGAACCAGCCAATCCATCCGGTACATCATTCCTATATGGGTTGTTCCCGGTATAATAGCCAGACGGGATTGTGGCAGCCCATGAATATCCCCCATTTTTCCACCACCAAGCGCCCTGAATAAATCCAAAGCATGTTCATATTGTATTCCATCAGCATCACCGATTGCCATAAATAAAGGTGCTTTTATATTTTTTACATCCCGGGACCAGTCATAAGGTTCTAGATCGACGCTGATTACCTTTTTTACAAATTCGGGAAAATGTTTCGGATCATTACCCAGGCTGTCATATTGTTTTTCTATCGGGGAACCTTTAAATACCTCTGCATTGATTGTGGAGAAGGATGTTTCCACATCAGGCCACCATCCGTCGTGTGCATAACTGCCAGATAATACAATAAGCCGGCGTACCTGCTCAGGATGCCGTACAGCCAGTTGAAAAGCTATTCCCCCTCCCATACTATACCCCAATATATCTGCCCGATCTATCTTAAGATGTTTCAGTAAGCCGGATACATCATCTGCCATTGCTTCATAACTTATTTTCCGGTCAATATCCCGGGTCCGTCCATGTCCCTGCATTTCAGCAACAATTATTTTCCGGCCTTTAAACATAGGAATGATTTCAGACCAGTTTAAGGGAATTGTCATATAGGCTCCGTGCAGAAGGACAAGAGGCTTTCCTTCACCATATACTTCATAGTACATCTTTAATCCATTGACTTCCGCATAACCACTTTCGGACGGCTTTAATGCTTTCCCATCCGAGGTAGCCTTCGCAGAAGCCGTTTGGTTTTTTCTATCTTTTGTTTCTTGTTGGCAGGATATCAGTAAAGCAAGAAAAACTGCTGTTATATATCCTAGTACTGCTGTCGTTTTCATAGATATATCATTGTTAATTAGTATAAAACAAAGATATATGGTTCCTTTATTTCGTATATATTGGATATCCGACAATTATAGGGGGAGATAGCGACATGCTGACTTTCGGTAAGTCGCAACATTTTTGTCAATATTTCATGAACTGCAAATACATAATATAAAAAAACAAAAATGAGTCATTGTATTGAGTGATTAATAAGCCTGAACTCCAGATGGAAAGTCAGCTTGCATGTATGTTATGATTAAGGCTGTTTTCTTTTCTTATATTCCGCTTTGTATTTTTCACCTTCAGCTTTTTCATCAAACCAGATAACAAATTTTTCAGAAGTCTGTATAGGGGCCCCGGATTCCTGCACCTGCTCAGGCTCCTTTTCCAATTCTTCTTTCACTACATCTGTATAACGCCCGGTTTTTACCAACTCCATTGTATTGCCAATCCGATACACCAAGCCTTTCAGACCTTTTGCTTCCGGTATTAAAAAAGGAACGGTATTCACCTCTGACCTCGTATCAATGCATAGTGTATCCACAAGATCTCCTGTTTTCATCGTGAATACCTCACAAGCAACAGAATTCAGATGTTCTTTTTTACCGGTTTGTTTTATGACAGGAACGCTGACTGAACGGATATCCAGATCCGGTTCATTATTGAGCCGGTATTTATTCCGATCAAGGGTTTCTTCTGTATCAATCTGAAAAGTTTTTCCATCCTCTGAATAAACCGCATACATTTTCTCCCCCAATTTCAGGGTGGAAAAATTACCCATCGGAGTGGCAAGGACAAATAAATTCGTCCGGTAATCCGCAGTAGAATATATATGGAGAAAATTAGAATAAAAATCTGTTTTTGCCCGATAGGTTGTCACATTTTCAAGCTGATATTCCTTCGCCTGTGAATACCCCATCGCTGACAATAATAACATCCCGAAGCTTAAAGTAATTTTCATCATAACTGTATTTATTATTTCTGCGGACCAGAAGCTGACCGGCTGCAAAGATACTGAATAAAAACCTTACTATCCGTAATGACTGGACTACGGCATGCTTCAATAATAAATACAATAATACCTGATATACTTTAATAAAAATCCCTCTAAGTGAGGGATATATTTCTAAATAATCGGAATGCAATAGCAATTGCAGGCAGCGTCCGGCTCCGGCCCGCAAACACCTGTAGCTTCACAAATGTATTTATAACCAGGCCTACAAACACCTTCTATGTTTCCGCCTTTAATTGTTTTTAGATGGTCTCTGGAAATTTTTTTGAAATTTTTCATGGTTTTATTTTTTTAGTTCGTTTTAAAGATAGAATTATTTCTCCATATATAGATTTAACATAAAAACAAAATATAAATACCATGGTTGGGCAGCAACTATTTGAGAGAGGTACATAACAACATTATTACTAAAATATCGCAATAAAGCTATACAATTCCTCATCAGGTTTTATGTCCAGTTTTTTCCTAAGGCGGTATTTTTTTGCATCTACTGATCTGATTGTAGAATTTGTAAAACTGGCAATTTGTTTGGTATCAAAATTCATTTTTAAATATGCGCATAATCTCAGATCGGCCGTTGATAATTTTGGATACTTTGCCAGCATATTTTCAATAAAATGAGGATAAATTTCCTGAAACATAGTATAAAAAGCCTGTTCATTTTCGATGGCAAGCTCTGTCAGCTGATTTAACTGTTCTGTTTTAGTATGAAATACCTCAGGTTCACCTTTACTTTCTGTTATTATTTTTGTTTTTCGCGGATTTTTAATACCCGTTTTACGTTTACTATATAACATTAACATGGCTAAGCAAATTCCGAATATACTATAGTCGAACGAATCTAAATTTTCATCCTTTTTACTCTGAATATCTTTCGTTTTGTTTATCACCTTTCGGGTTTCAAAAGTTAAGCTGTCAGTAATCCTTTTATATTGATTATAGATATTAAGGGCATTTTTATAGTCATCCGATGCTTCATAAGCAGCAGAAAGCATAGGATAAATATTTTTCAGTTCATCATTCTGGTTATATTTTTTTGCAAAAAAGACAGCTTTTTTATAATAATCGGCGGCTCGTATATACTCGCGTTCTTTCATAGCTATAATACCCAGTGCCTTATATATTTTTACCAGAGTTGCTTTATCAGGATCGTTTATAAGATTCTGTTCGGCATTAAGAATATATATTTTTGCTCTTTTCAGGTCTCCTTTATATAATAAAATATGACCTACAACAGTTGCTGTTGCTGAAAGGTATTTTCTCTTATCCGGATTTGAATTTTTAATTGCGGCTGCATATCGGTAAGCATTGAATGCATATAATAACATAGATTCGGTATCGGAAGCACTGGCTTCATAATATGATGCCATAGTAGAATTAATATTCATCAGGATTTTATTTCTTTTATCTGAATCAACGATACCTGAACAAACCCTTGTTGCTTCTTCTAACTTACATCTGGCCAGATTATATTTTCCAATTTTAATATACATCCAGGCATTATACCTTAAGGCCCTGCTCAATATATAATGATCATCCATCTTTTTTGCCAGCACAATAGTTTCTTCTGACTTATCCGATACCCCATTTATATTATTTGTATTGAAATATATTTCCAGGAATTTTATTAAAGATTCGAGTCTTCCTTTATCATACCCCTCTTCTTTTGAAAGATAATAAGCTTCAGTAGCCAATCTGAGCATTTCTTTATCTCCGAGATCCGAATATGCATTCCTTTTATTTGTAATATTAATGATGCTATCAATTTGCTTGCGTTGGAATGGACTTTTAGCATTTACAATCATGATTGTAAATGAAAATAATAAACCAAAAAATTTCATAATCCAGTTTTATAAGAATAAATAATTTGTGTTTATTGCAAAATCTGCTTATCAGAACTGCAAATTTATAAATAATACAGAAATTAAACAGGCACCACCTTATGTCATTATGATGAGGGGTGGGTTGGTTAAGCCTGCCCCACCCCTACTGCAGACAGCCATTCTTATCTTCAATAGCTGCTAAACATTAACTTTAAAAAATAACCATCAAGTTGCACAAAATTAATTTGTAACCAGTGAAATATAAGTCAACCAGGTAATATTAAGGATTTACGTGTTGTTCCGCGTAGTTTAAAATCTGATTCTTGTTGGTTACATATCTATTCTGTATACTAATTTCATCTCAACCCATTTTTATGATTTTCAACACAATAACCAATACGGTTAAATGTGAGTATTTCTGAGTATTTCCGGTAAATCATATATTTTTTTCAGACAATTTGGATTTTTAATCTTTGCATCGTCATACAATCTTCAACAGTTCTTTGAAGTGTTTACTGTCAAAAAAAGTAAAGTATGGAGATATAGGAACCCATTCAGTATTTCCTGATTAATATAGTATTAAACCAGAAAAACCCTTTAATATAATTTATACTTATGCAAATGAAAAAAATTGTCCTGTTGATAAACTTATGCTTATCAGTAAATTCTTTTTGTCAGGTTGGAATTAACAATGTACACCCTGAAGCAACATTGGATGTTCTGGGAAAACCTGAAAACACAACAGTTTTTGATGGTATTATTGCTCCCCGCCTTACAGGCAACCAGCTTTCCGCCAAAAATTATACCGTTGCCCAGAAAGGAGCAATAGTGTATGCCACTTCAGCAGCTGTCAATCCTACACTGCAAACTAAAAATGTAACAGCAGACGGATATTATTACTTTGATGGCAGTGTTTGGGTAGGCTTTAGAGATGCAATATCAGGTACAGATACTACATCCAGCCTTGCTACAGGAGTACATGCCAAGATAAGAAGAGGAGCCGGCCCTGTCTTGACTGATGACCATACAATAATTCTTACAGGAAATATAACATTACCTTCTCCGGGAGGCTCCAATAAAAATAGGATTATTAACGTATGTAATACAAATTCAGGTGCAAGGTACATCTATTCTTCGTCCGGATCGCAAATATATATGCCATTACATGGACCAATTCAGGTTACTTTAGTTGATACCAACAATAAATGTTTAACCTTCCATTCCAATGGAGATTACTGGTATGCAATAAGTTCATTCAGATAATCAGATAGGTAATGAGGCTGGATTAGAGAATAATGTTCCCTTCTAATCTATCCAAAAGAATTTTAAACGCAAAGATTCTAAAAACATATAATGCTGTAATAGCTTTAAATAATATGAGAAAAAAAAATTATCCTGATTACAATATGATTTATAGTGATCTTATTCGATCAAAATTTCCGGAAAAATTAAAAACATTTCGTTCAATATTGCAAAAACAAATGAGTTTTATGGATGTCTTATATCTTAATAAGCAGTTATTCGGGGATCTTAATATAAAGAAAAACCAAAAATTCCGCAGTTATGATAGTGTTACTATATTCAAAATCCTGGATTTTCAAAATAAGTACCATCTAACAAATACTCAGCTTGCAGATCACTTTAAGTTAAGCCGCAATACTGTTACAAATTGGAAGAGAAAATTCTTATCAGTCAGGAAATAAAATATCATTTCTGCTATGGATTTTAGGGAAATAAATATTAGGAAACTAATAAAAACAAGAGTTGAAGAACTTGAGATCCCCCTCGAAAGAATATGTGAATATTTAGGAAATGACCAGCAGGAAATACAAAAATATTATATGGAAAAAAGTATCGACTGCCATCTTTTACTGAAATGGTCAAAGCTATTAGAATACGATTTTTTTAGGGTTTACTCTCAACATCTGATTTTGTATGCCCCTGTAAAAAGAACAAATATTGAACTTCAAAGCCGGAGCAACATGTCATATACCTTTAGAAAAAAGCTATACACATCCGAAATTATTGATTTCGTCATTGAACAATATTCTTCCGGAGTAATGACAAAAAGAGATATTATTCAAAGGTATAAAATTCCCAAAACGACATTATATAAATGGCTTGTAAAATATCATCATAACAAGAAAAAATAGAGTTTTGAAAAAAATCAATTTCTGCAAAAGGAAAGATAAAATTAAAACAAGAAGTGTTTTGAGTTAAGTATTTTCATTGAATTTTTTATTAATCCTGTCTCTTATTATAGATTCAGGATTTTTCTTTTCACTTTTTGCTATAACAAAGCTGGCAGCCAAACACTTTAAACATTAATAACTACTACAATGCCCAGAATTAAATTCTATTTCAATGCATTCATCCAGATCACATTCAGTCAGGAATTTAAAAAGTTTGAGCAGGAATACTTCGCAAAAAGTACACATGATTTTTTTAAGGATAAAAAATGTTTTTCCGAAAAAGAAGAATTTTTCCTGGCGATAATCGGCATGTGCTACAATAAAAATTTATTAAAGTATAGAAACAAGTTCAGGTAATTTATTCTATACTGATTGAAACGGTTGATATCCGTTAAAGTTGAAATTGAATACGACCAAATGAAAAGTTGTACTAACTTATTCCCTCAGACATAGCCTATATATTAGTCACTATAAATTTGGGTTTCCGAAAGCATTTTAGCAATACGCTCATCTGATGTTTCCAACCTGATCGGGATAGTTTATTAAAATTTAGGGTATTGTTTCCAATACCCTAAATGATTACAAGTTTAGAAATTACTCATTATTTAATATCTCTTCAGCAATTTTTACTGACTCTAAGGTTTTCTCATACAGAATTTTATCATAGTCCTCTGGAATCCATTCTTGCAAACCAAAATGAGCTTTCAATGCATTTTGAAATCGAATTGGACCGACTTCATTTTGATATGAAAGATTGTCAAATGTATCTTTATCAATATTTGCCAGAACATTTCCCTTGTGGTCAACCAGCCTTGCTCCGTCAGGATAATCATCATTTGGTAAGCCTAGTTTATAACAAGGAAACTTTACTGATGATAAATTAGACAAAGTATTTCCTATTATTTCCCAATGTTTATGATACAGTTTTGCATCAACAGTATATCCTAAGAAAAGTAATTTTAAATCTTGTAACCAATCTAAGTCAACTTCTTCTTTTATATTATACTTTTTATCAAAAACGATCACTATAAAATTATGCTTGTGGTTTGGCATATAAGCAATTTGTCCTATCCCAAATTCATCATTCTCAAGGGGAATTGTAAAAACATCACCCAAGTTTAATTTAAATCTTTTAGCCATTGTCATTCTACATTAATATTTCTGTTTTTAAATGAATAAAATCTTTTTCCTTACCTATATCTTCTTTATCAAATTCATACACTACATCAATTTCATTAATATACTCAATTACAAAGGCTTCTCCTAGTTCACCAGTGACAGCAATGTCACCTATTTCATGAAAATATTCATCATAAGGCATATATGATTTTGGAACTTGTATCACGACATCATAGACATTGTCAGGATATTTATAAAGAATATATTTCCATTCGGTTGCATTGAACTGAACTTTTTCATCATTTATTAAAAGATTAAATATTAGTTTCCATTGTTTTGGGGGCTTAGAAGAATAGAAAATCCAGCCTTCAATTGCAGGTGCCTCATTTATTATAGTTCTTGAAAGTTTTAATAATTCAGCATCGCCTTCTGGAGAAATTGTTAAAAAATTCTTATTTACTCTATTATCAAATCCAATTTCCCAAGAGAAATCACCAATCTTTTCAATTTCTGCGTCTAATAGGTCGATATACTCTGCTGTAATTTTTTTTGGAGTTAAATACTCAATGTTATTTTCAATCCAATTCCAAAAATTATTGAATTCTTTTTCCTTCATATTTTACTTTTGCTTTGTTAAAACGTTCTGGGTTCATTTCATTTCTTTTGTTATCCAATTTATCTATCCCGCCTCTTTCATCAATAGCTTTCTGCTCTTTAAATGCTCCTTCTTCCGGATTCTTAGGATCATATTCATCAATGACCTTTGCTTTTTTTCTATCCCTGCCATCATCTTTACCTCCTCTTTTATTTGGGTCACCTTTTTTTGTTCTACCTACATATGGTGCACCCGATTCGGTTCCGTCTTCAGGAACTTCATATACAACTCCTTTTTCCTCCGACTTGCCACTTTTGGCTTTACCCTTTTCTGATTTGCTATCTCTCTTACTATTTAGGACACGGTTCGCTACGGTTATTCCTGTGGTACCAACTGCTGCAAGAACATTAATCTGATTCCCAAGTACCTTAAGTATACCATTGTAATTATTAGTGGCATTACTCTTCTCCTGTTCGTAGATTCCCGAGCCTCCTCCTTGCTGTGGTGGCGGTACAGCAGCCCCCCCTTAGTATAAAATTTAGGGTATTGAGACCAATACCCTAAGTTAAAACCTTAAAAATTATTACTATTTAATATTTCATCGGCAATTTATACTATTTCGGTAACTATCCCCAATCGTTCCATTCAAGCTCTTCTTCATCCCGAAAAAGGCCTTTTTCTAGATTTAGATTCATAGCTGGCGCTATGGTATTATCAATGCCTAAAATAGTTCCAAAAGACACTACCCTTTTCTTATCAGTGGGTATTTCTGTTCCATCACTTGTAAACATTTCCCATTCCAGCTCTTCCCATCTCATAATTTCCAAAATCTTTTTACCAAACAAAGCATCAACATCCGTAAAAACAATAGAATCTTGGCTTATTGGATAAATCCAATTTTCTGTTAACCATTTCCAAATAGGTTCATTTTTTGCATCAAATTTTAAAGACATGTTCGGCACCTCTAAAGTTTTATGCTTTTCATCAGGCATAATTTGATAAACTTTAATTTTTGAACTTTTATAAAAATCATAAATTCCATCAAACATAATTGTACTCCATGATTCATCTATAAGTTGTAATTTAAAATTACCTAGTTCACCTAAGCTAAAATTAATTAAAAGTTGATCTATTTTAATTTGCTCAATGATTTTATCTATAATCTCTTTTATCTCATCTGCCTTGTATATGTCTCCCCCCGCAAATGCTAGTTCAAATCCAAATTTTTCTAATAAACCAATTGAATAGCAGTATCTAGGCAGAGGTGATTTTCCTGCCACAATTGTTAAATGGTAGCCATAATTTCTTATATGTTCACCGATCAAATTAATAAATTCTTGCTTTTTCATTTTTATCTATGTATTTCTTTATGACAGTCCTTACAAAGGATATTAGTGTTGTCTTTTGTTGTTTCACCACCATCGGCATGTCTTTTAGTATGATGAGCATCAGATGTTTTACTATCTACTTCCTTACCGCAACCTTCACACTTGCCATCTTTTTCTTCAATCAACTTCTTTTTATCTTTTTCTGATAAAGTTCTCTTAGGATCTCTATCTTTTTTATCTACAGTTCCTTTTCCTTTCCCGGGTTTAGGTATATTAGATAATCCTTCATTATTATTTTTATTATTTGTATCACTTCCTTTATTTTCAGCTTTACTGTTTCCTTCGCTGTTTAGAACACTTTTTGCAATCACTAATCCGGTAGAACCTACTGTGGCAGCGACATTTATCTGAGTACCAATAACTCGTAATAATCCATTGTAATTATTAATGGCATTACTCTTCGCCTGCTCGTAGATTCCCGAGCCTCCTCCATGCGGTGGGGGCGGTACAGCAGCACCCCCTCGATAAATTGGTATGGGTATCCATTCTAACCCTTCCAGTTCTCGGCCATCGACAACCCTGTTCTCTGAGAAATTATAAGGTGACTGATAGCCATATTTTTCACTTAACGGGTCAACATTAAAGAACCTGGCCATTGCAGGATCATAATTCCGCCATTTGAAAGAACTCCATCCTGTCTCTGATTGTCTTTCCTGATTCTGGAAACCATAACGATAGGTCTGAAGCTGGGACAACCCTCCATTGTACCCCATATGTTCCAATCCGAATGGATAGTAGTTAGTTTCTTTGTCAATTACAGCAGCTCCGGAAGCATTTTTGTAGTAACTGAGCCTTACATTTCCAACCTGATCTACATAATTGTAAATATAACGTTTCTTTTGAAAATCGTAATAGCCTTCACTTGTTGGAAAAAACTGAAGCAAATATCCCGAATCAGAGGGATTGGTTGCGGTATTCGATTTGACATAGGTTCTTTCGTATTGGAACTCTCCCAGGTAATCAGTATAAGTGAGATCCGTTGTATACGGATTTACATAATCGGTTATCTTTTCAACTTTGTTACCATTTGCCATATACTTAAAGTCGATGATATTTCCATTTCTAGAAGTTCCAATTCCCGATCCCTGAACCATATTAACGGTTACAGGAAGGTTGAGATGGTTATAGGAAATGCTGTTAATCTTCCTATCCTTATGATCTGTCATGTTGCCGTTCAGATCATAACCAATGTTCTGACCACCTACGGGATATCCGGATGGATTGAACGTATTATCGCTAATATTGATAAGCCTGTTTCCATTATAGGTGTATTCCAGTTCATCAATCATTTCCGGCTGATTCCCGTCACTACCTCCATATCGGTCTATATGAACGATATTCCCATTTTCATCATACATTAGCCATTCCGTATAGGCCATAGTGTTTTCAACCGTAGCTCCGGGTTTTGAATATGCACCATGAACTAGCCTGTTTATTTTATCATACTCGTAAGTATACCTTCTTAATACTCCATCGTTAGCCGTCTTCCAATCCGCTTGGGAAATATTGCCGTTAAATTTGGCGGCACCTGCAAAAGCATTAACAGGATTATCATACTTCAATTCCAGGCCGAACAGTTTCCCTGTAAAACCTCCTGCTTTATTAGGGTTGTTTATCGACGTTAGCCAACCGCGGATGTTATAGGTATAATCGATTGACTGGAGTGGAGTCCCAGTCGTATTTCCTGTTTTTTTATTGATAAGCTGCCCTAAGTCATTGTAGGTATTGTCAGATAAAAGTTCCTCAGCCAAAGAATTGACCTGGTGATATTGTTTTACAAGCCTGTTCTGGGAATCATATACGAACGTTTCTTTAATTTTAGTCTCCGTATCCGCTGAAGTTCTTTTATGATAGGTGTAATTTTCTTCAATAAGACCCGTGAAATCTAATTTTATATCGCGGTTGGTGTAACCTCCCAGATGGTTAGTTAACTTAGAAGCGATAAGCCTGCCTTTTGTATCATAGTAACTGAAAGTTTTTGTCCAACTGTCGTCTTCGATATTTTTAACATAGGATGCTGTCTGAAGTCCTTTTGTGTAAAATGGGTCTGTTCCCACTGTTGCGGTCATTGTTTTTTGTCCCAATACTTCGGCAGGGACGGCAGGTGCACCCGAAGGGTACGTGTCATAATAGTTGACTGTAAGCACATGGGTTACTGTTGTAGGTCCACTCAGGTTTGTGTAATACACGGCCATGCCGCTATTTGTAAAAGCCGTTGTGCTTCTTTTTTCAAATAGATTGGTGTTAGCATCTATACTATTTTGCACCGTCTGGCGTGATGCGGCATTATTAGAAATACCTGTATAGGCCACCCTGCCAAATTCATCGTATTTGGTGAACAACCATTTTCCTTGTTGGGACAATACGGCATCACGTGACATAACTAACTGGTCTGCCTTATTGTACACCATATGTTCCCAACCTTTGCCGGGAATTTTCTTTTCCACCTGCCGGTCTTTTCCATCATATCGATATTGGAAACAAAACTCATCAACAATTTCAGGCGTAACGATAAGACTGGTCAGGATATTTTTTACTGCTTTTGGAGGAACAATAAATGCCAGCTGGTCATATTCGTTATATACATAATAAGTATCTAAATTTTGACTACCATCAGTTTTACGGATAAGGAGGGTCTGTCCACTTCCATTTTTAAATTCAGTTACTGGATTACCATCCTCATCTGTAGCAATGGTTTTATACAATGTTCCAGGTTTATATACTCCCCCTGAGGCATATGCTGTATTCTCAGTGGATAATTTTAAAGTAGAAATAGTACTCCCATTACTTAGGGATGAAGTAGCTATAAACTTTTTGACCTCATTTTGAACATTAAAGCTATAGCTATATTGCAGCACTTTTCCTCCAGTCATTTTCCACGGTTCTCCCGGGTGTGCCAGGCGCTCAATTCTTCCAAGGGGTGAACTCTCAAACTGCGTTTCCGAAAATGCATTTGTTACACCATAGTAAATATTTGCATTATTTTCATTTATAATTCCTGTATGGATTCCCCCGTTTAAGGTGTTTACAGGAGTGGGCAAAATTTCTTTTGCCTGCCGACCGAAAACATCATATACAACAGGCGTAACAAAATCTTTACCGGTAGGCGTTGCTTTAACATTAACCACCTGTTTAGGTCTTCCCAGACCATCATAATAAGTTAAGGTCTCTGTCTTTTTGATACAGTCTGAACTTAAGCAAGTTTGTGACCGGATGTAGTTTTCAGTTAAAGTTTGCGCCTTGGCAATACCAAGTATGGTTAACCCTAACAGGGTCAATATTCGTGATTTAAATAAATTATATCTTTTCATAGGTTATTACTGCTTGTAGTTATAGCTATACTCTTTTACGGTTTTATAGACAAGGTTCCCGGCATCATCTTTCTGTTGCTGCTTTACCTCCTTTAATCTGTTTAATGTATCATAGAAGTAAACTTCCCTTACTCCAGATGGAGGAGTCAGGCTCCTAAGTCCCACCAACGGATCATAGCTATAGGTTGTAACCTGAAATGCAGACAGGCTGCTGTTTTTCCTAAAACTGTCCAATGCAGAAATAAAAGAGGTTTCATCATTATTTGCGCCTGCTGAAGCATCCGTATTTGATGCAGTCACAATCCCATCAATTAATGCTTGGGAAATATTAGCAAGGGCAGCTCCTTCAATCTTTGCAATCGGTACCGTATCATTATAGCCCCATATCACAGTCACCGGAGAACCTCCTTTCGGTGTATATTGGGTGAGGTTACCTTTTGCATTGTATTTATCAAAACTCACTTCCTGAACTTCTGATATAGGACTGGTATGCAGATTATAAGATAAAATGGACATTGGCAATGCTAAACCTGCGGTTTTAGTATCAGCTTCAGTCTGGCTGGCTGGGTATACGGTTCCCTCTTTTGAGCTTGTCATTGACGTTCCTGCGTCTGTTTTTGTTATGGTCGTTTCCAGTGGAATACCAATCATGTTTTTCAGGATCATGAACTGATTCCCCTTTTCATGGGCATAATTAAATGCCGTAGTTGTGGTAACACCTGACCCATCAAGAAATTCTTCTTTGGTAACCTGATTGTGCTGCGCACTTCCGTAGGTATATTTTGTTGTTTCTGTTAAGCTGGCAACATTATCTTTGTAATACACATCTTGTTTTTCACTCAGGTAAGGGTTATAGCTGTAAATATTATAGGCAGATAACCGGATCAATTCAGCCATTCCGTTCAGATGGGTAAATGCTCCGTGATAATAAGGTTCACCATACACATTGTCCTGAAAATCGTAAGCCCTGACTGTACTGTTAAACCTGGCAGGGGCATCGTTGTATTTATAGGTTGTTTTTTGTACTATTTTGCCATCCTTGTCTTTTTTGGTCACACTCAGGGGCTTGCCTCTTTCAGATTCCAGGGAATTGTATTTAAGGTGTCTCAGATTATTATAGGTAGCCTGGTTTCCAAAAGACATAAAGGAAATGGTATTGGCCCGTTTGTCGATAAACCCGTTATCACTGTTGGAAAAAACATATTCGGTGGTACCTCCCAAATCTGTTCCCCCCACTCTTTCTGTCACCTTACTATAAACCACATGCTTCCCCTTTGTATTATTATCCTGAAGAACCGGCATGTCAGCAAAGCGGTATTGATATGCAGTACTGTTCCGGTCCTCTTCAAAATGAACGGGCTTAGCAGACAATATCCCTGAGGACACTCCCGTCGTGGTTCCTGTATCGGTATAAAAATATTCCTTTACAATATTCTGGCCATCCCCGGGGGCGGTTATGGTTTTCTTAATCCGGAGACCTCCGGCAATTTTGTTGACAGAAGATTCCAGGACAAATTCATAAGGCGTTGTGTTTTGTACATCAATGACCTTGCTGTATTCATGTGGTTCATACACAAATTCATTAGAACCTTTTGTTGGGTAAATAATTTTTTTCAGTACTCCCAGGGTTAATTGGGCCGGATCAGTTTCCTTATAGGCAGGCAGTACATTTTTCATCTGATCAAGCGAATATTTGAGTCCATTGGCCGGAGTAACTGTACCCAGGTAAGTTTTGTTGTTAAAATATCCCCAATGATCATTTTTCATCAGGTTAAACCCAGGTAAGTCCGTAGAGTAATATTCCAGCTGATATGACTGTCCATTTCTGTTAAAGCCTGTCAGGAATAATTTTTTAGCAGGATCCTCCAGGTAGGAAAAGCTTACCTCTTCAATCACTGAATCCTTTTTAATAGAAATTTTATCCAGTTTGTAAAATTGTTTGGCAGCCATGAGATCCACACCGAAATGATGGTCATATCCGAAAGAAGAATTCCATTGGGTATTGCTTATACCAGTAAAATTATACTGCGCAACATTTGCTGTACTTTTAAGAAACTCTATCGTATAAATATTATTGATATTAATATCTTTTGGATAGACCACAAAAGTACGTTCAGGATTTTTAGTTATTTTCTGCTGCCCGCCAGCATTTACATTGCCTACCTTATAATCCATTGATGCAAAAGTATGGTGCATTTTAAACAAGGCTTTATTTTCCCGCAAATAATTAAAGGTGATCTCAAAATTACTTGGCAGGATAACCTTTGTCAAAAACCATGAATTAGCGATAAAATGTGGATTATAGGGATCTGCGGGCGAAATATAAGGTGTTGCGGAAAATTCAATGGACTGAGGCGTTTTACCGAAGATATAGCGGATTCCTTTTTGGTCAGTCAATGTAAAACCATAAATAATCCTTTTGATTTTATGGGTTTTACTATTAATGGCATGGCGTCCATCTTCATATAAAGAAAAGTCTGTGGCCAGTTCATCTTCAATTTTAATGTCTTTAAAATCTCCGGATGCGATCACCCATTTTCCTTTATGGTCTTTGTAGAAAGACCCTGACATTCCATTCACATTGAAGTTGAATTCATCAGGTGCAGGATATGCTGTCCTGGTTCCACCTCCAATGGAACGGTTGTTATTGATAAATTGTGCTAGTGCTGTGGTGGAATCCCACTGGTCATTATCCAGTGAGCTAAAATTATCATAATAAGAATATCTGTTTGGTACCGTCTCACCATTCATTCCCACCATCACTTCATCCACTCCGCCGTTCACGGAACGGGTGATCACTCCACCTGCATTAAGGTTCCATCCCGCGCCTGTCCATGTAGGTAAAATATCAGGCTTTATTGATGCCAGGTTATAGGAGAGATCCAGGCTCAGATCATATCCTTCTCTCGAAAAGCTAAAAAGATTAAAGCTGATATTGGGTTGTCCGGAAAATAAATCTATTGAGGTCGGATTATACTGTCCTAAGCTCGCCGCAATAGGACTGTTGCTAAAAATTATAGGACTGTATGGTTTTCCGCTGTTGATCTGTGCATGCAGAAAATACACCGCTAAAGTCAATGCGGAAAAAGTAAAATATTTTTTCATTTGTTATTTCTTAATCAGTTTAGCATTCGCTGTTTTGTTATCATTTGTTTTTATAGTCACCAGGTAAGCTCCCTGTATCAAAGCCTGAGTATTGATCTTGGTTACAGAATTCTTTGTTGTGAGGCTTTGGAGCTGTCTTCCGCTCATATCGTAAACTGTAATTTGAGCATCTTTAAAGGCAAAACCTATTTCCACATAAGCATAATCAGATACCGGGTTCGGATAGATCTTAATGTCACGTTTCTCGATCAGCTGGTCTACCTGTCTGTCACCAAGCTTTACAATCTTCCAGTTTTCTTTCCCCAGCTCTTCTGCACTGGTTCCTGCAAGGATTATCGAGCCATCCCGGTTAAGCCTCAGATCTGAAAGCCTTTCCTCCTTCTTTTTAGATTCCTCTTTTACATGCTTTCTCCACTGTTCATTGCCATTGCCATCCAGGTACAGCATCCAGAAGGTTTCATCCCCGGTTTCTATTCTTCCTTCTGCCTGGGTGTAGCCTCCTAAAAGAATTCCCTTGGTTCCTTTATCATCTGCTGAATGAAGAACATTCATTCCCATCAGGATATCACGGTTTTT
Source organism: Chryseobacterium flavum (assembly GCF_003385595.1). Classification (GTDB taxonomy): domain Bacteria; phylum Bacteroidota; class Bacteroidia; order Flavobacteriales; family Weeksellaceae; genus Chryseobacterium; species Chryseobacterium flavum. Next base: position 239,788 of record NZ_QNUE01000007.1, on the reverse strand, counting down.
AAAATTGTAAGATTTCTGCCACTGTTCATTGCCACGTTCGTCAAGGGCAATCAGCCATAAGTCCGTGCCTTCTTCTATTCCTGTAGTCTTGTTACCGGATCTCTCTGATCTTGATTCGCCACCGATAATATATCCATCGGATTTCAGAGAAAGGGTCCGTAAATGGTCATCTCCGGCTCCCCCATAGTTCTTTTCCCATTCCACCTTTCCGTTCTTATCTAACTTTATGATCCAGTAATCCCCTTCACCGAAGTTGCTGCTGGATTTTGGCAAATAGCTTATGGCTGTAGAAGCTGCAGAGGACAAGTTCCGGTGGGCAGATGGATCAGCCGGATTCCTTACTTCCGAATCACGGATCCCGGAGCTTCTGGAATACACTCCTAATAAGACTCCACCGTCTTTCGTGGGAATCATTTTCTCTACCTCATCCAGGCCTTTTCCTCCTAAAATAAGTTGTGACAGTTCTTTTCCATCTTTATCCAATCTGATGATCCAGGCATCTTTGGAACCATAGCCTTTGGGTGAGTTGTGTACGTTTCCTGCTACAAAAAAGCCTAAATCTGTAGTCTGGATTACTGCCCTGGCTTCTTCATCTGAAGATGTGCCCAAGGTTTTCTGCCAGAGTTCATCCCCGAATTCATTCAAACGGATCAGCCAGATATCTGAACCACCTTTGGATGCTTCTTTCTTATCCAGTCCTTTCCCGGAATAGGAGGTTCCTGAAATTAAAAATCCACCATCCTGCGTGGCTACTGTTGCGGATAAATAGTCATGGTTCTGGCCGGAAAAGTATTTCTCCCAGACTTGTTCGCCCTGCTGGTTCAGTTTCACCAGGTGGAAGTCATAGCCGTTATTCTGCTTACTTCCCGGAGCCTGAAGCTTATCGCTTTGAATGCTGCTTCCTGTAATTAAATACTGCTGGTCAATGGTCGTGGTTACCTGGCTCAAAAAATCCTGTGTGGAGGATTTGATGTCTTTCTGCCAGATCGTTTCCTGGGCAGACATACCCAGGGCTGTGCATAACGTCAATGCACCAAGATAAATTTTTTTCATTGTCTGTAATTTAATGTGATTAAAAAGATTTAATTCCCAAAAACGGGAATACCATTTGTATGTATGGGCTTTAAGGTGGCCGGTTCCACCATAATAAACAATGTGTTTTCATAGAAATAGTTTTTAAATGTGATCTAATACAAAACTACTAACGCATAGCGACAAATTGTGTCGCATTTAAATATAATTGCTTAGCATCCTACAAATTTTATGATCAAAAACGAAAGGCGTGGAACTGAAGCCAATCTGTTACTGTGGTACCGCTAAGAACCAGGAAACCAGAAAGACTCAGCCCACGCCCATATGAGGGCACGGGCGTAAGTCTATCTATTGGGTTTCCTTTTGAAAATTAGCGGTTTTCAGTAACCAATATGATAGCTTACGCTGTGTATCGTTAAAATCATGAACCAAAAGTAATGAATCCTTAAAGACATTAGTCACCGTATTTTTACGGAAATTCATTATTGGCTTTAGCAGTGATCTATTCAGATCAGCCTATCAATACTTTACATAAACTTTTACATACTATAAAGTAAAAATCCTAGCAAAAATAAGAATAATCCACCTATAAATGAAAATGCAAGTCTTTTAAAAGTAGTATTCTTACTTAGATTTAATACAGTAAGGCATAACATTCCCATAATAAAAAAGAAGGTATATACCTTAAATGAAATAGCAGAGATATGGTAAACCATACTTAAAGCAGGAATATAGAATAAAATGATCAAGCTCCTTTTATCCCTGCTCCACAAATCTGCAACATTAAAGTTTTTCATGTTCTTGTTTTTTTCAAAAATAAGAAAAACAATTGATTAAACCATTACATTATTATCTGAAAATCAGAATGTTATATAAATATCTTGTTTTAATGAATGATATTTTATAGTATTAAATTTGAGGATGATTTTATTTTGCATTTCGGGCAATTACATTAATGATTTTGAAATTTCAAGATTATTATCTATCCTATCAATGGGATTATTTAAGATTATTCTGATTATTTTCTTAGTATAAAGTACGTTAGTTTGCACTTAAAGAAAAGAGTTAACTTCGAAATAGAACCATTATTGTCCAAGACAATGAACACATTGATTTAAGAAGTACTTAATCGGCATTGAGAAACCTCATGAATTAAACTTTTTAAGTGATAATATAAAGATCTATTTCGGAGAGCCAAGATCAATGAAGAATTAAAAATATAAACCATACACATGGCATCGATTTAACATCATTTAAACTTCCATTAAATAATGAAGGTAAGAACATATTTGGAAAACAGTTTCCGATAACTATCAAAATAATAAAAACAGCCTTTAACTAAAGGCTGTTTTTATTATTTTGTTTTAGGAATTTTAGGAATTTGTCTAATAGTTTCCTTTGGAGTAGATGTTACACCACCTTGTTTTATTGCTATTGGATCACTTGTAATAATCATTTTAGGATCCACTTTTGGTTTATCTGCCATCTTTACTTGAATTTAAATAGTTAATAATTTCTTTATAATTTTTAAGATCAAATGAATTGTTTTCTTTTCTCTTTTCAAATATAACAAAACTCGATGTAATAACATATAGAATCAATGTAACTAAAATTACATTGAAGTTATGGTAATACTTTTTTCGTTTACTTCTATAAGCTTTAATATTCTTTGAAAGCGCAATTTCTTGCTCTTGAAGGTATGTGATATTTACATACTCATTCAATAAATATTCCTGATCTTCATTTATGTCGTCTCCGATATTTAATTTTTTTTTGTATTCATTTAAAATATCATTATAATAATAATTAGGTTCATGAGTATAATAAATATCAATCGGTTTCTGTAATTGGTATGTGAGGACTAATGATACTGTTAACAAAATTACAAACAACGCAAATAATAAAGTAAATATTATATTTATATCAAGAAATTTAACTTCAATAAAAAATTTAAATAATTCAATTGTGTACAGAAATATGAAGGAATAAATTACAATCAAAAAGGAATATTTACTTTCAAGTTTATCGAACAGTTCATAATAAAACTCCAACTGTTTTAAATTAGTTTCTAGTTTACTTTCAACTTCAAATATTTTCATTCTTATTAATAAACGTAGTATTAGTTTCCACAAATATAATAATTTAAAATGTTGAAATAAAACAAAATAATTCACACTAAGTTGTATGTTTAGTTTTTTCCTGAAACGGTATTCATTTACATCTACTGATTTAGCTGTAGATTTTGTAAAACTGACAATTTACTTAATGTAAAAAGCTCATTTTTAAATATGCGCACAATTCCAAAAAAAGGAGCTTACATTTGTTTTTTATTTTTGTTATTAAATAGATATTATCACAATATTTTCCCTATAATTGTTTGCATATGACATTACCTGCTGAATTTGAGGATCAATACGTAGAAGAAGTTTTATACAATACTTCTCTACAAGATCTCCCGGACGAAGAATGGAAGCTTATTGAGAACTACGAAAATTATATGATTTCTAACTATGGCCGTATAAAAAGTCGTGAACGGTTTACTTCTCTTCCTAGTGGTAAAGAATGGAAACTGCCGGAACTGATCATGAAACTGATTTTTGTAAAGCATACCAATAATTACCTACAGAATTATAATTATAGTGTCCATTGCTCTCTATCATTAGACGGCCACAAACATAGAAAGTCTGTAATTCGGCTTGTCTATTATCATTTTATAGAAAAATTTGATTATTATGACCGTTCTATTCTTATTACCACCAAAGATGAAAACAAACTTCATACACATTACCGGAATTTAAAGAAAATTTCATCCCATAAGTTGCGGCTCAAACAGTTTGAGAAGAACAGAACAAAAAATCGTAAAGTTATCTATATGCAGGCCGTCAGCCAGTATAATATTGAAGGAAAGTTGCTTTCTGATTTTGAAAACATGTATGCAGCAGAAAAAAAGCTGGGTATTGCTCCGGAGAGCATTATGGATGTTATCAATAAAGAATTTTTAACAGCAGGCGGATATCGCTGGTTTTTAAAATCCTACACTCCAACCAAAGAGGATTTTGTGGTAACAGGTAAACCAGATATTACAGCCAAGCTGCTTAATACTTCTCTATGGAAAAAATTAGGGAAGCCCGCTATTGATCAGAATATGCCTCCTGCATGTTTGAATTTGTCTCTGAAAGACCTTCCGGGTGAACACTGGAAAACTATTCCGGGCTTTGACAACCGATTTGTTATCTCCAATAAAGGACGTGTCAAACGATTGGCTGGATGGACTTCCTACGGAAGAACAGTTTACCTTAGGGAGCAGATTCTTTCTCAAATGTTGTCACCAAACACTGAAACGACCTACTCGCTTTATTGTTTAGTGCGCCATGAAGGAAAGAATACCTGCATAACTATTACCAAATGGGTATATTACTGCTTTATTAAGCAATTTGACATCCATAGTAAAACATGGGTCATTGTTAATAAAAGCCAGCCTTTATGGAATATGGATCCGTCAAAACTTACATTGCAAACAATTTATTCAGTACTCAAATCAAAAAACTAAGAATTAAGAACTAATCTAAATGTCAGATTAATCCGCTCTTTCATGGGTATTGGTGATTTGGCAATCCGATGTTCCCAGTTTTCCTGTAAATCACCTTTCATAATGAGCAGTGAACCGTGAGGAAGCGGTAAGCTATATTTACTGGCATGGTGGTCTTTTTTCCTAAAATCAAAACTTCTGGTTTGTCCGAGGCTAATAGAGGCAATAACAGACCGTTTTCCATATCTGCTTTCTTTATCCCTGTGCCATGCCACCGAATCATTTTGATTTCTGTAGAGATTCAGCAAGACTCCATTAAACTGACAGCCAAACTCCTGTTCTTCAGTGATAACAGTTCAGGAGTCCACAGATTCGTTGGTCTTTTCTCTTCTCAAGATCCATAATCTTTTGAATCTCCGTACCAAGTTGTTAATCGTGGTGTCAATACCGTTTTATCATACATTTTCTGTGTACGCTGTTCCCAGGGAGCGGTATTGAGCAGCTTATCTTTTAACTGATCGGCTTCTGTCTTACTTAGAAAATGTTCTTTATATTCCAAAAGGTTTTTTGGAAATTCATAGAATTCTTCTGTATCAAATAAACTCAACTGATTCATACTTCTTACTCTCAAAAATTTTACAATTATTATTGTATCCTATGTCTTGGCAGCCTAATCTCATGCGCCTGCGGATAAGATTTTCTATAAGTCATGCTTACATCTTCCTTAATCTGCCTGTGGATATCGTATTGTTTTTCTTTATCATATGCATAACGGGGATCAGGAAACATAGACATCTTTGCCATTTTATGAATGGTAACGGTTGGAAAATGAAAATCGACTTCCACGGTTCCCAGAAGCAAATAACATCCGCGCCCTGAAAGTCATACTGCTTCAGGCTGTCAGGGAAATGAGCCGTGTCAAAATAATCTCCGTTCACATCAATCCAGGTTCCGAAATACATAGTCCCCTTTTTTGTCGGAACATGCTTTCTTGAGATCAGGTAAGCCAGCATTTTAACCTGCTGCTTATGAAATTTCAATAAATCTTTTACAAAAACAGAACCTCTGTATCGGGTCTTTAACAGATCAAAAGGGCTGCATGAAACAGGAAAACCAATGAGTTCAATTTCATCAAAAGCATCCTCAAACTGTTCCCGTTTTAGATCACTGGAAAGATTAAGACCTTTTATATTGTAAAGGACTCATCCCGGTATGCTTTTTAAAGAAACGGCTGAAAACTTCAAGATTATCATATTCCAGGGCGACTGCTACTTCCGATACATTAAAGCGTCCGGTACGAAGAAGAATTTTAGCTTCTGTTAACAGGGCCTCACTGATCAGGTTCTTGGTTGTTTTCCCTGTCGTCTCTTTAAGTATTTCATTCAGGTATTTTGTACTGATGTTTAGAGCATCTGCATAAAAAGAAGTGTGATGTTCTTTTTTGAAACATTCTTTTAAGAGTTTCTTAAAGTCCGATAAAATTTTCTCCCTTCCTATCCGGGGATTTAATCTGGGAGCCGACATATCATTCAACAGATACATGTGTTCCAGTTCACTTATCAAACTCACCAGCTGGCTCCTGATGATAGAATCCCTAAAGAGATGATCAATATCCTCCATTTTTGAGCGTAACCTTTGAAGATATTCAGTAACCAGACGAGTTTCCTGATCTTCAATTTTTATATATGGAATTCCTTTTCTGTTCATCAATTGGTATTTGTCAAACAAATATCCGTTTGTATCATTCAGCAGAAATTCCTTTTCGAAATAAACACTCATTGCCTGATAATCCCCCGAGACTTCAAGTACTTCTGAGACCGTACTGGGTAAAAGTACAGCACATGAGTTTTTATCATAGAGCAATTCTTCCCCATTAATCATAACCCTGGCAAACCCAGCTGTACAGACCCCAATTGCATAGTACTCAGCTCTGAAAGGACGCGGATTAAAAGTATCATGAATATCCTGACAATTGATAAAAAAGCCTTTCGTGTTCCAGCGTTTCATCAATCGCATTATAAAATCATCCATTTTCAGGGAAGGAATTTTTCTTACATTATTCATAATTGATTACTTAAATTGTTATTTCTCATATGGATATACGGATTGTACTATTAAAAATAGTAAAAAAAAATGAAGGATAATTGAGGAGGAAATATCAAAAATTGAGGAAAAAATGTCAAACAAAAAGAGGATTAATTGATTCAATTTGTATCAGATATTAATACAGATTGAATTATGAACTTAGACACTATTTCCCAAAATGTGCTGGCTCAAATGAGAGCATATGGAGCTGTTCCCTTCCATACATGTACGCCGGAGCAGGCACGGCTCATTTACGACTCCAATTCATCAGCAGTAGATCATGAGTCCCAGATAAAAACAGTCAAAAAACATCTTATTCCTGTATCTGGCGGCCAGAATGAAGTTTACGTCATTACACCTTTTGAAAAGCCCACTTCCGTAATTATTTTCTATCATGGCGGTGGTTGGGTCGTTGGAAAGGCTTCAGGTTATATTTCCTATGCTTCGTATCTGGCAAAAAAAACAAAAAGCATTGTTGTTGTGGCTGATTATCGTAAAGCCCCTGAAAACCCTTATCCTATTCCTGCTGATGACGCCTATAACGCTCTTTTATGGGTAACAGAAAATATGGAAAAGATTGCCGGAGAAACTCTTCCCCTAATTATCTGTGGCGAAAGCGCCGGTGCAAACCTGGCTGCCGTTACTGCTCTTCGGGCCAGAGATTCAGGAGGCCCTGAAATTGCCTGTCAGATATTGGCATGTCCCGTTACTGGAGATAATTTTGACAATGAATCTTACAACGCTTATGGAGCCCAGCTTCTCATTTCCAAAGAAGATATGAAATGGTTCTGGAATCATTATGTTCCTGATCCAAACAAGCGGAAAGACCCCTATGTTTCTCCCATTTATGCGAAGAATCTGAGCGGACTGCCTAAAACGGTTATTATCACAGCTGAGTACGATCCTTTATGTCAGGAAGGTGAAGATTATGCCGTAAGACTCATAAAATCAGGGGTTCCTGTAACTTATAAGAGGTTTGAGGGACAGATGCACGGATTTTTTACATGGGTAGATATTTCTCCTTCAAGCCAAAATGCCCATGACATTATTTCCAGTCAGATATTAAATATTAAATGAATTGTCATTAATAATAAAACATAACAAATCATGGATGAACTAAATGTGAAAAAAATTGACGTATTGGTTGTTGGCGCAGGCTTTGCCGGTGTCTATCTAACATATCAACTTCGAGAAAACGGATTGTCCGTTCAGACAATAGAGGCCGGAGAGGATGTAGGAGGAACCTGGTACTGGAACAGATATCCCGGAGCACGCTGCGATGTGCCCAGTGTGGAATATAGTTATTCTTTTTCTAAGGAGCTGGAACAGGAATGGACCTGGTCGGAGAAATATTCGGCCCAGCCGGAAATACTCAAATATATCCAGCATGTAGCAGATCGTTTTGATGTTAAAAAGAATATTCTTTTCAACACCAGAGTTGTAAAGGCAGAATATCTTGAAGAGAAAAAAATATGGTCAGTGCACACCGACGACGGTAAGATCTTTGAAGCCTCATACTTTATCCTGGCCACTGGAAGTTTATCGGTTCCGCGGCTCCCTGATTTTAAAAATATGAATGACTTTAAAGGCGAATTTTATCATACCGGTGACTGGCCTGTTACACCGGTAGATTTTAAAGGAAAAAGAGTCGCTGTCATTGGTACAGGTTCTTCAGGGATTCAGTCCATTCCTGTCATTGCGCAAGATGCTGAAAAGCTAACAGTATTTATCAAGGATTCCAATTACACTCTTCCGGCCGGAAATCAGCTTCTGACACCACCATTTACAAAAGCAGTGAAAGAGAACTATTCCAGAATCCGGAAAAAAGCCCGTGAAACCTGGGGTGGAATACTTTTTAATTCAAACCCTACCGTGGAATCTGTAACCGAGGCGCTGACTGAAAATAAAAAAGAACCGGACAGAACATTAGGCTCGTTTTCGAAAGAAGAAGTGCATCAGATGATGGAAGAAAAGTATCTGGGAACTGGTCTGGGCTTTGTAACCAATTTTCCTGATATCCAATATGACGAAAACACAGATGCCCGATTGCGCGAATATTTAAACGAAAGAATCCGAAAGCTTGTAAAAGATCCAAAAAAAGCTGCAGCACTGATTCCAAAGTCAAAACATTATGCAGACAGAAGACCTGTCATTGACACCAACTATTACCAAACCTTTAACCGGGAAAATGTCGATATAGTGGATGTCAATCAAGAACCCATCACTGAATTTTATGAAAATGGAATAAGAACAACAGAGAGAGATTATGAATATGATGTCATTGTCTGTGCTACAGGATTTGATGCCATGACGGGAGCAATTAATAAGATCGACATTGCAGGCAAACAGGGAGAAATCTTAAAAGAAAAATGGAGTCAGGGGCCAAGAACATATCTCGGGCTGATGAGCAATAATTTTCCGAATATGTTTATGATAGCCGGAGCCGGAAGCCCTTCAGTATTCTGTAATATGGTCTTAGCCATTGAACAACATGTAGAATGGGTAAGCCAGTGTATACAGTATATGAAAGCAGCAAATAAATTGACCATCGAGCCTGAGCTTGCAGAGGAAGATAAATGGGTACAGCATTGTATTGATGTGGCAAAACCTCTGTTTGTTTCAAGAGGAGATTCATGGTATGTAGGCGCCAATGTTCCCGGAAAACCAAGGGTTTTTATGGCCTATATCGCTGGTATGCCGAATTATATTGCCAAGTGCGAAGAGGTTGTAAAAAATAATTATGCAGGTTTCATTCTACAATAATCCGGGAACTAATAAAATAATAAGCAGTAAAAATATTCATATGAAAAGATTAAAAAATAAAGTTGCCATTATTACCGGTGCTGCAAGCGGTATAGGGCTGGCTACGGCCAAATTATTTCACCAGCATGGGGCCAGCATTATAGCCACGGATATACAGGAAGAACTTCTAAAAAAGGAATTTTTGCCGTTGGAAAATTCCGGCAATATCAGTATCAAAAAACTTGATGTCAGCTCGGAAGATGAATGGAATAACCTGGTATTAAGTTCAGCAGCTGATTTTGGCAATATAGATATTCTGATCAATAATGCTGCGATTCATTCAGCAGACAACGGTATATTGGAAACCACACTTGATTCCTGGAACAAACTGATGCACATCAACTCCACAGGAGTTTTCTTAGGCATAAAAGCTGTACTCCCCTACCTTAAAAAAAATGGAAGCGGATCAATTGTAAATGTAGCTTCCATTGCTGCATTGGTTGGCGGAATGAATGCTGATGCGGGTGCGGTGGCATATAGTGCTTCAAAAGGTTCTGTCCGTTCACTTAGCAGACATATTGCCCAACATTTTGCCAAGGATAAAATTCGCTGTAATTCTGTATATCCCGGTGGAGTCCTGACTCCGATGATGCAGAAAGCCATGCAGGACGCTGGTTTTTCCGGAGAACAGATTGTTGGCACCGGACCCATTCCGTTACCTCCCCATGTAGCTGAAGCAATAGATGTTGCCTATGGAATCCTGTATCTGGCCTCTGATGAATCCAAATATGTCACGGGAACAGAATTAGTGATTGATGGCGGATTTGTTTCCCAATAATTTGAGCAACGTATCTCGAAAACAGAACCGGTGCATATCTTTTTATTAGGACCAACTTTTCTTACTCCTTTGTCAAAAAATCGAAACCATCAGATCATTTAAATTTAATCAACATCGATTTGATATGCATAATTATTGCCCTGTTGCCAAGATAACAACAGGGCATTTTTGTTATAGAACCAATAAAAAATAGAATGATTATTAAAAATTACTGATTCAATAAGATCTCCAGAAATGTTTTATAAATATTACAATCGCAAAAATCTGCTGCAGCATGAATGAAATTGTCATTATTTCCAACCTGGAAAACCTGCCTAATGCAGTAATATTATACTTACTTTTTTGTCTATATTAAATCGGCTGCATATTTATGCAGCCGACCATTTAATACTGTTTTAATTTCCTATACAAATCTCTTATTTCTAATAATATTAATTTTTAATTATTTTTTTAGAAATAGTTTTTCCAATATTATTTCTAAATGTAATTATATACATACCAGAATTTAGTACTGAAACATCTATCTGATCTTTACCTTTTTTAAGAGTTCCACCTGATAAAATACGTCCGTCTAAATTGTATAGGCTGTATGACAGATCTTCTTTAGAGATTACATCGATACTGTTTTTGATTATGGTTGAAGAAATTTGTACAAAAGTCTTTTCGTTTTTTTGCGTATCATCCACTTGTAATATTGCACCGGGATCATATCTATATGTAAATATTACAGGTGTACCATATTCATTGTTGAAATCATCTACCAAATAATATTTAAATACATAATCAATTGGAAATGCACCTGTTCCTGTATCTGAATTCCACATGGTATATCCACTGGAAACTTCAGAGTTTGCTGGTATATTGATGGCTGGCTTTGAGTTTGCAGGGTAGATTGAGTTTTTGGAAATAAAAGGCAAACAGGTGGTAAGATAACAGAATTGAAAATTGCTGCCCGTAGCATTAATAATATCCATTACTTTTATACGCACATTTATGGGAGATGAAGAAGTATTTTTTATTTTATAATGTAGATTGGCCGGGATTTCTGTTGTAGTATTATATGTAATAATTCCATTAATTATTGGACTGCCATCCTCTTTTTCCAGGACAATCTGCGCTTTACTATAAGAAGATAAAAGCATTGAAAAGACTGTAATTAAAATGATTTTTTTCATAAAATTTATTTTGTTAATCCTGGGATCTTTAAACTAGATCCCAAGATTATTATTTAATATTATTCTATAATTAATTTCTTAGTTTTGGGTTCGGAATCTTTTTCTTTAATAGAAACCATATAAGCTCCTTTTATCAGAGTCCGTATAGAAATTTCAGTATTTGGTTCTACTCCTGATCTTTCAATAATCATTTTTCCGCTGGTATCAAAAATTTTCAGATCTACTTTTCCTTTTGCTTGCACTTTGATGTATTCTTTTGCAGGATTAGGATATATACTAAAATCATTGGCAGTAATATTGGCATCATTTATTCCTAATGTACTATTATTGATCGCAAATGGACCAGCAGCATTTATAATCTCACCGCTTGTTGCATCAAGCAGAAGTACAACTGATTTCATATTATTTATATTATACTCCAGAGGGATATCACTTGTAAATACATAATTCACTGTTTGACCATCAGTAATAACTGCTGGTACTGAACCTGCTTGTCCGGTGTAACCACCCAGCAACATTCTACCTACGTGATCATAAGTCATTTGTGCCGCAGGTACTGGATTTGGTTTAGTTTCAAAACCTCCCATTACCCCAAGTTGTCCTCCGGCATAATAATTAGATTGATTATATCCGGATGTAGTCCCTTTTACATTATCTTCTACCAAAACTACAGCTAATCTGAAATTGGCATTAACAAAATTTGATCTAAAAATAGCTGAGGCGTTTAATGTAAGTGTTCTCCCTGATAAAGCAGAGGTTGCGCTCAGGGCTGCCGGAACCACCAGAGTTTTTCTTTCATTAATGATGGGTGAAAAATCAGCGGTAACATTTTGTTCCAATAAACTTCTGTCTACATTCATTGATGGAAATCCTGAAAAACCAGCCATAGTATTATATTCAATTACTTCCATTGGGTCATTATTATGCACTGCAATTCCTATAAAATCATTAGGGAAATTACTCGTTGCATTATGCATTCCTACAGTACCTCTCGGACAATAACCACACCATGTCCCGGTACCTTCTTCAAAGACTGTTTTTTTAGGCGAATTTTGGGTTACAGTAATGAATTTAGTTGTAAGCATATTGTCTGCAGGGGTTGTGTCTTGAGATCCATTTATCTCCATTATGGAAAAGTTAATGTTATTTTCGGCCGCAGCAGGAAAATTTACAGCAATATTATGTGTGATTGTTTTCTTTTGCCCGGCAGCTAAAGGAGAAGCTAATGGAATTGTAGAAATGTGATCTGTTGTACCATCATTCCAGTTAATTTTTATATTGCTGATACTTTGAGCTCCATTATTTTTTATCGTTGCTTTGATGAAATAATCCGTATTCACCAATCCATAACGCTGTAAAGAGACTTTTTCAAGCGCAACATCCTTATCTGCAATAGTTTTTATGCTGACATTATCTATGACAATATAAAAAAGATCAGTACAATCATAATGCCTGAAAGACACATACACCTGTTGTCCAATATAAGGAGTCAGATTAATTATTCTTTTTTGAATACCTCCCGAGGCAACTGTTTCTGTATAAACCGGATTAGAAGCAATGATGGTTCCTGAAGCATTAGATGTAGTAACATATACTGAATACTTTTCTGCCGGAAAATAGGAACTTGTTGCAAGGTCATAACTTAAGACAATGTTGGCCGGAGCATTACTTAAATCAATTAACGGCGAAGTAATCAGGTTATTAGGAGTAAGTGCCTGATTGGATTTGTAAGAATAAGAGATCAAAGATCCAGTACCAAAATCTCCACTTAAATTTGACGCATCTATCTTGCCCCACTGATTACCATCTCCATCAATATCAGTACTAACCCAGCCATTCAGACCGGGAGCATTAAAATCCTGAGTATATAAAGTTTGTGAGTAATGTATTCCAAATAGTAGAATACCCGTAATGATTAGAATTTTTTTCATTTTTTTAAGTTTAGGGTGTTAAATAATATTATAAGAATTCGTAATTGTTTGTAATACCTATTTTTTCCTCTCTTACATTGAGAACATTTCCGTTTCCATCCAGAACCATGATTATAATTTTTAGATTATTGCGATTAAACTCCGATGGAATCAAGTATTGGAAGGCTCTTGAATATTCATTGGAAATTACAGTTTGTGTATCTTGAATACTTTCTCCGGCTACTGAAGAGGTTAGTTTGTTTCTTAAAACATTATGATGAACATAATCATATATTGTAGGAGGTCCTAAGGCTTCTACATAGTTTTTTTGTTTTCCTATAAGATTGTCCTCCACAATAAAAGCGGCAATTTTAAGACCTGTAAAATCTTGAGCAAAAGATATTCGGGTGTCTATATCAAGTATATTTCCAGATACTGTAGAGGCTATTTTGATACCTATTTTACTGGATGCCTTAATTAAAGCTAGTGGTAAGGACATATCAGTATAATTTTCAGTATCCGGCCAAATAATATTTCTATTAAGAAACATAGTGGGCCATCCCAGATCTTCTCCCGTAACATTTTTAAAGATTTCCAATTCTGTAGTAGTTGTATTAGACCAGGGATCTTGTCCACTAGGTCCATGAACTCCCAGAAAAACAAATCCATCGTCAGTCAGGGATTTTAAGTTCTTTGCCCTGGCTCCTGCACGAGTACAGTTTCCACACCATGTTCCGGTGAAATCTTCGTAAAGAATCCTGTGTTTAAAATTTATGCCATCATTAATAACTGCAGTTACTGAAATTGGATTAACAGGTAATGATTTATATTTTGCAGTAATCGTATAGACTCCTTTTTCCGTTGGTTTATATATATTTCCATTTATCAAATGTTCGTTTACATAGATCTGGCTCTCCGAGGTAATATCATTGTTTAAATTATCTTTTATTTTGAATGTGAATGAATTTCCTAGTAATTTCTCATTACCTCCATCAGAAGATATAGTAATATAAGTGGCAATTGTATCTCCTTCATCACTTCCGGACCCACTACACGATGATGCAAGTACTACCATCAAGAAAAGAAATATTAAATTTTTCATATCAATAGATTTTAGATTTAACGATTAATAAAAGCTGCATTCTTATAAAATGCACAAGTTGGAATTTGTATTATTTTCATTTTATTTGCGTTTTTATTATTTAAAAAAATATAAATTATTGTAATATGTTGTAATATTAATAAAAAAAATTATATTTGAATAATAAATTAATTTAAAAATGGAAAAAATATTTTCTACATTACTTTTTTTGGGAACCTGTTTCCTTTATTCACAACAATTACCAAATGTTTCTATCGAAAATATTAGCGGGCATAAAATAAATGTGTCACAGATAGATTCATCAAAACCTGTGATAATGAGTTTCTGGGCTACATGGTGCCTTCCCTGTATGGAAGAACTCACAATAATTAATGAAAAATATGAGGATTGGCAGAAGGAAAATAAGTTTACCATGTTTGCAGTTTCAACTGATGATGCCCGTACCGTTTCAAAGGTAAAAACAGTTGTCAAAAGTAAAGGCTGGCCATACACTATATTGCTTGATACCAATCAAATACTCAAAAGAGCATTGAACATTAATAGCGTGCCCTATGTAATTATTGTTTATAAAGGGAAAATAGTTTATTCTCAAGTGGGTTATTATCCTGGAGATGAAGATGAATTAATAGCAAAGATCAGAGAGTATAACGGTATGAATTGATATTATGCAGAATAAATTAATGAATGGTATAGCGCTTCTTTTTAGTGTAAATGCCTTTTGCCAGCTATCCGTAAACCTGGAGTCAAATTCGCAATATTATATAGATGATGGTAAAATAAAACTTTCTGAAACTGAAGTCTCTCAAAGATTTAGGTCAAACAGTTACTTAAATGTCAATTATAAGCTGAACAATTTTACTATTGGTGCCCAACTTGAATCGTATGAACCAAAAGCCTTGCTCAACTATTCCCCTGCTTTATATAAAACTAATTTAGGAACCTATTTTGTTAATTATAATAATGAGAAAGCTGGGGTGGATGTCACTTTGGGACATTTTTATGAGCAGTTTGGAAGTGGCTTAGCACTACGTGTATGGGAAGATAAGCAGTTAGGGATTGCTAATTCATTATTGGGTGGGAAGGTAAAATATACTGATCCTGATCAAATTATAACCTTAAAAGCTCTATTAGGGAAACAGAGACTTGGCTTCAAACTTTCTGATGGAGTCGTTGGAGGACTTGACGCCGAGGTAAAACTTGATTCTTTAATGAAAGTAAAAGATTTCAGTACAAGCGTTGGATTTAGTTACATTAATAAATATGAAAATAACAAAGAGTCTGTTCAATATCCTAAAAATGTAAGTATCTATTCATCCCGGATTAAGATGGAATACTCGAAATTTGCTTTAGAATTTGAATACCTTTACAAGACCAAGGATAATATAAAGGAAATTTCAGCATTAGATCCCAATAATCTTTTTTCTGGAAAAGCTTATCTATTAAACCTTTCTTATGCTACAGACCGGTTTGGAGTTATAACAAGCTTAAGAAGATTGGAAAATTTCAATTTCTATTCGCAACGTGACCAAATTGGAAATACTTATCATAACGCTGTACTTAATTATGTTCCGGCCCTTACAAAACAATATGATTATAGCCTGGCTAACATTTATGTTTATCAGGCGCAACCCAGACTTTCATTTCTTCCTCAGAAAAAGGCAGGAGAAATAGGTTCTCAATTCGATATTTTTTATAAAATAAGAAAAGGGACACTCCTTGGTGGAAAATACGGAACTGATGTTTCACTGAATGTTTCCAACTGGTATGGACTCAAAGGAACATATCGCACGTATATAAACGATGTTAGAGATTATAAAACAGATTTTTTTGCACTGGGAGAAAGATATTATTCTGATCAAAGTTTAGATATAAGAACGCGTTTGAAAGATAACTGGAAGATTGCAGCAGTATTTATAAACCAGTTTTATAATACTTTCAGAACTGAAGAAACTTCAGGTGAGGTAAAAGCACAGACTGTTGTTTTAGATAATATCTATAAGTTTTCCAAAAGTTCAATAAAGTTAGAATTACAACATCAATGGGCTGATGGGTATCATGGAAACTGGGCAGCCGGTCTTTTCGAATATAACATTAATAGAAATTGGTCGTGTTTTGTGAATGACCTGTATAATTATGGCAATACTGATAAAGATAAGCAGATGCATTATTATACTGGAGGATTAGTTTTTAGAAAAAACAGTACCAGAATTCAGGCTTCATATGGCAGACAGCGAGGAGGTCTCCTGTGCGTGGGAGGAGTTTGCAGATTTGTTCCCGAAAGTGCAGGTTTTTCTTTAGGAATAAGTGCGAATTATTAAAATAACTTCCGAAACTTTAATGTAAGTCTTTTCATGTGACAGATTATGGAACAGTTAAAAAAGGGATACGAAGGACGAAAAAACAAAAACATTCTCAATTTTTAATTAAACAAAAAATGAAAAGTAAATTTAATACATGGCTGGTATTGGCTTTGGTATTTTTATTTTCAGGACTCAATGGACAGATAAAAAACCCTGTAAAATTCAAGTTCACAATCAATGACCTGGGAAATAATCAATACGAGGCAGTTCTCGATGCAACAATGGAAAGCGGTTGGCATATTTACTCAAGAGATATTCCTGAAGATACAGGAATTCCCACAGAATATAAAGTTTCAGGGAAGAACGTTGAACTGATTGGAAAATTTCAAGAGGTTGGAAAAAAACATGAAGAATTCTCTGAAGCTTTTGGCGGAACGATTATTTTTTATTCAAACTCAGCAGGCTTTAAACAAAAATTCAAACTAAAAGATCCTGCAAAGCCTGCAGATGTTACCTCGGAGATTACTTATCAAACATGTGATGACAGAGTATGTCTGGCTCCCAATACATTGGAATTCAATAAAAAGGTTACCCCCAAAGGAACGACTGAAGAGGTAACCCCTGAGACAGTCGTAAAAACAATTAAAGATTCTGCAAAAACGCTTGTAGTTGCCATAGAAGATAAGCTTAAAGATGAAATTATTGTATCGCAACCCTCGCATCTGGATCCTAAAAAACTGAAAATAGAAACAATAGATTTAAAAAAACCTTTGACGGATTGCGGCACTAAGTCATCAAAGGTTGATGAAAATTATCTGACGTATGTATTTTTAGGATTTATCGGGGGATTAGTAGCTTTATTAACACCTTGTGTTTTTCCAATGATCCCTTTAACAGTGTCATTCTTTACAAAAGGAAATAAAAATAAAGGAAAAAGAGACGCCCTTATATATGGTTTTTTCATCCTACTTATATTTGTATTGCTAAGTGTTCCTTTCCATTTAATCAATGGAATAGCAGGAAATATCTTCAATGAAATTTCAACAAATATCTGGCTTAACCTAGCTTTCTTTATCATATTTATTTTCTTTGCCGGAAGTTTCTTCGGATACTACGATATTACACTACCAAGCTCTATTGCCAATAAGTCTTCCAAGGCTGAAGAAGCAGGAGGTATCATTGGAATCTTCTTTATGGCTCTTACATTAGTTATTGTTTCATTCTCATGTACCGGGCCTATTTTGGGTAGTTTATTAGGAAGTGCCGTTACGGGATCTGTCAATGTACCGGTGTTGTTAACTTTTGCATTAACCGGTTTCGGTTTAGCCTGGGCAATTATTTTCGGTATTTTAGCATTATTCCCGCAAGCTTTACAAAAGCTTCCTAAATCAGGAGGATGGATGAATACAATAAAAGTAGTTCTAGGTTTTGTGGAACTCGCACTGGCTTTAAAATTCTTATCAAAGGCAGATCTTGTTTCCAAAACATTTTTATTAAAAAGAGAATTATTCATTGTTATCTGGATTATCATCACGATTGGTCTTACTTTATACTTATTTGGGCTGATCAGATTCCCTCATGATAATAAAAAAAACAAAATATCCGTCCCCAGACAGATATCAGGGGTATTGGGAGTTGGCTTTGTAATCTATCTGATTCAAGGATTAATCCCTTCTGAACGTCCAAAGCTTCAGCTACTGAGTGGGATCCTCCCTCCGATAAATGTTAGTTATTTCCACAATGAAAAAGACGGAATTCTGGGAATGTATCCGGAACATGATTTTTTTAGCGCTGTAGAATTAGCTAAAAAAGAGAATAAGCCAATTTTGATTGACTTTACAGGATATGGTTGTGAAAATTGTAGAAAAATGGAAGAATTTGTCTGGAGTGAACCTGACATTTTACCAATTCTTCAAAACAATGTTATTCTTGTTTCCCTGTATGTTGACGACAAAGAAGAGCTTCCGGAAGATCAGAAAACTAAAATTGATCTGGGAGACGGCCAAATTAAGAAAGTAAAAACAATCGGAGACAGGTGGAGTTTATTCCAGCAGGTGAATTTCAATAATAATTCCCAGCCACATTATGTTTTGGTAACCCCAGAAGGAAAGATGGTCAACACTCCAGTATCGGGTTATATGCAGAAAGAGGATTTTAAAAAATTCCTGGAATGCGGAGTTAATTACAACAATTGATTTATATTATAATTAAATTTATCAAATACATTATAACCAATTTAGGCGAGCAGAAGTATTAATTTTGTTACTGATTCATACGCTTCCAAAAGTATGAATAAAAAAAGCCCTTATGGGAAGGGCTTAGCTGTAGTGGAGAATACGGGATTCGAACTTTCCCGTTTTTTCCGTGTATTTATCGGGTTTTTCTGTGGTTAAAGCTTTGTTTGCCACTATTTTGCCACATTTTTTTAAAAAACCTTTAATATCGTCTTCAAAGCAGGTTTGCGGAAAGGGAGGGATTTGAACTCACATTTCACCCGTAACTCTTAAATTTTTTCAACATGAAGTCTAGAAAACATAGGTAATCTTGTCGTCATACGGCTTTTGTAGAGTTGTTTATAATCCACCATTTTGTACTATTTTCTGATAAATTTTTCTCGTCTCGGTCTTTCCATCTTTTAATTTAATTGTTAAAAAATAGATTCCGGATGGAAATGCGGAAATATCTATGCTATCAGTATTAGAATAATCAATGGTTTTACTATACTTTCCATCAAAATAACTTTCGACATAATTCTTTTGTGTTTTGGTAATTAGTTAGTTTTTCTGACTTTCAAGCTATTATTCCACAAATTTTGTGTCTGGATCATAAAAGAACTTAAGCTTTGAATTGAACAGCATTTTGTTTCTTTTTAGAACATTATACTCGCGATTCTTCGTATAGGATATTTGTGCATTGTGAAATGATTATAGTGACCGTTAAAAAAAGGAGCATCTAAGAAAGTAAGAAAGATGCTCTTTAAATCAAGTTATTTATCTGGAGTTTAACAGTTCAGAGACTGCTGTAGCAACAAAAGGACTGCTGAGGTATCCTTCAATACCATGCCTGTCTTCCGTTTCATTAATAACTTCATAATTTATGATTTTTGGATCCACCCTGAAATGTCCGCCTTCTAATGGTCTTAAGGAAACTATATCGTGTTTATCATACAGATTTAACCATATTTCTTTGATAACAGATGGATATTTCGGTGGTTCACGAAACTGTCTGGTAACTGCATTCACCCCCAATGGTGAGCCTAAAGTGATCAATCCGCAGATGTCCCATTCTTCTCTCTTCAACTTTTGCAGAATATCATACGCAATGACAGTTCCTAATGAATGCGCAATAACAATAGTTGGCTCTTTGGTCAATGCATCGATGAAAAATTTATTAATCGTTTTTTTGGCTTTCGGCACCACAAGATACGTGGCAACATCCAACGTCTCTTTTAGAATCATCGAATTAGCAAGGCCATTTGCTTTGCTGTAATTATCAAGCAGTCTGGCAATCGCCAGTACGGGCCACCAGTTCCGGAGACCACGATCCTGGATTTCTTCTTTTTCTTCCTCATGGATCTGCTTATCGGTGATCCCGACCTCTTTTCGGATTTCATCCAAAAGCTGCCCCTGAAATTTCTGCAGATCATCGGGATCGCGCTCTTCTGGCGAACCATCAGGAGATCGCATCTGATATATTTTGTCTTCCAGATCTTGCTGGTATAGGTCCCTTTGTAAAATAAGTTCCTTACCGTAATAGGGCAAAGTTAGTGTTAATTCTTCAGGATAGGTAATTCCGGCATTTTCAAATGATTGCTTTAGCGCTCTACTCCATTTTTCCAGTAATTCTTCTTGTGCAAAGTTCTCCTGCGCCCGTCCATGTATAAATAATATCTGCATTATAGTTCTATAAATTGGTCTTCAAAATATCTAAACCCATCGCGGTCAAATGAGGTCCACAATCCCGGCTGCAAGTATCTTACCAAATGGTGGTGACGGTTTGTTTCGAGTAGGTCCAGATAAGACCATCCCTGGGTCAGCAGTGGTATAGACAATTCTTCATGCGGAAAAAAATCAGGATTTCTTGTTGAAAGCCTTTGCAAAACTTTAATGTCAGCAAGGATGGACTGACCGCTTCCTAATAAATAATCATATAGCGATCTGACACCATAAAAATCCCCATTCTGAAAATAGGCGTATGCGGCAAAAAGACCGAGTGTAGGTTCCAGATGTTTGTATCTGCGATAATAGCCGCCGCCATGATCGAGTTCATACTGGCCTTGAAAAATACCTTTTTGGGCAGCCATAATGATATTTGCTTTTCTTTCAGCCACCTCGGTAGCATTATAACTAGCCTCAGCTTTGCTATTATGACCAGTGGGAAAATAATTGACAGTCAACACTTCATTTTTAGCAAACACCACCTGGGTAAAAAAGCCTGGAAGAACAACAACTGGATAAAATCTTTTACGTCCGTGGTTTCCAATAAAATAAATAGCATTCTCTCTTCTGTCGACTGCATCGATACCAAGAAGCTGCGGAACGGTAAAATTTCTTCCCTCTCTAAACCAGTGGGCATCCTCTTCTCTTCTACCATAAACAGTCGGAGCAGGAAGACCGCTTATGAAAAGACCTGTGTCACCATGCCTAAATAAAGCGTCTGAGGTGAAGAATTCGTAATCACGCTTAAATTCCCGGGAGATTCTGCGAAATTCGCGCGTTGCACCTCCCCCTTTCGCTCTTACATAGAAATCAAGTTTTTCGGAAACACTTTTCGTATCCACCCCGACAGGCTGTAATTCAACCGGAAGTGCAATACCTGCTTCACCAATATTTTCTGCTAACCCTTGCCCATCGAACCTCGATAAGAAAAGAGGATCCGAAGATGAAACAGTCCCCGTTGGGAACTGTTTTTTACCCGTAACTTCTTCAATTTCCTCAGCTACTTTTGTTTTCAGATAATCATTGAGATCATAGGAAAGGACAGCAGGAAATGTAGGCTCTAACCGCCTTACTGGACGAATTACCTCTTCTACGTCCCCTTTTAGGCATTTCAGCAGATTGTCACTATAGACACTCCTGTAGTTGTCCTCATCATCTCGTACGTCAATGGAATTAGCGCCTGGGTGGGTGGAGTAAAAAACATCAATATCCGTTCTGTATTCCCTGTTTAAAATCGGAAAGATTACACCCGGTGTAATGTGATGCACGTTGCGGTCACTCGTTGGTGAACGGCAAGCATCAGAGATAAAAACCACATGTGCTATACCGGAGCGATATGCCAGCGGTTGACAGGCAAAAATACTTATGGATTCGGAAGGATCTTCAACATAGCCCGGAAGCAGCCAGATATCCTCACCCGGAGCCCGCTCCACACCATGCCCGGCAAAATAGATCAAAAGCTGATCGGTACCGGCCGCAGTAAGATCGCGGACCGTTTTTAATATTGCCCATCTATTACATTCCCCCGCGATTGGCACACCTTCAGGTTCGTCAGCAAAAAGTGCTGTAATATATCCCTGTTCCTCTGCCCATTCTTTCATCTTAATGGCATAACTGGAAGGTGATGCGAGATAAGGCATACCGGGTATTTGGTTTATCCCGATTAAAATAGCGTGCTTGGTCATTAATGGCTAAAAGTTTTATTTACGAAAATAAGGATATTTTGTTTTCACACCAATGATTTTTCAAACTAGCGGCTAATTATTTCAATATCGAACTTATACGAATCAACTTGTAATTCACCTTTAAATCAACATTTTCTGGATTTCAGCTTCTTTCCTGCTCTACCTATAAAAGTTATTGCCACATAGGTCAACTCCCAGAACGGTAATGTTACCTTTGATAAAACATCATTTCATTTCACCATAGAAGTTATTATCGACATTGTACAAATGATTGACTCTATCCTTATTACATCTTCCGATAAATGTTCCGGTTTCTGACTTATGTAATAAAACATGCCCTTTGCACCCGGGTCTTGTACATTCAGCAGCTCTTTCATGGATAATGAAACTCCACATTGCATTCCTATATATTGTAATATGTGAGGTACTGGTTAACAGAACTTCATCTCCTACATGTAGTTTACCAGTGATGAGATAGTAAAGGATTTTATGAGAAAATTTATATTTTTTCAGGCTTTCCCTGTTGCAATACATATATAGAAAGGTGAGCCCAAATATAACTGTAAAAAAGATAGTCCGCACCAGGTCTGTCGTAGAATAAAATAAACTGAAGCCTAATATCAAGCAACTGGCAACAACTATAATGTATCCATGCATAGAGTCTTTTATAGATTCTAAAAGAGTAAAAGGCCCGATTTTCTTACGGATTTTTAAATACACCATTTTATTCCTTTGGAACGGCAGAGGCTGGCCAAGGATATATTCAATCTGCTCAGTTGACATGCCTGTCATTTCTACTGCTATTTCGCTATGCCTTAGTACATGAACCGCTATACCAGGATTATTCCTTCTTAGTTCATCAAGTACATCGCAATCTTTTGGTCTTACACCGCGATTAGTGATGAAGGTAAACGTACTGACCGGATGATCGTAAGACATGCAGCTGGCAAAATCCGCTTTTATTTTTGCAGAAACTTTCTCATTGGACGATATCGCAAAATACTCACCTGTCCGAAAACAATATCCGTCCCTACCACCATCGCCTTCGCTGCCATTGGGCGTAACTGGTACAAAATCTTTTCCATGTTTAACGATTAGATACCTTTCACATACATCCTGAAAATTGAATCCCTCATGCCCCGCAAGAAGAATACTGATGAAATCTTTTTCCATAATAATCCGATTTATAAATATTAATGTGATCTATATTAAATAAAGCAATTATAGGGTACTTCTAGAACCTACGCATTTATTGAAATAAAATTATGCAATGATTCTATTTCTGTGCACACATAATCTCTTCTATAATTTACGCAATTTTTGGTTCAATGGATAAAAACGAATTCCTTTTTCCAGTGTTACAGTGATATATAATTTTTTTTTGTGCTAAAAGCAAAATCTCCGGACGGACCGGAGATCAAAACACAAATGAAGAAAAAATTATTTCAAACCGCTAAGTAAAGGCTTTTTTGCGAGCAAAAATGTTAATTAAATCATAGATCTAACTATACAATATCAGAGCCAGTCAATAGCAAATATCCAAGAAATGTCACTTGATTGTCATCCATTAAAATTTCATCCGGCTTCAGCTGTTTCTTGTTAAGGCCCGCTTTTTCAAATTAGTCATAAAAGCTGATACTGGACACTTACCTTGAGACTGGTTTTACTTAAAACAACGATTTGCATTATTCTATATCTTTTAATTTTACAACAGCTTCTGCCTGTAGCTCCTCTGTTAAGTGCAGTATTTTTCCCAACTTTTGTGAAGCATTCACGAAAGCCATGAAAACACATAATTCCGAAATTTCTTCATCTGAAAAGTATTCCCGAAGCATCTCAAAATGTGCATCCAGAACAGAACGGTGGTCTATGCAAAATAATTCAGCAAAGGCTGCCGCTGTGGATATTTTCATCTGCGATTCGTCAAAATCAGGTTTTCCGCCTTTGACCATGCAGTATTCACAACCATTTCCAAAGGCCATTGTTCTGCGAACCTGCTCTAATAAATCTGTGTCCAGTAAAGTTTTCTTCCATAAAGTTTCCTCCAGATCATTCCATTTTTTAAGAAAATCGGTATTATGCCCGATAAGTCTTTCAAATGGTGTGCTTCCATTGTTCAAAAATTTGATTCGTACCATATTTCTTAATTTTATTCACAAATTTCAGTTTTTAAACAAAAACAATAAAGCGAAATTAATTGGTATTTTTATTATTTTTGATGAATTCAACTATTAATACGTAATTTTACAATGAAAATAACTTTAGATGATTTTGACCATAAGATTCTTCAGATCTTAGAACAGAATGCAAGGCTTAGTTATGCCGAAATAGGAAGAATTATTTCGTTGTCACAATCTGCTACAAAAGAACGAGTAATGAATTTAGTTGATAATGGAATAATTCGTAGGTTCAGCGTAGAGGTAGACTATCGGAAACTAGGTTATGATCTGAAGGTACTGATCAGTATGAAATTTAAAAATGATGATTTCAGAAAATTCACTGCAGATCTGGAAAAATTTCCTGAAATTGTAACCTGCAAAAGAGTAACGGGTGAATATTGTCTTATTACCGAATGTATCTTACAGGACAGTTCTCACCTTGAAAACCTCATTGACAGATTAATTCCTTATGGAATCCCAACGACATCCATTCAACTTTCAGAAATAAGCCTGCAGAAGATTAAAAGCAACACAAAAAGATTAAAAAGGTAAGGTATACGAAGTGTCGCTCAACCTTTTAATAATTTTCTTGCCACATGACTTTCGATATAGGAAAGAAACACCGCCACTAACTCCGGATAAGTCAATATCATTGAGCATTTCCGGATGTAAGCCTAACCACATCACATTAAAGATGCTCAAAGTATCTCCATGAGAAACAATGATGATGTTTTCGTCGTCACTTGACATGATTTCATTATAGAAAGGTAACAGTCTGTTCCAGACGTCGAATCTGGACTCTCCATCGCTGAAGCATTTATCGTAGATGGTTTTTTCTTCATTTTCAATATTTTCTTTCAGCCATTGAACAGATTTTCCGATAGCCTTGCCAAGGCTTCTCTCTTTTAGAGCATCCGTCAGCTTGAGACTAGCATGTAACTCGTTTCCAAGCATCTCAGCAGTTTGTCTCGTCCTTTTGAGAGGTGATGAATAGATTGCATATTGGATGTCATGAAATTCTTTCTTTATGTTACGCGCTATGCATGTTGCCTGGATGATTCCTTTTTCAGTCAGTTCCCAGTCTGTCCATGAGCCGATCATACCATTTGTATGATGAATGGATTCCGGGTGTTGGATCGTAATTATATTTTTATGTAAAAGCATTGATCTATTACCGTTTAAAACAAAATTAGAATTATAAGCAAATCTTCGCACCAGATAAATTTCTATCCTTTCTTTATTTCTTCCCTGCCGGTTCCTCTCTAATTTTAAAGAACCTAGCTCACCTGTCTTTTATATGCGTTCAGCCATATGACAAAACCCGTCAATTTTCATCGCCTTTCTTTCGCTTCGTCACTAAAAGCATCAGGATTACGCCACCGCTTTTATCATAAAAGCTGACCAATTTTACAATTTCCCTGCCCGCCACAGCTAAGCACTGCTTACCAAACAAAACTACGAAAACGATTTCTAAAAACCGGCAGAACTTTCCCATGATATTAATGATCAGGTCCTTATTAGAGTTCATGCAATAAGCATTAATCCCACAGATATCTACGCA
Source organism: Chryseobacterium flavum (assembly GCF_003385595.1). GTDB lineage: Bacteria > Bacteroidota > Bacteroidia > Flavobacteriales > Weeksellaceae > Chryseobacterium > Chryseobacterium flavum. The sequence goes on along the minus strand of NZ_QNUE01000007.1, from coordinate 213,732 downwards.
CGGCAAAACCCTGCATTAGACTACATATTTAACAATGAAACACCCAAAATATTGGGCTGGGATGTTTCTGGTGTAATTGAAGCTATCGGAAATAATGTCAGCACCTTTAATGTTGGTGACGAGGTGTTCGGTCTACTTAATTTTCCAACCTTTACTACAGCCGGACACGCTAAAGCTTATGCAGAATATGTAGTTGCCAATATCATTGACATTACAATAAAACCTGCTAATATTTCCCATGATGAAGCAGCTGCTGCAGGCATGGCAGCATTAACTACCTGGCAACCGCTCATCAAAAACCCTATAAAAATGGGTGATCGTGTGCTTATTACCGCAGCAGGTGGTGGTGTGGGGCATTTTGCCGTGCAATTTGCCAAATATTTTGGAGCTTATGTTATTGCTATAGCTTCCGGATCCAAAAAGGACCTGGTGATGAGTCTTGGAGCAAATGAATTTATCGATTATCAAAAGACAGACTTCTTAGAGGTAATCGAACCGGTAGACTATGTTATTGAAGGCTTACGGGATGAGCATATCAAAAAAACCCTTAGCGTAGTGAAAAAGGGAGGTACATTATTAAGCCTGTGGTCTCACATTGATGGAAGCAGATGGGAAAAGCGTTCTAAAGAATTAGATGTGCATGCGTACTATAATGCTGTTGTTTCAAATGGAAAAGATATGACGGCGATTGCAGGATTAATGAAAGAAGGTTTGGTAAAATCACATGTTTCAAAACGATTTAAACTCGAAGAGATGGCACTGGCCCATAAAGAAATTGAAAAAAACCACACTGCTGGTAAAATTATCGTTAATCCGTAACGATAAAGCTTCAATAAAGTCTTAGAAATTATACATAATCAATGCTACATACATTAATCTATAAACTTATATTAACGAACTTTAAAATAAAAATTACATAAAATGTCAACATTAAAAGGAAAAATAGCTTTCGTTACCGGAGGAAGTCGCGGAATGGGAAAAGCAATCGTAGAACGCCTTGCAAAAGAAGGGGCAATGGTGGCTTTCACTTATCTAAACTCAGAAAACAATGCTCAGCAAATCGTATCTGATATTGTTGGGGCCGGAGGAACAGCATTAGCAATAAAAGCAAACGGAGCAATTCAAGGTGCTGTAAAAAGTGCCATCGAAGAAACTGTAGCAGCATTTAGCAGGATCGACATATTGGTGAATAATGCTGCTGTAGCCGTATATGGTCCGATTGAAACTGCAAGCGAACGAGCAGAAGCATACAATAACCAGATCGATGTAAATATTCATTCTGTTGCCGAAGCCGTTAGAACAGCACAGAAATATATGCCTGACGGTGGAAGAATCATCAACATTGCTTCCGTTGGCGGAATCAGGATTGGTAGTCCAGGTATGTGTGATTACATAGCCACAAAAGCCGCTGTTTCCGCTTATACCAGAGGTCTTGCATGGGATCTCGCACCCAGAAAAATTACAGTGAACAGTGTAGAGCCGGGAGCTACGGAAACAGATATGCTGATTAATGCTGATGAAAATATACGTCAGTATCTTATGGATTCTATTCCGCTAAAGCGCTTTGCACTTCCAGAGGAAGTAGCAGCTTTAGTTAATTTCCTCGCAGGAGATGAAGCAGGATATATTACAGGTAGCAGCTTTAAAATTGATGGTGGAATTTCTGCATAAGTAATTTCATTACACTCTGAGAGGACAAGTTTTTTAATAAGCTTGTCCTTTGTTTTAGCAAATAAGTAATCTATTCACAAAATGACTTCTAAGCTTCGGGCAATAAAATATAGATACATGAATAACAAAAAATACCCTACCCATGCTCTAGCAGTAATTTTTCATCATTAATCATATTGCAATATTTTAATACCCAAGTTTCGCGATGATCATATTTCAAATTAAAGACATTCCAATTCATTTTTCAACCAGTTAAGCTTATTGAATAGTATTGTTTGTAAATCCATAACTTTAATATTAATTTAAAAAGCTTCAAATACTACTTACTCATATAAAAACGGGGGTTAAAAAGAGCTGCAAAAAAAAGATTTTTTTTAATAAATTAGATATTTATTAGGTGTAGTTGATCTTAGATCGTTATTGTAGCATTTAAAGGTCGTTTTATATAGATTGTACACATCTTCGAAAATTAAATTTTTAAGCCGATTGAATGCAATATTATCCAATACCTGAGAATTTAATCCCTTATGTGGAATCAATTTGGTCATTCGAAAGCCCCAACCATATGGACTATGGTGAACAAGCTGCTATTATTCCTTCAGGACGCTGGATTCTGATATGGAATTATATTGGGGAATATCAACATGTTATCCAAAATCAATCCTTTTATCATTCAAGATATGACCTACATCTTGTCGGTCAGCACACCACAAAGATTCTGCTTAAAGGTGATGTTCCCGTAAGTTCTATAGGAATCAGTTTTAAACCTTACGGTTATTATTCAATGGGCGGAAATGATCTTCCAAATTACATCAATAAGGTAGTTTCAATCTCTAAAAAAAAGCTTGATGGTACAGAAGCCTTGACCTCTTTTTCAGGCAATATTCAGGAGTCGGTCACAGAACTCACGAAACTGTTGGAGGAAAGAATAAACTATAAACCGGATAATCGCGTTGTACAGATTTGCGATCAGATAAATGCTCACAAAGGCTGCATTTTAATTAAAGATCTTTTTGCGGACATGGACATTTCACAGCGCCAACTTAATAAACTCTTTAAATCACAAACCGGCATTACCCCCAAACAATATGCTTCCATTATTCGTTTTCAGGAGATATATAACTTATACGTTAGAAATAGCCAGTCGGAAAATAAACATGAACTCTATGATCTGTTTTATGATGAATCCCATTTCTTACTAAGCTTTCGAAAAATCTTAAGATTAAGACCCAATATATTCTTGAGAAAGCCCAATAAACTGGGGAACGAGTTTATTAAGAAGTAGCAGGTCTATTTTTTACAATTTTAGCTCAATTCGTTGCTGTTATTTTGCAAAATAAAATAGACCGATATGTTAGAGAAAGTAACTGATACAGCGAGAGAGCTGTTACTATTTAAATCCGAAACAACTACCATTCCGTATGCGAAAGAAGTTGCAAACTATTTTGGCATCTGTGTTCCGCAGGAATTGCGTTCAGATTTTGGCTTTTGGGCAAGTGTACTCCATTTTGAAATGCGCTACCTTTCCCTAGACTTTTACCTCGAAAAAAACGACTCTCCTGCTGTGCTTGAATTGTCATCCGGCTTTTCACTGAGGGGGTTGGAATATGTACGAAAGAATCCCGGAAAGATATACTTCGATACCGATCTTCAGTCGATTATGAATGTAAAAATGGACATTCTACAACATCTGGACTCCCCTATTCCCAATACTCTTAAATTTCAGGAACTAGATGTTTTCAAACTAGACAACAATAGAATCGAAGAATGCGAACTTTTAATTGTCAATGAAGGATTGCTTATGTATTATACCGAAACTGAACAGTGTAGGATCTTGAAAAGTATATATTCTGTTCTGGAAAAAAATGGTGGAACCTGGGTGACCGCTGATGTATACATTAAGCATGAAACCGGGGAAGTTGGGAGCGATAAGGATCAAAAGTGGGAACGTTTTTTCAAATCAAAGAATGTCAATGAAAATTACTTTGATTCATTCGATCAGGCTGAGCAATTTTTTTATGATAATGGTTTTATTATCGAAGATAAATATGAGCCTGAATTTGAAAAGTTCAGCAGTCTAGCCCATCTGCTTGGCGTTGCATCAGCAGAACAAATAGAATTACTAAGAAACAAAGGCAATGTACAACAAACCTGGAAACTGAAGGTTAGGTAACTTTTGTTAGCTGATTTACTTTACAAATAAAAGTAATCGGCCGAAAGCAAGCTTTCCTTCGCAACACTTTAAAGGGAAATCTATGAGAAGGAAAAAGTTGATAAAGTGTGTTTTAAGCTTTTCTACTAAGTAAAGGCAAATTTCTAAAAGATAACTAAGTATAAATAACACTTTTAAAATACCAATTGAGAAAGTCTTTGAATTATATATTTTACTATATTTGTTTAACGAAACTAAAGTGTTCTTTATAAAACAGTTAAAGACTTTTGCAGATAAAAAATAGATGAGGAAAGTAAGACCGAGGTTGGACTTGTTCAAACTGATTGGTCGTGGCAAATTCGTGGCAATAAAAAAACACCCGCTAGTTAAAGCTCAATCGTTCAGACAATTACAATTAACAGTTCGAATCCCTCCCTCTCTATTATCTATAGATTAATAAATTTTCAAATAAAAACAACTGAATATCATAACAATCTGTTTATCAATAGGACAAAATAGGACAAATAAAGTCACCGAATCTTGTATTTCTTCTCTTTTTATTCGTCTTTCGTTTTTTTGGTCCATAAATTTTTGAATTATGGAACCAATAACTAGACAAGACCTTGAGGTGCTACGATCCCAAATCGTTCAGGATGTAGAACTTTTAATGAATGCTAAGGATAATGAAAATGAAATAGACAGTCAATTTGAATGGCTACGCAGTAAAAAAATCAGGAAATTGATGGATATTTCTCCTGCAACCCTTCAAAATTTCAGGATCTCCGGAAAGATCAGACACAAAAAGATAATGGGATCTTATTACTATAATAAGACTGACTTAATTAATCTTTTTGAAGATGAACGTTGATCTTAAACAGAGTTGGCTGGATTACATGTCAAAAGTCACTAAGGATCCTCGTATAAATGTCTGGCATATATCCCTTATTTATGCGATTGTACAGCTTGCCTATCGGCAGAACGAAAAGGAAATAGTGCGGGTCAGTAGAAGTAAGTTAATGAAACTTTCCCATATTGCCACTTTTCCTACCTATCATAAATATTTTCAACAATTACAAGATTTGGGCTATATTGAATATAAACCTTCGTACCATCCGGGGTTTCGTAGCATTGTAAAAATAATTAAGTTCAAAATTGTCTGAATATGTCGGCCTCAATAGCAATATATTGATGCCGATATATTATTTAATTCGTTAAATAGCATGTCTCATTCTATTAAGGATAGATTGGATCTTGACTATATTAGTCTGAAAACATGTATCATTATTGAACACTTCCATCTTAACTAATGAATATAGTTCAGACTCAAGTTCCTCAATCATTTTCTCAAGGGCTTCACTTTGAACATTACTACTATCATTCTTTAATCTTAGTTCCAATTCTTTCATCTCTCTACCAATAGCCTCTTGTTCAGTTATAGCATATTCTTCTGTCTGCTTCACAGAATAATGACCTAACATTTCCTTAACAACATGAATAGGAACACCATTATTAAGTGTGACTGTGCAAAAGTTCTACGCGCTTTGTGTGTGTTGAGTTTTGTCGAAATTTCACATACTTCAGTAATCTCTTTTAAGTATTCATTCATCTTCTGATTAGAACGTACAGGTAGAACACTTCTTCGCTGGATACAAATCGGATCGTTTTTATATTTTGCCATAATCTCAACAGCCTTAGGCAGCAAGGGAATATCTGTTTGAGATTTCGATTTCTGACGGCTACTCATAATCCATAGCCCACCGTCGTTACCATCCTTAATATCCTCCCACTTGAGTTGATAAACATCGATGTAAGCTAGTCCAGTGTAACATTGAAAGATAAATATATCTCTTACTACATCTAGCCTATCAGAATCAAAAACAAAATCCCCAAGTCTCTTAAGTTCCAATCGTGTCAAAGGCTGCTTTCTCACTTTCGTTTTTTTTCCGATAAAAAGTTTGAAAGGATCTTTAGTGATGAGATCTTTGGCAACGGCTCTAAGAATGATTTTTTTGAAATTACTTATGTATTTAATTGCCATATTATTTGAACAATTCCGAACCGTTCTTAAATACATGTAGTAATTTTTAGCAAACTCATAATTCAGTGCACTAAATTCAATATCATCCCGCCCATATTGGACTTTTATAAAATCGCCAACGTGAGATCTTGCAGTGACGTAACGTGTATGTGTTCCCTTGAATATTCTTTTTTCTTAACTAACGCTTTTATTTCTTCGTTATGTTCTTGAAATTCCTGAAGAACATTGTTTCTCTTCAATGAACGACCATTTACAAAATTGATGAGATCAACTGATGAGAGAGGAAGACCTTTATTTAGTAGTTCCGTTTTAAAGCTATTGATCTCAGTGGTTAAAGATTCAAGGAAGCTGTTTAAGGTCTTTGCGTCTTCTTTCGTTCCGATCGCTTTATCTTCTTTTTGATCGCAGCGGGAAAGATCCCACTTTCTTTTGGTTGACGCTTCTTTTGATATGCCATTGACTGTAATTCTGACATACACAGTGCAGGTGCTGCTCTTTGCACTTTTTAAAAAATAAAAGAGCCCATAACTTTGTTCTAACATAATTCAACGTTTTAAGGGTTATAAAAGTCGAAATAAAGCTTCTGTTAAACAAGTTGTTAAAGAGGTTTACATATTGTATATCAAATACTTAAATATAATTTTATCGATTTTTTTTGAACTGAAAATTGCCACGATTTTGCCACAAACTTTACGAGTTTATTTGAAAAATTTGCGATTTCTCGTTGCAAAAAGAATCCTGCAAAATTTAAATTTTGCAGGATTAATCAGCTTTTAGCGCGATTTGAAGATTTTATAATTCACACTCTGTGGAGAATACGGGATTCGAACCCGTGACCTTTTGACTGCCAGTCAAACGCGCTAGCCAACTGCGCCAATCCCCCGTTTAAGCGGTACAAAAGTAAGTATTTAAATGATATATGCAAATTTTTTTTCTGTTTTTTTATTAGCAGACTACATAAAAACCTTTTCAAAAGGAAACATGTAGATAAAACATAGAAATAAAATAATTATTATGTCTCTAAATATAATCAAAATTTAATACCCTATTCAAAAATAAATAGTGATCTTTGCAGCCTTAAATTCAAAAACGCTAGTTTATTTCATGAGCATTATTTTTAAAAAGCGTCTATTTATAGCGCTTGTTTTACCTACGGCTGCCTTATATTACGGACAGAGTACGAAGGATTCACTAGAAAAGTCCAAATCTATTGATGAGGTGATGTTGGTGGGAAGAAACCTTTCCCAGACTGCCAAAGAGAGAAAAACTCCTGTTGCCGTTTCCACTATTAAGGCAGCAGAAATTCAGGAAAAACTGGGAAACAGGGAATTTCCTGAAATTATGAAGTCTACTCCATCCGTATACGTTACCAAAGTAGGTGGCGGATTCGGAGACAGCAGAATCAACATGAGAGGTTTTGACGGAGCTAATATTGCGGTTATTATCAACGGGCAGCCGGTAAATGACATGCAGGGAGGTACTGTTTACTGGTCTAACTGGACCGGCCTGGCAGATATTGCAAGCTCTATCCAGATCCAGAGAGGTTTGGGGGCTTCCAAATTCGTAGTTCCGTCTGTAGGTGGAACCATCAATATTGTAACCAAAGCTACCGATTCCGAACAAAAAGCAATGATCAAAGCTGAGGCAGGTAACGATAACTATTCCAGGTTATCAGCAATGTACTCTTCCGGATTAAAAAATAAATGGGGAACCACTGTATTGCTTTCCCGCTGGCAGGGTGATGGATATATCAACGGAACAAAGGGAGAAGGATATTCCTGGTTTTTCTCTACAGGATTTAAGCCGAATGAAAAACATGCATTCAATTTAATTGCAACCGGAGCACCACAGGTACATGACACAAGAAGATCTTCTGCTACCGGGGCAAATGTGGCTACGCTAAGACAGCTGGATATTTATGGAAGAAGATACAATCCACAAACAGGAATGCTGAATGGCTCCCAGTTCAATCTGGCACCTAACTTCTATCATAAGCCTATTGCCTCTCTTAACTGGGACTGGAATATTAATGATAACCTGAAATTATCAACAGTTGTTTATGGCTCATGGGGCCGCGGTGGTGGCGGTACCGGACTTAATGGTTCTGTAAAAAATGCTAACGGGCAAACCATGAATTTCATGAACTACGGCCCGGGCGGAGACGGTACTATCAACTGGGATATGATCTACCGGTATAACCAGGGAGGAATGGTAACAGACTATAACGGAAATACGTTCCAGAAGTCAACCTTTACTGCACCTGCAGGTTCTCCTGCCGATTATAACGGACGATATGTAGCCACTCTTAACGGGTCAACCGGTATTGTGAGAAAACAGAGCATCAATGCTCATGACTGGTATGGTGCTATCGCAGATCTTAATTACAAGAAAAACAACTGGACCTTTAACGGAGGGATTGATCTTAAAACGTATAAAGGAGCACTTTATGACATTGTTACCGATATGCTGGGATCAGATGCATTATTTGTTTCCAGTACAGCAAATGCACCTAAAGGCTATTATATTGACCGCACGGTAAAACCGGAACCACTTACCAAGCTTAATAATGCCCAGAAAGTATCCATCCACAACGAAGGCTTTGTAAAATGGGCCGGTATGTACGGAATGGTTGAATACAGCTCTGAAAAACTCAGTGCATCTGTGCAGGGATCTGTTTCTGAACAATACTATAAGAGAAAAGATTATATGCTGTATACTCCCGGAAACCAGGAAACCAAATGGTATCATAAAACAGGTTATATTGTAAAGGGAGGTGCCAATTATAATATAGATGAGCATCATAATGTATTTTTCAACACAGGGGTTATTTCAAGACAGCCATTGTTCAATGCTTTATTCCCTTCAAACCAGAATATTTATAATGATGCCAAGAATGAAAGAATCTTCTCTGTAGAGTTGGGATACGGTTTCAAATCCCGTTATGTGGATGTGAACATCAATGCTTACAGAACGCAGTGGGATGACCGGTTTATTTCAAGAACATTCAATGCCGGGGCTGCTGATGTAGCCAACTTCTCACAGTTGCAGCTTGGAAATGCCTATTTCTACAACGCATTAAATGTAGGTCAGGTACACCAGGGAATTGAATTGGAAGCAAAGGCAAGACCTTTTGCCAACCTCAGACTTAGAGGAATGGTATCATTAGGGAACTGGAAATATAAAGGTAACGCAAGTTTTAACATCATCGATGTTCAGAATAACCAGGAGGTTTCCGGTGCAACCGGGACGATCAATATCAAAGATCTGAAGGTTGGAGATGCTGCTCAAACAACAGCCAGTATCGGGGCTGACTATAATATTACCAAAGCGTTCAGCATTGATGCCAACTGGGAATATTATGACAAATTATATGCACAATTCAACCCGATCAACTTCCTTACAGAAGCGGCAAGAGAAAAAGGAATTGTAAAATTACCAAGCTATCATTTATTTGATGTAGGAGCCTCTTACAAGTTTATAATTGGCCAGAAAAGCTCACTGACATTAAGAGCTAATGTATATAATTTATTCAACAAATATTATATCTCTGAACTGAGCTCAAATATTTTTGCCGGTGATAAAATTGCTAATGGTCCGGATGCCGGAAAAACTTACCAGGAAGCTGGCAGAGTGTATCAGGGTATCGCTGATGGTAATACAGGATTCCTTGGTTTTGGAAGAACCTGGTCTGTTGCAGCGACTCTGAGATTTTAATACAAAATCATTCAGATATAAACCAAACAAACCCGCCAATCTGGCGGGTTTTTATTTTACTAGATATTCTGAAAAATAATAATAAATTAGAGCAAACAATAGATGAAATTTGAAAAATAGAGCGATATAAATTATGGCTGAAATCCCTGAAAATAATTGCCCAAAATGTAATAAACCCACTCTTTCCCCATATGCAAAACAATGCAGGTATTGCGGATATAGCTGGCATCATTTATGTGTGGCACAATTCAAACTCAACCATGTTTTGCAAATTACAGTGAGAAAGTTTTTCTTAATAGGACAGATTATAGAAGGCGAAATTAAAGAAGGACAACGAATAGATTTGAGAATGCTTGGACTCAATAAAAAGCCAAAAATTGAAGCCATTGAGTTTGCACTTTACCGACAGGATAAAAAAGCGTGGGAAGAAATTGCCCTTGGAACAGATATTCTCACCGAAGATGAAAAACAGTATTTAAAAAAAATAGATTTACCAAAAATAATTGAAATTATTAGTTAATAGTTATTGGATGTTACTCCAAAACCAAGAAACTAGTTACAAGGACAATCACTATCTTTCAAAAATTAATATTCAGTTTCTAGTTCTGGTTTTCGGTTCAGCCGGTTAGCAGGTAAAAGCAGAAAGAATCAATGGAATAAAATTGTTTATGGAATGAGTTGTAAGGCTAGCTTCAAATCCAATCCTTATTCTAATATAACATATACTGATTATCAACATTTTAAAAGAAAACATTTTTACAAAACAATAAAATTCAGTTGTTTTTTTAACATGTAAAAGATTTGCGTTTAATAATAATTTTAAAAAAATTGAATAACATAAAAAAATACAGATAGAATTTTTTAGGGTCAAAAAAAAATGTTCTAAACAAAATAAATTAAAGTATAATTTTTATTAAGAATATTATTTTTTATGGTTAAATAAAAAGGTCAACTCCACTCAATTTATAGCATAAATGAATTAGATATAACAAAAAACAGTTATATTCACGATATAACTGTTCTTAAAAGCAAATAATTTAATTACTTCGAGTTCTTCACCTGCAACGCTCTCTGATAAAAAGACTGATTGGCAATTTTTTCTTCCGCTTCATCAATGGCAGCCAGCAGATTGTTTTTATTGTCTGCAATATCACCTAAGACCTGAGCCATCAGCTCCCAGACAGGTTTCATTTTATCAATGAGTTCATTACCTTTTGAAGTCAGCTTAAACAGTCTTTTCCGTTCATCCTGTTTATCTTTTTCCCATTGTATCAGTTCCAGTCTTTCAAGCTCTTTGAGCAAAGCAATTGTGGAAGGATGAGTATATCCGATCTCATTGGCAATTTCCACAACACCGGCTACTTCCTTTTTATATATAGTAAAGATCACGGGAAACCATTTAAGTTCGAAATCAATACCGAATGCTTTATAAATCAATGCGCCGTCTTTTCTCAATTGTTCACTGAGGCGGTGCAGCCTGGTGGATATGGCAAGAATTCCTGCTTCGTTGATTACATTCATTTTCAGTCAATATTTAAATGGTAAAAAATATCATCGGCACTCATCAGAGGAAATTTAGCGGGAAGATTATCTTTTTCGATCTTCACAAAATGGTTCCGCTCATAAAAACGCTGCGCTGCTTTCAATACTGTTATAGTACCCAGATAAATGTCATCAATTCCGTTATCATTGCAGAAAGAGATTAACTTTTCCAGTAACATCTGGGCAATATTAAATTCTTTTCCCCTGAATTCCTTCTTTACAAACATTTTTCTGATCGCTCCTGCCCTATCATCAAACTTCACCAACGCAATAGTACCTATCATTTCACCATCCACAAAAGCACCCCAGAAGTTACCTCCGGCTTGTGTATAAAAATTTTCAATCTGTAGAAGATCCGGCTGATCCTGTATTGTGATCGGAATATTAAATTCTTTTTGTTGAATGGTCAGGATCAGATCAATAGCCTGCTCCGCATATGCATTTCCTATAGGTTGAATCTGTATTTTCATTACGCTTTATTTTAAAGTATAAAACTACGTAGTTAAATACATATATACAAATAAAAAATTCATTTTAACAAATATTAAAACACTGTTATTTCAAACCGGAAAAAGTCAATTAATGACCTTTAAACAACAAAAAGCGTATGCCAGTACTGACATACGCTGATATAATGTATCTGGTAAAGGATTTATTTCCAGCCTCCACCTAAAGCCTGATAAAGCTCTACAGCAGCTTTCATTTTACTGTATTGAGCATTGGAAATGTTGAGTTCTGCATTCAATGAATTCACACTTGCATTCAATACTTCAAGATAGTTAGCCATACCATAGTTGACCAATTCCTGGGAATAATCCACAGATTTTTTGTAGGCATCAAGTTCTTTTTGCTTCAATTCAATAAAAGAATCCTGAACAGAGAAAACCCTGATCGCATCCGAAACTTCTTTTCCGGCAGTAAGTACTGTTTTCCTAAAATTCAGGTAGGCTGTTTCCTGGTTTGCAAGACTCACATCATAATTTGTTTTGATTTGTCTCTTATTTAAGATTGGCTGAGCCAATCCTGCAACAACATTGGCAAACAATGAATTGACACTGAACAGGTGGTCAATATCTACTGACTGAACCCCACCGCTTCCGGTAATTTTCAAAGTAGGATAAAACTGGGCCTTTGCTGCATTGGTCAGTTCAAAAGCATTCATCAGGTTATATTCTGCCCTCATTACATCTGGGCGATTAGCCAATAACTGGGTAGGATATCCAAGCTTTAGGTCAATCGGAAGCTTTTGTCCCTCTAAAGTAGATCTTTCGATCGAATGAGAAGGCTCTCCCATTAACAGGCTCATTGTATTCTCAAGCAACTGGATCTGGGTATCAATATCAATCAATAAAGATTTAGCATTGAAAACCAGTGCTTCACTTTGCTGTACCGCTACTTCAGTTACAGTCCCGGAAGTCTTCAGAGCTTTTGTCGTTTCTAAGTTCTTCTCACGTACGGCAATTGTTTCAGTGATAATCCTTTTCTGGGCATCAAAGGTTAACAGCTGATAATATGCTGAAGCTATGGAAGCAACAAGACTGCTTTTTACCTCTTTATGAGCGGCAACGGTCCCCAGATAGGTTGCCAGCTGTGCCTTTTCCTGTGCCTTTAATTTCCCCCACAAGTCTGCTTCCCAGCCAAGGCTTGCTGTAATATCAAATTGGTTAACATATCGTCTTTCCCCTATGATCTGTCCAAATTGTGTGTTAATCGACTGCGTCTGGAAGGTATAATTCGGACCTACAGAAAGAGTCGGCAGATAGGCTGCCTTGCTCTGTTTCAGATAAGCTTCTGCAGAAGTGATACTCTGCAATGCAATTCTGATATCAAGATTGTTGTCTAAAGCTTTGGATATATGTCCCTGGAGAATCGGATCAGTAAAAATCTCTTTCCAGGATACATTGGCTACATTTGTACTGTCCGAAGGAAGCATATCAGTACGGAAAAGCTTTTCGTCAACAACGTTTTTCGGTCTTTCATATTCTTTACGGGCCATACAGGATGTAATAGCTCCCAGCATGAAAACTGAAAAAGTGATTCCTTTTATGATGTTTAATAAACTCTTCATTATTTAAAATTGAAGTTAGAAATTAGAAATTGGAAGTCAGGAACAGAGCATCAGAATTCTGCCTCTTATCCCTGCTTCTCTAATTAATTTTACTCTGCTAAACTGATATCTTCTTTTTTTATAGGCTTGATCTTCTCTTGTAATGTTTCAAAAATTACAAACAGTACCGGAATTACAAAAAGTCCTAATATAGTTCCTATCAACAATCCGATCGCTGCACCGGTAGCAATTGACCTGTTCCCTACAGCTCCAATTCCGCTTGCAAGAACCAACGGCAATAATCCGAAGATGAAAGCAAATGAAGTCATCAGGATCGGTCTTAGTCTTGCTTTTGCAGCATTGATCGCTGCCATAACAATGGTTTCCCCGTGGTGCCTTCTCTGAATTGCAAATTCTACAATTAGAATAGCATTCTTCGCGAGTAATCCCACAAGCATGATCAGTGCAATCTGGAAATAGATGTTGTTCTCCAATCCCATAATCTTCTGCCCGAAATAGGCTCCCATTACCCCTAAAGGAAGAGAAATTACCACAATCAGAGGAAGAATATAACTCTCATACTGTGCAGAAAGAATAAAGTATACGAAGATTAAACTTAATGCAAAAATCAATAATGTCTGAGATCCTGAAGCTAATTCTTCCCGGGATAATCCGGTAAATTCAACTGCGTAATTCTGGTTCAATGTTTCACCAGCCACCTGTTGTACCGCAGCAATCGCATCTCCGGTACTGAACCCGGCAGAGTTAGCTCCTGTAATCTTCACAGAAGTAAACAGGTTATAACGGCTTACAGACTGTGGTCCGTATGCTTTTGTCAAAGTCACAAACTGGGAGATCGGAGACATGATTCCGGAACCTGTTCTTACATACAGCTCATTCAGGTTGTCAATACTTTTTCTGTTATCAGGAAGAGCCTGAACCATTACCCTGAACTGTTTACCATACTTTGTAAAATCTGCCGTATAGATTCCTCCGATATATCCCTGCATGGTTGCAAGAATGTCACTTACCGAAACCCCAAGCTGTTTAGCTAAAGGAACATTAATTTCCATTTGATATTGAGGATATCTTGTATTGAATGAAGTCTGGGCAAATTCAATTTCGGGTCTCTGCATCAATTTACCGATAAAGTCATTTGTTTTAGCATCAAGATCTGCATATTCACCACCCGATTTATCCAGTAATACCATCTCAAAACCGGCACTACTACCAAAACCAGGTACACTCGGCGGCTGGAAGAATACTACTTTCGCATCCGGAACAGCTCCTGAAATGCCAAATAGTTTCTTCGTAATATCTTCAGAAGTCTGGCCGTCTTTTTTTCTTTCTTCAAATGGCTTCAGTTTGATAAAGGCAAGACCGTTATTACTACCGTTTCCTGATAAGAATCCTCTACCGGTAGAAATTGTTACATTTTGTACACCCGGAACTTTCATTGCATTAGCCTGAAGGGTTTTCAATACATTGTATGTTCTTTCCATAGAGGCTCCCGGAGGAAGCTGTACATCCGTAAAGATAATTCCCCTGTCTTCTGTAGGTACAAATCCTTTTTTCATCGTACCACTGGCCCAATATAAGATACCGCCTGTCACCGCAAAAATAACCAGGGTGACCCACTTGTGTCTCAATAAAAACACAAATCCTCTACCGTAACGGTCTGTTGTTGTTTTAAAGGCAATATTAAATTTATAGAAAAACTTCTGTAGGAAATTCAACTTCTGATATTCCTGATGATGCTCAGCATGGGGTTTTAGGAATAATGAACATAAAACCGGACTCAAGGTCAATGCGTTGATCGCAGAAATTACGATGGCAACAATCAGAGTAATACCAAATTGTTGATAGAATACTCCCGTAGGTCCTTTAATGAATGTTACCGGAATAAATACCGATGCCATTACCAAAGTAATTGAAATAATTGCACCTGTAATTTCGTCCATCGCTTCTACTGTAGCTTTTTTAGCATCAGAAATACCGTGTTCCATCTTTGCATGGACGGCCTCGACGACTACGATAGCATCATCCACCACAATACCGATTGCCAGTACCAGGGCGAATAAAGTTAAGAGATTCAGAGAGTACCCGAATAAATTCAAGAAGAAAAAGGCTCCTACAATAGATACCGGAACAGCAATCGCCGGAATCAGTGTAGATCTGAAATCCTGAAGGAAGATATACACAACAATAAACACCAGGATGAATGCTTCGATCAGGGTATGTACCACTTTTTCAATAGAAGCATCAAGGAATTCATTTGTATCAAAGTTAAATGTATATTTAATTCCCTGCGGAAATGTACTTTCTGCCGACTTCAGATAAGCTTTGATATTCTTAATAATCTCCTGAGCATTGGATCCCGGTGTCTGGAAAATCCCCATACTGATGGAAGGGTTGTTTCCATTTTCTCCGATTCCACTGTAAGACTGACCTGCCAGTTCTACTTTGGCAACATCTTTTAACATAAGATTCTGCCCGTCATTAAGAGCTTTAATGATGATATTATCATATTGCCCCTTATCGTTGAATTTACCTACATATTTAATAATGTATTCAAATGAGCTTCCGCTGTTTTGTCCGATAGAACCTGCTGCTGCCTCTCTACTCTGCTCATTGATGGCATTGGTAACATCTGTGGGAGTAACACCGTAAGCCGCCATTTTTGCCGGATCCAGCCAGATTCTCATAGAATAATTCTTACCCCCGAATACGTTGGCATCTCCTACACCATTTACCCTTTTCAGATTGGGAATAATATTGATATTCAAAAAGTTCTGAAGATATACGTCATCCAGGTCCTTATTTTCGGAATAGAAAGACATATACATCAGGGCACTTGTCTGCTGCTTTTGGGTTACTACCCCTGAACGGGTTACTTCGGAAGGAAGCAAAGGTGTAGCTCTTGCCACACGGTTCTGTACGTTTACCGCAGCAATATCAGGATCTATACCCTGTTTAAAGAAAACCTGAATATTGGCAGATCCGTCATTTCCTGCGGAAGAAGTGATATAATCCATTCCTTCCACCCCATTGATCTGTTCTTCCAGAGGAACTACAACACTTTTCATAACAGTTTCCGCATTCGCTCCTGTATAATTGGCTGTAACACTGACTGTAGGAGGCGCAATGTCCGGATACTGTGTAACCGGTAACGAGACAAGTCCTAAAACCCCGAGAATCACAATCAAAATTGAGATTACGGTAGATAAAACCGGTCTGTTAATAAAGTTTTTTATCATTAGAATTTCGGTTTTATTGATTGAACAAGACTATCCATTTTGATCGGTTTCGGCTTCACTGCAGTTCCTGGTTTCAGACCTCCGATACCGGCTGCAATTACCGTTTCACCTTTGTTTACTCCTGATTTAACAAGAGCCATATTGTCAATTCTGTCAATCACGTCAATGACAACATTCTTGGCAGTATCTTTTTCCACTTTGTAAACATAAACAATTCCCTGTTGTTCATACGTTGCACTTTCAGGAACAACAAGTACATTATCATACCGTTGCGGGAATCTGATGGTCCCACTGTTTCCGTTACTTAAAAGTTTTTGTGCATTCGTAAACCCTACCCTGAACTGAATGGTTCCTGTTGTTGGGTCAATCTGGCCGGTAATGGCTTCAATTTTCCCTTTTTCAGGATAAAGGCTCCCATTTGCCAGCTGCAGTTCAACCATTGGAAGATTTTTTATTTTCTCCGGCATGGAACTGCCCGGAACTTTCTCAAGGAAATCAAAATATTCTTTTTCATTCATGGCAAAATAGGCAAACACCTGAGAAGTATCAGAAATTGTTGTCAGAGGCGTCTGGTCTGATGGTCCTACCAAACTCCCAACTTTCAATGGAAGCTTCCCTACCACTCCTGAAATAGGAGCACGGATAATGGAATATTCAATATTTGCTTCCACCCCTTTATAATTGGCAACAGCCTGTCTTTTAGCAGCAATGGCCTGCTGTAACTGAGCCTGGGCCTGGGCCAGATTTGCCTGGGCAGTTTGTAACTGAACATTACTTATAATATTTTTCTGAACCAGAGGTTTCAATTTGTTAACTTCTACCTGCGCTGCATTCACAGAAGCCTGAGCCGCAGCTACACTGGATTCAGCAGCACCTATTCCTGCTTTTGATGCTGCAGCATTTTCATTCAGAATATTTGTTTCCAAACGGAATAAAGGCTGTCCTTTAGTAACATACTGTCCCTCATCTACCAATAGTTCAGTAATATAACCCTGTATTTTTGCACGCACATCATTGTTTACCCTACCTTGTATGGTAGCCGGAAACGTCTGATAACCTACTATATTTTTAGACTCCACAGAAACAACAGGATAAGGCTTTGCACCATCCTGTTTTGGAGCTTCTTTTTTGCAGGCTGTCAGTGAAAACGCTGCAATAGAAAGTATAACTAGCTTATTATTCATTTTATAGTTTATTAAGAGATTCCTGAATATTTTCTATGTTTTTATTTAAGAGTGTTTTGTAATGTTCTATTCTTTCGTTGTATCCATCGTCGTTACTTTTTTTAAAATTGTTTAAATCATCTAATAATTTTAATTCGTCCTTCATCTTCTGAACTATTTTTTCGAATCTTATTTTCTTGTATTCATCATTAATGAAAAAATACCGTTTCCGTTCATCCATTTTATTATGGTCAATGATAAGCTGTGCGTTAAGCAGCAAAGAGATACTGGTAGAAACAGAACTTTTACTTGCTGAAAGTACTTCAACAAACTCGTCAAAAGTAATTCCCACCTTTTCATAATCAAAAAGAAGGTAAGCGTAGATTTTTGATGCTAACGGAGGCAAATTGAAAACAGTACCATAAAACTTTACGGCATCCTGAAAGATTTTCTCATCAATTTCTATACTTTGGTGCATAATATAAAAATTTGAACAAAAGTAGAAATTAGTTCGGAACCAAACGAACAAAGCTGATAGAGATTATAAATATGCTGTGTTTTAAAAATTCAATGAAAACCGATTTAACTTTTTACTCAAATTATAATCTTCTCAAAAGCTTTTCTCATCCCATCCCTGAGAAGAACTTCTCCACAATAAGAATATCCTTTTCCTTCCAGGATCTTCAGCATCGCCATATTATCATGATTGGTATCTACTTTTATACTTTGGATTCCATGAGACCGGGTAAAATCTTCAATATGGTCAAACAATTTTTTCACCATACCCTGACCTGCAAATTTTTCATCTACAGCGACCCTGTGAACTACTACAAACTCGCCGTTACTTAACCATGCCCCTTCAATAGTACTATAAGCAGGCTCATCATTTAAAATCAATGCAGCATATACCGCAATTTCATTATTTACAGTAAGAACGAATCCAAAATCTTTTGCGATATCACTTTCCACTGTATCAGGGTTAGGATAACCATTCTGCCATTGTGTACTTCCGTCCTGTCTTCTTCTTTCAATAGATTGTTGAATAATTCCCCAAATGATGTCTTTGTCTTTAATTTCCGCTTTTCTTAGTTTAATTTCCGGATTCATTGTTCGTTTATATTTTTATTAAAATTAGCAGATTAAGAAATTATAGGTGTATTAGATTTTGTTATATGCTTTTACAATACATTCTCTGAGTACTTGCTGTCCGGTATTGTTTCTATTGAGCATTTGATCGGTAATACCTTCATGGATCTAAAAACCAATAATCACCTAAGCCTTAAAACTTGATTTTTTTTTAATCAAAAAACCGAAAACTAATTAAAATTAATTTTCGGTTCGAAGTAGTAAAATTTAAAATTATGAAATTGTTTTATTGATTTTCACTCTGTTGAAGGTAAGCATCAATAATTTCAAATGCTTTTTTTTCATCTTCCAGATCTACCATTACCTTGAGCGAAGTTGCTGTAGGAGTTGTAGTAAATGTCAGATAATTATTTTCAACTGTGTTTGTAATTTGTGCATCATCCAATTTAGACTTAACCAACTGAATTTCTGAAGGGTTATCACTTTCATAAACCGATACTCTCGTACTTCTTTCCATATTCTATATTGTTTGAGTACCTAAATATACAATGATTTTTTGAAAATTACAAATCTTTGGTTTTAAATTTTATTAATATTATTTTCTATTTTGTCTAAAGCCAGTTGAATTTCTTCTTTAGAAACATTTAAATGTGGCCGGAAACGTAAAGATTGGTCACCACACGGAAGAATTATCAGACCGTCTTTGAATAACTCATTCATCATCTTGTTTCGGTCTGCTGCGGATGGAAGATCTATAGCACACATCAGACCTCTTCCTCTTGCGTTTGAAATTTTTTCAGGATACTTTTCGGCAAGCACCTTAAGACTTTCTAACAAGAAGTCTCCTACCACTCTTGCATTTTCAACGAGGTTTTCTTTTTCAATCACTTCCATTACCAGCTGGAAACGCAGCATATCAATAAAGTTACCGCCGAAAGTAGAATTGATTCTTGAACTTTCCCTGAATACATTATTCGGAACTTCATCAAACTTCTCCTTGTTTGCCAATACTCCGCAAACCTGCGCTTTTTTACCAAAAGAAATGATATCAGGTTTTGCTGTAAAATGCTGGAATGCCCACATTTTTCCGGTGATTCCGATGCCGGTCTGAACTTCATCAAAAATAAGTAAGATTTCATTTTGATCACAAAGATTCCGTAATCCTGACAGGAATTCATCCCTGAAGTGATTATCACCTCCCTCTGCCTGGATAGGTTCAATGATGATACAGGCCACTTTATCAGGGTTCATCAGGATGGCTTCTTCAATCTGCAATAAAGCCAGTTTTTCATTCTTAATGGTTTCTTCCAGGTTTTCTTCGGTGATCGGGAAGGTTAATTTCGGATTCAGGATTCTTGGCCAGTTGAACATTGGAAAGTACTGGTATTTCCTTGGGTCTGAAGTATTGGTCAGACTTAAGGTATATCCGCTTCTTCCATGGAAAGCCTGTCTGAAATGAATACAGATACCGGCTTCAGTCTGAAGTCCTTTTGCGAAATTTTTACGGGTCTTCCAGTCAAAACATGCCTTCATTGCATTCTCAACGCCTAAAGTCCCGCCTTCGATAAAGAAAGCATACTGTAATTCTTCAGGAATCACCACTCTTTCAAATACTTCAAGGAAATGAGCATATTCTTCTGAATATACATCTGCCAGAGTTGGCTTGTTAACTGCCATTCTGCCTAACCACTCTGATCTTTCTACAAGATAAGGGTGATTATATCCTATGGAGGCTGAGGCAAACATAGAGAACATATCCAGATACTCTCTGTCACTCAGCTTGTCATATAACCATGAACCGTGAGATTTTTCAATATCCATCACGAAATCGAAGCCATCTGCCAAAACGTGTTTTCCTACTGTTTCTTTTACTTTGTTTGCTTTTATATCTAATGTTTGTTCCATAATAAATTGTTGTGTGATTTAATAAATGAATAATTAAGTGATTCAGAGAAAGAAGATTTAATTATTCAGGTTATTAATTTTTATTGTTTTTAAGTGCTTTAACTAAAGCTTTTATAAATCAAATTTAATTCCTTGTGCTAAAGGAAGTTGCGTTGTATAATTTATAGTATTGGTTTGCCTTCTCATATAATACTTCCATGCATCAGATCCGGACTCTCTTCCTCCGCCGGTTTCTTTCTCACCGCCAAAAGCACCTCCGATTTCTGCTCCTGATGTTCCGATATTTACATTGGCAATACCACAGTCTGATCCTGCATGGGAAAGGAATAATTCTGCTTCTCTCAGGTTTTGGGTCATGATCGCAGAAGAAAGACCCTGTGGCACATCGTTCTGAATTGCAATTGCCTCTTCCAGTGTCTTATATTTAATCAGATACAAAATAGGAGCAAAAGTTTCATGCTGAACGATTTCATAAGAATTTTTGACTTCTGCAACGCAAGGTTTCACATAGCAGCCTGATTCATATTCTTTTCCAGATAAAACACCTCCTTCAACAACAAATTTTCCACCTTCCTTTTTACACTTTTTAATTGCTTCTTCATACTGGTTTACAGCATCCGTATCAATCAATGGTCCTACATGATTCCTTTCGTCTAAAGGATTTCCTATTTTCAATTGCCCGTAAGCTTTTACCAGCCTTGACTTTACTTCATCATATACGCTTTCATGGATGATAAGCCTTCTTGTCGAAGTACATCTTTGTCCCGCAGTTCCTACTGCTCCGAAAACAGCTCCAATGATTGACATATTCAGATCCGCTTCTTTAGTAATGATAATTGCATTGTTTCCTCCAAGCTCCAGGATTGATTTTCCAAATCTTTCAGCTACTTTGGATGAAACCATCCTTCCTACTCTTGTAGATCCTGTAAAAGAAACCAGCGCTACCCTTTTATCATCTACCAGTTTCTGTCCGATCTCATGGTCTGCTACCAATACACTTGAAATACCTTCTGAAAGATTATTTTCTTTTAAAACTTCATTCATAATATTCTGACAGGCAATAGCACAAAGTGGTGTTTTTTCAGATGGCTTCCAGATCGTAACATTACCACAGATCCAGGCCAGGGCAGTATTCCAGGACCACACCGCAACCGGAAAATTAAATGCCGTAATAATTCCTACTACTCCAAGAGGATGATACTGCTCATACATTCTGTGTCCCGGTCTTTCGGAATGCATGGTATATCCCTGTAGTTGTCTTGACAGTCCCACAGCAAAATCACAGATATCAATCATTTCCTGTACCTCCCCAAGGCCCTCCTGTAATGATTTACCCATTTCATAAGAAACAAGCTTTCCAAGATCCTCTTTATATTCTCTTAGCTTCAGGCCCAGCTGCCTTACGATCTCTCCTCTTTTAGGGGCAGGAATAAGCCTGAATTCCTGAAATGCCTTCTGGGCACTTTCAATTACTTTGTCATAATCACTTTCTCCGGAAGTCTTTACTTTTGCGATCAATTTACCGTCTACAGGAGAGATGCTTTCTATCGTCTTTCCTGAAGCGAAATATTTTCCGCCCACTGAAGTCCCTTTATTTTCTTCTTTAATACCTAGGTTTTTGAGTGTTTTTTCGATTCCGAAATCCTTTACTTTTTTTGACATAAAATCTTACTTTTCGTTCTCTCTAAAGATAAAAATATTATGTGAACCTCAAAACTTTAATTTTTTAGATTGCTTTTTATTTGGACTAATTACAAACATGCTTATCTTTGCAGCATAATCTTTTTGATAATCACCAATGGAAAATTCACAAGAAAATAATTCAAAGTTTAAAAAGTGGTTCAAGCGTGTGGGATGGGCAGGATTTGCTTTCTTTACCATTAAAGGTTTGATTTGGCTTGTTATATTCTACTTTGGAGCTGATACTCTCCAGAGTTGTATTAAATAAAAAAGCTGAGAGAGTTTCTCAGCTTTCTTTTTTAAATAAGAACTATATTTCTTTTATTTTACGCATTACCCGGTTCACTATTTCATCACAATAGATTAAATTGAATTCAAAAATTTCATCTTTGATATAATATTTCTCTATTTCCTTTCTCAGATAGGCTTTAGCTCTGCTAACGCGGGTTTTTACATTACCTTCACTGATTTCCATTGCTTCTGCTGTTTCCTGAACACTTAATCCATTAATTTCTCTTAAGGTAAAAGCTATTCTATAATCTTCCGGAATGGCAAGCAGACTCTTCTCAATTACTGAATTTAATTCCTTGTTCATAACTTGGGCGAATGTTTCAGAATTATACAGATTTTCAGAAACCTTAGTGTTGTTTTCAAGAGGCATAATATGCTTCGAACTCCATTTCTGTGTTTTCCGATAGCATTGATGAAGCATTATTCTGGAAATCCATGTCCGGAAAGAGGATCTGTTTTCAAACTGATGCAGATGAATAAATGCTTCTATATAGGTTTCCTGAATCAAATCCTGAGTATCTTCATGACTAAAACGGTACATTCTTCCGATACGATACAGATAAGAATTATTCCTTCTGATAATCAGTTCAAACACTGCCGTTTCATTATTCAGGATCTTATCAATTAACTCCCTGTCTGTGTATTTTTCCCCGGCTTTCATTATTTATGGTCAAAAATTAAAGCAAGTCTTTGCATTGAAAAGGCTGAAATTGCCATAACAAGATCCCTGACGGCAACATCTGTAAACTTCCAGCCTGCCAGTAATGTCAATGCAATTAAAACCAGCCACGCTGACACCACAAGTCCGCCCGTTCCTGGATTAAAAAAAACTAAAACTCCTGCAATAATTTCAATAATTCCTACAATCATCATAAAAGTTTCACCTGAAAATGGTAAAAGATCAAGTAAGAAAGGGCTGATATACTGTGTCCATTGGCAAAGAATATTAGTAAACTTGTCTAATCCTGCCACGACAGGAACGATTACAAAGACCATCTTTAAAACATTAAAAACCTGTCGGACAATTTGTTTTTGTTGTAGTATTTCCATTTTTATTTTTTTTGGTTAAACTGAACTTCTGTAATAATAGAGTCAGGCTGAAATAAAAAGGTTACAAACTTTTTAACTAAACATCATTTTATATACCAAAGCCTTTGCATATCCTCGCTACTCTTCTTTTTTCTTTCTTCCTGAGTTCACGAGACTCTGATGCAGCAAATATTCAATCTGGCCGTTAACACTCCTGAACTCATCATTTGCCCATTTTTCCAGGAGTTTATAGGTAGACTCATCAATTCTTATCACAAACGATTTTTTTCCTTTGTTTTCCGAAGAGTTTTGAACTTTTTCTGATTTCATTTTAAATTTCTCTAACGTAATTATCCGACTTGCAGAGAAAATCTACAATGTATTCGACAATCAATTCTTTACTTTAATTAATTATAAAGTGTACCGGCATTTAAAATCGGGGTAGCAGCTTTTTCTCCACACAAAACAACCATCAGATTGCTTACCATTGCCGCTTTTCTCTCATCATCAAGCTCTACAATATTATCCTCAGAAAGCTTTTTCAGGGCCAGATCAACCATTCCTACAGCTCCTTCAACAATTTTGGTTCTTGCTGCCACAATAGCGGTTGCCTGTTGCCGCTGGAGCATAGCACCCGCAATTTCAGAAGCATATGCCAGATGGGTAATTCTTGCTTCCTGAATGATAATTCCTGCCGGAGCCAACCTTTCCAATAATTCCTGTTCCAGGATTTTATTTACCTGATCTCCTCCGTCTCTGAGGGTAATATCAGCATGCTCATCCTCAAGATTATCATAAGGAAAACTTACTGCAAGATGTCTTACCGCTGCCTCACTCTGCATTCTTACATACTCAGTATACCTTTCCACCTCATAAGCAGCCTTATAGGTGTCCCCTACTTTCCAAACGATTACAGCCGCGATTTCAATGGGATTTCCCATTTTATCATTAACTTTAAGGGTCTGTCCCTGAAGATTTTCAGAACGGAGACTTATTCTTTGGGAAGAATAAAGGGGATTGATAAAGAAAAGTCCGTTTTCTTTTACCGTTCCCACATATTTTCCAAAGAAATTCAATACCCTTGAATGATTAGGCTGGATAATCATCAGCCCTTTTAAGAAAAAGCATGAAAGCAAAAAGCAAAGCATTGCAATCACAACATAGGCAACACTCTGGTCTACCCCGGAAATAAAAAAATAGACCGAAACAGCAAACAATGCCAGACAGATAACCAGTGTCAGATAACCTGACATGGGTTTTAATGTTTTTTCCATGATTGATTTTAATTTGATATTAATTTGATATCATAAAGATAGTATTAATTTTTCAAATGTTGAGTTGTAACATAATACGTTTTTAGGGAATTCCGGAGATGGCTGAACAGACACTAAAGGAAGAGAAATCTTTATATACTATCATTTTTAGCACAAAAAAATCCCGGAAGTAAAATTTCCGGGATTTAATTTTATAGGATTAAGCTTTTTATTTCTTTGTTAATATTTTAAACTTGAAATAGGAAACTGCTGATAAAACAATCATTGTTGAAATTCCGATATACACCCAGGCCGGCACCGGTACCGGATCACCTGCTGCATAGGAATGAAGCCCGCTCAGATAGTAATTTACCCCAAAATAAGTCATTACCATGGAGCAGAATGCGAACATTGTTGCTACATGAAATGCCCATCTGCTTCTCAGTCCCGGAACTAGTCTCATATGCAGTACAAATGCATAGACCATGATAGAGATAAAAGCCCATGTTTCTTTCGGGTCCCAGCTCCAGTACCTTCCCCATGATTCATTAGCCCAGATTCCTCCCAGGAAGTTTCCTACCGTTAAAGCAAAAAGGCCTATTGTCAAAGACATTTCTGAAACAATTGCCAGTTCTTTCAACGTTGTATCGTGATGGATTTTATAAGTATCCTTGCTTGAAATAATGTAAAATACCAGGGAAATTACAGCAATAATCATAGACAGGGCAAAGAAACCATAACTGGAAGTGATAATTGCAACGTGAACGATCAGCCAATAAGATTTCAATACCGGAACAAGCGGAGTGATCTGCGGATCAAGAGCAGAGCCTCCGTGTGCGAATCCCATCATAATTACCGCAACCATAAATCCTGCAGCAGGAATTAATGCATTGGAGTTCCTGTAAAGCAACAGCCCTGCCGTAATACCTACCCATGAAATAAAGATAATAGCTTCATATCCGTTACTCCACGGTGCGTGTCCGGAGATATACCATCTTGCCACAAGACCAAGGAAATGACAAAGATATCCTACAATCCCAACAGCAATAATCACTTTAATTATCTTATTTAATATTTTACCGGATTTGAATAGCTCTACAAATCCGAGGATCAAAAGAAGTCCCCCGATAAGGGTATAGAAAATCAATAATTTGAAGTTGATATTTACTTTATTCATAAACACTTCAAGATCTACTTTAGATTTTGCAGGAACAACCGCTTTTCCCCATTTCTGCTGATAGTCTGAAAGCTTTACCAGTTCTGCATCTGCTTTGCTCCAGTCACCTGTTTTTTGAGCCGTAAGAACTTCTGCAAAGTAAGGACCCATTACCTGCTGAGATTCCATGTCCGGTTCAAATTTCTGATCTAACCATGAATGCCATGTGTGATTCGCATCATTTTTCACAGGAACAATTCTCATAAACTGACCACTGAAAAACTCATTGAAGATCTGTACTCTTTCATTTACAGCAATTACTTCTTTATCATAGTTCGTCTGTTCAGCCGGTTTTTTACGGAATGCCGTATTATAGTCATGTTCCAGGATATAACTAAGATTACCGTTTGCATCTGCAGGGAAAAGGTTCATTAAAGAGGTGTAGCCATCTTCATTTGCCTTTGTTTTATTCTTCAGTTCATCACCTCCTTTGGTTCCTACTTTGATCATCGGAACCATGGTCCAGCTCGGTGTGTCTGTATTGATAGAAAGGAACCATTGGTTGGCAGTAAGAGACTTCCCGTCTGTTCCTTTAAATTCGTCTTTTTTGTAAAGTTTTCTTAAAACATCTAATGCTTCTGTATTGATAGGAACAATTCTTCCTTCAAAGTTCTGAACCAAAAGATATCCGAATTTATCAGCATGTTCTTTGCTGATTCTGTTTCTGGCAATAATTTCGTCAGGAGAAATTGATCTCATTTTCGCCATCGGAGTTGCCAGGGAGTTCTGTTTTGGAGCAGCACCATCAAGCGACTGGGCAGACGGAGCCGGAGCATGAGAATGGTTATCACCCTCTACATGGATATGTTCTCTGCTTCCATCTGTTGTTCCGTGAGTTTCAATTTTTTGTGCATTTAAACCTAAACTTAAAAGCACTAAAAGTATACCTGCTGCTTTCTTTTTATTGACATCAACCAGCATTTTATTCAGTTTCCAGAAATGGGTTCCTTTCCAGAAAAAGATCACAAACATTCCTAAGAATAAAAGTCCGTATCCGATATAAGAAATTAAAGTTCCCCAGTAATCGTGATTTACAGAAAGAACGGTTCCCATTCTGTCCGGGTCAAAACTCGACTGGAAGAAACGGTATCCTTTATGATTAAGAACGTGGTTCATATAGATTTTATAAGGAGTTTCTTTGCCTTCGTCAATGATTTTTACGTGGCTCTCGTAAGCACTCGGAGATGAACTTCCCGGATAAGTTTCCATTACGAAATCATCCAGTTTTAATGCAAAAGGTGTGTTGTATACTTTAGGTCCAAAACCTACCATAATGTTTAAACCATCCATCGTAACCTGCTTGTAAGCATTCGGATTTCCTCTTTCAACAGAAAGATCAACAATCTGTTTTGTTTTTGGTCCCTGAAGCTCAATCTGAAGCATATCAGGAACATTTACATCTTTCTTCCTGTCTCCTTCAACAGCGATCAGTCTTCCTTTTTTAAGACCTTCAGGAACAACCAGTTTCAGTTCGTTGATCGTGTATAAGCTTCTTAAAGCCAGTGGCTGGAATTCATCTTTTACAGTATTTCCTGTAGCCTGTGTAGCCATGGTCATGTAGCTTGCATTTACAGGAGTCTTGATGAATAATTTTCCTCCTTCATTTTTGAATTCAACGGCTCCTTCAATAGCTCTGTTAAATGTCACCAAAGTTCCGTTGATCGACTTTGTCTCCCCTGGTTTGATGTAAATATTTTGTCTTCCGGTATTTCCGGTAGAAACCAGATGAAGATATTCTGCCCCGTTTGGTTCAGCTACAAGACTGTCTTTTTTTC
The DNA here is from genome assembly GCF_003385595.1 of Chryseobacterium flavum. Lineage (GTDB taxonomy): Bacteria > Bacteroidota > Bacteroidia > Flavobacteriales > Weeksellaceae > Chryseobacterium > Chryseobacterium flavum. Next base: position 185,913 of record NZ_QNUE01000007.1, on the reverse strand, counting down.
TTTGAATATATTCTTTAGCAAAAACCTTGATCTCTTTTCCATGGAAATCATAAGTTGCTTTGAAATCTTTGTGTAACGGAGACATCAGATAAGGTACATCCTGATAATTAAGCACATCACCCTTTTCTTCGATCTGGATTTTAAAGAAATTTTTATCCGTTACGATTTCATTGGAAGTTTCACCTTCTCTGATGTGCATTTGTCCTTCGAAGCTGATGTATCTTGTGATAGCACCCCCGATGAAAATGAAAACAAAGGCAAGGTGGAAAACAAGAACCGGCCACTTATCTTTTTTCCACAGTCTGTATCTTCCGATATTTCCTATGAAGTTAAGGATAAGCAGGACCATGATCAGTTCAAACCACTTGGCTTCATAAATTAATGCTTTTGCTGTAGGAGTTCCGTAGTCGTTTTCTAAGAACGTTGCATAGGCCATCGCGAATGCGTACACCAGTAACAAAACAGCCATTGTCCTGGTTGAGATAAGAATATCTTGGAGCTTCTTCATGATTTATTGTACTTGACATGCAAAAATAAGGATGATAAACTACAAAGAAGTTAAAAAAAGCTGTTTTTTATCATTTTGAGCCTTGTTTCGCTTATTTTGAAACATTCTTAATAAGCTTGAAAACATTAGGAAAAATTCAATTTTAAAAACAGGTTAAATCCAGATTTATTATGACTATGCCGATCATCGAAAGTCTCTATTTTTTCTTTTTCCAGACCCGTTTAACAGTTCAGGATTATTTATTTTAAAACCTCAGAAAAGAAACGGCTCAGGAGTTCTTTATTGATTTCAGGGTTATAGATAAATCCGTGAGTTCCTGTCTCAATAGTCTGAAACTTCCATCCTTTTGCCTTTATTTTATTTTTGTTATAAATGCTCAGAACAGTATCATAACTGAATACAAGATCGTCTTTTGAGCTTATGCTATACAACGGATGTTCTTTTGTAATATTTTCAAACCTGATTTCGCCGATATTCAATACCGGATTCGGGGCAAATGCATAAAATGCTCTGAACGGTGTTTCCTGTTGTGAAGCAAACCAAAAGGCAGCCGTTCCTCCATTGGACATGCCTCCAAGATAGATTCTGGTTTTATCTATGTTGTACTTTTTTTCAACATCCTGAATGATGGTAAAAATATTTTCAAATGCCATTTTCTGATCTACCCATCCAAAATCCTTTTTAGCAAAAGGATATATAACAATAGAATTAAAATTTTCCCCTACAGAGAAAATAGGTTCTGTTTTAACATCAGCATTCCTATAATAAAAATCAGAAAGCGAATTAACTCCACCGTGCAGATAAACAATCGCCTTTGTTTGTTTTGATACTTTATATCCTTTAGGAACAAATACAATATAAGGAACCTTCAGGCCATTTACATCGGTAAAATACAAAGCAAATCCCGGATGAGCCTCATTAAAAGGAGTTTTCTCTTTAATCTGATTACTGATAATATCCTTATTCCAGAGTTCTGCTTCTTTTTTCTTAAACTCCTCTTTCCTGGCAAGCCTGTCCTCCATTCCTGCTAAAAGAGATTGAAATTCATTATTTTGCGAGAGAGCTTTAAAGCCTGGATCTGTTTTTAGCAAATTAATCTCCTCCCGGCTCTTCCCAAATCCGAGATCATAACTTTTTTTCAGCCATCCGACTGCTCTCTGCAAATCGTTACAATTGGCTGCAGCTAAAGCAGCACTGGTATATTCATAGATACCTGCCTCAGTTTTCTCCTCAAAAGCCTTTTTAAAATTTGCAGATGCAGAGCAGTAGTCTTTTGCTTTTAAATCTGCAGAAGCCATTCTCATCAATTCTTCGGAGGATTGGGAAAATGCTGCAGAAGAAGATATCAGGCACAATAAAATCAGAATTTTCATGCTATTTTTAATTTCAAAAATAAACAATTAAGAAATTGTCTATTCTTCTAAAGCTATCTTTTTCCGGATTTTACTCAAAAATTCATGAGTGATTCCCAGATAGGAAGCGATTTGTTGTTGAGTAAGCTTTTGTTCAAGCCCCGGGTACTTACGGAGAAATTCCAGATACCGCTTATCGGCAGTTTTACCTGTTAAGGATAAAATTCTCCTTTGCAGGGCAACCGATGATTTCTGATTCATGATTCTGAACAATTTTTCGATCTGAGGTATGGTTTTATACAGATAATCTTTGTCTCTTTTTGAAATCATCAGAACTTCACTATCTTCAAGGGCTTCAATATTCAATATTGCCGGGACATGGTTAACCAGGCTGTCTATATCAGTAATCCACCACTCTTTAACAGCAAAATATAATGTTTGCTCAAAACCATTTTCGTTCAGATAATATATTTTAAAGCATCCTTTGGTCACAAATCCTTCAAAGAGACAATAATCCCCCTCAGAAAGTACAATTTCTTTCTTTTTAAACTTTTTAAGCTGAAATGGAGCAGCAAACCGATTGAACTCTTCTTCCGGAAGATCAATATACCTGCTTATATTTTTATAAAGTAGATCAAACATTGCTTCTTTTAAACAAAATAAAGGTATCAAAATTATTGACACCTTTAAGATACCAAGTTATGTTAAGTTATTTTTCATTTAAGAAATCACTGGTATTGACGATGCGGGCATACAGATCTCCAAGAGCAGAGATCCCTGCTAAAAAGGATTTTTGTACGTCTGTTGCTTTTACGACTTCCCCGTTCAGTTCACGATTTCTTGTTGCTGTAGCATCACCGATGATAGTGTTACTGAATCCAAAATCAAAAGCTGCTCTCGCCGTGGCTTCCACACAGACATCTGTCATCATTCCTGTAATGACCAGATTTTTGATACTGTTCGCCCTAAGATATTCAAGAAGCTCAGTTTCTCTGAAGCTGTTTGGAAAGTGCTTAACAATAACTTTCTCACTCTCTTGTGGAGTAACCCGTGAATTGAAAACCACCCCTGGAGTATCCGGAATAAAAAATGTGGCTCCTTCATTTGTAGAAATATGCATGATGTGAATGACAGGAAGATCATGCTTTCTAAAATAATCTAACATCTGCCGGATATTCTTTGTTGCTACTTCTGCGCCGTCCAGAGTCATTTTCCCTCCCGGAAAATAATCATTTTGTACATCAATAATTAATAATGCCGTGTTTTCCATTTTTCTTTTTTGTTGTGCGTTAACTGATATTAATGAAATTAAAGTCATCCATAAAACCAGAATTCTTTTACAGGTGTTTCCCATCGTTTTTTAAATCTTATGGGGCAAAATTAAAAAGGCTGTAACTCCTGACATTTGAACTAGTTCAAAAAATACAATTCAGTATTAATGTTTTAGAAAGAGAATTCTGTGAACCCTAAAAAATCATTTCTTAAATTCAGTATATATTCAAAAAAATAACCCTAAATTTCGCGTTCATTAAGTAAAAAAAGATTCTTTTAGTGTTGAAAAAACATTAAATTTGCGATATAGATATTATGGATAAAAAGACACAAAAAAAACAGACTGAATCGCCGGAAAAAGGCAGAATATTATCTAAGCCGCGTATATTTTTCGGGCTTACTTTTATACTTTTTTCATTAGTTCTTACTTTCTCTTTCATTTCCTATCTGATGAACTGGAAATCAGATCAGAGCCAGGCAGGAACAATGCTTGACAAGAGTATAAAGTCTTCTAATATTTTTGGTAAAGCCGGGGATTGGCTTGGAAATATTTTCATATTTGAAAGTATCGGTATTGCATCATTCATTATTGCTTTCTTATTCCTTGTAGTAGGAACCCTTATCCTTAAAAAGAAAATATTTAAGCCATGGAAAACTATTGGCCACTCTCTGTTTTTTATCTGCTGGCTTCCTATCTTTATGGGGGCTCTTACCAAAGGACAGGGTGTTCTTGGCGGGGTATATGGTTATCAGATTATGGACTATCTGAACGCTATCATCGGGTCCGTAGGTTTATGGACCGTCCTTGCAGCCAGCATCCTTTTATATTTTATTCTGGAGTTCAACCTTCGCCCAAGTTCTGTCAAAGCCAAACTGAATAAGATCAATGAAAATACCATTGGAAAAGTAAAAGCCATGATGCCTGATTCCAATGTAGATTTTGAAGCTGATGAAGAACTGAAAGAAGAAATAGAAGAATCCGAAGATATTATTCCGAATGTTAAAGTAAGTGAGGTAACCAATTCTCCATTTACCAATAACAACAAAGAGCAGGAACCGGTAAATGTTCCCAAAGGATTCCCCGAGGTTCCGGTTTCTACAGATATAGAAACGATCATAACTCCTAACCATACTTCTTTTGAAGACACAAAAGAGGTAATACAACCGGTTAGCCTGAACCTTAATACAAAACCTGTTGTTCCGGTATCCAGTCCGGAAGAGGCTTTTGATATCAGACCTTCTGCCCCATCTTCTGTTCATACTTCACCGGCACAGGAAAATATAAAATTCAATGTAGAAGTAGCACCCGTTATTGACGTATTGGATGATTCGGATAAAAAATCACAGGAGCTTGTGGAAAAACATGGATTGTATGATCATAAATTAGACCTTGCCAATTTCCATATGCCTCCGGTAGACCTGCTTAAAGATTATGGCAGTGAAGAAATATCTATCAATAAAGAGGAGCTGGAAGAAAATAAGAATAAGATCGTTGGACTTCTCAAAAACTTCAATGTAGGTATTGCAGAAATCAAAGCTACAATAGGACCAACAGTCACTTTATATGAAATTGTTCCCGAAGCCGGAATCAGGGTAGCAGCCATCAAAAAATTACAGGATGATATTGCTCTTAACCTTTCAGCTTTAGGGATCAGGATTATTGCTCCTATGCCGGGAAAAGGAACTATTGGTATTGAAGTACCGAGAAAAAATCCTACAATGGTTTCCATGCGTTCTGTAATTGCTTCTCAGAAGTTCCAAAATACCGATATGGACCTTCCGGTAGTATTCGGAAAAACCATCTCCAATGAGATTTTCATGGCCGATTTGGCGAAAATGCCTCACTTATTGATGGCAGGGGCAACCGGACAGGGTAAATCCGTAGGTATTAATGCCATTCTTACTTCTCTCCTGTATAAAAAGCACCCAAGTGAATTGAAATTCGTAATGGTTGATCCCAAAAAAGTAGAGCTTTCATTATATTCAAAAATCGAGAGACACTACCTTGCAAAGCTGCCGGATGCTGAAGAAGCAATTATCACTGATACCAATAAGGTAATCAATACCCTGAACTCTCTGTGTATTGAGATGGATACAAGATACGACCTTCTTAAAAATGCCTTCTGTAAAAACCTGAAAGAATATAATAAAAAGTTTGCCGAAAGAAAATTAAACCCTGAAAACGGACACCGTTTCCTGCCTTACATAGTCCTGGTAGTAGACGAATTTGCCGACCTGATCATGACAGCAGGAAAAGAAGTGGAATTACCGATTGCCAGACTGGCACAGCTTGCAAGAGCTGTAGGGATTCACCTTATTGTTGCTACACAGAGACCTTCTGTAAATGTAATTACCGGGATGATCAAAGCCAACTTCCCGGCAAGGGCTGCTTTCAGAGTAATTTCCAGTGTGGATTCAAGGACCATTCTTGATTCTCCGGGCGCTGATCAGCTGATCGGTAAAGGAGATATGCTTTATTTCAATGGTAATGAAATCTTAAGACTTCAGTGCGCTTTTGTGGATACTCCTGAGGTGGAAAGAATTGCAGAATTTATCGGAGAACAAAAAGGTTATGCTTCTGCATTCTTACTTCCTGAATATGTTTCTGAAGATTCTACCAGTTCAGTAGGAGCCTTTGATCCGAATGAGAAAGATGCCTTATTTGAAGAAGCAGCAAGAATTATTGTTTCTACCCAGCAGGGATCTACTTCCATGCTCCAGAGACAATTGAAACTTGGATACAACAGAGCCGGAAGAATTATGGACCAACTGGAAGCAAGCGGTATTGTAGGAGGATTTAATGGTGCTAAAGCAAGAGAAGTTCTCATTAGTGACCTGCACTCTCTGGAACAGTTTTTAGAAGATTTAAGAAACTAGTTAATTATAGAAACTAAGGAAAAAATCATGTTCAGACTGCTGCTTTCAGCAGTCTGTTATGGTTCAGTGTAGAAGAACGATATCAAATAATTAGTGACATTATAGCCATCTGTTAAGAAATCAGAAAATATAAAAAACAAAATAACCATTAAACTCATCTATCATGAAATTTCTAAAAACACACATTATTAAACTATGTTTTCTTTCATCAGCAGTAAGTTTAACTTCATGCGCTTTGAAGTCTATTCCCAGTGAATACAGTACGGTAAAAATAGACAATGTGGATACCGGTAATTTAGGAAACGGCAAAATACTGATCTATAACGGAGCCGGATTCCTGCATGCTGTGGATAACACGGCAAGACTTAATATATGGATTAACAATAAATCCCTCGGACAGATCAGACCAAAAGAATATCTGGTCATTGATTTACCAAAAGGAAAATATGAATTTACAGCCCTTCATATCGATATGGTAAATATGAGAAGTAAACATCAGGTAGAGGTTGATGAAAATACTAAAGTAATTAATATTGAACCTACGATTACATCCAACCGGTTAACTGTCACGAATGTACTTCCCAAAAATTTTGATAAGTATGTTTACAGACCCGAGAGAAATTAACTGGGACATGTACAGATTTCTAACAAAAAAGGCTGTAAATAGGCAGTCTTCCGTTATTGGAATGGTTTTTGAAAGATTTGCATAGTTAAGGAAAAAGCGAAGAGCTTTAACCTTTGGAGATTAAGAATGTCTAAAGATTATTAAATAAAAAAAAATGAAAAATATTATTTCAAAAGTTATATTAGGAAGTTTCGTTGTAAGTGCAGTAGGTATGGCAAATGCTCAAAAAATTGATGCAAAGGCTAAAAAAATATTGGATGATATTACAGCCAATTACAATTCTAAAAAGAATTCTTATTTCAAATTTTCTTTTGGAAGTGGTCTTAACGGGCAGGTCACCAAAACAGAACCCGGAATTTATTATGCAGCAGGAGATAAGTATAAACTGAAGATTATGGATACCGAGCAGATTTTTGATGGAAACAAAATCTATAACATCAATGCGGATGATATGGAAGTAACCATTGCAAAACCTAATGGAAGCAGCGCCCTCTTCTCTCCTATCAACTATCTGGGTACATACCGAAACGATTACAATGTCACCTATAACGGGAAGAAAGTAGTAAATGGTGTGAATGCTGATTTTATTAAACTGACACCGGTAAAAGCAAACGGGATAAAATACGTTTACCTATTTGTAGATTCTGCAAAAAAACAAATGGTAAAGCTTGAACAGCATGGAAGTAATAAAGATGTTGCCGTGATTGCTATTAAAGAATATAAGGAAAATCAGGATCTGGATCCCAATATGTTTGTTTTTGACAAGAATAAGTATAAAAACTACGTAATTACAGAACTTTAAGATACAGGAAATCACGCCTGGAAACAGACCAATGTGATTTTAAGTTAAAAAAATAACAAAATATAAAAGCCGCAAGTAAAATCTGCGGCTTTTTGATTAATTTTGGCGCATGTTAAAAATACTAGACCGATATATCATAAAAACCTTCTTTGGACCGTTTTTCTTTATATTCAGCGTATTGTTTTTCATCTTTATTGTAAACATTATCTGGGTTCAGTTAGGGCAATTTATGGGAAAAGGACTGAGCTACTGGCAGATCCTTAAACTTCTTTTTTATCTTGGTGTAAGCGTTATCAGTATGGTACTGCCGCTTACAATTCTATTGGCAAGTATTATGTCCTTCGGGGAATTTGGAGAAAGGTACGAGCTTGCAGCCATGAAAGCAGCAGGGATTTCATTGACCAGGGTAATGACTCCCCTTTTAGGAGTTTCTACAGTACTGGCTGTTATGCTGTTCTTTTTTTCCAATAATATTATTCCGGACTTTCAGAAAAAGGCGAAAAACATGCTTTTTAATATCGCTCAGACGAAACCCGCGCTTAATTTTACCCCGGGACAGTTCATTGATCAGATTCCGGGATATATGGTTAAGTTTGACAAAATATACGGAGAAAACGGAGAAAATATTGAAGGGGTTTTTGTTCACAGAAAAGCCAATACTTACGAAAACCAACAGTCTATTGTGGCTGAAAAAGGGAAATTTGTTCCGGCAGCGAATAAAAATTTTTTAAAACTTGTTCTGCATAATGGTTATGTATTTGAAGACAACTTTGCCGGAAAAGGGGAAAATGTAAGAATGAAACAGCCGGACCAGGCCATTAAGTTTGATACTTTAACCTCTCATTTTGACATTAGCGAGATCATCAATCAGGCTATTGAAAAAGAACAAATCACGGATGATTACCGCTTCCAGACCTACGGACAGCTCAATAAAACCATTGCTAAAAATAAGAAAGATAATCAGCTTTTTTTTGATAATATCGGCACAGATGTGTTGGGACAAACCAATTCAGTCGTAGCTTATATGGATAAAGGCAATAAACATAAAGTAGCTCCTAAAGCCCAGGTAAAACTGGATACGGTAAAAGGAGATAAAAAACTTGAAATCATTTATAATTCATATAACAGACTGGATAATCTGAAATCTTCACTGGAAAATAAGAAAACAGAATTCAGTACCAATGTTAAATATTTCAGTAAAATTGTGATCTACCAGCAGAGAATTGTGTCTTATTCTGTAACCTGTATCATCTTTTTCCTGATTGGAGCCAGCTTGGGATCTATTATCAGAAAAGGAGGTATGGGACTTCCTGTGATTATAGCCATTGTTATTTTTATCATTTTCTATGTTATGAATGTTGGAGTAGAGAATTTATCATGGAGTGGAAAAATGAACCCTTATCTGGCAGCATGGCTGCCCAATCTGGTCCTTCTTCCTTTTGGAGTATGGATGACCTATAAGGCACTGACAGATTCACAGCTATTTGATGCAGAAAAATATAAAGCACTGTTTAAACCAATCACCAAAAGGTTTTCCAAAAACAAAGAACACGAAAGATATCAATAATTATAAAAGCCCGGAAATTCCGGGCTTTTATAATGAAAAAAGGCAGTTGAAGCTTCCTTCTGTACTTTAGAACCTGTACACAAATGCATTAATATTCATGCCTGCACCGACAGAAGCAAATAAAACAATATCTCCGTTATTAATCTGATGCTGTTCCAGTTCTCCTTTTAAAATCATTGCCAGAAGAGATGGTATTGTTGCCACACTGCTATTCCCCAGTTTATGGATGACCATAGGCATGATATTTTCTGGGACAGGAATACCATACAGCTGGTAAAATCTACCGACAATTGCTTCATCCATCTTTTCGTTCGCCTGATGGATAATGATCTTGTTAAGCTGCTGGATGGAATACCCGCTATCGTCCAGACACTTCTTCATCGCTACAGGAACATTCGAAAGAGCAAATTCATATATTTTCCGGCCATCCATTTTGATATACCTGGTATCAGGACATCTGTCATTATTATAGGATTTCCCAAAGTATAAATAGTCTTTTTCGGTGTATGTATAAGATGCAGACAAATGAGACTGTATTCCGGAATTATCATTATTACTCATTTCTAAAATGGCAGCGCCTGCACCATCAGCGTAGATCATACTGTCACGGTCATGAATATCCACAACACGGGAAAGTGTCTCGGCACCAATTACCAGACAACGCCTGGCAATACCGGACTTAATGAATGCATTGGCTTGTATCACGCCCTCAATCCAACCCGGACATCCAAAAAGCAGATCATAAGCAACACAAAAATTATTCCTGATCTTTAACAGATGTTTTACCCTCGCCGCCAGACTAGGCACCATATCGGACTGAACAGTTCCAAAACGAACATCTCCGAAATTATGGGCAAAAATAATATAATCCAGTGTTTCAGGATCTATTCCTGCATTCTCAATCGCAAGCTGAGCTGCAATAACCCCCAGATCAGATGTTACCTGACTGTGATGCGCATATCTTCTTTCCTCAATACCCGTAATCTTCTTTAGCTTTTCTGTAATAGAGGCATTATTTTCTTTTAGTAAAACTCCCTGCTCATTCAGAAAGATGTGATTATCAAAAAACAGATTGGTAATTGTTTCAGATGGAATGTAGTTTCCTACACCAATAATTTTAGTCATCAATTTAATGTATTATTTTTCTGCTTCAATAAATATTACAGAAATTATTTTTATAAATATACTGAGATAACGCAAATTTTAATCAATATATTATAGCAGAAAAAAAATAAATGCTCTGACAAGCATAGTATTTAAAACTATAGGAAATAAAAAAAGAGGTTTTCATGGAAAAACCTCTTTTTTATACCTTGAAACCTGAAATTATACTTTCATAATTTCAGCTTCTTTTGTCTTAAGATGCTCATCACAAAGCTTAACATATTTGTCTGTATAGGTCTGGATTTCCTCTTCCACTCCTTTTACAACATCCTCAGAAACACCTTCGAGCTTTTTCAACTCTTTTAAACCGTCCTGTCTTGCGTTTCTTATAGTTACTTTAGTCTGTTCAGCTTCAGCTTTAGCCTGTTTTGCCAATTCCTTTCTTCTTTCTTCAGTCAAAGGCGGAACATTAAGGATAATATTCTCCCCGTTATTAGAAGGTGCAAAACCTAAGTTAGAGTTGATGATTGCTTTTTCAATTGCATTGATTGCAGTTCTGTCCCACGGTTGAATAGAAATTGTCATGGCATCTGGAACAGAAATGTTGGCAACCTGGTTAATAGGAGTCAGCGCTCCGTAGTATTCCACCATTACATCCTGAACCATTGTTGTAGAAGCACGTCCTGCCCTGATTTTTTGAAATGCATGATCCAAGTGCTTAATAGCTGCATCCATGTCCTGCTTTACAGATTCTAATATTAGATCTAATTCTTCCATTATATAATAAAAATTTGATAGGTTACACATTTTGTGATAGATGATGATTAAAAAAGGTGATGTTCTGAGCAATAAGCAATATCATTTATTACCTTATATACTGCTCACAATTTCTTTTATAAATCAACTAAAGTACCCACATTTTCCCCTTCCACAATTCTCTGTAAATTTCCTTCTTTATTCATATCGAATACAATAATAGGCAATTTATTCTCATGGCTCAGAGTAAATGCTGTCATATCCATTACTTTAAGGTTTTTTTCAAATACTTCGTCGAAAGATAATGAATTGTATTTTACGGCATTGGCATTTTTCTCAGGATCACTGTCATAGATTCCATCTACTCTGGTTCCTTTTAAGATCACATCAGCTCCGATTTCTATTGCTCTTAAAGTTGCTGCTGTATCGGTAGTAAAATAAGGGTTTCCTGTTCCGGCCCCAAAAATTACCACTCTTCCTTTTTCAAGGTGTCTTACCGCTCTTCTTTTGATGAAAGGCTCTGCTACTTTATCCATTTCAATGGCAGACTGAAGTCTTGTTTTTATTCCTGCATCTTCTAATGCTCCCTGCAAAGCCATTCCATTGATTACCGTTGCAAGCATTCCCATATAGTCACCCTGCACTCTATCCATTCCTTTTGCTGCTCCTGCTACACCACGGAAAATGTTTCCTCCTCCAATGACAATCGCTACTTCACAACCTTTATCTACAACTTTTTTGATTTCTGCAGCATATTCCTGCAGCCTTTCATTGTCAATACCATATTGTCTGTTACCCATTAAGGCCTCACCACTTAGTTTCAGAAGGATTCTTTTATATTTCATTTTAATTTTTAATAAAGATTTACCAGAGTTGCTTTCTCCGAAATTTGACTTTGCAAATATAATCATTAAAAATATTGATAAAAGAAAAATATTTAATTACAAATAATGCAAGAAATATTTTGAAAAGTACGAAAAAGGATTATTTTTGCATTAATTATAAATTGAATTGAAGAAAATTATCATTTTTTCATTATTTCTATCAGGAATTGTTTCTTATGCGCAAACAGGAACAAATGTTTATCCATTCTTAAATGTACCTGTATCTGCAAGACAAGCCGCATTAGGCGGTGATGCGATTTCTATAAGAGATTATGATGTTTCCTTTGCTATTGCAAATCCTGCCCTCCTTAACAAAGACTCTGATAAACAGCTCTCTGTAAATGCTACTGCTTATCTTGCCGATTCCAAATACGGGACGATAGCTTATGCTAAAGATTTTGATAACGGCCACATGGCAACAATCAATGCGAGATATATGAGTTACGGAAGTATTCCGAGAACAGACGAAAGTGGTTTTGAAAATGGAGAGTTTAAAGCTTCTGATGTAGCTATTGGTGCAGGCTATGCCTATCAGTTTGAAGAAGACTGGACTATTGGCGGGGGAATTAATTTTGTTACTTCAAAAATCGATAATTATACTTCCTCTGCAATTTCCGGAACTGCCGGGATTACCTATCATAATAAAAAAAATAAGGAAGCTCTTTCTCTGGTCCTGCGGAATTTTGGATTTCAGTTGAAATCTTTTAATGGGGTAAGAGAAAATCTTCCGTTCAGGGTAGACCTGGGATATACCAGAATACTAAAGAATTTCCCTCTGGCAATAACCATTACAGCACACGATCTTCAGCAATTTGATATTTCTTCCGAATACAACGTGGATGGTCAGAAAGTGAATGCCGGCAGAAAAATTGCTGATCATTTTTCCCTGGGTGCAGAACTGTTTCCGGAAAAGAACTTTAACATCAGGTTAGGTTACAATGTTAAAAGAGGTAATGAACTTGCTGTAGCAGATCAGCGAAATTTTTCAGGGTTGTCTGCCGGGTTCGGGGTAAAGGTTTCCATGTTCAGGATAGATTATGCACATGTGAGATATCACAACTCATCCAATGTCAACCAAATAGGAATTTCTATGGACCTTTCCGGACATAGAGGAGAATAAAATAATTTCAATCCCTTCTAAAATTTCTTATTATTTCTTGATTTTCTAAAAAAAATCTTGAAATTTGCAGTATGAAAAAACCTGTAATAGCTATTGATGGGTACTCGTCTACCGGAAAAAGCTCTATTTCCAAAGTCATTGCTGATCAATTAGGACTTATTCATATGGATACCGGCGCCCTTTACAGAGGGATTACCTGGTATGCATTGCAGCATTGCCGGAATGAAAACGGAGAAATAAATCTGAAAGCTTTGTTTTCTTCTTTGGATCAGATTAAACTTGAATTTAAAAATGAAGAAGACACCCTGGTTCTTTTTCTTAATAATACAGATATCTCCAAAGAAATCCGCACTCATGAAGTTTCTGATAATGTCAGTGTCGTAGCCAAACAAAAAGAAGTAAGAGACTTTTTACTGCAATCCCAACGCTCTTTGGCAGAAAAAGGGGGTGTTATTATGGACGGACGTGACATAGGGACAGTAGTTCTGCCAAATGCTGACTATAAGTTCTTTCTTACTGCCAGTATTGATGAAAGAACAAACAGAAGATTTCTTGAACTAAAAGGAATGGGAATTGATGCGGACAAAGAACAGGTAAAGCAAAACCTTATTGACAGAGATAAAATCGACAGTGAACGGGAAATAGCTCCTTTAAAACAAGCCGAAGATGCTATTGTAATCGACAATTCTGAATTAACAAAAGAAGAAACAATAAAACTTATGCTGTCATACATTCGGAAGATTTAACAATTTTTAATAGGCCTAATACCTCCTTTGGTATGCAAATTGTAAGTTTTATACTGTAAAAACTAATCTATTATTAACTATTAAAAAACTTAAAATGTCTAGAAAAGGAAAAAATACAGCAGGTATATTAGCAGGGCTTCTTGCAGGAGCTGCAGCAGGTGTAATCTTAGGAATGCTTTATGCTCCGGAAGAAGGAAAGGAAACGAGAAAGAAGATTAAAAACAAAGCCAGTGACTTAAAAGATCAGGCTAAAAATAAATACGGAGAAGTTTCAGAAAAAGTAAAGGACCAGTACAGTAATATTTCTTCTACTTTCAAAGAAACAGCAAATAACGTTGCACATACTGTGAAAGACGGATATGATAAGTATAAAGATCAGATTGTTTCAAAAACAGCAGATGTGGTAAAAGATGTAGAGGCAGAACTGAACGATCTTAAAAAATAAGTAATTTATCTTTTTGAGTAAATTACAGAAAGGAACTTTTGTGCGAAAGTTCCTTTTTTTGTAACTTTAAAAAAAAACAATGATAGAGACTATTAAAGAATATGCCTCAAAGAGAATAGATCTTCTTAAAATTGAAGCTACCGAAAAGTCTTCTCTTTCTGCCGGGCTCATTACCTACTTTGTAGTACTGCTTGTTGCTTTTGCTTTTTTTATTATTCTTTTCAATTTTGGAATTGCATTTCTCATTGGCAAAGCATTGGATAACTATTCCTATGGATTTTTAATTGTAGCTGCATTTTATGCCGTTGTAATGGCTTTTGTCATTGCTTTTAAAAATAAAATTGTAAATGCTGTTGCAGATCAGGTTATTAAATTTTTAAATCACTAAACTATGAGCAGAAAATACGAAAGCATAGAAGAATTGAGAAGAAAGAAAAAGCTGCTTCAAAGTGAGATCAGTGACCTGGAAAACCTTCTTACCTTCAAGAATACCAAGGAAAGTTTAAGCGCTTTTACCAATGGACTAACCGATCAGTATCTTCAGGAAAAAATAGATGAAGATGGTGATGAAAAGGTAGTCCTGAGAAAGGATGTTATTGCAAGACAGCTTACTTCAGAAGTAAAAGACCTCCTCATCAGTAAAAATACAGCAGTAGGACTTGCCAGTACTGCGTTTAAAGGCAATATTACAGACGGCCTCATTAAGCTGGGAGTTACCGCCATTGTAGGAAACTATGCCAAAAAGAATATGAAAAGCTCCAACTGGAAGAAGAAACTGATAGGCGCAGCCCTAATATACCTTGCTCCTATTGCACTAAAATTTGTCAGAAAAAAACTGGAAGTATACCAGAAAAACAAAAGCGTTTCAAGTATGGAACAGCTGATATAAGACCCTAAGACATCAGATTTCAGAAATATTATAATAATCGGGTCTGAAATCTGATGTCTGATTTTTATTTCCCGAACAGCTGTCCTAAAATAATCCCTGCAGCCATGGATACATTCAGGCTTTCTGTAGACCGGGATTTTCCAAATCTTGGAATACTGATACTCTTCTGAAGAAGCTTTTCAGTTTCCGGACGCATACCATTTCCTTCATTTCCCAGGATCAGATTTATCTTTTCAGGCCTTTGAAAAGTATAAATACTCTCTCCTTCCATATCCGTTCCGATATTTATATTCTTTGTTTCAGAAAGATATTCAATAAGATTTGTATACACCGTATTCACTCTGATAAAAGATCCCATCGTAGCCTGAATAACTTTCGGATTATAAAAATCCACGGTATCCTCACTGCAAATGATCTGTTCAATGCCAAACCAGTCTGCCAGCCGGATAATGGTTCCTAAATTTCCGGGATCCTGAATACCATCCAGAACAAGCTGGATATCCTTATCTCCCGCTTTTTCTTCCGGAACAAGATAACATACTGCAACCGAATCCTTTGGATTTTTAAGAAAGCTGATTTTTTTTAACTCATTTTCAGAGATATGAGTAACTGGGATATCTGTACGGCCCAATTTTTGTGGATCCGTTGAATATATTTCTTTAATTTTAATATCAGAATTAAAAAGTTCACAAATGATTTTATTACCTTCAACCAAAAACAAATTGTATTTTTGTCTGAACTTCTTTTTATCTAAAGACTGTAAAATTTTTATTGTATGAGCTGTAAGCATTATAAGAATTCTCCTCAAAAATATTATAAAATTATCTCATTTGCAACATTTGTTGGTCTCCTTTATGCTTGTAGTACGACAAAAAAGGTTCCGGATGGCGAATACCTTCTGACCAGAAACAGCTTTGAGTTTGGGGATAAGAAGGAATTCTTTGATGAAGAACTGAAAGATTACGTTCAGCAGAAACCTAACAAAAAACAGCTTCTTTTCATGCCTCTTACATTGGCTTTTTATAATATGGCCGATCCTAAATATGATACTATACTTAATGAATATATGACCTATCCCCGTGAGATGAGAAATCAAAAGCTCAGGGATTCATTGTTCATTAAATATAATATGAAAAGCAGTATAGGAAAAAGCCTGTTCCTGGACCGTGTGTTACATAGTTGGGGTACACCCCCTGTAATCCTGGATCAGTCAAGGAGTGAAAAAAGTGCTGAATCTATCAAAAAAAGGCTTATTTACAGAGGTTTCTGGGATGCAGATGTGACATTTAAACACAAGTTGGATTCCGCATCTAAAAAAGCAGCTGTTAATTATTTCATTAAACATAATGACCCCACGTATATTAAAGAGTATTATTATAATATTCCGGATCAGGGAATAAAGAATATTTATGCCCACCAACGGGATAAAACATTGGTTCGTGCAGGCCAGGTTCTCGATCAGACGGTTCTTGAAAAAGAGGTAACCCGTATCACGGATCTTATGAAAGATTTTGGATATTATAAATTCAACAGTTCCAATGATGAAGTTTACTTTGTGGCAGATTCGCTGAAAAGTAAAAAGCAGGTCCCGCTGACCCTGGAAATTCACAAAGATTCTTTAGACCGTCCTTATAAAGTGGCTACTTTTGGAAATATAGACATAGCCATTGTAGATGAACCCAGTGATTATCCTAAAAATACGGTTAAGGACAGTTTAAGAAGGGTAAGATTCCATAAAGTAAATGATAATTATAAAACTTCATCTTTATGGAGAGCGGTGATAGTAGACAGTAAAAAGATGTATGATCAGAAAAAGCTGGATGTTACCAAAAGAAACTTTCTGGCCATGAATAACTTCAGTATTATAAAAGCCAGAGACTCTCTGAGACAAGGTGGAATCTCCTCTCCTAATGACAGCATTGTTGATGTATTATATGTATTAAAGCCCCTTCCCAAATATGATCTTAAAGTGGGAACGGATATCAATTATTCACAGGTATTGAATCTAGGAATCTCTCCTTCTATAGATCTTACTACCCGAAACGTATTCAGAGGGGCGGAAAACCTTTCTACAAGTGTTTCCGGTACGTTTGGGTCCATAAGAAGTACACAAAATATTGATAAAAGAACAACAGCTTATGAAATTTCAGCCCAGGCTTCCCTGAATTTCCCGCGGCTGCTGCTGCCATTTAATTATTATAAATTCCTGCCTAAGCGCTATACCCCTACATCATCAATTCTGCTGGGAGCTTCAGTTCAGAATAACATAGGCCTTGGAAGAACAAACTTTAACACAGGGTTAAATTACCAGGCCAATATCAATGATCAGGTATACCATAAGCTTACTTTATTTAACACCCAGGTCAGTTTAACTAAAAATAAAGATGCTTATTACGATTATTTCCCGAATGATAACAAAATCCGAGAAGATATCTTTAATAATTATTTTGCCTTCAATCCGGAAACTGCACAAACCGGACAAGATTTCCGTGATGGATTACTGAGTATTGATGATGTTTCTAAAAAAATTATTGAAAATTCTGATTATCGGAATTCCCTCAACCAGCAGGGAAATGACCTTTTAACAGCATTCAGGGGGACACTGGTGAATAAGGACAGACAGACACAGGATGTTCTTATATCTTCCATGATCTATAATTTCGTTTATAATGAGATTGGTAAAAAGGATTATCCTAATGCATTTTATTTCAATGGTAAAGTAGAACTGGCCGGAAATATTTTAAGCATATTCAATAAAAAAGATAATGATGGCGGACTGGTTTCTTCGCCGCAAAAAACCATTTTTGGAATTCCTTATGCCCAATTTGTGAAGTTTGACATTGATGCCCGGAAGTATTTTAAATTCAATGGAAACCAGACTTTGGTGCTTCGTCAGTTCATTGGTGTCGGAATACCATATGGCAACTCTGAAGATATGCCTATCATTAAATCTTACTTTAATGGTGGATCCAATGACATCAGGGCATGGGTAGCATTCGGAGGGTTGGGTCCCGCAGATTCCCAGGTGGATGAAAGAGTGCGTACCTATATGACCGATAATGTAAAGCTTACTACGAACATTGAATACAGGATTCCATTCAACAGTATGTATGAAGGAGCTTTATTTACAGATATCGGTAATACCTGGAGCCTCCGAAATTATAATGACGGCTATGCGGATGAATTTAAGTTTAATAAATTTTTAGGACAGGTTGGTATTGGTAGCGGATTCGGATTAAGAATAAATATTGCATATATCACCGCCAGAATAGATCTTGCTTATAAGATTTATGATCCTAACAAACCCGAAGGAGACCGATGGAGGTTCAAAAACTTCCAGCCTTTCAAACCTACTCTTAATATCGCGTTCGGATATCCTTTCTAATCTGGAGAAACGCCTAAGATAAAGTAAACTACAGCAATGACACGGGCGAGGATTTCCCTCGCCTGATTTCTGTAGAAGCTTTCCGGTTTGGTGACATCCTGTGCATCAAAGCCCAATGCATTCATATCATTGTTTCTTGCAAAAAACAAAGCCCGCAGATTATGAAAACCTTGTGACACAATGATTACATTCTTCTTTTTATATACATCTTTACAACGGAGTATACTTTTATAGGTATTAAAACCTTTAGGATCTTCCACAATAATATCTTCAGGAACCCCTTCCTGATAGACCAGATAATTTTTCATCGCAGCCGGCTCATTATACCCTTTGCTTTTTTCACCACTTACTATGATCTTTTTAATCTTTCCATGATGATAGAGAAGCGCCGCAGCATCCATTCTTTTAGTAAAATAAGGATTGGAAAGCCCTGATCGCATTTTAGGAGATGTTCCCAATACCAATGCAATTTCCCGGGGCGGAATTTTGGATATTTTGGTATAGGTACGCCCATTGGTAAGTCCGAAAACCCAGACATTACAAAAGCATATCAAAAGAATTCCCAATTCTATCGATATAATTCCTAACCCAAATATGTTTTTAAATATTCTCAACTAAGATCAAAGTTAAGATTTATTTTTTTACTTTTTGCAATCGACATACAGGCCAATATATGCCCCTGCGCCTCTTCTTTTTCAGTTAAATATTCATTTTCAAGCAGTTCTACTTCCCCTTCTACCAAGGAACATTCACAACTTCCGCAGATTCCTGACTTACAGGAATAGGGAACAGGAAATTTCTGACTTAAAAGCTGTTGAAGCACTTTATCTTTATTATCAGGAAGTATTGTTGTATAGTTTTTACCCAATATGGTAAACTCAACTTCTATATTTTCAATGAGTGGAAATTCCTTTTCTACAGGATAAATATCATCATTATATTCTTCAAAAAGTTCAAAATGGATATTTTTTTTAGGAATACCATGATGATAACAGGCATTCGCAAGAGTTTTAATCATTTCTCCTTTGCCACAGATCAACACTTCGTCAACAGCATCCCAGATTGTAGATTCTTCGTCAGTATCGTCCAGATGCAGAATCTGATTAATAATCAGATGCAATTTTTTCTCATCCAGTCTGCCATAGAAAAACTGGTCAGCTGTTTTCTCCTGAGAAAAAAAGTAAAAAATCTGTAATCTGTCTCCGCACATTCTGGCAAGATTATCTAACTGATCCCTGTAGATCAGCTCTTCAGAACTTTTGTTACCAAAAAATAAGAATAGCCTTGTTCTTGGTTCATTATGGAGAATATTTTTAAAATGACTTAATATCGGGGTAATTCCAATACCTGCTGCAAAAGCAACAATAGTCCTGAATTCACTCGGTTTAGATACTAATGTAAACCTTCCGGCAGGTTCACTTACAAGGAGTTTATCGCCTACATTATAATTGTGAAACAATTGAGAAGTATCTCCTTCAGAAGAGTTTATCTTTATTCCCAAACATATTTTTCCCTCATACGGAGCTGAAGTCATTGAATAATCATGAATTACTTCAAGACCATGAGCCATAAATTTAACGCTTACAAACTGTCCCGCTTCAAACTTGAAATATTCCTTCAGATTCTCAGGAATTTCAAACTCCAGAGAAAAAGTATTTTTGGTCAGTTCTTCCTTTTTCGCTACTTTTAACCAATGAAACTGTACGAGTTTCCCTTTATAGATTTGTTGTTCCATACTGCAATTCAAAAATAGATAAAAAATAGTTTATGAAGAAGATAATTTTATCCACGCTTGTTCTTACTGCTCTTTTCAGCTGTAAAAAAGAAAGCCAGAAAACAGATGATACTGTGGAAACAGATTCGCTTTCAGTAACTCAAAATGCAAATGCTGAAGTAGCCGCATATACTCCCAGAGAAATTTCTCCGGAAAATGTAGGACAATATTTAGCTAAAAACAATGACACCTTATATGTCACTAATTTCTTTGCAACCTGGTGCGGACCATGTATGAGAGAAATTCCGAGTTTTAAAAACAAAATGCAGGAGCTAAAAGGAAAACCCGTAAAATTCACTTTTGTGAATCTGGATGATAAATCAGACTGGGATGGTGCAGTGAAAAATTTTGTCACAGAAAATAATCTGAACGGACATGTCATTTTACTTGACGGACAGAAACTGGATCAAAACTTCTTTTCCAACAATTTTAAACAATGGGACGGAGGTTCTATTCCTTTTACCTATATGAGACAAGGTAACAAAACTGATGAATACCTTGGAATGATGACAGAAGAAGTACTGAATTCAAAAATTGATTCCTTTTTAAAATAAAACATACAGAAATTCTTTCTGAATAATGTCAAAAAGATTTAAAATCCTGTGTTTATTACTGGTAGCTGCAATTATTTTAGCTGCAATTCTCAATCTGAATACAGGTTTTTTAAGTTTAAGTTTCCAGGATTTTTTCCAGGTAACTTCTCAAAGTCAAATTGCAGAAATCCGGGTGAACCGCGTTTTGATAATGCTTCTTGCCGGAATTTCAATCCCTACGTCGGGCTTCCTGATGCAGGAATATTTTCAAAATCCTTTAGCCGGCCCTGATATCTTGGGGATCACTTCAATAGCGAGCCTGTCCGTTGCATTTTATATTTTCTTCTCGCATGATATTCTGCTTCCGGAATTTCTTCAGAACAGTTTTATCAGCTTAGCTGCTATTGGTGGAAGCTTAGCTTTAATGTTTATTTTATTATCAATCTCCAATAAATTTCAGGATAAATCCTATCTTATAATTTTTGGATTCTTAATATCAGCTTTTGCAGGTGCTATTGTTTCTTTACTTCAGTTTTATGCCGAGAACCAAAGTCTTAAAAACTACATTCTATGGTCTTTTGGCGCCAATAATATGGTAAGCAGAAACCAGGTGTATGTCTTATTTATTCTGATTATAACCGGTTTATTCCTTTGCTTTAAAACAATAAAACCATTAATTGGGAATTCTCTGGGTACTTCCTACGCACAGAGCCTGGGTGTTAATCTGAAACACCTGAAATTACTGGTTATTGCAGCCTCTTCCCTGCTATCAGCTTCTATTACGGCATTTTTAGGTCCTATTTTGTTTATAGGAATTATTGTTCCTCACTTTTGCAGGCTGATCTACAATCCGTCTAAACTATGGCAGCAATGGATATTAAACATGTTCCTGGGAATGCTTATTATGCTGCTCTTCTCAGTCATTGCAGAAAAAACCCAGATCCCATTGAATGTAATAAGCTCTGTTTTTGGAATACCTGTAATCCTTATGATGCTTTTGAAGCAGAGTAAAGTTTAATTTTTTTTGCCGGAACTGTACAAGAATCTGATCAAAATCAATTCGTGCATCTTAAAAACCGTATTTTTGTAAAAAACATTTTGCGCTTCTATATTTAATAATCTAAATATGCACCTACAAATTAAACGGGCAGATATTGGCCACAATACGACATTAATTTCCAATGCCAATGCAGATCTGAAGCTGGGTGATGTCTGCCTGTTGATCGGAAATAACGGAGTAGGAAAAACAACCTTAATAAAATCTGTTCTTCATCAGATTCCTTTGTTGGCCGGAGAAATTTTAATCAATAATAAAAATGTAAAAAACCTTTCCGTTCAGGAAATTGCAAAGCAGATTGCCATTGTTTTTTCAAAATCAGTAATTCCACAACATTATACAGTTGAAGATCTTATCTCATTAGGAAAATATATTTATTATCCATTTTATTTTGAACTAAAAGAAGAAGACCGCAAAGAAGTTTCCCATATTATTGATGAGCTGCAGCTTACCCAATACAAGCATACCCTTCTTAAAAACCTTTCAGATGGTAATCTTCAAAAAGCATTTATAGGACGTGCTATAACGCAGAATTCTCCTGTTATTATTCTGGATGAACCAACAACCCATCTGGATGAGAAAAACAAAGTTATTATCCTGAAGACCCTCAGAAAACTAGCAAAAGAACAAGGAAGGCTCATTTTATTCTCTTCTCATGACTGGAGATTGGCTAAAGAGTTTGCCGATAAAATCTGGTATGTAAAAGATACACAGCTTTATTCCGGAATTGTTGAAGACGTTCTTGTTCAGCATAAAGAACTTACCAATGCTTCCTTATTTCAAATCAGTGAAAACTTTATTGCTCCGGGTATTTCTGCACCTCCGGTTTATAAAGAAATGCTATATTCCCTGCTTCAGAAAAACTTCCGGAAAGACCTTTCTTCATTACATTTTGAATTTCAGAACAGTTTTTGGGTAATTAGCAAGGATTCCCTGAAGCACAAATGTGAATCATTCGAAGAAATACTCAATTTCCTTTCAAACTCTCATTAATACAGCTTTTTTATTAGATATTTAACATACTATGCATGCATAGTATTATGCAACTCATACAATTTAATTTGTTTATTATCAGATTATTAACAAAATTTAACGTTAGTAAATATTATGCATGCATAATATTTACTAAATTTGGGTAAAACCATTAGCGCAATAATGATGGATAATAACAAGGAAAAAATAGAAAACGTAGATTTGATTTTAAAACAGACCTGGCTGGCTGTTTCAAAAATGTACACAGAGTTAGCTCAAGAGCATGATTCTACAGCTGTACAAGCACTTACCCTTCTTAAAATCGATCCCAAAGAAGGAACACGGAGTACCAACCTGGGCCCTAAAATGGCCATAGAGCCCACTTCTTTAACCCGAATCATTAAGCTTCTGGAAGATAATGGATATATCTATAAGGAAAAAACCACCACTGATAAAAGAGAGGTGATCATTAAACTTACTGACAAAGGATTAAATTCCAGAAATCTTTCAAAAGAAGTAGTCGTCAATTTCAATAAAAAGGTAATGGAAAAAATTGCCCCTGAAAAAATGGATACTTTTAAAGAAGTGATGTCGGAAATTATGAAAATAGCCAACGAACTTTTAAACAACAGAAAATAAATTAAATAAAACCATATGGCTCCATATGACCATATTAATAATAAAAATTTACATATGAAAAGAAGAATCAAACATGTAACGGTTCTTGGTTCAGGAATTATGGGAAGCGGTATCGCAGCTCACTTCGCCAATATCGGAGTTGAAGTGTCTCTTTTAGATATTGTTCCTTTTGAACTGACTGAAGCTGAGCAGAAAAAAGGTTTGACCAAAGATGACAAAGTAGTAAGAAACAGAATTGCTGCTGAAAACTTTGAAAAACTTAAGAAAGCAAGTCCTGCACTTCTTTATTCTCCAAAGTTTGCAGACAGAATCAAAATAGGAAACTTCGATGATGATTTACCAAAAATAAAAAATACAGACTGGATTATCGAAGTCGTGGTAGAAAGGCTTGATATCAAAAAATCAGTATATGAGAAAATTGAGCAGTTCAGAAAACCAGGGACATTAATTTCTTCAAATACTTCCGGAATTCCGATCCATTTGCTGACAGAAGGAAGAAGTGATGATTTTAAAAAGTACTTCGCAGGAACGCACTTCTTCAATCCTGTAAGATATCTTCCTCTTTTAGAGATCATCCCAACCAATGATACAGATCCGGAGATTATTGATTTCTATATGAATTATGGAGCAAAATTCCTGGGTAAAACAACCGTTTTAGCAAAAGATACTCCTGCATTCATTGCCAACAGAATCGGTGTATTTTCTATGATGGATCTTCTTCACAATGTACAGAAACTGGGACTGACTGTTTCTGATGTGGATAAACTGACAGGTCCTGTAATAGGACGTCCGAAATCCGCAACATTCAGGACTGCTGATGTCGTAGGTCTTGATACTTTAGTAATGGTGGCCAACGGAGTTCGTCAGAGCGGTGCCGAAGCCAACGATTTCAACGATGTTTTTGCCCTTCCCGATTATATCCAGAAAATGATGGATAACAAATGGCTGGGTTCAAAAACAGAACAAGGTTTCTATAAAAAGGTGAAAAACGCAGATGGAAAGTCTGAAATTCACGGACTAAACCTTGATACTTTAGAATATGAACTTCAGGGAAAATCATCATTCCCTACTCTGGAATTAACAAAATCTATTGATAAGCCTATTGACAGATTTAAAGTATTGATCGGTGGTAAGGATAAGGCTGGTGAACTATACAGAAAATCTTTGGGAGCACTATTCGCTTACGTTTCCCATAAAGTTCCGGAAATTTCTGACGAAGTTTATAAAATTGATGATGCCATGAGAGCCGGCTTCGGATGGGAAAACGGACCGTTTGAAATCTGGGATGCTGTAGGTGTTACAAAAGGTATAGAGCTGGCAAAAGATGCAGGATACGAAGTTTCAGACTGGGTAAAAGCTTTAGGAGAAAAAGGAGAAACCTTCTATAAAGTAAATGATGAAGGCCAAAGCATTTTCTATGATAAAAATTCAGGAAATTATAACAATATTCCGGGGCAGGATGCTTTCATTATCTTGGACAATATCAGAAAGAATAAAACACTTTGGAGTAATTCGGGAGCTGCTATTGAAGACCTTGGAGATGGAATTATCAATTTTGAAATCCGTTCAAAAATGAACTCTCTTGGAGGAGAGGTTCTTGATGGATTAAACAGAGCTATTGATCTTGCAGAAAAAGAATATGACGGACTGGTAGTCGGAAATCAGGGGGCCAACTTCTCTGTAGGAGCTAATCTTGCCATGATCCTGATGATGGCCATTGAGCAGGATTGGGATGATCTGAATATGGCCATTGCCTATTTCCAGAAATCAATGATGAGGGTTCGTTACTCCTCTATTCCTGTGGTAGTTGCTCCTCACGGAATGACTTTAGGTGGGGGCTGCGAAATGACAATGCATGCCGACAGAGTGGTTGCTGCAGCAGAAACATATATCGGGTTGGTAGAAACCGGAGTTGGGGTAATCCCTGGCGGTGGTGGTACCAAAGAACTTACCTTAAGAACTTCCAGGGAGTTCCATAATGATGATGTTAAAAACAACAGACTTCGCGATGCTTTCATGAATATTGCCATGGGTAAAGTAGCTACTTCTGCTTATGAAGCTTACGATATGGGAATTCTTGAAAAAGGTAAAGATATTGTTTCGGTAAGCAAAAACAGACAGATTGCTGAAGCCAAAAAAGTAGCAAAATTACTTGCAGAACAAGGATATACCCAACCTATTGAACAAAAAGTAAAAGTACTGGGAAAAGATGCTCTGGGAATGTTCTATGTGGGAACCGACCAAATGCTTACCGGAAATTATATTTCGGAACATGATAAAAAAATTGCAGATAAGCTGGCCAACGTAATGGTAGGCGGAAACCTGTCTGAACCAACTGTAGTTACTGAACAATATCTATTAAATCTTGAAAGAGAAACATTCTTATCCCTTTGTGGAGAAAGAAAAACCTTAGAACGAATTCAGTACATGCTGCAAAACGGAAAACCATTGAGAAACTAATTTTTCTGTAAAATGTAAAAAGTATTAATGTATCCGCAATGCACAATTTCATAGACTGGAAAGTTGGGAACAAAGCTGAAACAAAGAACTTAATACTCAGACATTTTAAATATAAATACATTTTACGTAAATACTTTAATACAAAAAAATGAAAACAGCATACATAGTAAAAGGATTCAGAACTGCAGTAGGAAAAGCGCCAAAAGGATCTCTGCGTTTTACACGTCCGGATGTGATGGCAGCTACTGTTATTGAAAAATTAATGGCTGAGCTACCACAATTAGATAAAAACAGAATTGATGACCTTATTGTAGGGAATGCGATGCCGGAAGCTGAGCAAGGGCTGAATGTAGCCCGCCTTATCTCATTAATGGGATTAAATACTGATAAAGTTCCGGGAGTAACCGTAAACAGATATTGTGCTTCAGGAAGTGAAGCCATTGCTATTGCTTCCGCTAAAATTCAGGCAGGAATGGCAGACTGTATTATCGCAGGAGGTACAGAATCAATGTCCTATATCCCGATGGGAGGTTATAAGCCGGTTCCTGAAACAGATATTGCAAAAACCAACCCTGATTATTATTGGGGAATGGGTTATACTGCTGAAGAAGTGGCCAAACAATATAACATTACAAGAGAAGAACAGGATCAATTTGCTTTTGAATCTCATATGAAAGCTTTAAAAGCAAATCAGGAAGGAAGATTTGCCAATCAGATTGTTCCAATTCCTGTTGAATATAATTTCCTTGATGAAAATCAGAAATTACAAACCAAAAAGTTTGATTTCTCTGTAGATGAAGGACCAAGAGCTGACACATCCCTTCAAGGCCTGGCTAAATTAAGACCTGTTTTTGCCAATGGAGGAAGTGTAACTGCAGGTAACTCGTCCCAAATGAGCGACGGAGCGGCTTTTGTAATGGTCATGAGTGAGGAAATGGTAAAAGAACTCGGACTTCAGCCGGAAGCAAGATTAGTAGCTTATGCTGCAGCGGGACTTGAACCAAGAATCATGGGTATGGGCCCAATTTATGCCATTCCAAAAGCTTTAAAGCAAGCTGGTCTTGAATTAAAAGATATTGAGCTGATCGAACTTAATGAAGCATTCGCTTCTCAATCAGTTGCTATTAAAAAAGAGTTAGGCCTAAATCCTGAGATCTTGAATGTAAACGGAGGAGCAATTGCGTTAGGCCATCCACTGGGCTGTACCGGAACGAAACTGACCGTTCAGCTTTTAGATGAGATGAGAAAACGCGGCAATAAATACGGTATGGTCTCTATGTGTGTAGGAACCGGCCAGGGAGCGGCTTCTATTTTTGAACTTCTATAAAATGTACTTATGTATTTATGTAAAATGTATTCATGAAGTTTTAAATAGGATCATACATTTACATGAATACGTTACTACAAAATTACTAATCGTTATAAAAACAAAATAATATATGGCTACATTAAAAGGCGGGGAATTCCTGATCAAACAAATTCCTGCAAATGAAATTTTCAGTCTTGAAGAACTGAACGAAGAGCAAAAAATGCTTCGTGATTCTGCAAAAGAATTTATTGACAGAGAAGTAGTTCCTCAAAAAGAGCGTTTTGAAAAGAAAGATTATGCATTCACTGAAGAAACCATGCGTAAACTTGGTGAAATGGGAATGCTGGGAATAGCTGTACCTGAAGAATATGGAGGACTTGGAATGGGCTTTGTAACAACAATGCTTGCTTGTGACTATCTTTCAGGAACCACGGGGTCACTGGCTACAGCTTATGGGGCACACACCGGTATCGGTACCCTTCCTATTGTTTTATACGGAACTGAAGAGCAGAAGAAAAAATACCTTCCGGACCTTGCAACCGGAACAAAGTTCGGGGCTTATTGCCTAACTGAGCCTGATGCAGGTTCTGATGCGAACTCCGGAAAAACAAGAGCCAAACTTTCCGAAGACGGAAAACACTATATTATCAATGGCCAGAAAATGTGGATCTCCAATGCAGGATTTGCAGATACATTCACATTATTTGCCAAGATTGACGATGATAAGAACATTACCGGTTTTGTCATTAACCGTTCAGAGCTTGAAAACCCTGAAAGCCTGACTTTCGGTGAAGAAGAGCACAAGCTGGGAATCCGCGCTTCTTCTACCCGCCAGGTATTCTTCAATGATATGAAGATTCCTGTAGAGAACCTTTTAGGTGAAAGAAACAATGGTTTCAAAATCGCTTTAAATGCGCTGAATGTAGGACGTATCAAACTGGCAGCAGCCTGCCTGGATGCACAAAGAAGAATTTTGAACCACTCTATCCAGTACGCTAACGAAAGAAAGCAATTTGGCGTTTCAATCTCTACTTTCGGAGCGATCAGAAAGAAAATTGCTGAAATGGCAACCGGAGTATTCGTTAGTGAAGCGGGTTCTTACAGAGCAGCAAAAAATATTCAGGACAAAATTGACGAACTGGTAGCCGGAGGAATGGATCACCAGGCCGCTGAGCTGAAAGGAGTTGAAGAATTTGCTGTGGAATGTTCAATTCTTAAAGTCTTCGTTTCTGACCTTGCCCAAAATACGGCTGATGAAGGAATTCAGGTTTACGGAGGTATGGGATTCTCTGAAGATACTCCTATGGAAGCAGCATGGAGAGACTCAAGAATTTCAAGAATCTATGAAGGAACAAATGAGATCAACAGGTTATTAGCTGTAGGAATGCTTATTAAGAGAGCAATGAAGGGAGAATTAGACCTTTTATCTCCGGCAATGGCCATCAGTAAAGAATTGATGGGAATTCCTTCATTTGAAGTTCCTGACTATTCTGAATTTATGAGTGAGGAAAAAGCAATTATCGCTAACCTTAAGAAAGTTTTCCTGATGGTTTCCGGAGCTGCCCTTCAGAAATATATGATGGATATTGAAAAACAACAGCATTTATTATTGAACGCTTCTGAAATCCTTAACCAAATCTACATGGCGGAATCTGCAGTTTTAAGGGCCGAAAAACATTTCTCGCCTGACTCTGTGGAAGCTGCAATGGCACAGCTGAACCTTTATAAAGCTGTTGAAAAAATCATTACAGCAGCTAAGGAGGGAATTATTTCTTTTGCTGAAGGAGATGAGCAGAGAATGATGCTTTCAGGATTAAGAAGATTTACAAAATATACCAATAATCCGAATGTAGTGGCTTTAACTGAAAAAGTAGCAGCCCACTATATTGAAAAAGGAGCTTATTAGTCTTTATAACATATATTTGATTCACAGGCGCCTCATTTTGAGGCGCTTTTTTTATTTTTCATTTTTTTTTATTAATTTTATTTAAAATAAAAACACATGAAAACTTTATTAATTCCCACTTTCTTTTTCAGGAACAATTGCCGTTTGGTAGGATAAAAGTTTTTATGGACTTTAAAAACCTTATTAATATCAAGAAACAAAGGGCTTTGCCTACATGATTCAAAATAAACAATTCTAAAAACTATTACCATGGGAAAATTCATTATTTCAAAGAGAACAAACGGTGACTATCAGTTTAACCTCAAAGCAGGAAATGGTCAGGTAATTCTGACCAGTCAGGGATACAGCACCAAACCTTCGTGTGAAAATGGAATCGGATCTGTAAAAACCAATTCTCAGGACGATTCAAAATTTGAAAGAAATAAGGCTAAAAATGACAGGTGTTACTTTAACCTTAAAGCAGGCAATGGACAGATTATTGGGACAAGCCAGATGTATGAATCCGAAAACGGAATGGAAAATGGCATAGAGTCAGTAAAACATAACGCTCCAAATGCTTCTGTAGAGGATGAAACAGTTTTATAAAAACATCTGAAATAATCTCTATAAAAATGTCTTATTTTTTTAAGGCATTTTTTATTTTTGTAGTCTATTTTTCAAGAAAAATGACAAAAGAAGAATTATTAAATAGAGCCATAAAAATAGCTGATAAAGCACATAAAGGTCAAACCGATAAATATCATGCCCCATATATAGCTCATGTTATGCGTGTTATGGAATATGGTAAGACCCTCGATGAGAAAATTGTAGGTGTATTACATGATGTAGTGGAAGATCATCCTCAGGAATTTAGCCTGGATTATCTGAGAACAGAAGGCTTTCCGGAGTATATTATTTTTGCAGTCAGCTGCCTTACCAAATTTGATCCCGAAGAAGATTATGATGAATTCATCAAAAGAACAGAAAGATCTCCCCTGGCTGTAGCAGTAAAACTGAATGATCTCCGGGATAATATGGATCTCAGAAGGGTAAACAGAGAACTTACCCCTAAGGATATTAAAAGATTTAATAAATATTTAAAAGCTTATCGGTACCTGATCGAAAAATATTAATAAAAAACACATGACTAATAATCTGCCCAAAATTTCATTAGCTTATCAATCTAAGCTGACCTCTGCTATTGTATCTGTTTCAGTTTTTTTTCTGATTTATCTGATGCTCATTGCCGCTTCTCTTCTGATGATTTTTCTATTAGGATACGGAGCTGTAAAGCTTTTAACTATTTCTGTTAATTATTTTACAATATTTGGAGCTGCAGGGCTATTTAGTATCGGAGTTTTTGTTTTTATATTTCTTGTTAAATTCATTTTTAAGAAATCACATTACAGCACCCGTCATCTGATTGAAGTAAACAGATCCAACCAGCCGGAACTTTTTGCTATCATTGACGAAATTGTAGCTGAAACAAAAGTACAAGCTCCTAAGAAGGTTTTTCTGTCACCGGATGTAAATGCCAGTGTAAGCTATAATTCCATCTTTTGGAGCATGCTCCTCCCTGTAAAAAAGAACCTTACCATTGGTGTAGGGCTTATAAACTCAACAAGTGTAGGAGAGTTAAGAAGTATTCTGGCCCATGAATTCGGGCATTTTTCTCAAAAAAGTATGAAAATCGGCGGGTATGTTAATCAGGCAGAAAGAATAATTTTTGAGACTGTTTACAATAATAAGGATTATGAAAACTTCATTTTAGAATTTTCAGGGGGAAATGCTGTTTTCAAAATTTTCGGTCTCATATCCATAAGCTTCATCAATGCATTTCAGTCCGTTCTTAAAAGCATTTCCAGCTTTCTTTTTAAAAACCATGCCTCCCTGCAAAGAGAAATGGAATACCATGCTGATGCCATTTCAACATTTATTACCAACCCCGAAGAGCAGGCTTCTTCTTTATTAAGACTGGAATTAAGTGACGCAGCATTTAATTATTCCTTTCA
Organism: Chryseobacterium flavum; assembly: GCF_003385595.1. Classification (GTDB taxonomy): domain Bacteria; phylum Bacteroidota; class Bacteroidia; order Flavobacteriales; family Weeksellaceae; genus Chryseobacterium; species Chryseobacterium flavum. The sequence goes on along the minus strand of NZ_QNUE01000007.1, from coordinate 154,940 downwards.
CTTTTATACTGAAAGCCAGCAAAAATACCTTCCGAAAAACCTCTACCAAAATCAGCTATCCTTAATGAAAATCTTAAGCGAAAGAAATAATCATCCTTATATCAACGGACTTCCAAAAATAGAGGCGGAAGACCTTACCCGCTATAACAAATCCCGGATAGAAATTGAAGACCAGTGGACTTCCCATCCCGATATTTTAAAAAGGATAGAAAGAATAAAAACAAATGCAACCAGAAATTCTGCTGCAGACCACAGATATGCACAAGAAATCATCAGGGGGTTTGATAATATCTGCGAAACCATGACGTCAAAATTCCTCACTTTGCACAGTGTAAAAAATGTAGGTGAAGTGATAGATAATGAAACTTTTGTACAGCTTTACCTTGATAATAATACTTACAAAGCCTTTAGTTCAGATTTTAACGGATACTACGAAAGACACAATCCTGTTGTAGAGGACATTGAATCTTCAGCCTCAGAGATTACATCTTCTTCTTTTGAAGATCTTTTCAGCGATAGAAAGGTTTCCCTGGTGTATGAAAAATCTGGAATAGAAAATGACCTGCAGACCCTGCAATATCTTATTTCCTATCCGAAGGAAGTGAAGACCTTCAGATTTGATGGTACTTTATACAAAACAAAAGATGCCAAAAGTCTTATTCCTCAACTGGAAAATGAACTGAAAAGGGTAAAGGAAGAACTTCAGGAAAATGATAAAGCTGTTTTCCGGCATTACTATAACATTGCCAATCAAGATCAGAAAAAGGATTTATTTAATAAGTATAAAAAGTTTGCCGTAATAGATCAGGAATTTGATGATTTTCAAAGAAGCCTCAATGACTTTACCGTTCATCTGCAGTTTATGGCAACTACTCTGCCCTTTGATGAAATCCGTAAACACAGAGCTCAGTTATTAAAAGCTGAAAAACCTTTTAAGCAAAAAATAAGAGAGCTCCTTGAAAAATCAGCTTATGTGGAAGCATTAAACCATGAAGACAAAACCCTTTTTCAGGAATTTACAGATTCTGAATATATTTACTTCAATAAAGACAAATATCTTGAGCATGAAGTACAAGCAATATTCTTACTTATTGAAAAATATCAGGCCTTACTCAATGATCATTATCTGAATTCCAAGCTGGATCTTCTCAACTTTCAGTCGGATCTGCATAAGAATTAGTCCGCCCCAGGGAAATCATATGTTTTTGTCGGGTGGTCTGTACCGTCTATATTTATATTTAAAGCTAAATAAATGAAATGCAGATTTTTATTGCCTTTAGCTTCAAATTCACGCTGCCACAGATATCCGGTCAGAATACCGAAATAATCATCGATCTGATAGCCGAACCCGCCATATACCCTGTTTCTGGCGAAAGTAGGCTTCATTGGGCTTACCAAAAATATTTCATCATAAGCATTTGCAAATACAGTTCCTTTTTTAATGGTTTTAGCATTTAAAGGGACACTTACATTCAAACGGTAACGATAGCGCATTCTTTGAGAGGTTTCATCAGTTTTAGGTTCATAAAACCAGCTTTTTTCTGCACGGAAACGGTTTTCAAATTTTACAATACCCTTTTTGAAATCAATCACATCCTGAATCCATACCCTGAATTCTTCTCTGCTTAAACTATGGTTTTTATAATTAACATATCTGCCCAGTCCGATAAACGGCTTATGATTCTTGGTAAGATAATATCCCACACCTCCTTTTATTTCGTAATAATCAGGATAGGTATAATCTTCATTACCCCTTAGCTGGCCTTCACCATAAATAAAAAATTTGGGATGAAATTTATAAGTCAGCGTTACAGCATTAAAGCTTGAAAGATGCTCCTGTGCTTTAAAAAAAGTAAAACCTAAAAGTAAACCCAGACCTAATAAACGCTTCATAAAAAATTTTTGCAAATGTATATCTTTTAACAATTTGTTAATATTAACTTTACTTAATATTAAGTTAACACCTATTTAATGTTAATCATATAAGAAATCCCAATATGAAACCACCTTTGAGGCATTTCTACCTCGAATGCTTCGGTATAATTTGTATTGGTTATATTATTGATCAGAATATAGACTGAAAAGTCTTTTTGATTAAAGGTCAGTTTTTCATCCACAAGATTATAACTTCCCTGGTTTACCCTTTCATTATACCGGTAAACGAGCTCATTGGTGAAACTTTTAAGGAATTTAGTTTCTAATCTGGAAATAAACTGATGCTTCAGATTGTCCAGAATATATCGTGAAACAAATTCATTATTCTCTTTAATTTTACTATCCAGATAAGTATATCCCACAGAGTATTTCAACCAGTTATTTACTTTATGATTAAATTCCGCTTCAATTCCTTTGATCTTAATTTCTCCTACATTCTGAGCATACCAAACCTGATCATTGATATTTTTTTTAACCCAATCAATTGAATTGTCAGAATTTCTCATAAATCCACTTATTTTTGCAAGAATTCTGGTATTCTGATATTGATACCCTATTTCTGATGAAACTGCATTTTCGGGAAGCAGATCAGGATTTCCCTTTTCAGTTTCGCTGTTATAATATAACTCTGTAAATGTCGGCACCCTATGTACTTTTGCAATGTTTCCATAAATCTTGTTATTGGGATTAAAGTTATATCCCACATCAAGTCCCGGATAGAAAAAATTACCCTCTTTAGAATAGTTAGCCCATGAAATTCCCGGACTAATATTTAATTTCCTGTCAAGCAATGAAAAATGATGTTCAAAAAAGATTTGTGAAACAAACCGGTTTCTTTCACCCAAGTTACTGCTGGCTAAAAACTCCTTTCTGAGTTCCACGCCAACTCCGGTTGTTCCCAATCCCCATTGATAGCTGGAATTCACCTCTCCACCTACATTATTTCCTATGTGCATATTCCTGTAAAAGGAAGGGTTTTGTCTTTTAAAAAGGTACATATCCTGGCCTCTTCTCCAATATACATTGGAATTGAGTTTCAGCTTCCCGAAAGTCTGCTGATGGGCAAGGCTGACAACAGAAGCCTGAGTTTCTTCATACTGCTCCGTAGCACTCTTGGAAGCATAAAATCCGTTTGCACCGAATTTTTTTTCGGAAAAACCTGCCTGGAGCTTTAGATCTCCGTTTTTGATGCCTAATCTGGCCTGGTAAAATACATTTCTGATTTCATAATCTGTATTGTACATATATCCCTGAGAAGAAGCAGAGTTGGCCTGAAGTGAATTTGAGAATTTTTCATTTCCAAGCTGGGCATTGAAACCTAATCCATAAGTTTCATAATCACCAGCATCAGCACTTATCTTAACACGTTTTCCGTAATTAACTTTAGTGATGATGTTAATCACTCCCGCATAAGCATTTTGCCCAAAACGTCTTGCTGCAGGACCTTTAATAATTTCTATTCTTTCTACATCATCCAGATCTACAGGAATATTCATGTTATTATGTCCGGTTTGTGAATCATTCATCCTGATCCCATTCAGCAACAGCAATACCTGTTCAAAAGAACTTCCCCGGAAACCGATATCACTTTGAACCCCGTTAGCCCCTCTCCTTCTGATATCCATTCCCGATACCTGCTGAAGAATCTCATCAATACTTCTGGACGGAGAATGAGCAATATCTTCCTTTGTAATTACGCTGATATTCTGGTTGGCACTTTTATAGGATGTAGAAATAAATTTTCCCTGAAATTCAATACTTTCTATATCTGTCGTCTTTTCCTGTGCATGAATCCAAAGCAGAGCTCCCAGAAAAAAAATACTTCCTGTCTTTTTGATCATAATCGTATCCGTAGTTTTCTTTAATAACAGAATCCAAAAGTAAGGGAGTTCACCTATACAGACAAATGATACTTGTCATAAAAAAGACACAGCATGGAAATGCTGTATCTTTTCTAAGGGAGTAGTTTTATCTTTTTCTCATTAAATGTGTAACTAGATCTCTGAATAATTTTCTCATGATTCTATTACATATTTACAAGTACAATTTTAATTAATTTTAAAACATAAAACAATAGTTAAATAAAAAAACATAACATAAATCATAAAATTGATCTGAATACAATTAAATTTTAACTAAAAAAATAGGAAGTCAGCAAAATTTACTTGAATCCTTATATTTTTCCACTCCTATTCACATATTATCAATCAGCACTTTATGATCATTTATTAATTTTTGGGAAACAGTTAAGCATATGATTTTCACTAAAAATTCGTAATTTTGTGGGTCTTGATTTTTCAGATAGAAAATTCCTTTTCAACTGTATTTTTGACATTGTATATGAAGTGGTATACTGTCATATTTAGCAGGAATTGTGGATGAATTTAAAATTCAATTGATGACACGCCTGGAATATTCCGTGGCAAAACACCATTAAACTGACAGATTTAAAATAGTTACTGTTCAGTCACTTTATGAATAAAAAAATATGGCTAACACTATAGATATTGATATAAAAAAACAGATTTACGTTAAGAATGCTCATCTTAACAATCTGAAACATATAGATGTTCTGATTCCTAAAAACAAGCTTATTGTGATTACAGGAGTTTCAGGAAGTGGTAAATCATCACTGGCTTTTGATACAATTTACGCAGAAGGCCAGAGAAGATATGTAGAAAGCTTAAGTTCTTATGCCCGGCAGTTTTTAGGGAAGTTAGAAAAACCTAAAGTAGATGATATTAAAGGACTTGCTCCTTCCATTGCTATCCAGCAAAAGGTCATTTCTTCCAATCCGCGTTCCACCGTTGGTACTTCTACTGAGATTTATGATTACATGAAACTTTTATTTGCAAGGATAGGCAAGACGTTTTCTCCTGTTTCCGGTGAAGAAGTAAAAAAAGATTCGGTTTCAGATGTTGTGGATTTCATTACATCCTCAAAAAAAGATGCATCATTTTTATTGACCGCTCCTTTGGAATATGATACCAACAATTTCAAAGAAACATTAAAGGTTTTAAAGCTCGCCGGTTTTACCAGACTCGAGATCAACGGAAACGTTGCCGGAATTGAAGACCTTGAAAGTTTTGGGTTTGTTCCGGAAAAAGGAATGATCATTAACCTGGTCATTGACCGTTTTTCTTATGAAGAAGATGAAAGCTTTCTGCAACGTCTTGCAGATTCCATTCAGATGGCTTTTTATGAAGGACGTGGATACTGTTCCTTAAAAAATACGGATACCGGAAAAGTAAAAGAATTCTCCAATAAATTTGAACTGGATGGTATGGAATTCCTTGAACCCAATGTTCATTTTTTCAGTTTCAACAATCCTTACGGAGCTTGCCCGGCCTGTGAAGGATATGGAAAAGTAATAGGCATTGATGAGGACCTTGTTGTTCCCAATAAAACATTATCTGTTTATGAAGATGCCATAGTTTGCTGGAGAGGTGAGACCATGAGTGAATGGAAAAAAGACTTTATTAAAAAGGCCGGAGACTTTCCTATACATAAGCCCTATCATCAGTTAACCAAGGAACAGAAAAACTTTCTATGGAAAGGTGATGGAAAAAGCAATTTCCCTTGTATCAATAACTTCTTCAAAATGCTTGAAGAAAACCTTTATAAAATCCAGTATCGTGTAATGCTTTCCCGGTACAGAGGGAAAACCCTTTGTCCGACCTGTGAAGGGTTAAGACTCCGTGAAGAAACCAGCTGGGTGAAAGTAGACGGACATAATATTCAATCTATGATTGAACTTCCACTGGATGAACTGGCTCCCTTAATTAATGGATTAAAATTATCCGAGCATGATCAGGAAGTAGCTAAAAGACTATTGTATGAAATCACTACCCGTCTCGAATTCCTGCTCAAAGTTGGTCTTGGATATCTGACACTGAACAGAACTTCCAATACCCTTTCCGGAGGAGAAAGCCAACGGATTAACCTGGCAACAAGTCTGGGAAGTTCACTGGTAGGATCTATTTACATTCTGGACGAACCTTCGATTGGTCTTCATTCCAAGGATACGGAAAATCTGATTGAGGTACTTAAAAACCTTCGTGATCTGGGAAATACTGTGATTGTTGTTGAACATGATGAAGATGTCATGAAAGCAGCTGATTATATTATTGATATTGGTCCGGAAGCAGGATATCTTGGAGGAGAACTGGTATTTGCAGGTGACTATAAAGATCTGAAAAATGCTGATACTCTTACATCCAGATACCTGACCGGAAGACTTGAAATAGAAATCCCCACTAAACGCAGAAAAGCTAAGGAATGGATCCATATTAAAGGAGCAAGGCAGAATAACCTAAAAAATATTGATGTGGATGTCCCTTTAGAAAGTCTGGTCGTGATATCCGGTGTTTCAGGAAGCGGAAAATCTACCTTAATGAAAGAAATTCTGACCAATGATATTCAGATCCAGTTGGGAATGGGAGGAAAAAAAGGCGATTACGATTCAGTGGAATTCCCTAAAAAGCTGATCAAAAATATTGAATTGATTGACCAGAACCCGATCGGAAAATCTTCCCGCTCAAATCCTGTAACCTACCTGAAAGCATATGACGACATCCGTGATCTTTTTGCGAAGCAGAAAGTAGCTAAAATGATGGGTTATAAGCCTAAACATTTCTCATTCAACGTAGATGGAGGAAGATGTGATGAATGTAAAGGAGAAGGAGTCATCAATGTTTCCATGCAGTTTATGGCTGATATCGAACTGGAATGTGAAGTTTGTAAGGGAACACGTTTCAAAAACGAAATCCTGGAGGTAAAATTTGATGAAAAAAATATTTCTGATATCCTTCATATGACCGTAGATGAAGCATTGGAATTCTTTAAAGATAATAATGAAGAAAAGATTGTAACAAAACTGAAACCCTTACAGGAAGTAGGTTTAGGTTATTTACAGTTGGGGCAAAGCTCTTCTACCCTTTCCGGCGGCGAGGCTCAGCGTGTAAAATTAGCTTCATTCCTTGTAAAGGGAGTGACCACAGATAAAACGCTGTTTATTTTTGATGAGCCATCTACCGGGCTTCATTTCCATGACATTCAGAAATTACTGAAATCCCTTCAGGCATTGATTGATCTGGGGCACTCTGTGATCGTTATTGAGCATCAGCCGGATATTATTAAATGTGCCGATCATATTATTGATATAGGTCCGGAAGCAGGAAAACATGGTGGAGAAGTCGTATTTTCAGGTACTCCTGAAGAACTGGCAAAAAACAAGAAATCCTATACTGCAAAATATATCAAAGAAAAATTAGAAAACTAATACAAACAGAGAGCTTTAGGGCTCTCTGTTTTTTTATCCACAATAGCCGGATACTATTAAACATTATAAAGAAACGGAGCTTTCCTGCAGTATGCAGAGGCTTCAATCTGTGAAATCAGAAATCCGGCAAGATCTGCGGCACTGATATTTTCACCTTTACAGTCGGTAAGACTTACCGCGGTTGTAAAATGTTCTTCTGTAAGAGAGATTAAAGGCAATCTCACCAAAGTCCAGTCCAGATTACTTTCCAGAAGGAGTTCATATTCTTTTTGCTTATCTGCGGTTGTCTCCGGATAATGCTGATACATCCAGCCTGTAGCCATTTTAATCCTTCCATTTTTGCGATCAGATGATGTATTGACACTCAGTCCGGTAGTTACAATATAGCGCTTGATCTTAAAATGATCCATTGCCCGGATTATATTTCTTGCAGCATCAGAAAATATAGACTTCTCTCCTTTAGGTTGCCCTAATGTGCTCATTACAACGTCACAACCCCGGATCAATGAATGGATCGCATTTTTATCTCTAGCATCTCCTTTTACAACCTCAATCAAAGAACTTCGGATTGTAAAATTTTCCGGATGTCTTAATAATAGTTTAATGGAATAACCTTTCTTAAGAAGGTTTTCTACCAGGTATTGTCCGGATTTTCCCGTTCCGCCGATTACGGCAGCTTTATAGTTATTCATGATGATTCTTTTAATATTGGATATAAGGAATCAACAGCCAGCTAAACATTACCAGCCATTGAAATTACAAGACATACTGTCTTTTATTATTTTTTATATACAGATGTATTGGGTTCAGAAAATCGAACCAAAGCTTTCAGGTTTAAGAATATACCTGAATAAGAATGATATGTTATTATCAGATTTTAATAAATCAAAGTTACACTTTTATGATTAAAAAATAAAAATTTATGATTTTGTCAACATAATTTAATCTGCAAAGTCTTTAACTTTGATAACATTCTTATTATCAATATATTATTATAATCCGATACACCAAAATAAAATATATAAAATGGAACCATTTACTGTTAACATTCCCGAAACCGTAATATCAGACTTGAAAAACCGCCTGCAAAACACCCGATGGCCGGGAGAAGCCGAGGGGGCAGGCTGGAACTACGGTACCAATGAGACTTACCTTAAAGGACTCACCGAATATTGGATGAATGAGTACGACTGGAAGATGCATGAACAGCAATTGAATCAACATCCTCAGTATACAGTCCGGATAAACGGAATTTTGATCCACTTCCAATATATCAGGGGGAAGGGCCCTGATCCCAAAGCATTGATACTTACGCATGGCTGGCCGGACAGCTACTATCGTTTTCATAAAATTATTCCTTTACTTACAGAGGGGGAACAAAGTTTTGATCTTATTATTCCTTCAATCCCCGGATTTGGCTTTTCCGATAAAACAGCCCTCAGCAGCGGAGAAGTAGCCGACCTTTGGAAAAGGCTGATGACAGATATCCTTGGCTATGAGAAGTTTTGTGCTGCAGGAGGTGACATAGGCATGGGTGTTGTGAAAGCACTGGCCTCAAAATATCCAGAAGTGATGGAGGCTGTTCATTTAACAGATGTAGGTTATCCCAGGGGGCAGGAAGACCCGGCAAGTATGAGTGAAGATGAAAAAGAGTTCGCACAGCTTGTTCAGCAATGGTGGTATAGTGAAGGAGCCTATGCGATGGTACATTCTACCAAGCCTCAATCTATTGCATACGGATTAAATGACTCCCCTGCCGGGCTTGCCGCATGGATTATCAGCTTTATAAATGCAGGAGCTTCTCCTGAAATGATAGAAACAGCATTCGGAGGAAGGGATGAACTTCTTACAAATATTATGATTTACTGGGTAACCCAGACTATAGGATCATCTGTAAGAATGTATAAAGCTGATGCCAGCACGTTATGGGGAGGCGCACAAGCACCGCAGAAAACAAATGTACCGGCTGGTATTGCTGTATTTCCCCGGGAAGCCCAGTTTCCTGAAGAATGGGCGGAACGTTTCGTGAATGTGGCAAGCTTCAAAAAGATGAATGAAGGCGGTCATTTTGCTGCTTTGGAACTACCACAGGTTTTTGCGAATGAGCTAAGAACATTTTTCTATTCTGCCTAACCTGATTGCCTGATACAGATAAGAAGACTTATCCACAATAAAATGTGGATAAGTTGTTAATTTTAACATTAAGTTCACATTTCGTATTAAAATTATTTGTACATTTACTATGTAAAATAATCGAAGTGGAAACTTTTTTTGCTTTTCTCAACATTGAAATTGCAATTAAATTTGAAATAAAAATTTAAGCACAGCATTGTCGGCTGTGCTTTTTATTGTTGTCTAATTAAAAAAATGAGATGTTTTATCTATTGAATCCCACCCCTAAAGGGTGGGTTCTTTTGTCTAGTAGCCCCACCAAGAATCGAACTTGGATCTAAAGTTTAGGAAACTTCTATTCTATCCATTGAACTATGGGGCCTTTCAAATGATAAAGTTACATATTATTTTGATCCTGCAAAACCCGGGTGAATATTGACCTCAATATTTTTTATGTACAGACATTTCCCGAGGGCAATGCAAAACGCCATAAGTAAAAAGCTACATCCCGCTAGAGATGCAGCTTTAACACAAATGATGAAAAAAAAATATCTTCAATAAAAATGAACCAATCAATTCATTTTATAAATTATTATTTAAATATTACAATTACTTGTATTGCAAAAATAGCTTCTATAAGTATTTTATTTTTGATACAAATACGTATAAAAATGGTAAAAAACTACCTGTGATACTCCTTTCTGAATTCTGTTGGAGTTATTCCTTCTTTCGACTTAAAAAATTTTGTAAAATTGGTCACCTCTTTAAAACCTAATTGGTAGGCAATTTCACTTATGCTCATTTCATTATACATCAGGTTTCTTTTAATTTCTAAAATCATCCGGTTGATCAGCCATTGTTTAGGGCTTTGCTTCTCAACCTGCAAAAAAGCATTTTGAAGACTACGTAAACCAACTCCCAATTCATAGCTGTAATGCTCCAGACTGTTTTGCCTGTACAGATTCTTATTAACCAGTGATTTAAACTTTGAAACCAGAATCTTGTTTCCACAAACGTCCAAACTGATATTAGCCATGCCTGATAAGCTTTCTGTCATCAGCAGTATATTGAATAAGTAGTTATTCAATATTGTGGTCTGTATTTCATTATAAGGTCTCTTCAATTCTTTTTCAATACAGGTAAATAAGGAAGAAATTTCTTCAAACCTGTCTCCTAATTCAAAATAAGGCAAACTTAACGGATCATTAAAAAGACTGGCCTGTCCGAAGAACTGAGTCTGAAGGCTGCTCTTACAAAGGAAATCATCAGTAAAAATCAGCACTCTGCTTTTGTAAGTTACAGGTGCATGGAACTGACTGATCTGATTCGTTGAAACAAATAATATATGCTTTTCTTTGACTTCCAGCTCCTTAAAATCTAAAGTAAATACTCCTGAACCCTCGTAAAAAAGATGAATACAGTTAAACCGGGTTTTGTGAGGTTTAAAAAGTTCAGCAGACCGTACTGATAACAAATCTGATATATTTTTGGTATTTATAAACTGATTGCTGTTATCAGGATGTAGAAAAGGCTCAATAATAAAATCCTCCATACATACTTAAATTTTCAATATAAAAAATTAAATTACAAAATTTTAATTTATGCATATTTGTAAAAAATAAAATATGAGAAAAGAAAAGCTATACGCTATAAGAAAACAGAAAGGGTTTACCCAAAAAGAGATTGCTGATATACTCGGAATAGATACATCCAACTACAACAGAAAAGAAAATGGATCTGTAAAAATATCTAAAGATGACTGGAAAAAGATTGCAAAGTTCCTGAAAGTGCCTGTTGAGGAAATTTATGATGATAAGTATACCTCTAAGAAAAGTATGGAAAACAGAGAAGACTATATTATAATCTTAGAGAAAGAAAATAAGGAGCTCCGGACAAAACTGGATAACATTCTAAAGATTATTGCACTCTAACAGATTTTTCCGAAATATTTTTATATAACATTTAGATAAGATTTCCGAACTTTACATGGATTTAGAAATTTAATGGAACATCAATTCGAATTACCCGTCATTTATAAAGGAAAAGAACTCCTTTTCAACGGACGTCTCGCTACATTTTCCTATGGTTATAAGCTCTCTGTCAATATACATGATACAGATGTTGTTTTTGAACGTGATGATCAGGGGAACCTGCGGGCGATACTCCCCAATATACATGATGCTTCTCCAGCTTTTCCAATAGAAAAGGAGCTTATTGAAGCAATTATTGAAGTTTTTAATGAACTTCAGGTTTTATAATGGTGTTTACTTTATAAAAAGCTTGAACATTAAAAATAATTTGCAACATAAACTCTTTGCTTTGATATAGCAACAAATTACCAGATCAATTTAATTTACTTACTGATAAACTGTTCAGTATTTAAATGTTCACCAAAATGGTGTACAATATCATTCAGAAAATACTCCTGTTGTGCATGATCAAAAGCTGATGTCGCATCTGACAATACATATGTATTATAACTTCTTTCATGTCCGTCTCTCAGAGTACTTTCCACGCAGACATGGGTTGCATAACCAGCCAGGTAAATGTTTTCTATTCTATTATTTCGTAAATAAGCATCCAGATTTGAACCTGTAAAGGCGCTTGCTCCTGTGCGTCCGCTTACAATAAATTCACCTTCAATTGGCTTTACAGTTTCAAAAAAATAAGACCCAAATTCACTCACAAGGAATGTTCCCGCGTTTGGAATTGCTTTACGCAAACCGCTTTTTCCGCCGCCTAACTCAGGATATCCACTCTCAAAACGTAAACCTACATGGATAACCGTGATGCCGTTATTTCTGGCATATTTCAATATTTTTTCAATATTGAGAATCGAGTTAAGCATCATTTGTTCATCTCTGACTAATGCTTTTCTTAATTTCCCATCTGTATGCATCCATTCATTCTGAGTTTCAATAAGAATAAGAGCTGATTTTTCTATCTGTGCCTGTGTGTTATTCATGCTTAAAATATTTATATAATTAGAATAATAGTTTTCATTATGGATAATTTAAAGGGTAAGATGTAAAGGGTTTGCAATATGCTCATTAGATATTTTAGCTACAGCTTTCCAGCCATCAGGATATTTTATATAAGAGAGATAATCTGTAATAATGATCTTATGATCTCTGAACAGCTGTGCTTTTACTATGGCTGTATTTCCTGTAACATCCATTACATCAATAGTATAATCAAGGTTTCTGATTCCGGATTTCACTTTTTCAGAAGAGTTTTTATAATTTTCAACTACTTTCATCCAATCATGGAGCTGAAGACGGAAAAGCTCATGTTCTTTGGCTATCAATATGGCAAAATCAGGGTGAAATCCTCTTAACATTTCTTCTACTTCAAGTTTATTTAAAGCTCCGTTTATAAAAGTTTCTTCTACAAGCTTTCTTAATTCTTGCTTTTCTGTACTTAAATTTTCTATTAACCAGTTATCATGCAGCCATTTTTCTGTTATCCGTTTATGTTCACTATTATTCCATTTTATATTACGTTCAAAAGTAATTATAGATCCGTCGAAGCCAACAATTACCCACGCATAATCATTTCGTGAAGCATTATAGCATTTATATTTCATTCCTGACACAAGAACCTTTTTTCCGTCAATCATAATCTCTTCGTCATGTCTTTCTATCCAAAGATTTCTCAGATTTTCTGCTAAAAAGAGGTCTAACTTCAATAAAAAATTCTTTGCGATCTTTTCCGTTTCTGCCTTTGAAACCATTTTAACGTTAGAATATTTCTTATCCATCATAGTAAAGCCTAAAATACAATTGTCATTTTCTGAAATAATGAATGAAAAATGTTCTTTTTGTAAACCTTTATTTTCAGTTTTTTCAAATCGGAACAAATGAGCCTGTACTCCATCAGCTTTTACTTCATTTACGGACTGAAATAAATAACCATCAGGAATTTTCACAATTTTCTGAAATGCCTCAAGCCCAACTTGTAAATTATAATCATTCTTTTTCATACATGCATTTGTTAAATATTCAGGTTTCATTGCCATAATCGTTGATGTTAAAGTTATAATTGCTACTACTAAAACTGCAATTGCCTTTTTCATACTTTAATTGTTTTTAATTATCAATAATTGTAAATTATTTACAATTGCAAATTAACAACTAATATTTTATATTTGCAACATTAATTGTAAATTATTTACAAATGAAAAAAAAAGAAGAAAATAAAAACCTTTCATTTGACTCTTACTTTTTAGATAAACTCGTTGTCGGTATTGGTGAGGTATCACAGATAACAGGTATTCCAACCAGGCAGATACGTTACTGGGAAGACAAAGCCATTATCTCCAGTATGACGGAGGAGGAAGGTAAAAACCGGCGCTATAATTATGAAAATATTAAAAAAATGCTTCTCATAAAAGAATTAATGGAAGAAGGTTATACTCTAGATGCTTCTGCAGAAAAAGTACAAAAACGTATGGAAATGATTGAAAACACATTAGATACATTGCACAAACTACAGAACAAGAAAAGTTAATTGCTTGTTTACTGGTATAAACAAATCATTACTATTCTGTGAAAGTTATAGTATCATTGCATAAGATCAGCCTTCTCAAATGAAATAAAAACCAATACAAGAGACCGTATCAGATCTCCTTACAAATGTACTTTTTATTAATCTGATATCCTGTTAATGCTATTCAAAAACAATATAATTACTTCGGTATTACCGAGCTTAGGCATACAATTGAAAATTAAATTCCACATTTTAATTAATCTGGCATTCAGAATTTCATAACCTTGCTGCATACACTGAATTCAGATGACTAACGGATCCATAACAAGGTGAAAAGTTGTCTGTTGTGTCTAAAAGGAAAGTATTATACTTTATCTGATAGCCTCGAATAATACTAAGAAAAATTATTTTAGCTTTTACGGAAAACCTTCATCTGCCCTGCCATTATGGCCAGTAATATACCAAAACAGGCAAAAAATCCGTAAGAATATCTCAGGTCAAAAGCTTCAGCAATATATCCGATAAGTGGTGGCCCGATTAAAAATCCTAAAAATGAAATACTGGACACAAAGGATAATGCGATACTTGGTGCTACCGTACTCACCTGTCCTACTGTACTGTAAACAGACGGAACACTGAGAGAACTTCCAAGTCCTATGATCATAAATGCAATAACACATATCCACAGCTCCGGAAAAAAAACACTCAGGAACAATCCTCCACTCATCAGAAAACCACAGGCTTGCAGAATGGTTCTTTTTCCGAATCTTTCAATAGCCCCATTTCCGATGAATCTTCCTAAAGTCATCATTAAAATAAAGCTTGTATACCCCAGTATAACAAGATTTTCCGGCGCCTTTACAATTGTTTGGAAATAAACCCCACTCCAGTCGAACATAGCACCCTCAATAGCCATACTAAGAAAACCTATTATTCCCAAGGCAACCAATGTGGGATTAACTGACTTAAAAATTGACTGTTTTTGCGGGGTTGCCTGATGGATCATATTGGTTAAATGCATTTTACTATACATCCAGAATAGAATCACAAGCACAAAAGTGACCATAAAATGGTAAAATGTATTTATTCCTATATTAATCATCAGTAAACCCACTACAGCGCCAACCAGCCCGGCAAAACACCATGCACCATGACAGGAAGACAATAGAGTTCTTTTTGTTATTCCTTCTATCTCAATAGCTTGTGTATTCATTGCTATGTTGCATAAATTTCCGGAGACCCCAAAGAAAAACAGAACAATTGCCAGGATCCAGTATGATGGAGCAAGCCCTATTAATATAAGAAAAAAAGGATATAATAAAAAGCATTTCCTGATAATCCAGGAACTTCCGTACATACTAATCAGCTTTCCTGCAAGCACCATCGTAGAGAGCTGCCCGATAGGCGTCAGCAACAAAAGTGTTCCAAGCTCCGCCTCACTGATCAAAAGCGCATCTTTAATGATTGGAATACGGCTTGCCCAGGAAGAAAAAACAAGACCATGGGCAAAAAAAAGCAGAAAACATGCGGCCGGCATTTTCGAATGGGAAGATTCTGTATTGTACATGATCCGTATTAAGTTAACAATTCCGGCTGCGAAGTTAAGAACACTCAGGAATAAAATCTATTCCATTTTTGTCATTTTATATTCCGTTTTAATCAATTCTATTAAAATGATAGAGGCAAAACAAGAATTGACCAGGTTATAACGGAGTATACAAAAAATAAGATCAGAAAAATAAAATTATCCTCTGACCTCAAAATGATAAAAGCAAAAATATCGGGGACATTAAAATCCACATTAAAACAAATATATTAATCACTGTGTTATTTACCTTCTGTTGTGTCCCCGATGGTTTCAAAAAACTTAAAAAAATTTATACTACTTTTTTATAATTTTTCTGGTCACTGAAGTTCCGTTTTTTAAATCTCCCTGAAGAATATATACTCCTTTAGGTAATTTTGAAATATCAATATTTTTTGAATTTTCACTGGTCAGAACAGTTTTCCCTTCAGAAGATATAAGGGAAACCTTCCTGATATCTTCTTTTGAAGCTAAAGTAATACGTTCAGAACTTGGGTTCGGATATACCGACAAATCTTCTTTTTTATTATTTAGCTCATGTGTTGACAAGGTTCCTGAATCAAGATAAGAAACCACCTTTGCTACATGTGTTGTCCCGTTTGAAACAAAGGTATTGATGCTGAAAGACATTACTATCCCGGCATTCTGGCTAACCCATATATAACCCTCATTTGTATAACTCATCGGAACAGGTAACCCGGAACCAGTTTGTGTTGCAGTGCGCATTTTTTTTATTCTCAGGACATTAGTATATGTTCCCGAAGGAGTTATTACGGTCCCGTAACCATCTACTGTATTTTCTTCCTGCCCTGTTTCATTTGTATTTCCTATTCCAGTTGAAACACTGCTAAACTGATAATTGTCAGTATATTGCTGCAGGTAAGTTATAGGAAATTTAAATTCAATCAGCGGGTCAGTATACGTTGTGGTCACATCTCCCAAAGCCGGCCCGCCATAAGATCCGATTCTCAGGATCTGATTGTCATCTACAGAAGAAAAATCATAAAAATCTGTCAGTGCCGGTTTATTGATCCTGTTCGCTGTTGCAAATCTGAAGCAGTTAGCCTGCCCGGGACATTCGTTCGTTGTAGTTGTTGAAACATTAGGACCGGGATATGCAGAAAAGTCCCATGTAATATTTGCTCCCGATGGCCCTGCAGTAACCGCAGTACCGGTTACATCATCAGACTTGAATGTTATGGGAATATTGATGCGGTCAATTCCTGTCCTCGTAACTGAAGGCTGTGCATAAGCAATAACACCCATAGCGAGAAATAAGATAGAGTTTAATTTTTTCATATTGTTTTTATTTAAGTTGAAATAGATTTGGCTTTTAATACAAATTTATTTCTAGTTTTAAAAAAGTACAATCCTGAAAAAGAAGGATTTTAATCTACCTGAAATCCGGTATTTTTATTGCTGCCTGAAATGAGTATATTTTACAGTAATGACAATTGCTTATGCATTTTAATTAAATGACTGCCTGTATCTTAAAGGTGTTTTATCTGTTTTCCTTTTAAATAGTTTATTAAATGACTGTGGATGCTCAAATCCCAGGGCATAAGCAATCTCTGAAACGGATAAATCAGTAATAGAAAGATATTCCTTTGCTTTTTCAATTAATTTTTCATGAATATGCTGTTGGGCATTCTGTCCTGTGAGATTGCGAAGCATATCACTCAGATAATGCGGGGATAAGTGAAGTTCAGAAGCAAGGAATTCTACCGTAGGTAAACCTTTGTTTAATGTTTCCTGTTCATTGAAATAATCTTCCAGTATTGCTTCCATTTTAGAAAGCAAATCACTGTTTACCATTTTTCTTGTGATAAACTGTCTCTTATAATAACGGTTACTATAGTTGAGCAGAACTTCAATATAAGAAACAATCACATCCTGACTTATTTCATCTATAGCAGTGTTCAGCTCAAGGGTAATACTGTCCAGAATACCTGTAATTTTTGTTTTTTCCTGATCTGACAAATGCAGGGCCTCATTGGTATCATAAGAAAAGAAACCAAACTTTCTGATTTTTCTTGCCAAAGGATAACTGCGGATAAAATCGGGATGCACCAGCAATGTATAACCACTATATTCTGCATTTTCATCTGTAGAGAGAATCTGCCCCGGAGCAGTGAACATCATTCCTCCTTCGTTAAAGTCATAATATCCCTGTCCATATCCCATTTTTCCTTTTGTAGAATATTTATAGGAAATCTTATAAAAATTCAGCAGAAAACTTCTTCCCAGAAATTCTTTACTGACCGTCATTTTCGAATTATCCACTAAACTTATCAGCGGATGAAGAGGCTTCGGAAGCTGCAGCAGATCATGCAGTTCAGATATGGATGTTATTTTCAAAGGAACAATTTCTTTTTTTTCCATACTATAAATGTATAAATTTTTCAAGTTTAAAAACAGCACAAACAGATTTGTTTATGCTGTTTCAATAACAGCGGGCTAGATAAATTGTTTTCCGAGCTGCTCTCTGAAGGCTTCATCCCCCAGCTCAAGACGTTGTGCATATAATGCTTTTGCATCCTCACCAGCTACATATCTGAGCTGCTTTTTTCCATCGGTTGCTGCTTCATAAACTACTTCTGCAATCTGTTCCGGAGTAGATGCCATTTCCATCATTGCTTCCATACCGGAAAATAATGAATGCGTCATCTCTTCATAAGCCGGGCTAGTTGCTGAATCTAAAGAACGGCTTACAAAATCCGTTTTAATTCCTCCAGGAGAAACCGTTTTAATATCTATTCCCAATTTGTTAAGCTCAAAAGCCATACTCTCACTCCATCCTTCCAATGCCCATTTTGTTGCGTGGTAGGTAGAACCTAGGGGAAATGCTATCAGACCGCCAATTGATGTGGTTGAAATAAATGTTCCGCTTTTCTTTTCCCTGAAGTATGGAATAAATGCCTGAGTAACACGGATGACACCTAATAGATTAGTATTTAACTGCTTTACGATCTGTTCGTCAGTTAAAGCTTCCAGAGGTCCCAGGAGACCATATCCTGCATTATTAAAAACCACATCCACATCACCCAGTTCGAGCGACTTGCTCACTGTGAATTTTATCTGCTGTGAATTTGTTACATCCAATGGAAGTACGGTTACATTTTCTAACGCAGCCAGATCTGACCCTGCTTCAGGATTTCTCATGGTAGCAATTACTTTCCAGCCATTTTTTTGAAATAGCTGCGCTGTTGCTTTACCTAACCCTGTAGATGCACCTGTTATAAAAACTGTTTTCATTTTTTCTATGTTTAAATTACAGGACAAAGTTCAGGAATAGAAGAAATACCGGAGTTGCCAAAACGGATGAAAATGTATCCAAAACGGATCCGAACCGTTCTTTTATTCACCCGTTTTTTGTAAGTTTGTTTCCAGCAATTTTTATGGCAGAATATATTCTTGAAAACATAAGTTTCAGTACCCTTTCCGTATATGATCTGCTGAAACACACTTCAGACAGCTCCTTTATACAAAACAGGGATTTTCATTCTTTTTATCCCATCTCTATTGAAATCAATTCAGGGGTATTTACCAGAGAATCCTCTCTTCTGAACGCCCCGGTTGTTACAATCAGCTATATTGGCAGTTCACTACTTTGCAGCTGCAGCTGTGAAAACCCGGAAGGAAAGCTTTGTATTCATCAGACAGAAATCATTCACTGTATCCTTGAGGAAAAAAAATTCAGAATGTTTTTTGACGCTTACCTTCGTAGAAAAACACTTCTTCCGAAAGCTAGAATTTATGGTTTGGAAAACGAAGCCGATCTGGATACCTATTTTCAGATAAACTATCTTGAAGGCAAAATTGATATACAACCTAAAATTAAAGAATTGCTTCCGATAGATGAGCAGACTTTAAAAAAGGACCTTATTCCTCTTCAGCATGACAGATTAGCTGAGCTGGCATCCCATGACAAAACAAAAAAACAAATTCTTGTCATTGGTAATCATCGTTATTATAATCATCTTGTTTTTGCCTTAATGGAAGCGGAAATAACCCAAGCCGGAAAGTTAAAAAACCCGGTTGTTCCTATAGATGCAATGCCATTGATATGGAACGCAGAAACACCTTTGGATATCAAATTTTACACTGCTATTTCTACATTTCAGAATAATTATAATGAAGATTACACACTCGCCGAACTTGAGGCTCTTAAGATAATAGTACAAAACCCTTTGAATCTGGATGTATATTTTCATGATCGCAATATTACTGAAACTGTATCGTCAAAATCCCTGATTTCCGTTACATTTAATACTTTAAATGCAGACATACAACTAACTATATTTAAGAAAGATCCGTTTTATGAAATTACAGGCGAGCTTCTGTTTCCGGACCACACCGTCCCATTTAAAAATGTAATTCTTAAAAATGAATATTTTATATATAATCAACAAGAATTCAGTTATGTAGACCATCCTGATATGCTCCGGGTAATTAAATTTTTTAAAACCAATAATGAAATATTACTGATACACTCATCAAAATACGAGGAGTTCAAGCAGTCCATTCTATCACCACTGGAGGAGCGTATTTATATCAATTACAACTACATACATGCAGCATCTGAAGTTCAGCTTAAAGAAAAAGATTTCAGTACAGAAAAAATCATCTATTTACGGCAACAACAGAATTATATTGGAATTACTCCTGTTATACGTTATGGAGAATTAGAAGTGCCGGTGTATTCAAGAAAACAGCTTTTCAATACTGATCAGAACGGAAACCTGTTTAAAGTTGAACGGGATGAAGTTTTGGAATCACGCTTTACTTCTTTAATTATACAGCAGCATCCTGATTTTGAAGAGCAAACAGATGGGTATCAGTATTTTTATCTTCATCGTGATAAGTTTATGGAAAACGACTGGTTTCTTGATGCTTTTGATACCTGGAGAAATGAGGGAGTTACCATACTTGGGTTTAATGAACTGAAAAACAATAAACTGAACCCACATCGGGCAAAAATAAATATTCAGATTACCAGTGGACTGGACTGGTTTAATGCAAAGATCAAAGTTGGATTCGGTAAAAAAGAAGCCTCTTTAAAACAAATTCACAGGACAATCCGTAATAAAAGTAAATTTGTACAGCTGGATGATGGCACCCTGGGTATTCTTCCTGAAGAATGGATCAATAAAATTTCTGCTTATTTTAAGGCCGGAGAAATAGATGAGGAACTGTTAAAAATTCCGAAGATTAATTTTACAGAAGTTGCTTCTCTCTTTGAAAAGGAAGTTTTAAGTAATGAAGTATATGAAGAAATACAGGCTTATTCATCGCAATTATATTCTTCTGAAAAAATTCCACAAACTTCTGTTCCTTCAGATTTAAAAGCTGAGTTAAGGGACTATCAGCATGAAGGACTGAACTGGTTGAATTTCCTGGACAGCTTCAATTTCGGAGGATGCCTTGCAGATGATATGGGTCTTGGAAAAACACTTCAGATTATTGCATTTATCCTATCTCAAAGGGAAAAACGCGGACACACTACCAATCTGGTGGTTGTTCCCACTTCTCTACTTTTTAACTGGCAGGATGAAATAAGAAAATTTGCTCCGTCTATAAAAGTATTACAGCATCATGGTTCTGACAGGTCTAAAACCACAGCCCATATGGTGGATTATGATGTGGTAATTACCAGCTACGGGATACTCCTTTCAGATATTCAGTTTCTGAAAACCTTTTATTTCAATTATATTTTTCTTGATGAATCACAGACGATCAAAAATCCTGACTCTGAAAGATATAAAGCAGCCCGTTTACTTCAATCCAGAAACAGAATTGTTCTAACCGGTACTCCGATTGAAAATAATACCTTTGACCTTTACAGTCAGCTGTCATTTGCGTGCCCGGGTTTATTAGGAAGTAAAAGCTACTTCAAAGATATTTATGCTATTCCTATTGACAAATTCGAATATTCTAAACGAGCCGCGGAACTTCAACAAAAAATAAAGCCTTTTATTCTTCGCCGGACAAAAAAACAGGTAGCCAAAGAGCTTCCTGAAAAAACCGAAACAGTAATCTACTGTGAAATGAATGCTGAACAACGCAGGATATATGATGCCTACGAAAAGGAACTTCGTGAATTTATTGCAGCTAATGATGAGGATGAGCTGAATAAAAACAGCATGCATGTCCTTACAGGACTTACCAGACTCAGACAAATTTGTAACTCTCCGGTACTTCTTAAAGAAGGATATTCCGGTGAACACTCTGTAAAAATTGAAATTCTGATGGAACAAATCACAGGAAAGTCACAGGATCATAAAATACTTGTCTTTTCCCAGTTTGTAGGAATGCTTGATCTTTTAAAAGCGGAGCTGGAAAAACGTGAAATTCCGTTTGAATATCTGACTGGCCAAACCAGAGACAGAGGTGAAAAAGTAAATAACTTTCAGAACAATGAAAATATACGCGTGTTCCTGATCAGTTTAAAAGCAGGTGGCATTGGGTTAAACCTTACCCAGGCAGATTATATATACCTGATAGATCCCTGGTGGAACCCTGCGGCAGAGAACCAGGCAATTGACCGCAGTTACCGTATAGGACAAACTAAAAACGTAATTGCAGTCCGTATGATTTGCTCAAATACGGTGGAAGAGAAAATTCTTACACTTCAGAAAAGAAAAAAACATCTCGCTCAGCAGCTCCTTAAAGCAGATGGATCAAATTTTCAGGGGTTTTCAAAACAGGAACTGATGAACATCCTTGATTCAGAATGATATAACCATTTCAATCTAAAAACAAAACCGACAGATATTCTGCCGGTTAAAAAAACAAAAATTGATATGGATATGATTAGATATGTTCTGTTTTTTAATTATTTTCCTGATAATTTTATGATCTCCTTCAAATTTGGAATAGTGGTATACTATTTTTCCATCAATGAACAATAATGACCGCTGAAAGATTGATTATTTTTTTATAGTCTGATTTTTTTTGTTGAAGCAAATTTATATTTATTTAGAATCAATAAAAATAATAACGTCGTGATTTTTATCAGTTTCTTTAAATTTAAATCCGTAACCACAAAAAAGATAAATTTAAAATTTCCAATACTTTAGCCTAAAAATAAATGGTTTCAACCAATATTCACTGATTGAAACCATTCCAAAATATTTTATAACTATTGCAGATTTTCGATAAGAATCGCTGAAGCACCACCTCCTCCATTACAAATTGCAGCAATTCCATACCTTCCTTTTTCCTGTCTCAGTACATTAACCAGGGTAGCAATGATCCGGGCGCCGGAAGCTCCGATCGGATGTCCTATTGCAACAGCTCCACCGTAAACATTTACTTTGTCAAGATCATAACCTAATATCTGCTGATTAGAGAGAATAACGGATGAATATGCTTCATTAATCTCAAAATAGCTAATATCAGATAAATCAAGCCCTGTAGCTTTCAAAATCTTGTTTATTGCAATAGAAGGCGAAGTAGTAAACCACTCCGGAGATTGCGCTGCATCAGCATAAGCAACAATTCTTGCCAAAGGATTATTAATATTATGCTGCATTACTCCCTCCGAAGAGCTAAGTAAAATGGCTGCTGCTCCGTCATTGATATTGCTCGAATTGGCTGCTGTCAACATCCCGTCTTTTTCAAAAGCCGGCTTCAATAATGGAACTTTTTCAGGAATAAGCTTGTCAATATCTTCATCTTTACTGATAATTATTGTCCTCTCTTTATCTTTCACTGGTATCTCAAACAGCTCATTCTTAAATTTATTATTTTCAGTAGCCTCGCGCGCCCTCTTATAAGAAAGCAATGCATAATCATCCAGTTCTTGTCTTGTATGACCATATTTTCTTACTCCAAGTTCTGCAGCACTTCCCATATGAAAGTCATTATAGACATCCCACAGACCGTCTTTAATCATACCATCAGTAAGCATAACATCACCTAGTTTCCTCCCACGGCGGAGGTACATATAATGTGGAGTATTACTCATACTTTCCATCCCGCCTGTCATTACAATATTTTCCATCCCAAGCTGAATCTGCTGTGCTCCCAGTATAACTGCTTTCATTCCTGAAGCACATACCTTATTGACTGTTGTGGCATCTTTTTCCACAGGAATGTCAGAAAATATTGCGGCTTGTCTTGCCGGTGACTGCCCTGCACCTGCACTCAGCACATTTCCCATAATTACGCTATCTATATGTTCCGGAGAAAGTGAAATACTTTCATAAGCATTTTGTATTGCCGCTGCACCTAACTGAACAGCCGTGAATCGGGATAAATCTCCCATGAATCCACCAATGGGAGTACGCTTTGCAGCAATGATAAATACATCTTTCATATTTTTTACTTTTTTAATATACCAGTCGGTACATTTTATTGAAAATTTATTTATTAACCTTAAGCAAATATACATAATATACCAATCGGTATATTATTTTAAAGATTAAAAGGCACAAAGATTTAACAATATGCCTTCTGATTCCAATATATGTTTTACTTTTTATCTACAACAATTCTCTCTGATCTGTTCGCAAGATCCCATGCGGTAGCAAAAATTAGCTGTGTTCTTTTTTCAAGCAGAGGATAATCTATTTTTTCAGGCTTATCAGTAGGTTTATGATAGTCTTCATGAATTCCGTCAAAGAAAAAAGCTACTGGAATATTGTGTTTGGCAAAGTTATAATGATCTGACCGGTAATAAAGTTGTTCAGGATCATTAAGATCATCATATTTATAGTTCAGCTCAAGGTTGTTTGTTCTTTTGTTGGCAGCCTCATTAATTATTTTAAGCTGAGAACTAAGCATTTCTGAACCAATCACATATACATACTGCTTTCCTCTGTTAGCAGGATCATCTCTTCCAATCATATCAATATTAAGATCAGCAACGGTATTAGCCAATGGAAAAACAGGATTCTCTGAATAGTATTCAGAACCAAATAAACCATGCTCCTCCCCTGTTACATGGAGAAAAAGAAGGGATCTTTTAGGTCCGTTTCCTGCCTTTTTTGCTTGTTGAAAAGCTTTTGCAATTTCCATCACGGCTACTGTACCGCTGCCATCATCGTCGGCTCCGTTATAGACCACCCCATTCTTGGTTCCAACATGATCATAATGAGCAGATACTACAACAATTTCTTCAGGTTTTTCACTTCCCTCTATAAATGCGAGAATATTTTCGGAATCAGGAAGGTTTCCGCCACCTCTTTTCTTCATAAACTCTGAAGGTACCTTCTGATAAAAAGAATTTAATGCTTTTGGATATGAAATGCCAAGGCTTTTATAATAATTTACAATATACTCTCCTGCCTTTCTCTGCCCCGGACTCCCTGTATCTCTGCCTCCCATTTCATCTGAAGCAATTACATATAAGTTTTTCTTTAAATCTTCCTTATTAATCATCTTATAAGCAGCAGAAAAAGCTTTATCATGTTTTATAGAAATATTAGAAGTTCCGTCTGAAACATTAGCGGTTTTACAACCGGTAAGTAAAGCAATGGCAAATAACGGTATTAGCAGTTTTTTCATAAAGAATAATTTTCTTAAAAGTAACAAATTTTATTTAATCATTCATGGAATGTTATTTTTGTTATATTTGATAAAGTGCAAAATGATGGAAAAAATTCACGGGTTCACTCATTATTCTTTTTTTACCGAGATGTCTGCACTTGCAGCACAGTATGGAAGTTATGACCTTTCTTTAGGACTCCCCGACTTTGATATTGATGAACGGTTAAAACTGTTTCTTAAAGAATCTGCTGAACTTTCCCATCATCAGTATGAGCCTCTTTCCGGCAGTTCTCTTTTGATTGAAAATATTATCAGATTCAATGCGAAACGGATAAATGCCATCACTCTTAAACCTAGAGAAATTACAGTTGTTCCATGCGCAACCTTTGCTTTATATACAGCGTTGAAATCTATTATGAATCAAGGCGATGAAGTAATTATCATCCAGCCATCCTATTATACTTACGGGCCTTCGGTAGTTATAAATGGAGGCCTGCCGGTATATTATGATCTCGGAGATGATTTTACTATAGATTGGGATAAATTAAAAAAATGTATCTCTGAAAAAACAAAAGCAATTATTGTTAACTCTCCTCAAAACCCTACCGGGAAAATCTGGAAACAAAAAGACTGGAATCAATTATATGAGCTGATAAAAAATCATAACATCTATCTGATTTCGGAAGAAATTTATGACACTTACTGTTACGATGATGCTGAACACTATAGCTCATACCTTCACCCTGATCTTAAAGACAGGACATTTTGTATATTCTCTTTTGGGAAAATGTTCCACACATCAGGATGGAAAGTCAGCTATATGATTGCTCCCGAAAAATTAACCGAATTATTTCAGTGTCATCAGCAATATATTTCTTACAGCGCAAATGCTCCTGCACAATATGCACTGGCAAAATATCTTGAGCTATTTGATCCTTCTGCCAATAAACAAATGATGCAGAGAAAAAGAGATATGTTCAATGAAATGATCCTGAATACACCATTACGGATTGAACAGAAAGCTGAAGGCAGTGTTTTTCAGATCGTCAACTTCAGAAATGTGTCTAAAACAATGACTGATGTAGAATTTTCAAAATGGCTGACTATTGAAAAAAAAGTAGCCTGCCTCCCCCTTTCTGCATTTTATAATTCAAGACAGAACTCAAATTATATCAGGTTTAGTTTTGCAAAAAAAGATGAGATAATTATCCAGGCTCTGGAATATTTGCAAAAAAAATTATGAGATTACAAAATCTTCCATTCTATAATGCTTAATTGCCTTCTGATTTAGAGGATTAAGGCTCCATTCATGCCATTCTCCGGTATAAGGGTTATATCCGCACTTCAATGGTTTAGAAAATGCATTGTCAGGATTTTCCGTATATGCCCTGCAATCACTGCATACATATCTGAATTCACAATCTTTGCATGTCTCTATTTGATCTTTATTAAGATTCCAGATATCTTTAAATGCGTCTTCTTCATAAACCTTCAACAATGATTTATCTTCTATGTTTCCAAAAGAATTCTTCATGGAAGGACAGTTCTTTATATATCCTTCGGTATCTATTGAGATCTTTCTATTGAGACACGAATTATATAATTTATTCCCCATAAACAAACCGACATTTTTAGGATTAAAAAAAATAGTAGAATTAATAACCCCACAACTTCTACAATCTATAATATTTTGTTGTATATAGTTGATACACCCCATTGAAGGAAGAACATTATCTAATTCATTTTTAAAATATTCATTGACAGGAGAATTATAAACTGTGAATGAAATATTAAGATGTGATGCACAAACAGAAAACAGTAAATCGTTGGTAAGTTTTTCATTGTATTTAATAATCAAATGAATACTCCTGAAGTCTTTATCTCTAAAACAATCGAGAATTTCTTTGACTTTATCAATTTCAATTTCCGAATAAAACCTTAGCTCAATATACTGGCATCCTAACAGAAAGAGTTCTTCGGAGATTTTTTTCATATCATGGATTTTATCATTAAAATCTATAATAGAGTTTGAAATTTTATAGGGACTATACCAAACCTCTTCAATTTTTGGAAACAAAGAAAGATCGTCAACATATGCAGCATAATCATTGTTTATCAAAAAAGTCACAAAATTATCAAAATCACCAATACTTTCAGGGTCAATATTTTTACGGATATTACTTATTGAATCGGTTTTAAACAGATCTATCAATTCAGCATAGTCATTATCAAAAAAGACCCAACTCGTTTTAGACAGATCCAATACCATTGTCCGCGTAAATCCTTTAATTAAAAAAACATTAGTATAAATAAATAGAAAATCTCCTGTACTCATATTTATTAATCTATTTGTGAATAATCAATAATTTTTGATATAAATGTGTTCGGTGCACTTATATTGGTAAAGTTCATATACTTTTTGGATTCAGGCATATGAAAATAAAAATTTGAAGAGTCCATTTTTCTGTATGAAATATAATTGTAAAAAATGGGAAGATTTCTTTTTTGCTGTTTATTGAGTTTCAATTTCTTCATAAAATTTCTGCAATTTTTTTCTCTATATAGAAGTTACACATGTCTGAATAGTATGAAAACTGGCCCCCGGGATTTATTTCCAGGAATATATAATTATCATTAATATCCACAATTAAGTCTATCGCTCCTATATTGTGATTAAGTTTTGTCATAAGGTTATTTATTTTTTCTCTGATGTCATCCGGTAACGAGTACGGAATATATCTTATAGAATGTCCGTCCTTTCTGAAATCCACGGCAGAAGTTGCTTTTTGCTGGGAAAATATAACCGTACTAAAGATCTCACCTTTAAGATAAAATACCCGGAGTTCATATTTTTTTTTAATTTCTTTTTGAAATAGTGATGGTAGAAATGAAGATTCAAAGGTAGATTCTACAATTTCATCTGTAATACGTTCCGTATAGGAATAATATTCATATTCTTTACCTAATAAATACACTCCATCTTTCAATGCTTTTGTAACAAGCCCTTGCTTTTCTCTCAAATCTTCTTTCTTACTTAAAATATAAGAAGTTGGTATTTGAAAGCCCGATTGCTCAGCATGATATAAAGTTATCATCTTATTAATTTCTCTTTTGAAAAAACTTCCTAACCGATTGGGAATTTTAGTTTCTATAAGAAAATTTATATATTCAAAAATAACACGGAACTCATCCCTGATCTGATCATAAACGTAAAATTGATCTATTTCTCTTTTCAAAACATCCTTTAGAGCATTTTTTGAAAGAGTATATTCGAAAGATGTGTGCCCGAAACCATTTCTTCTATACCAGACACTTGAAGCTTCTAAAATATTAATTTCATTCCCTTCAATTGATACTATAACTTCATTATTGTTAATACGTTTTATTTCATAATTAGCTTTATTCCCATTAAGCCGTATAAATTTTTTTCCAAATAAAAAAAGCCAATCTATTATCTTGTTTGTAGAACCATCATCAGATCTGGATAATATTAAAATCATGGGTAGTAGTTTAAAATTTTAAAAAAAATAAGGATATACACTGTATATCCTTTTTACGTTCTAAGAAAAAGAAATCTTAATCAGCATCTGAATCTGAGTCAGAATCTGAATCTGAGTCAGATTCAAAGCTTGACGAAGATGACGAAGAAGAAGATGATGATGATGATGACGATGATCCGTCCTCAAAAACAGGATTAGTAAATCCTCCTCCTTTAATTTTTTTTAGATTCTCTTCTTTTACTGAAAATTTTTTAAGTTTTTTCATGATAATTCTCTTTTGTTTGATTAATGTATAGCTAACTTAATCAATTAAAACATATAAAGCAACAGTGATTGCAAAGTTTAACATTATTTAACACAATTCATACTGAAGTGAATTTTCTATAAAAAATCAGTAAAAAATTAATTGCCTTTTAACAATTCTTTTTCCAGTAAAGGCATTTCTTCCTTATATTTAGCTATATTCCAATCCATATTAAATGAATTTTTCAGATAAGTCGATATTGGCTCCAATCCGACAGAAGCTCTTTTAGAATCAAGAAGATCAACATTCTGAACTGGAAACAGGTAATATGTTTTTTGGATTTTATCTATATACACCTGTGAACCATATATCTGAGGAATACCGCTCCTTCTGTTTATTCTATCTTCAAGATATGCAAGATCTTTTGGAAGAGCTTTCCCATTCCTAACAGCTTCTCTTAATACGGGCAGATATTTTTTTTGGGTTTTCAGATCAGCATGCTGAATTACAAGAAATAAATACTGATTATTCTTATAACCAATCTCATAAGGTCCTAACCAGCCATAGCTTTTTATAATATCTTCTAATTCAAAGAGGTTCAGGGAGTCTTGTTTCTTTATTTTTAACATTAGCTCTTTTTCAAAAACTGAATTCAATCCGCTTTTTTTTCTTACCGAATCAAGTTTCAGCCTTAAACCCTGATCTTTTATCCCTATTAGTCTTATTCTATCTGCTAGAGGATTATTTATTTTTTTAATATAATCTTGTTGTTTATTATATGCTTTTCCAACCAAAACTGACCATCTTTTATCAGATTTTAGAGTTCTGAAATCGTTATCATTAATTAATAATTTATAAAATTCAGTTGGATCATTCCAGGTCTGGATCATCCTATTATCTACAATATGATCAAGATATAGAAACGCCTTATCACTATTCCCTGCCAAACTCCAGGCACAAGCAGCATTATATAAATCATTCTGAACAATCAACTGATTCATTGATTCATATGCTATATCATATTTTAATGCTGATTCTTTAAAGTTTTTTTGATGATACAGATCTTCAGCTTCTTTGATATAATCAAAATATTTAAATTCTTGAGAAAAAAACATACGACAAAATATAAAACATCCAAAAATAAATAGCTTTTTCATAAAAATATAAACCAGAATATTAGGTATTTTTCAAAGTATAGTGAATTTATATAATCAAATATAATAAAAAAACAGTAATAAACTCATTTACTACTGTTTTACTATTATTAAGGCACAATTATAAAGACAATACCCTTACGTCAATTCTCCTGTTTTTAGCTTTACATTCTTCAGTATCATTAGCTTCACAAACCGGATGTTGAGAGCCATATCCTTCAGCTTCTATTCTATCGGCTGATATTCCCAGTTCAAGTAATTTCAGTTTAGCGGTTTGTGCTCTTAGATTTGACAGTTGCTGGTTACTTTCTTCAGTACCACTATTATCCGTGTATCCCCCCAGTTTTATTTTCAGTTCAGGATAAGCATTTAAAATTTCTGCCAGGTTATTCAGCTGCATTTCATAACCAGGTTTAAGGTCACTGGATCCAGTTTCAAAATAAAGGTTCTCTATGGTATACCACTGATTGGGATCCAGAATCGACTTATCTTTTTGTTTTACAGAATTGTACAGTTGATAAATCTGACTGCCTTCCCCTATTGCAATTGTCTTTCCTCCTTTTAAATTAACCTTTTGGATATTCCCTGTATCATACACAAAATCACCATTTTCATTAAGATGGCCTTTAACATCTTTTGGAGTGATTACCAATATTGAATCGGAAGTCATTATTCCTCCATGAGCCGTTTCCGAACGGGTTAAACTTTCCAGCTTCGCCTTTCTGTTAGCATCAATCTTATCTTTATGCAGCACAGCCAATGTTGGAGCTATAACCAATGAAACAATTGACATTAATTTAATCAGAATATTCATTGAAGGCCCTGAAGTATCCTTAAAAGGATCTCCTACTGTATCTCCTGTTACCGATGCTTTATGCGGATCAGAACCTTTATAGTAAGTTTGCCCGTTAATATCTACTCCTTTTTCAAATGACTTCTTAGCATTGTCCCATGCTCCACCGGCATTATTCTGAAACATTCCCATTAAAACACCGCTTACTGTTGCACCTGCTAAAAATCCACCCAAAACCTCCGGACCAAAAATAAACCCGATCAATAAGGGAGAAATAATAGCAATGGCCCCCGGAAGCATCATTTTACGAATTGATGCATCGGTAGAAATAGCAACACATTTTTCATATTCAGGCTGGGCTTTACCTTCTAATATACCCGGAATTTCACGGAACTGTCTTCTTACCTCTTCCACCATAGCCATAGCGGCCTGTCCTACAGCAGTTATTGCCAGAGAAGAGAATATAAAAGGGATCATTCCTCCTACAAACAAACCTGCCAAAACATCAGCCCTGTAAATATCAATACCATCAATACCTGCTATTCCAACAAAAGCAGCAAACAATGCCAAAGCTGTTAAAGCTGCTGATGCGATAGCAAATCCTTTCCCTGTAGCAGCTGTTGTATTTCCTACAGCGTCCAGGATATCTGTTTTTTCACGTACTTCTTTAGGTAGTTCACTCATTTCCGCAATTCCACCCGCATTATCTGCAATCGGGCCAAATGCATCTATCGCCAACTGCATCGCTGTTGTTGCCATCATTCCGGCGGCGGCAATTGCCACACCATAAAGTCCAGCACATAGATAAGAGCCATAGATTCCTCCTGCAAGAACAATAATGGGGAGCAGCGTAGACTCCATTCCCACAGAAAGCCCTCCGATAATATTGGTTGCATGGCCTGTAGAGGATTGTCTCACTATACTGGAGACAGGTCTTTTTCCTATAGCTGTATAGTATTCAGTAATTATACTCATTAAAGTTCCGACTACCAGGCCTACCATAATGGCACCAAAAACACCCATTTTAGTAAACTCATGCCCCCTGAGTATCATTTTGTCGGGAAGAATATAAGTTACGAGGAAATAAGATGCTATAGCAGTAATAACAATACTTCCCCAGTTTCCAAGGTTCAAAGCATTCTGTACACTGGAAGTGGATGAACCTTCATTATCATTAATTCTTACAAATAAAGTTCCTATTATTGAAAAAATAATACCTGTTCCTGCAATAAGCATGGGCAAAAGAATTGGCGCAAAACCTCCGAAAGCATCATCAGAAATAGTTTCCCTGCCCAGAACCATTGTTGCTAAAACCGTGGCAACATAGGAGCCAAAAAGGTCTGCTCCCATTCCGGCAACATCTCCAACATTGTCTCCGACATTATCTGCAATAGTAGCAGGATTTCTTGGATCATCTTCAGGGATTCCGGCTTCTACTTTTCCCACAAGATCAGCACCTACGTCAGCAGCTTTTGTATAAATACCACCACCAACTCTTGCAAAAAGAGCAATAGATTCCGCACCTAAAGAAAAACCTGTCAGGATTTCAATAGTCCTCTCCATTTCATGAGAATCTACCGGAGCATCAGGAGCAAAAATCTGTCTGATAATCAAAAACAATGCTCCCAACCCCAAAACAGCAAGACCCGCAACTCCCATCCCCATAACCGAACCTCCGGTAAAGGATACCTTTAAAGCTTTTGAAAGAGAAGTCTTGGCCGCTTCTGCAGTTCTTACGTTCGCTTTTGTGGCGATTTTCATTCCGATAAAACCCGCTGAAGCAGAAAATATAGCTCCAACTACAAAAGCAATTCCAATACTCCAGTGAGAATTTGAATTGGTAGTTCCCATTACTGCAAGCAAAATAGCAACAACAATAACAAAATAAGTCAAAATCTTGTACTCAGCCTTTAGAAAAGCCATTGCACCATCAGCAATATGTCCGCTGATTGTCTTCATTTTTTCGTTTCCGGCATTCTGTTTACTGACCCAGTTACTCTGAAGAAATGTATAAAGTAAAGCCACGACACCAAAAATTGGCACTAACACAAATAGATCCATAGTTTAATATTTTTTTGGTAATAGAAAACTAAATATAACAAATAATTACCATCAAAGCATTAAAAAAAATTGACACTTTTGTTATTACCTCTTATAAAATATAACTGTAGAGTGCTTTTCAAGGTATAAAACTATTCATTATCATTCCGGATACTTACTACAGCAATAAGGCTATTTTGAGACGTTAAACTGTTCAGTAGTTAATGATATTATACATCGAAAGCCTTAATCTCCTGACTCAAATAAAAAAGGATAAACAGTTTTTCTGTTTATCCTTTTTTATTGTAAAATCAGAGAAAATCTTATCCTCCGAATTTTTCCGCATAATCAGCCTGGGAAGCTTTAATCACTTTTCTTGCGTGTTCAGCCCCGTACACTTCATGAATTCTGCATTTGGCAGGCTCATCCGGCAGATTTTTATAGGTTAAGAAATAGTGCATTAATCTTTTAACTTCTGCCTCAGGTAATTCAGAAATATCTCTGAAATGCCCGAAAGCGTGATCGTTGATCATTACAGCAACGATTTTATCATCAGCTTCACCACCGTCGATCATTTTAAAGCCTCCGATCGGAATAGCCTCCATTAGTAAGCCTCCCGCATGAATATTGTGAGAGCTCAGGACACAAATATCAAGTGGATCATGATCTCCCATTGTCACATCATTAGCACCAGCTTCTACAGCAAGCTTCATTACTTCATTATGACAGTATGTTCTTGGAACAAATCCGTATAAAGCAGGAATGATATTAGAAAATTTCTGCGGCCTGTCTACCTTTAAATATCCTGTTTCTTTATCTACTTCATATTTGATTGTATCTGAAGGAACTATTTCCACAAATACATTAACAACATTCGGTGCATCCTCTCCTGCAGAAATTCCATGCCATGGATGTGCTTTAAAATTTGGAATCATTATTTTATTTGTTATTTTTTAAGTTAATATTAAAATTTCTTTTCTAAGGTCCTCTATTGTGGCTGCAATATAGTCGTTGCCTTCCATATAGTTCATAATGAAAATAGTTTTGAATTCATTTAAATCTGCATTTCCATTTAATCCTTCATAAGTTTTATGAAGCAGTTCTATAATAGCATTTTTAGAGTCTACAATATTTTTCCACGAATTCTTCGATATATAAAGCTGCTGTGAAGAATTGTATTCAAACTCTTCATTAATTGTTTTCTCTGTAAGGAAAATAAATTCATGAACAGCCAGTTCCCTGTCAAACTTCTGAACAAGGTTGGAGGGCTTAATCCTATCAAGAAACAAAGTCATTCTTTCATAGGAATGGGTTTTATTTTCCGAATTTGACTTTAATGACAGCAGTTTGATTTCCTGATTTTTAAGTGTAATATATGAATGTACAAATTGTCTCAGCAGAACCAGGAAAGGAATTGCAACAATTAATGCAAAAGCATACGGTAGATATTCTGAAAAGCTAGCCATAATTTTAGGTGGCAAAATTACTAATATTTTCTGAAATTACAGCTCAAATAAAGCCGGCCTTTGTGTAACTTCATGATAACATACACTGTTTTCATCAAAAAAATGATAAACAAGGCTTTTTCTTGTTCTGTTTTTATCCAGATGAGGTTCGCCACCATGAAGAATGTTAGCATGCCAGATTAATAAATCCCCCTTTTTCGCCCTGAAAATTTCTTTTTTTAATCCCAGCTCTTTTACTTTATTTTCAAGAAATTCTTCATAAGCTGTGTAGCTTTTTTTCCCAATTCTGAAAGCAGTTCCTTCATTATCATAGTCAGAATTCAGAAAATAAGGAAGCTTGTGGCTTCGGGGAATATAATGAAGTGCTCCATTATTTTCGTCCACATCTTCCAGTGCAATCCAAACTCCCAGAAGCCCGCCCAAAGGATAGGTTGTCATGTGAATACTGTCAGAATGGGTTTTCTGTTGACTCCCATTAATAAAGTTGATACTTTGGAAAAGTTTAGCTTTGCCGTCAAGCAGTACAGACAAAAAATCCATTAACTTCTTATCATTCCCTATATTTTTAATAATTTCTGAATGATGTATGGCAAACATTAATTTTCCGCCATACCTGAACTTCAAAGTCCCTTCTTTAACCAGTTTTTCTATTTCATCATTGATTTGGTCAGCC
The DNA here is from genome assembly GCF_003385595.1 of Chryseobacterium flavum. Taxonomy (GTDB): domain Bacteria; phylum Bacteroidota; class Bacteroidia; order Flavobacteriales; family Weeksellaceae; genus Chryseobacterium; species Chryseobacterium flavum. The sequence continues at coordinate 120,177 of NZ_QNUE01000007.1, read as the reverse complement.
TTTTCATGACTCAGAAAATCCCTTATAACCATATATCCGTTATCATCATATTGAAGGGCGCTCTCCTTACTTTCATCGGACAATTCCTTAAAAAAAGCTGTAGAAACAAGTTTATCCTTGTTAACTGTTCTTTCCGTCTGGGGAAGGTGGGCAAAGTCAGAACTGGAGATGCTGGAGAAATAACTTTTGTTAATCCCGTACTTTCGGTATAATGGAATATTATGCTTTAACTTATTTTTTTTAAATAAGTTATACAACATATATGATAATTTATAATGACGAAGTTGCTGAAACATAATTGCTGCAATAAGTATGTTATAAAGTTAGGGAATAATACTTAATTAGAACCAATCTAAACAATGGTTTTTGTCATATTAAAAAAATTTTCCGCTTAAAAGAAAAGACCACAATTTTTTGAAAAGATTTTTAACCGGATTTTCAATAATAGCATATGGCTTCAGTTCCGGCCGGAATCCTCTGAAAAATTCTTCAATATTAGGTAATTCCCCACCTTCAAAATCAAAGATACTGGTTTCAATGTTTTCCCTGATCACAGTATCTATCAATATCGAAGCTCCAGAAAGTTTTACATATTCTTTATCATTAAAAGTTCCCAAAAGGGCAACCATATTACAATCCGAATAGGTGGCAATAATATTGATAATTTTGTGATGATAAAAAAAAGCAGAAAACCTGAGATAATTCAAATGATACGAAGCTTTAAAAATTCTCATAAAATCCGAAAGATCACTCTCTTTATTTAAACCAATCATATTGGCCTCTATAAATTTTTCAGCTTCTTCATAACTGATTATTTTTATTTCTGAATTATTTTTAACTTCTTCATCAAGCCGAAGTTTTCTCTTTCTTTTAGGTGAATATTTCGAATATACCGTCTCATAGGAATCAGGATTTATTAGAAAATTCTTCTTTAACCTAAGACTTGTGCGTAATATATTCCGATCATTAAACGGATATGCCCTGATCAGATAATTTTTCTCAAGATACTCCAGAAAACTTTCATTAATATCAATATTATCTTTGGCAGAGAAAACTCCTAACTGTTGACAGAGTTTAGGATTATGAACAATTTTAATCCCAAATTTACGGATAAACGGAACAGGCATAACTGCTTCATAATCCTTATAGACTAAAACTTCCCATTGCTTTCTGGAAGTAATATCTAAAAAATCTTTTGTAGCAGAATACTTTTTCTGTTCAGAATTTTCCAAACACTGGGCATATTTTACAAAATCAATTTCATTATATTTTAATCTCCTAATCATAATAATCCCGCATCTGAAAAACTGAAATAAGAGTCCTGCGTAACAATAATATGATCCAAAAGCTGTATGTTTAGAGTTTTTCCGGCTTCATCTATTTTTTGTGTGATATTAATATCTTCCCTGCTTGGCCTTAAACTTCCGGAAGGATGATTATGAGCTATGATGATTCCTGTTGAAAAATGGTCTAATGCTGTCTTAAACAGAATTCTTACATCCACAATGGATTGGCTTATCCCTCCATTGGTCAGCTGGGAAATATGAATAGCTTTGTTATTATTATTCAGAAAAATAGCCCAGAATTCCTCTGTTCTAAGATCAGAAAGCTGGCTTTTAAGAGCAAGATAAGCATCGTTGCTATTTGAAATAAATATTTTTTTTTGATTTTTCTGTCCGGATCTTCTTCTTCCTATTTCCAAAGCTGTAACAATGGAAATTGCTTTTGCCTCTCCTATACCTTTGAACTTCATGAGATCTTTAACAGAAAGTAAACTTAGCTGATGCCAGTTATTATCTACAGACGTTAAAATTTTTCTTCCCAATTCTATGGCACTTTCTTCTTTATTTCCACTCCCCATAATGATGGCTAATAACTCAGAATCGGAAAGCGAATCTTTGCCTTTCTGTAAAAATTTTTCCCTTGGTCTGTCATCTTCTGCAAGAAATTTTATGGTCATGGATACTAGTGTTAATTAAGATTTATAATAATAAAGGTATTAATAGAATGCATATAAGACAATAGGCCGCTGTGACTGATCAATATATTCTGCCGTTTTTTTAAATGCATTTATGGAGAGCATCGGACAGCCCAAACTCAGGCAAGCCGGGGCTGAAGATTCTTTATCCGGTACACAGTCGTAAGAATGAAGTACAATGGCTCTTTGCATTGCATTACTATTGGTTACGTCCAATCCTACTAATCGATAAGCTTTTCCGTATTTTCCCATATAACTTTCCCGGATTTCATATTTACCTAATGATGATTGATATGATCCCTCAGTATTACTGAATTGTAAGGCTGTCGAATTCGGAATTACAGAACCTGATCCATGTGATACAACAGCCCTTTGGACTATTCTATTTTTTTTAAGATCATAAATAAAATAACGGTATTTTCCGGAATGTATTTTAAAGTTAATAAAGATAGCCAGCTCCTGGTTATACTTTTTCCCTTTAATATAGTTTTTAATTTCATTGATTCTGGATTGAGGTATCCCAACAGTATCCAACTGTTGTGAATCAGCTTTTGAACAGGAGATCAAAATTATAAAAAGGAAAATAAAGTGCTTCATCATTTGGATCAGGTTGCTATTCGATAATCATACCATCTTTCATTACAAGTTTCCGGTCTGTAATTTCAGCAAGATTTGGGTTGTGGGTTACAATAACAAAAGTCTGATTATACTTGTCCCTCAAATCGAAAAACAGGCGATGAAGGTCATCCGCGTTCTTTGAATCCAGGTTACCAGTTGGTTCATCTGCAAAAATAATTTTTGGTGAATTGATTAAAGCTCTGGCAACAGCAACTCTCTGGGCCTCTCCTCCTGAAAGCTGATTGGGTTTATGATGTAGCCTTTGCTCTATTTTTAAATCTTCAAATAAAGCATAAGCCTTTTCAATCGCTTCTTTTTCATTAGCTCCTGCAATCTTTGTAGGAAGCAACACATTTTCCAATGCCGTAAATTCCGGAAGAAGCTGATGGAATTGAAATACAAAACCAATATTCTGGTTTCTGAATTTGGAAAGCTGTTTATCATTCATATTGATAAACGATTCTCCTGCTATTGCAATTTCCGTATCGTATTTGGATGAATTCGTTGGATGGTCCAGGGTTCCTAAAATCTGCAGCAGTGTAGACTTACCAGCTCCGGACTCTCCTACTATAGACACTACTTCTCCTGTTTTGATATGAATATCAACCCCTTTCAATACTTCTAAATTCCCATAAGATTTATGGATATTCCTTGCTTTAATCATGACTCAAAAATAGTAACATATTGTCGATTTTACAACAAATTTACACAACATTATTGGTCTTAAAACAAAAAAACCTCTCAAAGTGAGAGGTTTTATTATTAGCAATTCAGAAATTACAGTAACAAGGTTAATGGATTTTCTAAATATGTTCTTAATGTCTGTAAAAATTCAGCACCTGTAGCGCCATCTACTACTCTATGGTCACACGCCAATGAAAGTTTCATAGTGTTCCCAACTACAATCTGGCCATTTTTCACAATTGGCTTCTCAATAATTGCGCCTACAGATAGGATAGCAGAATTTGGTTGATTGATGATACTTGTAAATGTTTCAATACCAAACATTCCCAGATTAGAAATAGAGAAGGTAGATCCTTCCATTTCATTTGCCTTAAGGCCTTTATTCTTAGCTCTGGAAGCCATATCTTTTACAGATGCAGAAATCTGGGTATATGTCATCTGATCCGTATTTTTCAGTACGGGTACTACCAATCCATCCGGAATTGCTACTGCTACACCAATATTAATATTCCCTCTGTGAATAATCTTATCTCCTGCCCAGCTTGAATTTACCTGAGGATGTTTTCTTAAAGCAATAGCAGTTGCTTTAATGATCATATCATTGAAAGAGATTTTAGTATCTGGTAAAGAATTGATTTCTTTTCGTGCTTCAATCGCTTTATCCATATTGATCTCTACCATCAGATAATAGTGAGGAGCAGAGAATTTACTTTCAGAAAGACGTTTAGCAATAATATTTCTTACTTGCGAGTTCGGAGTTTCAGTATCTTCACCCTGAACAAAGCTTACAGCAACCTGAGCAGCTGCACCTGCAGGAGCTGAAGCTACCGGTTTCGCCTGAGATGGCTGATAATTTTCAATATCCTTTTTAACGATCCTTCCATTTTCTCCGGATCCCTGAACACTATTAATATCAACTCCTTTATCCTGAGCCATTTTCTTTGCTAAAGGAGAAATTGCTACTCTGTCAGAAGATGAAGATGAAGATGAAGCAGCAGCCGGAGCAGCTTTTTCTTCTGTCTTCGCTTCTGCTTTCTGTTCAGCAGGTTTTTCAGCCGATTGAACAGCAGCTTTCGGTGTCCCTACAGCAGATACATCTGTTCCCGCAGGACCAATAATAGCTAGTACAGAATCAACCGGAGCAGCACCGCCTTCTTCTATCCCCTGCTTCAATAGCACCCCATTGAATTCAGATTCGAAATCTTGTACTGCTTTATCTGTTTCGATCTCAGCAAGAAGGTCTCCTTCTTTTACAGTATCGCCTACATTTTTATGCCATTTAGCTACCTTCCCTTCTGTCATTGTATCAGAAAGTCTTGGCATTGTAATAACTTCTACTCCTGCCGGAACTTCTGCAGCAACAGGTTCAGCAGCTGAAGTTTCTGCCTTAGGTTGTGGTTCTGATTTTTTTTCTTCAGTATCTGCATCCGGAGCAACTGCCCCTCCTGTCAGACCTGAAATATCTTCCCCTTCATTCCCGATAATAGCTAACACAGAATCTACAGCAGCTGCCCCTCCTTCTTCTACACCTACGTATAAAAGGGTACCTTCTACTTCAGATTCGAAATCCTGAACTGCTTTATCAGTTTCAATTTCAGCTAAAATATCTCCTTCTTTTACTTTATCTCCAACTTTTTTATGCCATTTTGCCACTTTACCTTCCGTCATAGTATCTGAAAGGCGGGGCATCGTAATTACTTCTGCCATAATTTTCTAATATGATAATTTGTTAATGTGATGATGTGAGAATTAAAAAATATTAATTCATTTTCAAATTCTCAAATTATCTAATTATTAATTTTCTAATTTATCTAAGAATGGATAATCTTCCTGAGCATACACATATTCATAGATTTTTTCTGCTTCAGGATAAGGAGAATTTTCCATAAACTCAATACATTCCTCAACAAAATCTCTTGATTTGTTATCCATTGCTTCCAGTTCTTCTTCCGTAGCCCATCCGTTTGCTAAAATTCTTTGTTTTACCAATTCGATTGGGTCATCATTTTTATGAACTGCTACCTCTTCTTTTGATCTGTAAGGTTCTGCATCAGACATAGAGTGACCTCTGTAACGGTAGGTTCTTGCTTCAATGAATGTAGGTCCGTCACCTCTTCTGGCTCTTTCAATTGCTTCATAAGCGGCTTCAGCTACTTTTTCAGGGTCCATGGCATCTACAGCAAGGCAAGGCATCTCATATCCTAATCCTAATTTGTAGATATCTTCGTGGTTAGCGGTTCTTTTCACCGAAGTTCCCATCGCATATTGATTGTTTTCTACAACAAATACAACCGGAAGTTTCCAGTTCATCGCCATATTAAAAGTTTCATGTAATGAACCTTGTCTTGCAGCTCCGTCTCCAAAGAAACAGATGTTCACTGCTTTTCTGTCGAAATATTTATCTGCAAAAGCAATACCTGCACCTAAAGGAATCTGACCTCCAACGATACCGTGTCCTCCGTAAAAACGGTGTTCTTTACTGAAAATGTGCATAGATCCACCCATACCTCCGGACGTTCCTGTAGCTTTACCACAAAGTTCTGCCATGATTCTTTTTGGATCTACTCCCATCGCCATTGGATGGATGTGGCATCTGTAAGCAGTAATCATACTGTCCTTCGTTAAATCCATTGCATGCGTGAAGCCGGCAGGGATTGCCTCCTGACCGTTATACAAATGTAAAAAACCTCTGATCTTTTGTTTTAGATAAAGAGAACGGCATTTGTCTTCAAACCTTCTCCACATTGTCATATCTTCATACCACTTCAGGTATACCTCTTTAGAAAATTCTTTCATGTGTTAGCTCTTGCTTTTTTATGATGAAATAGTTGAGCAAAATTATGAAAAAAACTTTGTTTTTATTCTATACATAGATAACTTTTCGTTTTTTCTGTAAAATCTATTTGCAGGCCGAATGGATTATTCTTAATTTTCGAGCCCGGGGAAAGCTCATACAGCCATATCTTAGCAGCTGCTTTCCGACTGATGTATTTAAGGAATCTGCCTGCCTGTATAGTTTTGCTGAAATAATAAATAAGACAGGACACTGAAAATTCATGACAATTTATTCCCTGATATCTTTAATCTTTAATTATTGTTAACATCTCTTTTGGTTATTTTAAAAGTAGTTTATCAATCTGATTCCTGTATTATCTATCCTATCCATAGCTCTTCTTCTCTTGTTTTCTGAGGTTATATTGGTATATTTGATCTTTAAACTTGATTATGGAAGAAAAACAGTCTTCATTAATACACAAAATATCAAAAGTAATTTCAGATTTTTTCAATCCGCTTGTTTCACTTATTATTTTTTTTATATATATGAGCATTAGGAAATATTCATTTAATGATTCCTTACTTTATTTTCTTCCTATATTATTAATGATTATTATCCCTGTTATTATATGGCTGGTATGGAATGTCAGAACAGGAAGATATACCAATATGGATGTTTCCAACAGACAGCAAAGGAAAACACTTTATATCTTTATTGCAGTCTGTGTAATCACCTATCTTATTTTTAATTATATCAGAAACGGCTATATTGACTTTGTCATGTTATTTATTCTGATTCTTCTTTTTACCCTGCAGATCAGCAATCTTTATATTAAAAGTTCAATGCATACAGCATTTAATATATTTGTAGCAGCTTTATTTTTTTCACTGGACTGGAAAACAGGATTAATCTGGCTGGGCATTGCAGTTTTGGTCGGAATTACAAGAATTATATTAAAGAGACACACGGTTAAAGAAGTATTTATGGGAGCTGGAATAGCATTTCTGGTATCTTTTATTTATCTTTATTGCAATATACAATTTCAACATTAGAAAAATATATGAAAATAAATCATCTTACTGCTGCAGAGGAAAATTTTATGAAGCTGTTCTGGAAGCTGAATTCCTTTTATCTTAAAGATATTATGGAACAGCATCCGGAACCCAAACCACACCAGAATACAGTATCTACTTATTTGAAGATATTAGTTGAAAAAGGATATTTATCTACTGTAAAAGAAGGAAGGATTTTCAAATACTCAGTACTTGTGCCTATTGAAGAATATAAAACATTTCTTCTGAGAGAGCTTTCCCATAATTTCTTTAATGATTCAGGCAAAGAGATCCTGGAGTTTTTATGTAAAGAAAAGTTAATATCACAGGATGATCTGAAAGGATATTTTGATTTAAAAATTGAAATAAAGCCTACAAAAACAGAAGAGCCAAAATTTGAATATGCTGAAGAGATTCTAAATCCTAAAAAAGAAAAAAAATCAAAAGGAAAAGACAAAGAAAAGGATAAGGAGAAAGAAAAAAAGAAAAAAAAGAAAAAAGTATAATATAATGCTCCGCTTATGAAAATAAAACTTCTGGAAATAACAGGAAAAGCAAGAGAAGTTATTCTGCGCTATCCTATGGTTCTCCTTATGGCTCTCCTAGGCTCTGCCGGAGCAATCTGTCTCTATGAAACCAATTATTCTGAGCCCGGCTTTATAGCATACTCTAAATTTACCATGTGCTCCTGTTTGGGAATATCATTGATGTTTGCACTTAAAATGCTCTCCCAAAGGATAGGAAAAAGCTATATACTTGAATCGGCAGGAATTATTTTTCTTGTCGGTTTTTATTTTATTTTTCCGGATAACAATAGGGATTTCACAGAAGTATACCAATATATCATAATTGTAACATTCCTTCTTTCTCATCTGTTCGTCTCTTTTGCTGCTTTTTTAAACAGGAATAAGGAGCCTAACTTCTGGCAATACAACAAGAACCTATTCGTCAATACAGTTTTAACAATAATATTCACAGGAGTTCTCACAGGAGGTATAGAGCTGGCTGTTTTAGCTGTTGATAAACTCTTTGATTTTAAATTCAGTGAGAGAATCTACCTTGACCTGTTCTTTTTTATGGCTATTTCAGGAAGCTGCCTGAACTTCCTGATCTTCAATGAAAACGGATTACCATATCTTGAAAAGGACAGTCAGTATCCTGTAGTATTAAAATTCTTCACCCAATTTATACTGATCCCTCTTCTTCTGATCTATGTCATAATTTTATATTTTTATGCATTTAAAATACTAATCAACTGGGAGCTTCCGAGAGGCTGGGTCTCTTATCTCGTATTGGCTTACAGTATTGTTGGAATCCTTGCTTTATTGCTTGTTCACCCACTGAAAGCAGACCACACCAAATCCTGGGTTAAAGCATTTTCCAGATTATTTTTTTATACCATCATTCCATTGGTTATATTGCTTTTTGTAGCTATCTTCACCAGAATCCTTGAATACGGATATACTGAGCCAAGATATTTTGTTTTGCTGCTGGCAGTATGGTTGACAGGACTGGTTGTTTATTTTGTTTTTAATAAAAAAGCAAGTATCAGATTCATTCCGGTAAGTTTATTTGTAGCAGGCACATTTTCCCTTGTATTTCCTTACCTTAATGCTTTCAGTGTAGCTAAAAGAAGCCAGAAGACTGAACTGATAAAAATTTTAAACAATAACCATCTTCTTTCCCAGGGTAAAATAGATTTTAACAAAAAAGTTTCAGAGCAAACGATTAATAAAATAACCTCTCAATTTGTATTTCTTGCTGAAAGAAAGGAGAAAGATTTTTTACTAAACCTTATTTCGGATGCAAAAATAAAGAACAAACTAACAGAAGATTTCCAGCAGTTCTACTTTTGGAATATCAACAATTCTTTGAAAAATGCTTTTGTTAACGTAGAGAAAAAACCGGGAACATCAGATTATAAACAGATAATTCTGGAATCTGAAACAGATATAATGAATATTCAGGATTATCAGTATATGATCAGGCTCCAAACTTACGCAAAACAGTTTAAAGAAATTAACGGAGATACATTTACGATAGATAATCAGACCAAAATCAACGGCTCTGATGCTCTCAGAATCATTCTGAATTCAAAAGAAGAGATTGACTTTATTCCGGCTATCCATAAGCTTTTTCAGAAAAACACCACTGCGGAAGGGATTGCAAAGCTTAAAGAAATTTCTGTAGAAAATAATCTTGGAAAATACCATATTAAAATAATTTTCAGAGATATTTCCAAAGGAAAGTATTCTTATAGTATTCATGAGAACTTTTATTATAATGATGCAGTGATTCTGATCAGAGAAAATAAATAAAAAAAGCGGCTTAAAGCCGCTTTATATTTTTACCAACGTTTTCCGCCGCCGTTTCCACCGCGATCGCCTCCGCCACGGTTATTTCCGTAGCTTCCGCTGCCTCTGTTGTTTCCATAACCACCTCCTCTGTTGTTATCGAAGCTTCTTCTTGGCTTCTCTTCTCTCGGCTTAGCTTCAGAAACGTTTAACGTTTTTCCGTTGAATTCTTTCTGATTAAGAGCTTCAATAGCTTGTTGTCCTTCTTCATCACCCATTTCTACAAAACCGAAACCTCTTGAACGACCAGTTTCTCTGTCTGTAACAATTTTAGCTGATGATACGTCTCCAAATTCTGCGAATAGATCATGCAACTCATACTCTTTAGTTGCGTAATTGATGTTTGAAACAAAAATGTTCATTTTAAATAAAATTAAAAAATTAATAAAAATTTGGTATATAAAAGAAAAACAACATAAATTAATGAACAAATATTGATTCCAAATATAAACGTATGCAAGATACAATTAAAAAATTCAAATCAAAGTTTTTTTTGAATGTTTCTCACATTAATTTGAATTGACCTTCTTTCACTAACCTCAAAGAAGGTATTTATTATGGTAAAAACAATACATAAATAAAAACAAATATTAAATTAATTTACATAAAGCAGAACAAAACTTATAATACGATATCACTAAACCTTCCTTAGCTATGAAACAACATACAACAAATTACATCAATACCTTTATTGAAATTGCAGAAGACTGCCCTGTGTTACAGTCGCAGGTTCCACCTGAAAAAAAAGTGAAAACACTGGCTCAGCTTCAGTATGAACAAATTATAAAACATCCTTACCAATATTCATCAGATGACATTATTTTTGAATGCTATGCTATTAAAAATAATATTCCGGAAAATAAAAGACAGGAAGCAAGAAATGCTTTTTTTTCGAAAGGTCAGGCCTGTCTCAGATCTTCTCCTCTGGCAAAAAGATATGGATTTGGTATCCATCATAATCAGGAAGGAAAAGTGGCTATTTTCCCAATAGAAAGTGAAAAATATCAAAGTTTTATACAGGATCCATCCGTTACAAAGGTAAAGGCGATGCGTTCTAAAAGAAAATAATTGAGAAAATGAATCCTTTCGTTTCGTTCAATAAATAATATGTTTTTGAAAACACCGGTTTTAAACATTAAATTTGCACTACAAATTATTAGAAAATGAACTATCATACCAGAAAATGGGTAAAACCTGAGGACTTGAACCCTAATCATTCGCTTTTTGGAGGCAGACTTTTGCAATGGATTGATGAAGAAGCTGCACTATACGCCATTATCCAACTGGAAAATACAAAAGTGGTTACAAAATTTATTTCAGAAATTAATTTTGTAAGCTCTGCAAAACAGGGAGATATCATTGAAATTGGGATTGAAGCAATACATTTTGGTACTTCCTCTATTACTTTGAAATGTGATGTCCGCAATAAAATGACCCACCAAACGATTATTACTGTTGATAAAATTGTAATGGTCAACCTTGATGCTGATGGTAATCCCGCTCCTCATGGTAAAACCCGTATTGAATTTGTCAAGGACAGATTAAATAATAATCTATGAAGATCTTTATAAAAAACATGGTTTGTAACCGCTGTATTACTGCTGTTGAAGAAATTTTTAATAAAGCTGACATAAAAACCACTTCTGTTATTTTGGGAGAAGTAGAAACCATATCAGAATTGTCTGTAGAACAACTAAGGACTATTGAAAAGCAATTGATTGAAACCGGTTTTGAAAGAATTATGGATTCAGCCCATCAGCTGATTGAGAAAATTAAGAAACTGATCATCATTAAAATCAGTGAACTTGACATTTCAGAAGACTTTTTACTCTCTGAATTTCTTAGTTCAAAGCTTCATAAAGATTACAGTGCTCTTTCCAAAACTTTCTCACAAAATGAAAATATTACATTAGAACAGTTTTTCATTCTTCAAAAAATTGAAAAAGTTAAAGAACTTCTTTTCTATAATGAATTTACTCTTACTGAAATTGCAGGGAAACTCGGTTATAAAAGCGTTCAGCACTTATCAACGCAGTTTAGAAACAGTACTGGCTTTACTCCCACTGAATTTAAAAAGCTAAAAATACACAATAGAAAATCCTTGGATAACCTTTAGCCGGCAAGAGATATGTTGCATTAATATTTCCTTGCTTTCAAACACTCCAAACCTTAATTCAAAATTCTATAACTATTATCCTTAAATTTATAACAACCTTAGATTTCTATTTTGGAAATTTGTAAGTATAAATTTAAGAGTCATGGAGCTACAGTATAAGATATCAGGAATGACCTGCTCAGGTTGCCGGAAAAAAATTTCAGACCAGCTGAACAGTATTGAAGGTATTACAGCTGATGTAAATCTGGAAAACAATACCGCAACGATCACGTCTGATAAAGACGTTGACCTTTCTGCTTTAAACAATGCTTTAGCTGAAATTGGAAATTATAAACTTGAAAATCCGGAATCTGCGGATAAATCATTTATAAAACCTCAGGACCGGGTATCTCCATCTTCAGTTTATTATTGCCCAATGGAATGTGAAGGCGATAAAGTCTATTTCAAACAAGGGGAAAGATGCCCTGTGTGCAGAATGTATCTTGTACCTATTGAAGAAAAGCTGGCTAAAGATCCTAATCACAAGCCTACTTATTCTGCAGCCAACCTTCCTGAAAACTTTAAAGACAGCATAGGAAAATACTACTGCCCTATGTTTTGTGAAGGTGATAAAGTGTACACTGAAAAAGGAGACTGTCCCGTTTGCCATATGCATCTGGAACCCATCACTGAACAACTCGTTCAAAAAGAAGGTTCGCATCATTCACATTCACACGATCATCATCACGCCCATCACCAAGCACCAAAAGTGACTGATGAAATGGCAGGCAGATATTACTGCCCGATGTATTGTGAAGGTGATAAAACATATGATTCCAATGTCGGATGCCCTGTCTGCGGAATGGACCTTGTAAAATACCCTGAAAAGAAAACAGCAAAATATACCTGTCCGATGCATCCGGAAATCATACGTGATGAACCCGGAAGCTGTCCTATTTGCGGAATGGATCTGGTAAGAATGCCTGACAAAAGCAATGACGAAGAAGATGAAACCTACAATATTTTAAAAAGGAAATTTATTATTTCACTCGCATTTACGATTCCTGTCTTTATTCTTTCAATGGGAGGAATGTTTATCAGTTTCCCTTTTTCACATCAGATACAGGGTTTTATTGAACTGGCTTTAACCCTTCCGGTGATGTTTTATTCAGGATGGTTTCTTTTGAAAAGAGGCTGGGTTTCCTTCCGGACATGGAATCTTAATATGTTTAGTCTGATTGCATTAGGAGTAGCTGCGGCATTTTTATTCAGTATTACTGCTTTGGCTTTTCCTGATATTATCCCTCATGAGATCCGGGGCCATAATCATGAAATCCCTTTATATTTTGAAGCGGTCTGTGTTATCTTAACACTGGTTATATTAGGCCAGCTTATGGAAGCAGCAGCCCATAAAAAAACAGGGAATGCAATTAAGGAATTAATGAATCTTTCACCTGACGAAGCCAATCTTATTGTAAATGGTGAAGAAAAAAGGGTCTTGTTATCCCAGGTAAAAATCGGAGACCTTTTAAAGGTAAAGCCCGGTGAAAAAATTCCCGTGGATGGCAAGATTACCGAAGGCAGCTCTGTGGTGGACGAAAGCATGATTACGGGAGAACCCGTACCCGTAGAAAAGAATATTGATGACAAAGTTTCTTCCGGAACCATTAACGGCAACCAGGTTTTTATAATGAAAGCTGAAAAAGTAGGTGATGAGACACTCCTTTCTCAGATTATAAAAATGGTGAATGAGGCCAGCCGGAGTAAAGCTCCCATTCAGAAACTAACGGATAAAGTATCAAAAGTATTTGTTCCTGTTGTGATTCTCATTGCTGTATTAACCTTTGTTCTGTGGCAACTTTTCGGTCCTGAAGGAAAAAGAAGTTTATTTGCATTTGTAAATGCGGTAGCAGTTTTAATTGTAGCATGTCCATGTGCTCTTGGATTAGCCACACCTATGTCTTTAATGGTAGGAATTGGAAAAGGTGCCAAAAACGGAATTCTGATTAAAAATGCAGAAGCTCTTGAGCAGATGAATAAAATAAATGTACTGATCACAGATAAAACGGGGACTTTAACAGAAGGGAAACCATCTGTAGAACATATTGAAGCTTTAGATAATAATAACAAAGAACAGATTTTAAAGCTAGCTTTTTCATTAAATCAGAATTCAGAGCATCCACTTTCCAATGCCGTGATCAAAAGAGCTAAAGATGAAAATATTTCTGCTGAAAAAGTGGAACAGTTCGAAAATATTTCAGGAAAAGGAGTTAAAGGAAATATTAATGGTAAAACAGCTTACCTTGGAAACGAAAGTCTTTTAACATCTCACCAGATTCTCATCCCGGACAGCTTGAAGAAAAAAGCTGTCGAGGTGCAGACAAAAGCACATACAATCTCATATATCGCCGAAGATCAGAATGTTTTGGGCTTTATAAGTTTTACAGATAAAATTAAGTTGAGCTCCAAAAAAGCAGTAGAAAGATTAATGAGTGAAGGAATTGATATTATAATGATGACCGGAGATAATGAACACACCGCTAAAGCGGTAGCAGATGAATTGGGAATCAGGCATTTTAAAGCTAACTGTTTACCCGAAGACAAACTAAATGAAGTTAAAAGACTTCAGCAGCAGGGAAAAATTGTAGCAATGACCGGTGATGGAATTAATGACTCCCCTGCTCTTGCGCAGTCTGATGTTGGAATTGCAATGGGAACCGGAACGGATGTAGCGATTGAAAGTGCGGAAATCACCTTACTTAAAGGAGATATTCTGGGGGTGGCCAAAGCAAAATTGCTGAGCGAGAAACTTCTGAGAAATATAAAAGAGAATCTATTCTTTGCATTTATATATAATATTCTCGGGATCCCTGTAGCGGCAGGATTATTGTATCCATTTTTTGGAATTCTGTTGTCCCCGATGATTGCAGCAGCAGCTATGAGCGTAAGTTCGTTGTCTGTTATTCTGAATTCATTAAGATTGAATTCTGTAGATCTGAATATAAAATAATAATATGAAAAAAGAAAATCTTTACATAGGATGTTCAGGGTTCTATAATAATGACTGGAAAGGGTCTTTATATCCTGAAAATGCTCAGAGTAAAGATTTTCTTTCTTTATATGCAGAAGTATTTAATGCAGTAGAAATCAACTCAACATTTTATAGAAACCCTACTGCTAAAACCCTTTCAAAATGGCATGATGAAACTCCTGAGCATTTCCGGTTTTTCATTAAAATTCCCAAATCCATTACCCATCAAAACAGAGTTGCAGGATCTAAAGAAATGATCACAATATTCTGTAATCATTTACAGTACCACCTCAAGGATAAACTTTCCGGCTTTTTATATCAGCTGCCACCTTCGTTTAAAAATACTCCGGAAAATCTGGAAACAATCATTCAGAATCTTGATCAGAATTTCTTAAATGTAATTGAATTTCGTCATGAATCATGGTGGCAAAAAGAAATCTTTGACACTTTAAAAAATAATAATATTGTTTTTTCCGGTGTAAGTTTTCCGGGCAATCTTCCTGAGGACGTCATTATAAACCACCCTGAAGTACTTTATTACAGACTTCACGGAAAGCCCGTTCTTTACAAATCCGAATACAGCACTGAATTTCTTGACCTTCTGGCACAAAAGATCCGGGATACAAAACAAACTACTTATCTTTTCTTTAATAATACATGGGGAACAGCTGCAACTGAAAATTCGAAATACGTAAAGAGTATATTAGAATAAAGACTTGTTTTTACCCAGATCAGCCAGTATTATTCTTTCCGGTGAGGGTATTTCTAATTTAACATATATAGAGAAAAGCTATCATTTTAACATTTATAAATGTTAAAATAAACAGAAAGCAAAATTATATTCACACATTCATTAATTATTGATGAAATTCCTTTAGGATAAGATATTAAAATAACCTTAAAAAGCAAAAATATTATCAGACATGGCATATAATTTGTTAAATTTCAAGTGCGATTTTTAACGATTTTTAACAATTTAAATTCCATCGTCTTTATGAGAAAAATTTTTGCGGGAAAGTCAAAAAATAAGACTTTTCTAGGGATGTTTGCATTGGTGAGTGCAACTTCGGTTTTATTGAACAGCTGTAATTTCAAAAATGAGGTGAATGAACAAATACATTCCCAGGAACATCCTGCCGCAGAAATAGTCCCCAAGATGGATGATGAAAATGTAGATCCGGATAAAAGAGTGATATATCTTACCTTTGACGATGGCCCTAACCAGGGCACAGAAAATCTTTTAAAAATACTGAACAAAAGAAATGTGTGTGCTACAGCTTTTTTAGTAGGTAAACATGCATATGGAAGTAAGAAACAAAAGGATGATCTGGAACTTTTAAAACAAAACCCTTTAATAGAACTGGCAAACCATAGTTTTACCCATGCTCACAATAAATACACAGATTTCTATAAAAATGCTGATGCAGTGGTACATGATTTTGACATTGCCAAAGACAGCTTAAAACTTTATGATAAAATTGCAAGAACTCCGGGAAGAAATATCTGGAGGCTTAACAATATTAATGTGACGGATATCAAAAGTTCAACTGCTGCTGCAAACGGGTTAAGAAATGCCGGATATAAAGTAATCGGCTGGGACCTTGAATGGCGGCCTACCCATAAAATGACTCTAAAAGGAAGCCATGAAGCAATGTTGAAAAAGGTAGACAGTATTTTCCTTAATGATCTTGAAAAAACTTCAAGACATCTTGTTTTCCTTACTCATGACCAATATCTTAGAGATACAGATTCCATCAACGAACTGGATCTTTTTATTGAGAAATTACAAAGAAGTAATAAGTTTGTATTCAGAAAAATCTCACAGTACCCAAGGATCAACGAAGTCCTGAATTAACTGCTATACATCAGATCATTAAAAAATTACAGTGCAGGATTGGCAACTGTCCGGTAAATTTCAGAAATTTGCATATATGAGTATTAAAGAAAATTATCAACGTATACATGGTCAGCTGCCCCAGGGAGTTCAGCTGGTAGCTGTTTCCAAAACACATCCGGTTTCAGCAATACAGGAAGTCTATAATCTGGGGCAAAAAGTATTTGGAGAGAATAAGGTTCAGGAGTTAATGGAGAAACACCCTCTTTTACCTCAGGATATACAGTGGCATCTTATTGGCCATCTGCAAACCAACAAGGTCAAATATATTGCTCCGTTCATTGATACTATACAAAGTGTAGATTCTGAAAAGCTTTTAACAGAAATCAATAAAGAGGCTGAAAAAAACAACCGGATTATTAAGGTTTTGCTTCAGGTTAAAATTGCAGCAGAAGAAAGCAAGTTTGGCTTGGAGGCTTCTGAAGCCAAAAATCTGTTCAGGCAATATAGTAACGGCCAGTTTCCAAATGTTGAAATTACAGGATTGATGGGAATGGCAACATTCACGGATGATCAGCAACAGATAAAAAAAGAGTTTTTAACCCTAAAGGAACTTTTTAATGAATTAAATGAATTAAATCAATTAAAAACGTTAAAAACCTTATCCATGGGTATGAGTGATGATTTTCCTCTCGCTATTGAATGCGGGGCTAATTCGGTAAGGGTTGGATCTGCAATTTTCGGCAAAAGAGATTACTCAAAACAGAATATTTAGGTATAGTTTTTGCTAATAATTGAAACAAAAAATTTAAATTTGCAACTATGCAAAAAATCCTTATAGTAGAAGACGAAAAAGCAATCTCGGGAGTACTCCACAGTATTCTTTCTGATGAACTTACCGATTATGAATTTGTTATCGCTGAAGACGGCCTGGAAGGTTACAAACAGGTAGAAAAAGAAGATTTCGCATTAGTGATTTCTGATATTAAAATGCCTAAACTTTCAGGAACAGAGCTTTTGAAGCAAAGTCTCGCCTTAAAGCCGGAGAGCACTTTTATTATGATCTCAGGCCATGCGGATATTGATTCTGCTGTTTCCTGTCTGAAAGAAGGTGCATATGATTTTATCTCCAAGCCAATTGATATCAACAGACTGATTACCAGCGTAAAAAATGCTTTAGCAAAAGAGACCCTGAAGAAAGAAAACAAAAATCTTCAGACTGAAAACAAAACATTAAAGAAAAAGGTAAATAAAAAATATCAGATGATCGGCGAATCTCCTGCATTACAGAAGATTCAGGATATGATCGAAAAAGTTGCTGCTTCTGATGCCAGAGTTCTGATCACAGGCCCGAATGGTGCCGGAAAGGAACTGGTTGCTCATGCTATTCACAATCAAAGCGACAGAGCAAGAGGTCCAATGGTAGAGGTTAATTGCGCGGCAATTCCATCTGAGCTTATTGAGTCTGAACTTTTCGGTCACGTAAAAGGATCTTTCACGGGTGCTATTAAGGATAAGCAGGGAAAATTTGAGCAGGCTAACGGAGGTACCATCTTCTTAGATGAGATTGGTGATATGAGCCTTATTGCTCAGGCTAAGGTATTGAGAGCACTTCAGGAAAGCAAAGTCTCTCCTGTGGGAAGTGATAAGGAAATAAAAGTTGATGTAAGAGTACTTGCAGCAACCAATAAAAATATGCAGAAAGAGATTGAGGAAGGGAAATTCAGAGAAGACCTTTATCACAGACTTTCTGTAATTGAAATTTATGTTCCGCCGTTGGATGAAAGAAAAGAGGATATTAAATTATTAGTGGAACATTTTTCAGGAATGATTGCTGATGAACATGGCACAGCAGTTAAAAAATTTGATGATAAAGCTATTGATGCGTTAAAAGCACTTTCCTGGACTGGTAATATCAGGGAATTAAGGAATGTTGTTGAAAGATTGATTATTCTTGGTGGAAACACTGTTTCTGAAAATGACGTTGCAAGTTTTGTAAGGAAATAATACCATTATTATTTACGATATTATAAAAATTTGCAGTAAGTCACTGCAAATTTTTTTTTGACCTGTTTTGAAATATTAACTATATGAATCATAAAATACTATGAACTTTTTAAACAAAAACTATACAAAAGAATGCCTGACTTTAGCTCTGCCTGTGATGCTTACCCAGGTGGGGCAGGTTTCGGTAAACTTATTTGACAATATTATTGTCGGAAAACTTTTAGGAGCAGATGCCCTTGCTTCAGTTTCTTTAGGTAATGCGGTCTTCTTTTCTATCTTCGTATTGGCTCTTGGGTTTTCATTTGCAATCCCTCCATTGGTTTCTGAGGCACATTCGAGAAAGGATCATGCTACGATTAATTCTGTATTCAGCCATGGCTTTATTATTAATATGTCTGTAGGAATTATCCTGATGATGGTTCTGCTACTGGGAATGCCTCTGCTCTATCATTCAGGACAGCCAGCCAAAATTATACCTGATACTGTAGACTTTTTAAGTATTATGGTGATCAGTATGATCCCTTTCATGGCTTTTCAGACACTCCGCGAAGTTTCAGAAGGGTTATCTTATACTATAGGGGTAACCAAAGCGACCATTATTGCCAATGTGATCAATATTGCTTTAAATTATGTATTTATCAAAGGACTTTGGGGGCTGCCTCCAATGGGGGTAAAAGGTTCCGCTTTAGCTACATTGATTTCCAGAATCTTCATGGTTGTATTCCTTTATTTTGTACTGCTCAAAGAAGAAAGAACCAAACGCTATATCAAAGATTTTTCACTTAAAGTTCAGGATTTCTCTAAAGCAATGTTTAACAAAATGGTAAAATTAGGACTGCCTACAGCTTTACAGATGTTTTTTGAAGTAACGGCTTTTGCCGGAGCCGCTTTTATCTGCGGACTTATTTCTGCTCACGATATTGCATCTCACCAGATTGCACTGAGTATGGCTTCATTTACCTTCAATTTATGTGTTGGATTTAGTGTTGCCTCAACAGTAATGATTGGGAGAAAACTGGGAGAACAGAACTTCATTGAGCTGAGAAAAGTGGGAATTAATAACCTGAAAATTGCTTTTATATTTATGTGTATCTGCGGGCTGGTGTTCATTTTGGGAAGAAATATCCTGCCTACTTTCTTTACCAAAAAAGAAGAAATTGAAGTAATTGCACTGGCTTCAAAATTAATGATTATTGCAGCATTATTCCAGCTTTCCGATGGAATTCAGGTAACCGCTCTGGGAATGCTCAGAGGGTTGCAGGATGTTAAGATACCATCTATTTATACCTTTATTGCTTATTGGGTCATTACTATACCTTTAGGCTACTTTTTCTGTGTTACATTGGAAATGGGAGCCTTCGGAATGTGGATCGCTCTTGGGTTAGGTCTTACCGTATCAGCGGTTTTCCTTGTTAAACGATTTTTAAATATGTCTGAAAAGAGAATTAAGCAGAATATTTAGACTAAAATCAGGTAATACTAAGCGCAGGAATAGAAATACTGCGCTTTTTTATTATTTTTGATGCCGATAACCAATAATTAAAAATGAAAAAAACATTGATTTTCCTTGCCCTCTATTCAGGCTCTTTACTACAATCTCAAACCAACAGGTTTACTTACGAACTTCAGTACCGGGAAAATGCATCACAGCAATATACTACTACTTTAATGAATCTGGACATCAATCCCGGTTCCGTTAAGTTCTACGATAAAAGCTTTGCTGATTATGATGAAAAAAATAAGAAAACAAATCAGCCGACATCACGATACAGTACAAAAACAGACCAGGTTGTTGAAAGAAAACCCGGTTCTTTTAAAAACAGCTGGTACAGGGATTTTTTTGATTATTTTGTGGTAACAACAAATGATGAAATGAAGTGGCTGATCACTCAGGAAACCAAAGAATATAATGGTTATAAACTTCAGAAGGCCACTACAGATTTTGGAGGCAGAAATTGGAATGCATGGTTCTCCAACGACGTGAATATACAGGAAGGCCCTTACAAATTCAGAGGTCTTCCCGGTCTGATCTTCATCTTGGAAGATGCAGATCAAAACTTTCTTTATAAACTGATAAACAATGAAAAATTCAATACAAACTACGATACCAAAGATTTTGTAGAAACTCACTATGGCAAGCCGGCTATCCCGATAACCAATGATAAATTTAATAAGTATATTAAAGATCTCTATCAAAACCCTACAAGAATATTTTCAGAAAAAATAAAAGCCGGGGAAAAACAAACTTTCAAAAATGAAAGCATAGAGTCTGTAGAAGAACTTAATAAGAAAAAGGAAATGCTCCAAAACGGAATCAAAAGCCGGTATATTTATATTGAAAAAGACAAAAAACCCGAGTTCAACTAAATAATACTCTATATATGAAGCGGCCCAGGCCGCTTTGTTTTTTAAATATTTAAATGACTCTTCTGCCCAATATAATCAGACTTCTTTCAACCCCATCCAATACAGCAACATCCGGAAGCTTTCCCCAATCTTCAAACCCAAAATGCCTGAAAAGCTTTAAACTGGGTTCATTATGAAGGAAAATAAGAGCCACCAGATTATTCACTCCAAACCTCCCGGCATTGTCAATACAATATTGCAGAATTGTTTTGCCATATCCTTTTCCCCTACAGCTTTCATCAAGATAAATGCTTACTTCCACGGTACCACTGTATGCCGGTCTCTCATGAAAGGAACTAAAACTCACCCAACCTATGACCTGGCTATCTTCATCTTCTACAATCCAGAGAGGTCTCGTTTCAGGGTTATGTTCATCAAACCATTTTTGCTTACTTTCCACAGAAACATTTTCAACATCTGCTGTTACCATTCTTGAGGCAATTGTTGAATTATAGATTTCTACAATTTTATGTAAATCAGCCCGCTCAGCATTTCTGAATTTCAATTTTCCCATTTATATTGATCAACTTAATTTATATACAAAAATAATTAATTTCAAAAAAACACCCCTATAATTATTAAACCGGATTTGTATTTTATTTATTTTACAACCACACACCCATTAAAAAAACAACCTTAAAAGAAAATATTTTTTAAAAAAAACAATTTAAAACACCATTAAAAAAAACTTATTTCATATCTTTTAAAATCCTGTTCAGACTTCTCACAGTAATTCCAAGATAAGCAGCCATATCTTCTTTTGACATTTGAATTTCCTGGCTGGCCTGCATATTTAACAATTGAGTTAAAGAACGTTCTACCGTATATAATTGCTGGTATGATGCCCTGCTTGAGGTGTTTATAATTCGCTCTGCAAAAGAGTCTAGTAATAAATGATTGAAGAGAAGATCGTTTTTAACCAATGATTTAAAAAAAGCAATATTGGTTTCATAAACGGTCACATCAGATACTGCTTTCACTCCACATAAACAATGGATATTTTTAATAAGTTCTACTTCTCCCAGAATTTCACCGTTTCCGAGAAATTCAACAATATACTCCTTTGCATTCTCTTCTGTAAAATAACACTTGACAATTCCTTCTTTAATAAGTCTGAGCTTTGAGAGTGGCTGATCCTGTATTAATATATTTTCATCACGGGAAAAATGCTTCAGGACCACATCATTTTTATGATTGTTATAAAGTCCTTCAAAATAATTTAAAAATGCCTGATTGGTCCTTAACATATCTGCCTGGGACAAATGTCCTTTGTTGATTTATTTTTTATACTGATTTTTGTCTGCAGAAAATTACAAAAACTAAAATGAATAATCACATAACAACAATCGCCTTTGATGCCGATGATACTCTGTGGGTCAATGAGCCCTACTTTCAGGAAGCTGAAAAAGAGTTCTGTATTTTACTTGAAGATTATCTTCCGCAACATTCAGTGTCACAGGAACTGTTCAGGACGGAAATGCAGAATCTTCATTTATATGGTTATGGGGTAAAAGGATTTATCCTTTGTATGATTGAAACTATCAGCAGAGTTTCAAACCATACTGCTCCTTTATCATTAGTCAGTAAAGCAATTGAACTGGGCCATGAGCTTCTTCAGAAACCCATCATTCTTTTGGATGGTGTAACGGAAACACTTGAAAATCTGAAAGGAAAATACAGACTTGTAGTCGCAACAAAAGGAGATTTATTAGACCAGGAACGTAAGCTGAGAAATTCGGGATTACAGGATTATTTCCATCACATTGAGATTATGAGTGACAAAAAGGAAAGTGATTATAGAAAATTGCTGAAACATCTGGACTGTCAGCCGAAGAACTTTTTAATGCTTGGAAATTCTGTGAAATCAGATATTCTGCCTGTTCTGGAAACAGGAGGATTTGCAGCCCATATTCCTTATCATGTTACATGGAGCCATGAACAGCATGATCTTAATCTGGAACATGAACACTTTATGGAACTGAAAAGCATTGATGAGATCTTACAATATTTATAAAGAAACCTCGTTCGGTTGAACGAGGCTTCTTATAACTTTATTATTTTTTCAGACATTTTTCAAGGAACTGATCCTGTTCCCATAAAAGATGTAAGATATTTTCTTTAGCTTGATATCCATGAGATTCCTTTGGAAGCAATACCATTTTTACCGGAGCGCCCAGATTCTTTAATGCCTGGAAATATCTTTCTGTCTGTAGCGTAAATGTACCAGGATTATTATCAGCATCACCATGTACCAAAAGAAGCGGTGTCTTCATCTTATCAGCATTCATAAACGGAGACATTGCATTATAAATTTCAGGAACATCCCAGTAATTTCTCTGTTCACTCTGGAATCCAAACGGAGTCAAGGTTCTGTTGTATGCTCCGCTTCTTGCAATTCCACATGCAAAAAGATTAGAGTGTGTTAAAAGATTTGCGGTCATAAAGGCTCCATAAGAATGCCCGCCTACAGCTACTTTCTTTTTGTCAATGTATCCTAGCTGATCCACGGCATTGATAGCTGCTTCAGCATTCGCTACCAGCTGAGGAATAAAGGTATCATTGGGTTCTGTTTTTCCTTCACCTATAATCGGAAAAGCAGCGTCATCCAAAACGGCATATCCCTTGGTTGTCCAGTAAACAAAAGAGCCATAATACGGGAAAGTGAAATCATTCGGGTTCTGGGTGTTCTGCCCTGCTGTATTCTTATCTTTATATTCTGTAGGATAAGCCCAGATCAGCAATGGTAATTTTTCTTTCTTCGCTTTTCTGTCATAGTTTGCAGGCAAATAAAGTGTCCCTGTTAACGTAACACCATCGTTTCTCTTATATGTTATTACCTCTTTATAAACATTTTTAATGCTCTCAAAAGGATTCGCAAAATTAGTGACCGGTTCTGTTTTATTGGATTTGATATTCTTTTTAAAATAATTCGGATACTGACTAGAAGACTGTTGTGTGGTCAGGATCTCACCTTTTGATGGATTAAGAATGTCGATAATGCTTTCTTTGGCATTCTTAATATCCGAAGTATAAAGTCTCTTTTTCTTTAATGACTGAATATCCATTTCGTCAATAAAAGGGTGCTGCCCATCTTTTGTAAACCCTTCCCCTATCAGATAAGCTTTTCCTCCTTTTATGTCAATAACCGTTCTTCCGTATTGATTTTTAACGGTATTAAATTGCCCGGGATCACTGTAAACATCCTGATAATTTCTATCATCAATCACTTTTGATTCTCCGTTATTAAAATCGATCAGGAAAGATTTTGTATTTCTGGTATCATACCAGCCTTCAGAAACGATTGCATAGTGATCATTGGTCCAGTTTATATCTTCATATCTCTGCTTTGTTTTGAAAAAAGATTTCGGAGCTGCTGTAAATGGTGCTTCCCAGGTAAATATCTCGTCTCTGTAGTCTGCTGCCTTAGACTGGTCTCCTCCATCCAAAGCTTCAGCATAGGTAAGAGTAGCAGGAGCATCACTTCTCCATGCCATAGCTCTTTTTCCTGTTCTTACAGATGAAAAACCTTTTGGCATTATTTCATTCAAAGGAACTTCATTCACTGTTTTTACAGCATTTCCTTTCATATCATATACAACCGTTGTTGACGGAAATCTGTTGAGTGGAACGATATAGGAAAACGGTTTTTTAATAACCGATACCATTACGTAATTTCCGTCAGGAGAAAAGCTCAGTCCGGTATACATGTCCTGATCTTTTATTTTTTTAAGCTTTCCGCTAAGGTCTACACTGTATATTTCAGATGCAGTAAGAACCTCAAAATTCTTTTCATCCTGTGGATTCTTTAAAAGGTCCTGATAGGTTCTGTTTTGAGAAACTTTTCCATCAGCAGTAGAAACAATCGGGCCGGTCGGCAGGTCTTTACTTGAATCTATTAAAGCTGGTCTGTTCTGAGGAAGAGTCTTGATCAGCATACTTTGTGAATCATTAAACCAGACATAAGGTGTTCCTAAGTTTGCATTCAATGTATCTTCAGTAAGTTTTTTAGCAATAGCCGTTTCCATATCTATGATCCAAAGCTCAATTCCTTTGTTCGTTGTATTGGTAAAAGCAAGCTTCTTTTCATCAGGAGAGAATGAAACATATGCTATTTTAGCATTTGAAGGTAAATTCTTTACCTGGACTTCATTCTTTTCATTAATCTTTCTGATCTTAAGATTATTGAAGTAAGTCACAGTACTTGCAATATTAGTAACAGGATTAATTCTTAACCCTCCCAATTTCATTTCCTGCTGGCTCAGATCCTGTAATGTTTTATAAGTTGGACGGTATGTGAAAACAACCCAATCTTTTTTACTGTTCATCAATACGCCCGGAGGTCTTTCATAGTCTGCCAATTTCAAAATTTCTGCGGATGGCTTTTGGTAATTAATATTTTCCTGTGCATCATAAAAATTAAGAAATGCCAAAAGGCAAATAGTCAGTTTTATCTTCATTTAATACATTTTCCTACGAATGTAGTGAATTTTAAAAGATTTTTAACATTAAAATTAAAACACTTTTTAGTGTCTTAATACATTTTTTTTATTACTTTTATTCTACAAATTGAAATAATATGAAAAATTTAAGAAAATTATCAAAAAGAAATCTGAAAACGATTATGGGAGGAAATGCACCTTCATGTGGCTCAGGATATAGAGCCTGTATTGTAGGATGGACTGAATATGAAACTCCTATCTGGGACTGTATTCCTTCCTCGTCTCCTTGCAAATCGTAAACAAAAAAAGAGGTATCCCGCAAATGAGATACCTCTTTTCATTTATAAATTTTCCTTATTACCAGTCAGAAGCTCTTTTCCGCTTTTCAATCATATGATCAACAGAAATTTTTCCAGGACCACATGCTATTAACAGAAGGTAAACTGAAAGATAGATAAGACTCATTTCTCTTTTTTCAAAAGGATCTCCTCCATGAACAAAAAACGCAGCAATAGCCATTGTAAAAACCAGAAAACCTAAAGCAACTCTGGTAAAGAGTCCTAATATCAGTAGAATTGAACAAACAAATTCAGCAAATACAGTAAGTCCAAGAGATATTTGAGGCCCAAGTCCTATGAAATCAAAAAATTCAATTTTACCGCCTTCCAATAACATCTGAAGCTTGGGAAATCCGTGAGAAAGCATTGCAAAACCTACAAAGACTCTCACAGCAAATAAAACAATATCTTTAAGTATTGAGCTGGAATTAGTATTATTATAGTTCATGTACTGAAAAATTTAGTCTAAGGTAATAAAAATCTTTTAATACAACGGTCTCCCGGCGTTTTTAGTTTATCTGTATCCGAAATTTTTCAAGTCTCTGTCATTCTTTCTCCAATCCTTTTTCACTTTTACAAATAAATTCAGGTGGATTTTTTTGGAGAAGAACTTTTCAAGGTCCAATCTGGCTTCGGTTCCTACTTTTTTAATCGCCTCACCTTTATGGCCTATAATAATTCCTTTTTGTGTATCTCTTTCTACATAAATAATAGAATCTATAAAAATAATTCCTTCCTTTTCCTTGAATTGTTCAGTAACCACTTCTACAGAATATGGTATTTCTTTATCATAATTTAAAAGGATTTTTTCACGGATAGCCTCATTCACAAAAAATCTCTCCGGCTTGTCTGTGAACTGGTCTTTATCATAGTATGGAGGGTTCTCCGGCAATAAAGATTTGATCTTTGGTAAAATGATTTCAGTATTAAAGGCATTCAATGCCGAAATAGGAAGAATTTCAGCTTTCGGGATCCTGCTATGCCAGTCTTCCACTAATTTTTCAAGACCTTCCTGAGTCGTCTGATCTACCTTGTTTAATAAAAGGAGAACCGGAACAGGAATTTTATTCAGCTTATCAATTAAGAATTCTGAAGGTTCAGCTTTATCAGTAACATCTACTATAAATAGAAATACATCCGCATCCTGTAAGGAATCCTTTACAAAGTCCATCATTTTCTCCTGAAGACCATATTTTGGATCCAGAACTCCCGGGGTATCAGAGAATACAATCTGGAGATCATCTTCATTATAAATTCCAAAAATCCGGTGACGTGTTGTCTGGGCTTTCTGCGTTACAATTGCCAGCTTCTCTCCCATTAACTGGTTAAGTAAGGTGGATTTTCCTGCATTGGGCTTTCCAACTATATTTACAAATCCTGCTTTGTGCATAAAAAATTATATTACGAAATGCAAAGTTAGTAAAACAAAATCGGTCTTTTGGTCTAATCTTAATATTAAACAGAAAAAAGAGAGTTATTAGCCTTTAAATGCTGTTATAAAAATAAACACTGCAGAGAACAGATTTTATATTCGGTTTACAGTATTTAAACTGACTTGACGAATCGGATTACTTTACTAACCTTTTTTATAAAATTATTATTTTTTTTGTATCACATTACTTAAAACTGATATTTTTGAATAACAGAATTCATTTTATGAATATAGACCAGATTCTTGACCGCATCTATATACTTCCTGAAGCTTCTAAAAATAGCTTGAAAGAACATATAACAGAGATTTCATACCCTAAAGGTTTTTGTCTGATGGAAGCAGATAAAATTATTCCATATGTCTATTTTATACGTAAAGGAATTGCCAGGGCCTATGCCACCACTTCAGAAAATGATATTACATTCTGGTTTGGAAGTGAAGGCCAGACAGTCATTTCTATGAAAAGCTATGTAGAAGATAAACCGGGGTATGAAAGTATAGAACTTCTAGAAGACTGTGATCTCTACAGGATAGAAACTGAAGAACTCAGAAAGCTGTTTCATGAAGATATTCACATTGCGAACTGGGGAAGAAAGCTTGCGGAGACAGAAATGATAAAATCAGAAGAATTGATTATTTCAAGACAATTTAAAACTTCTCTCGAAAGATATAAAGATCTTCTGACCTATCAATCTGAATTATTAAAAAGGGTACAGCTTGGATATATTGCTTCTTACCTTGGCATCACACAAGTAAGTCTCAGCCGGATCCGGGCTGAAATAAGATAAAATCATTTTTTAACAATTGTAAAATTTTTTTTTCTTCTGATTTCTGAAATTTGCAGAAAGAAAAATTTAAAAATGAATTGGATTATCTTAATTATTGCCGGATTATTTGAAGTTGCGTTCGCTTCTTGTTTAGGAAAAGCAAAAGAAACATCAGGAACAGAATCGTATTACTGGTTTGCAGGGTTTCTGGTAACGATGACTATCAGTATGCTTCTACTGATCAAGGCAACACAAACATTACCAATCGGGACAGCCTATGCCGTATGGACAGGTATTGGCGCTGTAGGAACTGCCTTAATGGGAATTATTTTCTTTAAGGATCCGATAAGTTTCTGGAGAATATTTTTTATTATTACCCTTATTGGTTCTGTGGTCGGTTTAAAAGCTGTTTCTTCCCATTAAACATTACAGGATACACTTTCTATCTATCATAAAAATGAAACCGTCTTCATACTGCTGAAGACGGTTTTTTTACAACTGCTTAAGTGACAGTTTCTATTTTTTGTATACTACAGGTAAGATTTCATTTTGTCTCAGCCCATACTTTTTAATTTCTTCGTCTGAAAATTTTTGTGAATAAAAATTCGGTTCTGCTTCAAAACCTGCTTTTTTCAGACGGTCAAAATAATCCATTCCATACCAGCGGACATGATCATATTGTCCAAAGTGTTTCTGGCGTTCTTTAGGATCTTTAATTGTAAAATCTTCATAGGTTTTTTCCAGGGAGTTTTTCATCGGAACCTGAAAAATCCCCCATCCTCCCGGTTTCATTACTCTATATAGCTCACTTATTGCCTTCGCATCATCTTCAATATGTTCCAGAACATGATTACAAAAAACAATATCGAAACTTTCATTTTCAAAAGGTAAATCCAGAATATCAGCTTTTACATCTACAATAGGAGAATATAGATCTGCTGAAATATAATTAAGATTACTCATCCTTTTAAATCTCCTCAGAAATTCCTGCTCCGGTGCAATATGCAGAACTTTATAATTTTTAATAAAAAAGTCGGTCTCATTTTGCAGATAAAGCCACATCTGGCGATGTCTTTCAAGGCTTAAAGTCCCTGGGGAAAGAGCATTCTCTCTCTGTTTTCCATAGCCATAGGGAAGAAATTTCCTGTATGACCTCCCGTCTATTGGGTCATAAAACTCATCTCCTTTAAAGAACTGGTAAATAAGAGGTCTCGCCCATATACTCATCTTAATAAGCATGGGACGTGGAATCTTATTCAGTAAAAGCTTGGTTATTTTCTTCATTAAAAATCCAATTGGAACGGCTTCTCCTCATCACTTTGGATCCCCAATGCTTCATAAACATACTGGAATGTTGAAAGCAATACAGGTTTACCGTTGATCACAGCTACATCATGTTCAAAGTGAGCCGATGGCATATTATCTAAAGTAGTTACTGTCCATCCGTCATTATGAAATTTCACTTTTTCAGTTCCAAGGTTGATCATGGGTTCAATAGCAATAGCCAAACCGTCTTTGATCACTTTTCCGCTCCCCTGTCTTCCGTAGTTAGGTACCTGAGGGTCTTCATGCATCTGTCTTCCCAGTCCATGTCCCACAAGCTCTCTGACAACTCCATACCCTTCTTTTTCGCAATGTGCCTGAATAGCGTGAGAAATATCTCCGATTCTTTTGCCTCTGATACACTGTTCAATTCCTTTATAGAGAGATTCTTTAGTAACCTGCAGTAACTTTTTAACTTCAGGCTTTACCTCTCCAATTTCAAAAGTATAGGCGTGATCTCCTACAAAACCGTTCAGGATTACCCCGCAATCTACAGAAAGAACATCTCCTTCTTTTACTACTTCATTATTAGGGAAACCGTGAACTACCTGTTCGTTCGGAGAAATACACAGAGAGTTGGGGAAACCTCCATAACCTAAAAATGCAGGTTCAGCCCCATGATCCTTGATAAAGTCATGTGCCAGTTTATCTAAATATAAGGTTGTAATCCCTGGTTTGATTTCTTTAGCCAACATTCCCAATGTTTTAGAAACCAATCGGGCACTCTCCTTCATAAGACGTAACTCGTCTATTGTTTTTAATTGAATCATTGTTTTAATTTACCAATGTATTAATATGTCAGCATAAGTCTGATTGCCAGGCTGATACTGATTTGTTATTTTATTTTACCAGAAAAGTCCTTTTTTCTTTTCTTTTTTAAGTTTTGAATAGGCCAGAACTTCTTTTCCTTCTACACGGAACTCAATTCTTTCCTGAATAATGTTGTAAATTTCGCCCCAACCCGGGAAACCTCCTAAATTCCGGTCGTCAATGAACCAATCTGCATCTAGCTTTCTGGACTGGGTTTCAGAATCAAAAACTTCACCTTCAAAACTTGAGTTTACAGCATAAAATTCAATCCCGTTTTTTTTACAGAATTCTACTGCCTCATCTAACGTTTTTCCATGTCTATAGGTCCAAAGAATGAGTCTGTACCCTTCAGACTGAAGTTTTTTCAGGGTCTCAAAAGCGAATATTTTCGGTTTTCCAATTGCCGGATAAGCATCATCCACAATGGTTCCGTCAAAGTCAACAGCAATCTTTTTATTATGTAACATTTTGTCTTTTTTTAGCTTTGCAAAGATAAGAAATAAAAAGAGTGCCAAAAAGAAAGGCACTCAATACTTTTATATTTTAAATAATAATATGGTTCTGCTAGCTTTTTACCCAGTTGAACTGGAACTGCAGATCGGGTGTAGATACCCTATCCGTAATTTTTTGCAGCCTTGCAGGAAGTTTCATCAGGTATTCCTGAGCTTTTTCTGCTTTTTCTGTAAGTCCTTTTACATGTTCAATCTTCCATTCATCCAAGAGGTCTTTCAGGATATTGATATAATCCTGTCCTGTATACACCATACATCTTTGAGCTGCATCAGAGAAATGTCCCCAAAGTTCTCCCGCTTTCTGCCCGGATTGTCTCATCAGGTGAGCTGGCATTACAATTTTTTTACGCATCATATCTTCAAAAGCAAGAATCATTTCTGAAGGATCAATTTCAAGAATTTTAGCAACAAAATGTTTATATGCTTTAGCATGTCTTGCTTCATCTGCTGCAATAACACCACACATTTTAGCTAATTTTCCGTTTCCTGACTGCTTCGCTAATGTTCCTACTCTTCTATGGGAAATATTGGTTGCTGTTTCCTGAAAGCTTGTATAAATAAAGTTTCTGTATGGGTCCATGCTCGTTCCCAGATCAAAACCGTCATTAATCAGATATTGAGTGGTAATCTCCACTTCTCTCATATTTACTCTTCCACACAGATATAAATATTTATTCAGAAGATCACCATGTCTGTTTTCTTCTGCAGTCCATGCTCTTACCCAATTTGCCCAACCCACTTTTTCTTCCTGATCGATTCCTTCTACTCCCATTAACCAGGATTCGTAAGATGGAAGGGCTTCTTCCGTAATACAATCTCCTATCAGAGTAACAAAAAGATCATAGGGCATTTCACGGGCATACGTCTGAATTTCTTCTAAATCATGTTTGAAATCATCGCTTGAAGGATCCGGAAGCATGTCTGAAGGCTGCCATATTTTTTCAATTGGCGTTAAAAATTTTTCAAGAAAAGAACCTACTTCCTTTTCCAATATTCCCATTACTTCTTTCCTAACAAGCTTTTGATACATTTTACTATTCAGTTTTAATTTACAAAGATATAACTTATTTATTATTTAACGCATAATAAAAGTATGCAACTCATACCTTATCTGATATAAATCATAAAAAATGCCATTATATGATTATAACGGCATTTTTTTAACAATATTATTAAATTTTAACTAACTAAAACCTCTCCGGTCATAGCATCCGGTATCTGCACACCCATCACTTTCAGAATTGTAGGGGCTACATCTCCCAGCTTACCAGGTTTTAAATTCCAGGTATGATCTTTATCCATCACAATAAAAGGAACAAGGTTGGTTGAATGCTGTGTATTTGGAGTGCCATCCGGGTTAATCATCACATCAGAATTACCATGATCAGCCAATATGAAAACAGCATATCCATTCTCATAAGCTGCAGTAGCTACTTTTTCAATGCATTGATCTACCGTTTCTGCCGCTTTAACAGCTGCTTCAAAAACACCGGTATGCCCTACCATATCTGTATTGGCAAAATTCAGGCAGACGAAATCAGCAGTTCCCTGCTCCAGTTCCGGTACGATTGCATTAGTGATATCATAAGCAGACATTTCCGGCTTTAGATCGTAAGTAGGCACATCTTTCGGACTCGGGCACAGTAATCTCCTTTCTCCTTCAAACTCCTGCTCCCGTCCTCCGGAAAAGAAAAAAGTAACGTGAGGATACTTTTCAGTTTCCGCAATTCTGATCTGAGTCTTTCCGTTTCTTTCAAGGACTTCTCCCATCGTTTCCGTCAGCACATTTTCATCAAAAACAACCTGAACATTCTGGAATGTTTTATCATAGTTTGTCAATGTAATATAATAAAGGTTCAGCTTACGCATAAAGAATTCAGGAAAGTCCTTTTGAGAAAGCACTTCAGTAATCTCTCTACCTCTATCTGTACGGAAATTGAAACAGATAACTACATCATTATCTATAATTTTTGCTACCGGAACCACATTTCCCGTAGCGGTAGTATTTACTAAAATAATGGGTTTCAGAAACTCATCAGTAACATTATTATCATAAGAGTTCTGAATGGCAGCCAATGCATCTGTGGTTTGTAATCCTACACCTTCCACAAGAGCATCGTAAGCTAGTTTTACACGTTCCCATCTTTTATCCCTGTCCATCGCATAATATCGCCCTACCACTGTTGCCAGTTTCCCTGTAGTCATTTCCATATGCTTCTGAAGCTCATCAATGAATCCAAGCCCTGAATGAGGATCACAATCCCTTCCATCTGTAAAAGCATGTACAAAGACATTTTCATTTAATCCGAATTCTTTTGCAGCAGTCAGTAATCCCTTCAGATGGTTAATATGCGAGTGAACTCCCCCATTGGAAACCAATCCTATAAAGTGGACTTTTTTGTTTTCTCTTCTGGCATATTCAAAAGCATCCTGAATCACCTTCTCCTGTCCTAAAGTTCCGTTCTCAACAGCCATATTAAGTTTTACCAGGTTCTGATAAACCACTCTTCCGGCACCAAGGTTCATGTGTCCTACTTCAGAATTTCCCATCTGCCCGTCAGGAAGCCCAACCGCCAAACCACTTGCTTCAAGGGTCGTATGTGGAAATTTTTTGTAACAGCTGTCTATAAATGGTGTATTTGCTTTATCAATGGCAGAAACGTCAGGGTTTGTTCCCAATCCCCATCCGTCAAGTATTGCAAGTATTGCTTTTTTTGACATTTTGTATAACTTTTGTATACAAATTTACCTAATTTCCGATGAATAAAAGAATTTGACACCTGAATTTTATTATTCCTGATGATCAAGCAGTTTTATTTGTCTATCAAAAAAAAATCATCAGGCCGCTAACAGAGAAGTCAGTTTTTAAAAAAATCATCAAATTCTGTATGGTTCTTCTTTGCATATTCTCTGATATACTGATCTAAAAAGCCGCTTTCTTTCAAAAGTAAAAGAGGATCCTGGATATTTAAGAGTTCATGGATCGCTTTATGCTTATCAGGTTGTTTTCTGAAATATGCCTCAGAAATTTTATACCCCATCCAGTATCCCAGATCATTGGGACGATCATCTTTTTTACTGGTTTCATACAGCCAGTCCGTCTGATCGTCTCCCCTTAATCTGCTCACAAATTCCCTGCATAGCTCATCCGAATGTGTCTCTCCATACAGGAATGCCTTTGTATTGATATTCTCTCCCGATATCAGTTCACTGACAAAATCGGCAATTCCTTCTGTGAGAGAATGTTTTAACAGATTTTCCTTACCTTTATTATTCTGTTGAAAATGGATTAATTCATGAGCAATAAGAGGTACAACCCCATCCAGATTATTAAGCATTTCAGTTCCGATTATAATTCCGTCTCCGGAAACTGTTCCTCCTGAATTGAACCTTCCATACACAAAATATACCGGGGGAAACTTAGCTTCCGGATACCAGTATTTTAATGCACTGTAAACAGCTCTGGTCTTTTTTTCTTTCTGATTTATCCCTGCCAGTACATTCCGGCTTTTCAGATAATCTTCCCTTCTTTTTTTCACTTTTGAATATAAAGAATCAGCATTAATAATTCTGAATTCTATAAAACCTTTTACTCCGGGTGAGCCGTCTTTGATATAATCTGTAAAAGGATTTTGCCCGGATTTTTCTATTTTATCAAATGCTTTCCAGAAGCGGTCCGTATCTTTCGTTTCAAACACTGCATTTAAGGGATCACTGGAAAAAGCGGTCTGAGCTTTTATAATTCCAAAAGACAAAAAAAGTACTGTACAAAAATACCTGGTTTTCATATTAGTTTTTTAAATAGTATATCAACGATAAAAGTATAAAAAACTTATATAAAATATTCACTTTATCATGCCTGCTTAAAACCAACATCATTCCTGTAAAATTAAAGATGCTAGTGATAAGCCGTCTTAAAATTTCAGGATTATTTTCATGCATTAATTGATAAATCTTTTTAATTTTGCTTTATGGACTTACGAGATCAATTAAAGAATCTTTTTCCTGATCATGAAGAACAGGATTTTGAAATGCCTGAAGAAGAATTCAGGCAGAAAGAACCTTTGGTATGTAAATTTGAAAAAAAGGGAAGAAACGGAAAACCTGTAACCATTGTTGAGGGATGGGAAGGAAGTGAGGAAGAATTAAAGAAAATTTCAAAGAAAATAAAAACCACCTTAGGAATAGGCGGTTCTGAGAAGGATGGAACGATTATCATTCAGGGAGATAATCGTGATAAAATAATGAATATCCTTAAAGATATGGGATATAAAACCAAACGTGTTGGCGGATAGGTTTAGAAATAAACCCGGGTTTCCGGCAGTAAGGTTTTTATTTTTTCAATTTTAAATTTTTCTATAGGATTTCCTGAAAGAATTAAAGTTTTAAGTTTTTTAAGATGTCTGATTTCCATAGGGATGTCTGTAATCTTATTATTAGCCAGGTTCATACTGACGATATTTTTCAGCCCTTTTACTTCTGAAGGAATTTCTGTAATATGATTATCACTTACATTCAGAAATTCAAGATTCTGAGCTTTAAACAGGTTTACCGGTAATTTTACAATAGCATTCTGTTGTAATTCAAGATATTTTATATTTTTTGGAAAAGACAAATTACCCAGATCATTAATCTGATTATCAGAAAGATTTAAAAATTTCAGATTCTTAATACGGTTAATACCACCGGCAATAAAACTGATCTGGTTCCCCTGAAGGTTAATTTCTTCCAAAGCAGCAATTTCCATCAGTGCCTCTGGAAAAACATTCAGATTATTCGCATCAAAATGCACTACTTTTAATTTTTGAAGCCGGGACAGGTTTGGATTGATGCTTGTGAGATTGTTCAGATTCATTGAAAAACTTACCAGCTTTTTAAGCTTTCCGATTTCATCAGGAATATACCTGATACTGTTTCCATTAACATTCAATATTTCCAGTTCTTTCAGCTCAAATATTTCCCGATCCATTTTTTCAAAATTGTTTCCCATAATATTCAGAAAGAACAGTGAATCCAGCTTCGTAATCTGAGGTGGAAGGTTAAACAATCCTTTTTCTCTGAAACTCATACTATAAACAGCTTTTTTACTGTTCAAAGCATCTTCAATATTTGTAAAAGTAGGATATTTAACCGGATCGATCTGGGCTTTTGCCAGAACAAGAAAAGACATTGAAATAAACAGGAAAATTTTTTTCATAAACAGAAATGTCTGCAGGCAATTGCCTGCAGACAGAATTTATTAATAGATTATTTCTTTAAAAGTTTTACAGTTTTCTGGAAACCTCCTTCCGCTTCAATATTTAAAATTAAAGTGCGGGATGCATTCAATTGTGAAGTAAAATCAAGATCCAGTACTTTATTTAAACCATTAAATTTCTTGGTATAAACTATTTTCCCATCCATACTGTAGGCTGTTACCGAGATATCTTTTAATCCTTTTGCCGAATTGATCTTAACGATTCCCGAGGTAGGATTTGGTGCTATGCTTATGGTATTTTCCGTAACATTATTTTCTATGGTCCCTAAAGTACTGTCTGTTCCTAAATTAGCTTTAAGGGCCACAACAATTGTTGCAGATTTCCCTCTGTAATCAATTGTATTTCCGGTAGCATCCACATCTGTAGAAATAGTTGAGTCCGGGTGCTGAATCGAGAAGAATCCAAACTTATGATCAGGTGTAAATGTTAATCCTGTAGGCTCTGATCCTGCCGGCATAGAAGCAAACAGCCTTACTTTCGGATTAGCTTGCGTATGGTCAGGTGCAATTACCCAAATGTAATTTTTACCTCCATCCTGAAGGACCCAAAGGTTTCCAAGTTCGTCAAATGTAAGGTTATCATTACCATCTCCCCACGCCTCAGACATCATTCCCTGAGAGGTATTGAAAGAATATGATGTAGAAGCACCTCCTGCAAATGTTTCTACCTGAGAAGCTGTAGCTCCGTTATCCTGTAAACGGTATACCCTATCTAATCCTTTTGCTGTAAAATAGATTTTTCCGTCCAGAGGACTGATATCCACATCTTCCACTCCATTAAACTTAGTTCCTCCTAATGAATAGGCCAGCTGAGATGTATTATTCTGATCTGCTGCGTCCTTATTAGGAACCTGGATCCACGTTGCAGTAGTCCCTACCGGATCTCCTGCAGTAGTAAGCCCCTGGTCTAGTTTTAATACGTAAAGATTCCCTGAAGAAAGATCATTGGGAGTATCCATTACATATTTATATACCATATGAGTACCTCCGTCTTCTCCATAGTAGGCAATAGTTCCGGCATTGTTAATTACCACATTTTCGTGATTCATAATCCCCATTTGCCAAAGCTTACCTTTTGATCCATCCGGATTTTTAGAGATTACCTGTGCCGTTGCGGGATCAATCTCAACAAACCATCCATAATCTTTATGACCATCATTATTTACATCATTGGAAGTTACTGATTCTTCTGCTGTAACAACTGTTCCCCACGGAGTAATTCCCCCTGAACAGTTTCTGATGGTCTGTACTAAACTAGGAGCTGAGAAACTTACGGCTCTGGACTTAGTCAACTGCCACAGTTTCGTAGAAGCATTATAGTTAATCTCAGCCATGGTAACACCTCCCGGATTTGTTTCGTGGTTTACCGAAAGATATCCATTGGTACTGCTTCCTGTTTTGGCTACGTAAGCTGTAAAATCATTCTGTCCACCAACCAATCCACCACCTTCTGTATAATTATCTCCTTCTTTAAGAATCAGTTGATACTTATGTTCTGCAGGAATAATCAGCTTATTGGTCTGGGCTGTAGGAACAATAGAGGTAAAACAGCTGATATGTGTTCCGTTACATGCTGTAGTTGCAGGAATTGTTTTCAGATAGGCATCAATTCTAAGATCGGAACTTCCTGCACTTCTGTTGTGAAGCTCGATGGAGATTCTGTTTACTCCATTTACAAATTTTGATTTCGGAATAGAGAAAATGTTATAGGTACTTTCTGCTGCTCCATCTATAATTGTACTTGACAGGGTATTAAAAGTGATGGCCCCGGCAGGCATGTTGTCTCTCACAACTTCTTCACCATTAAGGTATACCACGATACCGTCATCCCTCATAATTCCAAGTTCCATATGATCCGAAAGTGTAGATAAATCTACTGTAAAGTCTTTTGCAAAATAAGCAGTAAGAAGTCCGGTAGCACCATTATGAATGGTTGTTGTTACAGGATCTCCATACCCTAAAGGACCATTTCCTACCGGCCAGGAAGAAATATCATATGTTTTGGTTTTCCATCCGTCCGGCTGGGCCTGATCAAGATCTTTGTAGTTCCATGCTGAGTTTTTGTTGAAAATAAAGGTCTGGGCCTGAACAACTGTACCTGCAAGTAAAGCCAATGCTCCGATTGTTAGTAGTTTTTTCTTCATTTTAAAATTGATTTATTAGACCTTGCAAAACTATTTTTTTGGAACTTTTCCTCTGTTAATAGGATTTTAAATATAGATCCGTAAATATTAACTTATCAAAAACCTAATGTTAAGGGGATTAATTTTGTGTTAAATGGCGCGGGATGCGGGATTTAGGGTTTGATGTGTGCGGGGTTTGGAATGAAGTATAATTATTTTATTTATAGATTGATTCCAAACACGATATATTCAACAATATAAATCTGCCAGAGAAGGAAATTTTATTTGAAAACAAGAATATTTTAGAAGATAATTTATTTTAAAAGCAAGCTTTATTCTTATCTCTTAAAACTTTATATTTGTTATTATGATTGACACAGCTATGCAAAACAAAAAAATACATCAGGGCAGAAATATTAAACGTTTCCGTGAAATGCTAGGTATCAAGCAGGAGACCTTAGCTTTTGAATTAGGTGACGATTGGAGTCAGAAGAAAGTCTCTCTTTTGGAGCAAAAAGAAACAGTAGAGTCTGATGTTCTGGCACAGGTAGCTCAGATTCTGAAGGTTCCGACAGAAGCAATTGAGAATTTTGATGAAGAACAAGCGATAAACATTATTTCTAATACAGCCTCTTTTGATAATTGTCAACAACCAGCCTTTTTTAATAACCAACCCACCTTCAATCCTCTTGACAAAATGGTTGAACTCTATGAGCGCATGCTAAAACAACAGCAAGAAATGATTGATAAGCTGGAAAAGCTGATTCAAAGTAAATAAACAGACAGATTGATCCGTTCTGAAAAACTTAGGCTAAATTCTGAAACTTGCATAGGTCACATTTACACAAGTTTCAAAATTTAACCTATTTTTATTAAAACTATATCATTCCTCTCAAACTTATCTCGCAACCCGCAACGCGCCTATTTCGCTTTACTCACATCCGTAAGAGCATTCAGAAAGGCAATGATTTGTTTTTTTTCTGTTTCAGTAAGGTTTAATTTATCTGGTGCCAGCGTCTGGTTTCTCATTTTTAATCCCAATCCTTCGCCTCCTCCTTCATTGTAAAAATCGAGAACCTCTTCCAGAGTATTGAAAGCTCCATTATGGAAATACGGTTTGGTAAGGGCAATATTTCTTACTGTTACTGTTTTAAAAGAATAATCATAAATCCATGACTTTTCCTTTTTCACAGGACTGTTTCCTCTTCCTAAATCCTGATCAAGCTGCACAGGAAGCTGTTTGGTGGGTTTTGTAGTAATTCCCAATACTTCAGATTCATTTTCATTAAAAAAAGGTGGTACCAGTCCTGAGAAATGAGGTGCAAAATGGCAGGTGGCACAATTGGCTTTGCCCATAAATAAATTAAATCCTTTTTTCACCTCATCGGAAATATTTTGCTCATTCCTCATAAAACGGTCAAAATCGCTGTCAAAAGAATATAGGGAAGCAACATATGAACTCAGTGCTTTTGAAAAGTTTTCTTTACTGATCTTCCCGTCTTTAAAAGCATTACGAAAAGCTGTTTTATACCTTGTACTTTTCTTTAATTTAGCAATAATCTCTTCATAACTGGTATTGAACTCTTCTTTATTGTAGATAACGTGTTCCGCCTGTTGTTCAAGATAAAAAGCTCTCAGATCATAGAAAAATCTTTTGGCAAAAACCGCATTGTACAATGAAGGAGAATTCCTTAATACCGTTTTGCCGTCAATATTACTAGGTGATTTTATTTTAAGATCGGTAAAAGCATTTTCAGGAAGGTGGCAGGTAGCACAGCTCATTTTATTGTTTCCGCTTAAATTCTGATCATAAAAAATTGACTTTCCAAGATTTCGGATCTCGTCAGTATCTTCAGAACCTTTTAGTAATGTATAAAAGTAAGGATCTAAGAAATCACTGTTGAAAATATTTGTATTATTTACATTCCAGCCCGAAAATTCCTTAAGATCATCAGGTCTTCCGTCCCATCTTCCTAATTCTTCATACAAAGGCTGAATGTATTTTTTATAGAATTCAATTCTGTCAAAAGTCTCAAAATCCTTATGCACAGACAAATAAGTAATTCCATCTGATAATATCTGGTAGGCTTTTGCCGTATTATAGTTTTTAAAATAAGGGTCATCACTGATGTATTTCCGGATACCCGAAAAAGCAGCACCGGCTTCTTCTGAAATATTGAGAGAACCCGGTGTATCAAATCCGGTTACCCCTAATGTATAAATCCTGATAAGCTCTATACGTAAAGGAAGCGTTTTATTGTTTCCTCTGCTCAATCCATTTTTAACAGCGCTCAGATAGAATCCTGAATAGCTGTTATACAAAAAATCAGTAATGGTTTTGATCTTTTCCTTTTCATGTCCTGCTTCTTCAGAAAAGATAAGCTCATCCAAAACCTGAAGACCCTCCGGCGGAAGTGTATAAGCTGATGTACCTGCCGCCTCTATATGAAATAATGGGGCTGCATTGAGGTGTGTTTTTGTAAATTCAGGATAATGATAAGCAACGTAAAATTCGATTTCTTTAAAAGAATTTCTGGTATTCTTCAGAGACTGCTGTAACGCTTCAAGAGAAATTTTATCCTCCGAGAAACGGTAAACATCAGACTTTAACTGCTCAAGCTTAATTTTAAAATCCGACAAGCCTTTATTAATAAAGGAGCTTTCACTTTGCTTACCCTTATAAACCGGGTTGAAAGACATTACTGCAAATCCTGTTAAAAGGGCTATAATAAGCAGTGGATATGATCTCATGAATTTTTAGCGGCAAAACTATCGATTGCATATTATCTTAATTTTAATGGCAGATTAAAAAATGTTTATATTTTTGGTAACATATTTTTTATTAATTTTAAACCCCAAAAATCAAGATCATTATTCTAAAAAGTACGGTTCTTTCTAAAGACTGTAAAAAATAATGCTGAAGGTTACCGGGAGAGGATATTTAATTTAATACACATCAAACCATCATAATAACTATGAAAACAAAATTATTATTTGCAATCTCAGCAGTTTTCCTTTCGCTTTCCGCATTTTCACAAAAGAAAAACCAACAGGAAAAGCAGGAAATGGCTGTTTATGCAGAGAAAAAAGGCAATGATTATTACCTCATCCGGCTTGAGAAAGATAAAGATATCCCAAATGTTTACGTATATTCAAACGGAGTTACAAAACTTTATAAGAATTATTCTGAGCTGAAGGACATTGTTATGGAGTTCCCGGGGATGATGGCCTCTAATAATTCGACCAAAGAAGAACTGGTCTCTGTTCTTAAAAAAGATGAGCATTTCTATGAGATTACTTCCCAGAGAAAAGACCCTAAGAATCTGGAGAAAACTGTAGTCACAGTTTATGAAGTTTATCAGGGACAAAAAAGAATTGTAGAGGAATATGACTCTATTTATGAGCTTATGTCCTCTCCTTATAAAGGAGCGATTTTTATTAATTAAAAAACAAAAAAATATACATTATGCTAAATAAACTTGCAGCCTCAGAGCTTGTTCTGAATGATGACGGAAGTGTATACCATCTGAATCTTTTACCTGAAGATATTGCGGATAAAATCATCCTTGTAGGTGATCCGGACAGAGTGGCAAAAGTTTCAAAATACTTTGATACTGTAGAGGTCAAAAAAAATAAAAGAGAATTCTATACGCACACAGGAACACTTCGTGGCGAGAGAATCACAGTAATGTCCACAGGTATCGGTACAGAAAACATTGATATTGTGATGAATGAGCTGGATGCCCTGGTAAATATTGATCTTAAAAATAAAGAGTTTAAAACTGAGCATAAAGCGCTTGAACTATTCCGTATGGGAACCTGCGGAAGTGTAAATCCGGAAGTACAGGTGGACAATATGCTGGTGACCCGGAATGTAGTAGGACTGGACGGGTTGATGCATTTTTATCAGGATTACAACTTTGAGAATGAATTCTCAAAAAGTTTCCTTGAAAGATTTCCTTATGAAAGAATCAAGCCTATGCTATATTTCTCAGACTGGGCAGAAGAAATGGGAGACTATTACAAAGATGCCAAATATCATGGTAATACAGCGACATTTCCGGGATTTTATGCTCCGCAGGGAAGACAGCTCCGTCTGAAAGCAGTGGATGATCAATTCCTGGAAACTTTAAATGATCTGGGTATCACCAATTTTGAAATGGAAACTTCTGCTATTTATGCACTTTCAAAATTATTAGGGCATAAAGCAATTACAGTAAATAATGTAATTGCCAACAGAAGACGTGGAGAATTCTCTGCAGACCACCATGCTTCTGAAAAAAATCTTATTGAATGGGTATTGGAACGAATAATTAAATAAAATACCTAATAGTTATAATAACAAAAAGCTATTCCGGCAGGGAATAGCTTTTTTAATATGTTTCTGAATAATAATCAGAAAAAATAACCTATACATGGAAATACCTGGGATCGGGATACTGAAAAATAAAATCCAGTTCTGATTCAAGTTTTGAAGATAAAACTTTCTTGCCCTTCACTTCTTCCATCTCTATGTCCGGTAAATTTTTTTGAGTATTGATCACTTGTTTTTTTGTGGGGTGGAGAGGAGCCGTTACATTATACAGTGATGATTTTGTTCCGTTTTGTATCATTTTTAAAATAGCTGCAGCTATATCAATATAATGAATATGGTTAACAGCAAAATCAAGATTGGTAACATTATAGTTTTTAAGCAGCCTGTTATCTCCCATCAATCCCCCTAATCTTAAAATATTTACCTGTGGATACCTCATTCTGATCATTCTTTCTCCCGCAATACTTTCCAAAGGAATATCTTCTTCTTTATATTCTTTTAAAAGGTCCGGATATACTCCTGTAGAACTCATTAAAAACATTTGCCCCTTGAAATCACCAATGAATGCCGATAAATTCTGAATCCGGTTATATAATGAGCTGACACAGCAGCTTTTATCTGAAACCGGAATGGTAATAATTAAGACATCCAGGTCTTTGATTATATCCCATTTCGGGTAAGGAAATCCCAGCTGATAATCCGGAAAATTGGCTGCTACAGCACAATATCCTTTGTTACTCAGTGCAATAGCTTTATCTTCTGTAGTGGCGGTGGTATATATCTCATATCGGCCGGTCATTAAAGTTGCCAGCCTCTCTCCCAGCCAGCCATGTCCTATTATTCCTATTTTTTTCATATTCTGAAGTTTGATCCGGTCAATATTTTATTCAATGGTATCATTAGCAGGGTCTTTGTTTCATTATCGAGATCCATACATTTCTGAACTGCATTAGGGATATGTTTGGCTTTATCTTTAAGCTTCGTTCCATTTTCTGTTAATGTAACAATAACAACCCTTTCATCCTCTGAGCTTCTGGTTCTGATCAGTAAGCCATTCTTCTCCATCCTCTTAAGCAAAGGTGTTAGTGTACCATTATCTAAATGAAGGTATTCTCCGATTCTGCCAATACTCATTCCACCGTATTCCCATAATACAACCATTACAAGATATTGGGGATATGTCAATGAAATTTTATCCAGATGAGGTTTATATAACCCTGTAATATACCTGGAAACAGCATAGGTCTTAAAACATATATGTTCAGAAAGATTCATAATAATTTTTTAAGTTACAAAAGTAACAAATTATTTAGTGCACAATATTTTTGTTTAAAATATTTTATGAAATGTAACTGGTCATCTTTAAAACAAGGTATTTTATGTATGAAAAATAAAAACCTGATTCTGAACCTTTATTTTTTTCTTGTAAAACAACTTACAATGTGGTCATTCACCATTCCGGTTGCCTGCATATGTGCATAAACTACAGTAGGTCCCATAAATTTAAACCCTCTTTTTTTCAGATCTTTCGCTATCATATCAGAAACAACAGTTGTTGCAGGTACATCTGATAAAGTGGCAGGCTTATGATCTACAGGTTTTCCATCTACAAAGCCCCAGATATACCGGGAAAAAGAGCCGAATTCCTTCTGCACTTCCATAAATTTTCCGGCGTTGGTTACTGCTGCCAATATTTTAAGTCTGTTCCGGATAATTCCGGGATCATTCATCAGCTCTTCAATTTTTTGATCAGAATAAGCAGCTATTTTTTTATAATCAAAATAATCAAAAGCCTTTCTGAAGTTATCTCTTTTAGCCAATATGGTATACCAGCTTAATCCTGCCTGAAAACTTTCAAGAATTAAGAATTCAAAAATTGTTTTGTCATCATATACGGGTTTTCCCCATTCCTCATCATGATACTTTCTGTACAGATCATCTTTCTCACACCAGCCACAACGAATTTTTTCCATAACAATAATATTTATGGATTAAAATTAATATTCATTTACAGAAGAACAATAAAAGATTATGAAAAGTTTAACAATAGTAATTCATTTTAGGAATGGTTATTGTTAAATTATCAGTACACAATCCAAATTTAAAATATAGTATTATGAACAATTCAGAGTATAACAAAGCAGAAAATGCAGTAAACAATGTAGAAAACTCATTACACAATGCCGCAGATAAAGCCAAGTGGAAAATCAATGAATTGGCAGACAGAGCCAAAGATTACA
The DNA here is from genome assembly GCF_003385595.1 of Chryseobacterium flavum. Taxonomy (GTDB): domain Bacteria; phylum Bacteroidota; class Bacteroidia; order Flavobacteriales; family Weeksellaceae; genus Chryseobacterium; species Chryseobacterium flavum. Next base: position 75,786 of record NZ_QNUE01000007.1, on the reverse strand, counting down.
TTAATGAAAAGAGGAATAATGATGAAGAAGCTAATCAGGAAGACTGGCTCGACAGGGTAAAAGCTAATGTTTCCGATGCATGGGATGATATAAAAGACAAAGCCAATGATGCATGGGAAAAAACCAAAGATGCAGCAGAGGATGTAAAAGCAGAGTGGAACAAGAAAACCAATTAGTATTTCAGTCATATAAATATTTTCAAGAAAATGGAGTCTTAAATTGATAAGGCTCCATTTTTATTATGCCATAAGCACAATTATTGTTACATTTGTATCATAATAAACATTAAAAAATTATGTCATACGGTTTACTTAAAGGCAAAAAGGGAATTATTTTTGGAGCCCTTAATGAACAATCTATCGCATGGAAAGTTGCTGAAAGATGCCATGAGGAAGGTGCTGAATTTATCTTATCTAATGCACCTATCGCATTAAGAATGGGAGAACTTAATGGTTTAGCAGAAAAAACAGGTTCTGAAGTAATAGGTGCTGATGCCACTTCTGTAGAAGATCTTGAAAAACTTTTTGATGCCGCTGTTGCAAAATTTGGAAAAATCGACTTTATCCTTCACTCTATCGGGATGTCTATCAACGTAAGAAAAGGAAAGCATTATACAGAAATGAACTACGACTGGTTGGAAAAAGGCTGGGATATTTCAGCGGTTTCTTTCCATAAAGTAATGCGTGTAGCCTGGGAAAAAGACTGTATGAACGAATGGGGAAGCATTTTGGCGCTTACTTATATTGCTGCTCAGAGAACCTTCCCGGATTATAATGATATGTCTGATAACAAGGCTTATCTGGAGAGCATCGCAAGAACTTTCGGAAACTACTGGGGAGAAAGAAAGGTACGTGTGAACACGGTATCCCAGTCTCCTACAATGACAACTGCAGGTAGTGGTGTGAAAGGGTTCGGTGGATTCCTTGGATATGCTGAAGATATGTCTCCGCTAGGAAACGCTACAGCACTGGAGTGTGCAGATTATTGTGTTACCCTTTTCTCTGATCTTACTAAAAAAGTAACGATGCAGAATCTGTTCCATGACGGAGGCTTCAGCAGCTCAGGAGTTACTCAGAAAGTGATCAACAGGTATAATATTGAATCGTAATCCGGAAAATATTTTATATAAAAAAATAATGGGCGGCCTCTATATGAGGCCGCCCATTCTGATAAAAATAATATTTAATATGAAAGCTATAAAATTACAGTCTGTATAGAGTGCGCCGGCGCATTCAGTTTAGCTGCCATTCCTTCAATCCACAAGTTTGTTTCAATATCATTATCCGAATCATTCATAATAACGGTTACCAACTGTCCGTTTTCATTCATAAAAGCAGTAGAGGTCAATGCAGCTCTGTTGGATGAAGTACCTACTCTCTGGGCATTAGGTTTAATATACTTTGATACATGACCTATATAATAATATTCATAAGTATAATGTACCTCTCCTGTTTTTGTGTCTGCGATAACAGGTGCAAAACAGAAATTTCCTTTATGGTTAGGACCTCCTGTTTCATCCAATAAAATATTCCAGTCTGTCCATAAAGCATTTCCTTTATTAAAATCGTTCAGCATGTTTCTGCTATAAAGCTCTCCTAAACTGACATCGTAAATTTTATCCATATTGAACTGTTCTTTACATCCTTCGGTAAATGCAAGAAACTTATCCGGAAAAGCCCTGTGGGTCTCCGCCAGATTATCAAAGAGCTGTGTTTTATTATTCCATGTTTCATACCAGTGATATCCGATTCCATGAGCATATTTAGATGTTTCAGGATCACTCAACGTGGTTGTTGCTCTTTGATAGATAAGGTCTCTGTTGTGATCCCAGATCATCACTTTTTTATCTTTATATCCGTTCTTCCAAAGGGTTGGGCCAAGGTTCTTTTTCAGAAACTCACCTTCTTCTTCCGCAGTATAGATACATGACTCCCAGCTTTGGGTAGCCATTGGCTCGTTCTGAACGGTTAATCCCCAGATATTGATTCCCCTTTTTTCATATTCTTTGATGAATTTGATATAATAATCTGCCCAGGTCTGATAGTATTGGTTTTCCAATCTTCCGCCTTTGTATAAACTTTTATTAGATTTCATCCAGGCTGGTGGGCTCCATGGGGAGAAATAGAAGGTAAAATTATCCCCTATCGCTTTCTGCGCTTCTTTAATCATAGGAATCTTATATTTCTCATCATGGGCAACATTGAAAGTCTTCAGGGAAATATCATTGTCTTCTACATAAGTATAGGAATCACTGGAGAAGTCACAGGAATTCATATTCGTACGGACGACCGTATATCCTAATCCGTTTTTCCCAAAATAAGCATCCAGAATTTCCTTCTGCTTGTTTTTGGGCATTTTATAAAAAGTTTCTGCTGATGCATCGGTAATAGCCCCTCCGATACCTATCAGCTTCTGATATTTAAAACCGGGAGCCACAAAAATACAGGCTTCCGTTTCTTTAGGCTGCCCGAATTGCTCAAATTTAACGGCTCCTTTATCCGTCATCTTCTCATTCGCTTTCGAATTGGTGAGGATTACTTTAGCTGTTTTTCCTGCATTCTTTTTCCAATAATTCTGAGCATTGACATTGATAACAATACCTACTACAAAACAACTTACAATTAGTTTTCTCATAATTTTTCTGTTTCCGGACCATCTGGCCCTCATTTTCATTATTTATTTTGATAGACCCTTACATAGTCTATGTAATACTTCTGTGGAAAAACACGATCATCGATGCCCTCTTTTCCTCCCCAAAACCCACCTACTGCGAGGTTTAATATGATAAAATATGGTCTGTTAAAAGGCCAGGCATCATTATTTTTCTCTTTATTTTCATAAGTGAAAAACTTTTGGTTATCGATATAAACATCTATTTTTTCCGGTGTCCAGTCTGCTTTATAGACATGAAACTTTTCACTTGCATCTTTTATAAACAGGGTATCAGTTTTCTGTGTGCCCTGAATATGGTTGTATTTTTTGGTATGGACAGAAGCATGAATATACCCTTGATTATAACCAACATGCTCCATAATATCCAGTTCGCCGTCATCCGGCCATTTCTTCATATTTTCACTCATCATCCATATAGCTGGCCATGTTCCGCGTCCTTTGGGGAGCTTTGCCCTTACTTCTACAGTTCCGTACTGAAAAGAAAATTTTCCTTTGGTTAAAAGTCTTGCGGAAGTATATTTATTATTTTCCCAATTTTCTTTTCTGGCTTCGATGATGAGACATCCTTTTTCCATTCTGGCATTTTCAAGCCTGTTTTTAGTATAAAACTGAGCTTCTTCATTACCAAAACCTCCGCCTCCTGTATCATAATTCCATTTCAATGAATCCGGAAGCCCCTTATCATTAAACTCATCATTCCAGATCAGAGCTCTGCCGGAATCAGATTTGTTTGAGGCACAGTTAAGAACAGAAAGGAAGAAAATCCCTGCTGCACAGATTTTGACAATACTTTTAGCTTTTAGATTCATATATCAGATTTTGGCGAAAGCTCCTCTCCTGTTGAGCTCAATTTATTTTGTCCAGTTAATTCTTTTTGTCTGTACATTTTGAGAATTGGTTCCGATCATGATATCAAATTCCCCGCTTTCCCAGTCAAAATTCAGATCTTCATCAAAGAATTTTAAATCTTCCGGAGTAAGTTTAAAATCTACTTTTTTACTTTCACCTTTCTTGATGAATATTTTCTGGAAACCTTTCAACTCTTTTACAGGTCTTACTACTTTCCCGAAAAGATCCCTGATATAAAGCTGTACAACCTCTTCACCATCATATTTCCCGGTGTTGGAAACCGTAACACTGATATTGAGCGTCTGATTTCCTGTAAGGTTTGCTGAACTTAAAACCATATCGGAATATTTAAAATCGGTATAGCTTAAACCATATCCAAACGGATATTTCGGATCATTGTCAAGATCTATGTATGCTGAAACATAATTTCTGTCTGTATTATTTTTTGCCGGTCTTCCTGTATTGTAATGATTATAGTATACAGGAATCTGCCCTTCTGTTCTTGGAAAGCTCATCGGAAGTTTGCCTCCGGGATTCACGGTACCGAAGAGGACATCCGCAATGGAGTTTCCAGCTTCAGTTCCCAGCCACCAGGTGTACATAATTGCCGGAATATTGTCAGAGGCCCAGTTAAAGATCAGAGGTCTGCCTGCATTGATCATCAGGATGATTGGTTTTCCGGTTCTGGCAATTTCTTTCAGTAAATCTTCCTGAACGCCTGTAAAACCAATACTGCTTCTGCTTTTAGCTTCTCCGCTCATCGCGTGGCCTTCACCCAGTGTCATGATGACAACATCGGCTTTTTTTGCGGTTTCTATGGCCTCTGCAAATTGACTTTTGTCCTGATCATCAACATTACAGCCTTTAGCATATAATAAAGTGGAATTCTTATCCAGTTGATTTTTAATTCCGTCAAATTGTGAAACAATTCTTTGGTTATCGTCTTTGAAAGCAACAGACCAGAAACCATGATTAGCAACTGTTTCTTTCCCGAAAGGGCCAATCAGAGCAACGGTTTTTGTACTTTTTGAAATTGGAAGAATATTTCCCTGATTTTTAAGCAGAACTATACTTTTTGACCCAAATTCTCTTCCGAATTTCCTGTTCTCCTGGTTATTCGTCTGTTCTTTCTGCCTTTTTTCGTTACTGAATCTGTAAGGATCATCGAAAAGCCCCATTTCGAACTTCTTGGTTAAAATTCTTCCTGCTGCATCATCTATCAGTTTAGGATCTACTTTACCTTCCTTCACAAGTTTTGGAAGCTCAGCCATGTAGACACGGCTTTCCATATCCATATCGCTTCCTCCCTGTACTGCTTTTTCTGCTGCCTGGGCTGCATCTTTGGCATAACCGTGAGGAATCATTTCCCCGATACTTCCCCAGTCTGAAACTACAAAACCTTTATAGTTCCATTTTCCTTTTAATAAATCTCTCTGAATATATTTGCTGGCTGTTGCCGGAATCCCGTTGATGTCATTGAATGAGTTCATAAAAGTAGCTACACCCGCTTCTGCTGCAGCTTTGAACGGCGGAAGATAAGTTTCGTTCAGCTGTCTGAAGCTCATATCTACAGAATTATAATCTCTTCCTCCTACAGCAGCCCCATATGCAGCAAAATGCTTTGCACAAGCCATTACCGCATCAAGGCTTCCCAGGCCTCTTCCCTGGAATCCTTTAATTCTTGCCAGTCCGATTTTTGTTCCCAGATAAGTATCTTCGCCGGAACCTTCCATTACCCTGCCCCATCTCGGATCTCTGGCAATATCCACCATCGGAGCAAAAGTCCAGTGAATACCATAAGAAGCAGCTTCCGTTGCTGCAATTCTTTCAGACTTTTCGATCATTCCAAGATCCCAACTTGCTGCCTGCCCTATATTCACAGGAAAGGTTGTGCGGTATCCGTGAATAACATCCTGCCCGAACAGTAAAGGGATTTTCAGTCTTGACTGCATTGCGAGTTTCTGAAAAGCTCTGGTTTCTTCTGATCCGGCAACATTCAACATGGAGCCTACTTTTCCTTTTTTAATTTCTTCCAAAACAGCTGCCGAATTAGAATGCTGAGGTCCTGTAGCATATTCAAACCCGCTGTATTGAACCATTTGTCCTACTTTTTCTTCCAGTGTCATCTCAGACAGCAGCTGTGCTACTTTCTGATCAATTGTTTTCTGTCCGTAAGCATTCAGTCCAAATGCTGAAAATGCCAGTATGAAATAAACTCTTTTCATAGTATCAAATTAAAAAATGTAGGTTGCTGCAGAATGTCCTGAAATTGCTACAGCAGCAGTTTTCCCGGCAAATTTAATATTAAAATGCTCATCTTCTTTATTATCATTCTGAACAATTAAAACTATTTTCCCAAATTGAGTCTTAAAAGCCGCCGTTGAAAGTTTGTCAGTCTGTGTAGAAGCGATACGCTGTGATCCTGCCGGAACAAATTTTGAAGCGTGAGCAATAATATAATAGGAAACATTTCTGGTAAAGTTTTCACTGTCAGAAACTGTAATGGCTCCCTTACATTCTGTGCATCCGCCCTCTGTATGCGGAGCAAATCCCGGGTCGTTGGCAAGATTCCATTCCAGGGCGATTTTACTCCAGTTTCTCATGGAACCAATGATTACATTTTTTGTGTGCCAGTTCAGATCTTCATTAAACGTTCCTTTTGAACCTGTCCACTGCTCGGTAAAATATAGGTTTTTGTCCGGAAAAGCATTGTGTACAGTGGTTAATGCGGAAATATCTCCTTCGTATAAGTGAAAAGCTGATCCGTCTATATATTGGCCCGCTTCGGAATCTTTTAAAATCTCAATAGCATATTCAGGTTTGTTGCAGTTGTGATCGTAGACAACAATTTTGGTAGTGACTCCGCTTGCCTTAAAAGCCGGGCCCAGATGGTTTTTTATAAAATCTCCCTGCTGTTCAGACGGCATATACAAACTTGGATTATTGCCAGGATGTAAAGGCTCATTCTGAGGTGTCACTGCGTCAATGATAATACCTTCCGTTTTCATGCCCTGAATGTATTTTACAAAATATCGGGCATAAGCTCCATAGAATTCAGGCTTTAAACTTCCTCCTCTAGATTTTCCGTTATCTTTCATCCAAACCGGCGGAGACCATGGCGCAGCAATAATTTTAATAGATGGATTAATTGCTAAAATCTCTTTGATCATAGCAATCAACGCTTTATCTTTTGCAAGGCTGAACTTTGAAAGAGAGGGATCAGTCTGCCCTGCAGGCAGGTCATTATACGAAAATACTTCGCCATCAAGATCAGAAGCTCCTATGCTAATTCTCAAATAGCTGATGGAGATTGAATTTTTATCACTCCCAAAAAGCTCATGAAGCAGTGCCTTTCTTTTGGAAGGTGACAACCGGTTGATTACCTCAACACTTCCTCCCGTTAATGTATATCCAAAACCATCAATATATTGAAACTTTTGAGTATCATCGATTTCAATATTCTGAAAGCTATTGATATTATTTGCAAATTTAACAGAAGCCTGCTGCTGTAATTTTACACTTTCATCACCTTTTGTAAGCCAGTACTGCACTTCATTTCCTTTATTTGAAGTAAGTGAGGCGCATGATAATGGAAAAAGGGCCACACCACTAAGTAGTGCGGCACCTCTAAAGAAACTATATAAGTTGTGAAACTTCATGTATTAGTATCCGGGATTTTGTTTTAATGATGTATTCGGCAATTCATTGAACGGAATCGGAAGAATTTCATTTTTGTTAGCTTTAAATCCTTTGAAAGCAAGCTTGGAAGGTGCATCACCCCATCTGACAAGGTCAAACCATCTATGACCTTCCCCTGCAAGTTCTCTCCTTCTTTCATCTTTAATAGCCTGCAAAGAAACAGGAACTGATGGTAATCCTACTCTGGATCTTACCGCATCTAATAAAGCCTGAGCTCTTGCGCCTGTACTCCCTAAAGCCTCTGCCTCCATCAGATAAGTATCTGCCAGTCTTATAGCGATATAATTTTGTCTGAAATTCAGCTCTGCAGGACCAGGAAGTGAGCTTTTTAAAGCATTTGTAGGCAAATATTTATTCAGGAAATATCCGGTATCTGCAAAAGCAGGGGCATACGTAATTTTGCCATCAGTAACCAGTTTTTTCGCATTGAAAACTGTCACATCCAATCTTGGATCTCCCTGCATAAAATTAACAAAGTTCTCTGTTACGGTATTAAATGCCCAACCAGAATATATGTCCGGGGCATCATTATTAGGGATATTTTTTAATGAATAAGAACGTGGGCCTACCATCACATTGATAGAGTTTCCTTCATCTTTGCCCTGTCCCCAGAATCCCCAATCAGAACTTCCTTTATTGGTATGCATTATTTCAAGAATAGATTCTGATAAAAATTTATATTTATTTGGGTCTGGATCGGTTTCCAGTGCAACTTTAAATAAATCTGCATAACTTGCCACAAGCTTATATCCGTACTGACTGGTTCCCCCTGGCGTGCCATTTACTTGGGCAAATTGAGCAGCCGCTTCAGGCATTTTCTTATCATAGAGGTAGATTTTGCCCAATATTGCTCTGGCTGTTCCCTGTGTAATTCGTCCTTTATCACTGCTTCCAGGTGTCATCATAAGATCCGGAATAGCAGCATTGATATCATTTTCTATCTGTGTATAAACGTCACTTGGTTTTGCCTGTGGTATATGCCAATAATCATCTGAAACAGTTATACTTTTGAGAATCAGAGGAATATTCCCAAACATTCTTACCAGCTCAAAATAATATAGAGAACGAAGAACTTTAGCTTCTGCAATATATCTTTTTTTAAGATCTTCACTCATGGAAGCTCCCGGAACTTTTTCTATTACAAGATTAGCACGTGCAATTCCCTGGTAGTAATCTCTCCAGTAGCTGGCAGGCATAGTGTTGGGATTGATCATATAATTATTGAACCCCTGGATACCCGCGCCGTCATTAGAACTTCCTCCACCGGAATAAAAGTCATCAGACCCGGCATTAAAGAAAGTAACTGTATTTTCGAATCCGGCAGAATATTTTCTTAAAACATCATATACGGAAATCAGTGCACTAAAAGACTGCTGCTCATTTTTAAAATATGAATCAGTACTAAATGCCCCGGAATTTTGTACTTCATCCAGATAGGAATCACTACAGCCTATATTGGTAAAACTCAGACCTGTCAGAAACGCTACGGCAAGTCCTTTATATATAAAATTTTTATTTTTCATTTTGTTTGTCATTAAAATTGAATATTAGCTCCCATCAGGAATGTTCTGGCTTGTGGATAATATGCTCTATCGATACCTATAATATCTTGTTCGGAGTTGTTTCTTCCAGCAATTTCCGGATCATATCCTGTATATTTTGTGAAAGTAATTAGGTTTTCTCCCGTGATATACAGTCTTACTTTGTTCATTCCAAAACGTTTGGTAACATCCTGAGGAATGGTATAACCCAACTGAACAATTTTCAAACGCACATAATCTCCTTTCTGAAGATAATAATTGGACATCCATGAATAGTTATGGTTAGGGTCATTACGGGTAATTCTTGGATTATCATTGGTAGATCCTTCTCCCGTCCATCGGTCTAAGATTCTTGTCTGGTAATTAGCATCAGGCAAATCCAATCTTCTTAGCCCCTGGAAAATCTTGTTACCAGCCTGCCCCTGCGCAAACATCATCAGATCAAAGTTCTTATAACTCATATTCACGGTAAGACCAAAAGTATATTTTGGTATAGAGCTTCCCAGGTTTACTTTATCATTGTCATCAATTTTTCCGTCTCCATTATTATCCTGCCAGATAAAATCTCCCGGTTTTGCATCCGGCAATAATTTTACTCCGCCGGCATTTACATAATTGTCAATTTGTGCCTGATTCTGGAAAACACCGCTATAAGTATGTCCATAGAATGACCCGTAAGGCTGTCCTACAGCTACTCTGGATACAGGCCCCATAGTCTGGAAAGAAGCCAGATTGAAATATTCAATGTCATCCTCTAATCTCAGAACTTTGTTCTTTATTGTAGCAAAGTTACCATTAACAGATATGCTAAAATCTTCCCAGTTCTTTTTATATCCCAGTTCAAATTCTATTCCGGTATTCTCCATATCTCCTACATTTGACCAAGGCAAATTAGGAACTCCTACATACCCTGGAATGTTGATTTGTCTGAGAATATCAGTTGTTTTCTTTTTATACCAATCTGCTGTCAAAGTAAAATTGTTGAATAATTTTAAATCCGCAGCAATATTCAACTGGCTTGTCTGTTCCCATTTCAGGTTTGGATTTTCCAGGGTACTTGGTGCATAACCAATGATGATATTATTACTGGAGTTGGTATAATTACTTCCGGAAACCATGAAACTTGCAAATTTGAAGTTATCCATTTCATCATTTCCTAACACCCCGTATCCTCCTCTTAATTTTAAGTTATTAACCACTTTATTCTCCGGCCAGAAGTTTTCCTTATGAACATTCCATCCCAGGGACATAGAAGGAAAAGTTCCCCAATGCTGATTAGTTGCAAATTTTGAAGAACCGTCTCTACGAATTGTTCCTGTAAATAGATATTTATCTGCGTAATCGTAAATGATTCTCCCAAAATAAGATGCTTTACGGGTTTCGATTCCATCCCATCCCTTTGCTGTAATATTATCCTGAGGAATATCAAAATTGAAAGAAGCATCCTGCCAGTTATCGATAGGCAGATTACTATAGGTCAAACTGGCCCCACCAGCAATATTGTATCGGTAAACCCCTTGTCCTATCATGATGTTGATGTTGTGATCACCAAGCTTGTTCTGATAGGTCAACGTATTTTCCATACTCCATTCGAACTTATTTTCATCTACCTTATTCAGACTGTTAAAGCTGGTATTGTTATAATTGGGACTTAAATAATATTTCGGTGTAAAAGAGCGGCTTCCCCAATAGGATTTCTTACCATTTAAACTTGTTTTGAATGTGAAGTGATCCAGAAACTTAAGCTCTGCAAAAACATTTCCAACAAAATCATCAGACCAGCTGTAATTACCCTGTTGTATATGGCGGAAAGCTTGTGGATTGGTCATTTCGTTGTTCACATATCTGGAAATTCCGTACGGACGTCCTTCCGAATCGCGGATGATATAAGGGTTGGTATAACCACTTGGATCTACCATTGACCAATCTGTTACAACAACCGGAGTTGTAGGGTCCAGGTTTACCGCTGAAGCCAACGGTCCTCCGAATTCTTCATTTGCACTTACTCCTTGGGATTTTACGTGGGTATAAGCAAATGTTTGTCCTATTGTCAGGTAGTCTGTAACTTTATGCGTCGAGTTGAACCTTGCATTAATTCTTTTGTAATAAGAAATATCACTCATTACAATACCTGTCTGATCAAAATATCCGAAGGAAGTATAATATGTAGATTTTTCATTACCTCCTGTAATGCTTACTTCGTGCGACGTCTTTTCACCAGTCCCAAAAATAGCATCTTGCCAGTTGGTACCTTTTCCAAATGATTCCGGATTGGAAAACCTTGGGGTTCCTCCATCATTTACAAAACCTTCATTAATAATTTTAGCATATTGTGTAGCATCAAGAAGGTCTAATTTTTTTGAAGCATTTGAAAAACCATAAAAACCATTGTAAGAAAGAGTCAGCTTTCCTTTTTTCCCTTTCTTAGTTGTAACAAGAATTACCCCTTTAGCAGCAGAGACACCATAGATTGCTGATGAAGCCCCGTCTTTCAGTACTTCAATGCTTTCTATATCTGACTGGTTAAGCCATCCGATATTATCTACAACAATACCGTCTACTACCCATAAAGGGCTGTTACTTCCCGCCCCAAAACTGGTAATCCCTCTTACCCGTACAGTAGCTGCTGCACCGGGTTGTCCCGAGTTAGTAACAACAGAAACCCCGGCTGCCCTTCCCTGCAAAACCTGCTCCGGTTTACCAGATGGGATATTTTCAATATCACTGGCTTTAATACTTGCAATAGCCCCTGTTACATTACTTTTTTTCTGAGTACCATAACCTATGACTACAACTTCTTCTATTTTGTTTTCTTTAGCAATCGTGTCCTTCACGTTGGTCTGGGCACTGAAGTTGGCCGTAAAATAGAGAACGGCAACCACTCCTACGCTTCTTGATATTCTTACATTCATATACAGTTATTGTTTAATTCTCAAATTGAGACAATAAAAATATATTTTTTTTCAAATAATTAACATTCTATTCACAACTATTTTAATTTTTCTTTTATTTTTCAGGGTTAGAAGCACTATCTTCGCATCAATATTTCATAAAATTTCAAAAAAAAACAATAAAGACATCTCCCAAAATGATCATCAAGCTTTCTAAAATTTCTCTTCCACTAAAACTTACCTTTCTTATTTTTTCAATGGTTTTAAACTGTATGGGACTCATCATTCTGCAGTTATCCGAAGAGAAAATCACCTACGGAGAACTGGGGTTTCTAGAGTCTTTTAAAGACTTACCCATTGCTTTTATTTCTCTTTTTGCGGTTCGTTTTATTAACAAAACAGGAACAAAGAAAGCATTAATTTCAGCATTGATAATTGTCGGATTTTGCTCCTGTCTTCTTCCATTTGTAGAAGCATTCTGGTTTTTTAAATTATGGTTTGCTATCATAGGAGCCTGTTTTGCCATTGGTAAAATCTGCGTTTTTGGAATTATCAGGAATAATATTTCAGATGAAAAATCACTGGCCAAAACCATGAACAGTGTAGAAGCTTCTTTCATGATCGGAATCTTTGTTGTCAATACCTGTTTTGGGTGGGTCGTATCCAGTGAGTATTCCGAATACTGGAAATTTTGTTTTTTATTAATTGCTTTTTTATGTGTAATAACAATATTCCTGTTGTCAAATATTACAATTTCTGAGGCTAAACCTCTTCAAAACAAAAGCGTTTTTTCTGAACTGTCAGGATTTATCACTCCTTCTGTAACATTATTCCTTGGCGTGATTTTTTTTATCGTTTTTGTAGAACAGGGATTCAATTCATGGCTTCCTTCTTTTTATAAAAACCACCTGAAAGTCAATTCATTCTTTGCGCTTCAGGCTACTTCTTTTCTGTCAGTGTTTTCATATACAGGCAGAACTGTAACGGCAAATATCATCAGAAGGTTTTCATTACCAAACTACTATATGTCATGTATGGCTTTCATTATTGCTTTACTGATGATTATTGCAGGAGTACAGTATTTTGAGTCCGCAGATTCGAGAATAATTCTCTTCTTATTTCCGGTAATCGGTTTGTTTTTGTCCCCGCTTTATCCGGTCATCAATTCGAAGATGATTGCTCAGATTGATAAAGAAAAAGTAAACCTGTTCACTTCCCTTATTGTCATTTTTTCTTCTCTGGGCAGTTCTGTAAGCTCAATTATTATGGCTGTTCTGTTTGAAAAACAACTGTTAAACTTCTACCCGTTATATATCTTATGTTTTGTAATTCTTCTTTTTGTGATTAGTTTAGTATTTTTTAATGTTTCAAAAAGAAAATAGTTTTATTTTTACAGCCATGAAAATCAAAGACACAAAAAGTAAAGAAACACTTCAGGAACTGATCGACACAAAAGATTTTGTTGCCCATATATCTGTTGACTGTACTATTTTCGGATTCCATGATAATATTCTGAAAGTACTGCTTTTGAAATATCATGATCTTGATCTGTGGTCACTACCCGGTGGTTTTGTTTTCAACGATGAGGATCTCCGGGAAGCTGCCGAAAGGGTTCTTTATGAAAGAACGCATCTCAAAGGGCTTTTTCTGAAACAGTTCCACACATTCGGAAGAATTGACCGTACAGAAAATAATGTTCATCAGATCCTTCTTAAGAACAAAGGTATTGAAGTTCCTAAAGAACACTGGATCTTTCAAAGGTTCATCACCGTAGGGTATTGCAGCCTTATTGATTTTTCTATTGCCAATACTTTTCCTGATGCCTTCAATGAAAGCTGTGAATGGTTTGAAGTCAACAACTTACCGAAAATGGCTTTTGATCATGACAGGATCATAGAAACAGGCCTTGAGTATCTTCGTATGAATATCAATACAGAAGTTGCAGCCAGTAATCTCCTGCCTGAAAAATTTACTATGAAAGATCTTCAGGCGCTTTATGAAACCATTTTAGGTCAGAAATTCAGAAGAAATAATTTTCAGCGAAAGATTCTTAGCCTGAATATTCTGGACAGACTGGAGAAGCTGTACGACGGATCTGCCAATAAAGCTCCTTATCTGTATAAATTTAAAAGTGAAATACATAATTCTACCAATCAGTATCCTATATCGAATGATGAGGAGAATTAAAAAAACAAAATCCAGACTTTAAAGTAGCAAATACACTATTATATTACTGAAAATCAGCATTGACATAAGTTTTAAAAAAAATTTTTTAAACCTCCTGAAAAATGCTATTTTTAACCAAATCAAAAAAATCATGTCATATTATCCTCTTACAAGCATTCCTGATTATTATGGAATTGATGCTTTACTTACTGAAGAACATAAACTGATACGCCAATCGATCAGAGACTGGGTAGAAAGTTTTGTAATGCCGCAGATTGACCAGGCAGCCCAAAATCATACAGATCTTCCCGGTCTTATGAAGGAATTAGGGAAAATCGGGGCATTAGGCCCATACATCCCGGTTGAGTATGGTGGATCAGGATTAGATCAGATATCTTATGGCCTTATTATGCAGGAATTGGAAAGAGGAGACTCAGCAGTACGCTCTGCTGCATCTGTACAAAGTTCTTTGGTAATGTTTCCAATTAACGAGTTTGGTTCTGAAGAACAGAAAAAGAAATATTTACCTAAGCTTGCTGCCGGAGAAATGATCGGATCTTTTGGTTTGACTGAACCAAACCACGGTTCTGATCCTGGTTCTATGGAAACCTATTTTAAAGATATGGGAGATCATTATCTTTTAAATGGGGCTAAAATGTGGATCACCAACTCTCCTCTATGCGATATCGCAGTAGTCTGGGCAAAAAATGAAGAAGGAAAAGTACAGGGACTCATTGTAGAAAGAGGAATGGAAGGCTTTACGACTCCTGAAACTCATAATAAATGGAGCTTAAGAGCATCAAAGACAGGCGAGCTGGTGTTCAATGATGTAAAAGTTCCAAAGGAAAATTTACTTCCGGGAGTCACAGGTCTTAAAGGTCCATTATCCTGTCTGAATTCAGCAAGATACGGAATTTCATGGGGTGTAATTGGTGCTGCCATTGATTGTTATTGTACTGCTGTTCAGTATTCCAAGGAGAGAAAGCAATTTGGCAAACCTATTGGTTCCTACCAGCTTCAACAGAAAAAACTGGCTGAATTCTTAACCGAGATAACTAAAGCTCAGCTATTGTGTCTTCAGTTAGGAAACCTTAAAAACGACCATAAGGCTACTCCTGCTCAAATTTCAATGGCTAAGCGTAACAACGTAAAAATGGCTATTGATATTGCAAGAGAATCGAGACAGATCCTGGGCGGTATGGGAATCATGGGTGAATTCCCTATGATGAGACACGCGGCTAATCTTGAGTCTGTAATTACTTATGAAGGAACGCATGATGTTCATTTATTGATAACAGGATTAGATATTACAGGAATCAACGCTTTCTAAGAAAGACAAAGATATTAATAAGAGTCCGGCTATGGCCGGACTCTTTTATTTTACTCACATTACAGAGAATTTATATTCAGTGAATAATTATTGATCTTATAAAATTTTTGTGATTTTATTATAATTATTACTTTAATAGCATAAAAAAACAGACGATATGAAAAAAATCGCTACTTTTTTACTAGGTCTTACAGCACCATTTTATTTTGCACAACAGGCAGGTGATGTTGTAAGCGCCGAACAGAAACTGGATTTAACACCACAGGGAGTCATCAATTTTATCGCCAATCATCTTGGTGATCAAAATACCCCGGAATTCTCCAGCTATCTTAATAGCTTTAACGTTGGCTTAAAAGGTTATAAAATCACCTATTACACTAAAAATGAAAACAATACTCTTGTAAAAGCCACCGGATTACTCATGTATCCTAATGTACCATTTAAGCTTTCAACAGTAGTATCCGACCACGGAACCACAGACAGCCGACATAATGTCCCGTCTAATTTCAAAGGTGCTTTAACAGCAGGATTTGTTGTTGAACTGTCATATGTACTGAATGGTTATATCTTAATGGCTCCTGATTATGTGGGGATGGGAACAGGAGACGGAACGCACCCCTATGTAGATTATGCCACAGAAGCCGGAGCTACTATCGATTTCATCACGGCTGCGAATAAAGTATTGACACAACTGAATATTAAACGCTATGATGAATACTTTTTAGCCGGTTATTCCCAGGGAGCTCATGCTGCGATGTCTACTTTAAAGAGATTAAGCATTTCAAATCCCGATAACATCAAATTCAAATATGCTTATATGGGTGATGGACCGTATGATTTTTCGGGGGTGACTTTGAATAAAGGCGTGTTGGAAAAAGATATTTATCCGTTTACTTCATTTTTGGCAAATGTTCTTCATACCTGCAACAATACAGGTTATAAAACATACAACAATGATATTTCAGAGGTTATTTCAGCGGAATACCTTGACCGTTATAATTACCATGTTGTTCAGGATAACGGAGGTTTACTGTGGGGACCCGTTATATGGAGAAATCTTTTTACAGACACCTTCATTAATGATGTAACCAATAACCCCAATAATAAACTGAGACAGTGCATGAAACCCAAAGATGTTTATGACTGGTATAACAAAACCCCCATGACATTGGGACATTCCACTGTAGATCTGGCTATTCCTCCTGAAAATACTTCCAAAACCATTGATGTACAGCGAGGTTATTATCCGTGGTGGGACCTTAATAAATATAAGCTGGATTCATTCTATTGGGGACCTTTAGGGCATGTAGGAGGAATTATTCCATTTACTTTGGCATCCAATGCAAAATTTAATGCTCTCAGAAGCGGAGGACTCCTTAATCAATGGGCTATGCTTACATCAAAACAGTCCGGAACGGCTACCCTTCAGGCATCACCTTTATATTCTTCGCAGATCAAACCTGATCTTGGAAGTTTAAAACTGGTTGCAATCACAGAATTTAATAACGAAAAAACAACAAGCAGACCTGCAAAAAACGACAACCTGGCTTCTTTAAAAGATGGAGTATACTTATTAAAAGTATTGGAAAACAATGAAAATAAAATGATCCCCTATATTAAAAATACACCTGAAGAAATTGCTGAAAATGAGATTATACAAACTGAAAACGGTGGGATTCTTAAATTGAAGATCAATGATGATGAACTTTCAGCCGTTAATATTTTTGATGATCAGAAAAAACTGGTCAGGACAATTTCGGGGGAACAATATCATTCAGACGGCGGAATAAATCTTAAGAATCTGGATTCCCAGAATTATATTTTTGAAATCATAACTCCTTTTTATAATCTGCAATTCAAAAAAACACCTGAAAAGCAGATATCAGAAAACAATATTGATATCTTCACCCAAAACCATCAAATTAAAGTCAGAGCTGGCAGTGATATAAAAAGCATTCATATTTACAGCATCTCCGGTGCTTTAATCCTGCAACAGCATGTTAACAAACAATACTTTGAGTCAAACAATATAGAAACCGGAGTATATCTTGTACAAATAACATTATCTAACGGAAAAACAATCAATAAGAAAATAAAATTATAAATTAATCCATTTCCATATTCATTTCAAGTTAATTTTTATGCACTTCATTTATACGATGTATGGAGTGCATTTTTATTATCTGAAATTTAATCTTTAAGAAATCAGATCAGTATGGTTTTATACTCTCTACAAAAGCAATATCCGGATCCAGAATTTCCAAAATAAGACTTTTAACTGCGTTCATGGCATCCTCTATATTTCCTTTATCAAACTGCAGGGAAACGACTCCTTTTTTAGCTTCTGCAAAACTCCAGATTCCGGTTTCTATCGGAAAGCCCCAGAATTCCGGCAGATTTTGAACCACATAATGGTAGATACACAGCTGGAGAGCCTGCTTTCTGTCGCTGTTATGGAAATACATATCCATATTCTCTTCATCAATTTTTACATTGAGATTTTTAATTTTGGCTGTTTTATAATCGATAATCCGTAAGGTTCCATTCAGCTTATCAATCCGGTCAATGAATCCAAAGAATGAAATTTTATCATTATTATCAAGATAAAAATCTACATTTTCAAACCGTCTTTCAATATCTATTATTTCCAGTTTGTTGCCTTGTTTTACAAGCTCAAGATCATAGCGCAGAATATTCTCAATTACTTTTTTTGCAATTGCTTTATGGATGTAATTCATTCCTTTTTCGTAAAATTCAGGCTGATGCTTAAGCTTCTCAATAGCTATTTCTATATATTTATCTATTTCTTTAATCAAACCATGTAAATCTGTCTCTTTTAATACTTTACCTTTAATTACCTCATACACTTCTTGAAGTGAATAATGTACTAAGTTACCGTAGTTTTTTACAGATAATTCCTCTTCAATTTCATCTGTTTCCGATGTATTTAGTATTTTGGATAAATAAAAATCTACAGGATTATAAAGATAACTTGTAAGATGGGAAGCTGACACCTTATCTTTCCATTTATTAAGACGTTCCAGTACAATTGGGGTTTTTGGAATCTCTATGGGCCTGGTAACAATTGGTTCAGAAGAATTCTCAATAATAAGATGTTCTATTGTATGTGGACTTTCCATTTCAATTTGAGTAATAAACCTGCTTTTTTCACCTGTATTTACACCTGAGCTTAACGCATTGTACAATAAGTGAACATTTTTTGCATCCTGAATAAGTCTGTAAAAGTGATAGGCATAAATACTGTCATTTTCAAGGAAAGTATGGAGGTCAAAAAATTTACGGATATCGAAGGGTATGTAAGTATTCTGTGAGTTCCCTAAAGGAAGTTTACCTTCATTAACAGAAAGCATAATAACATTTTCAAAATTCAGGAGACGTGTTTCAAGCAATCCCATAATCTGCAGCCCTCTGAGAGGCTCTCCCTGAAAATCTATACTTTCGGAATTGATATGCTGGTTAATCAGAATTTCCAGGGTTTCCATTCTGATTTCAATCTGGTAAGGAGTCAGCTGATTTTTAATAATCCTGAAAGCATTCTCAAAATGAGAAACATTCTCGTATTGAATATCATCTATATCAAGCCATTTTACCTGCTGGCAGAATGCAATGAGCATATCCAGATAATCATGCGTGTTTACAGCCTTTTGAAGCAGCCCGAAATAAGATAATTTATTCAGGAGCTCATACAAGAGTTTTCCCGAAATATAAACAATATTTCTTTCTTCTATTTTCGCTTTAAATTCATTGATAATCTGCTCATCTTCAACAGATTTCGGAAGTTCTTCCAAAATTGGAAAAACATCTCTGTAATAATAAGATGACTTATTTTTTTCCAATTGTTTCTGGAGGTAAAAAAGCCGTTTTATAGCATTGGAAAAAGAAAGATTCTTTAAAGGAAAGCCCATGGTGATATTCAACGTTTCGATCCCGTGCATCACATCAAGGCTTGCCGGAAGAAGGTTTTCATCGAGGAGTACGACCGCAGTATTGGAAAAGGTTTTATCCTGAATTCCTTTAAATATTTCCGGCAGGACCTTAGTTTGGGTTACATTTCCTGAAACTTCATATACCCTTATATTTTTAGGCTGATTAAAATCATCTTCAATCCATTGAAAAGCCCTGTTATCATCAAACTCTTTCCATGTTTTATGATTTCTCAGGAATTTTCCGGCTTCCTGTCTTTCATCATCGAAATAATACCGGTCAGCCTGAAAAAAACACTGGGCCTTATCCCATTGCAACAGACTTCTCACCAATTTTTCTTCTACCGGCGTAAAAGCATTAAAGCCACAAAACACAAACTGTTCTGATGTGTTCTTTGCAAAATGGTCGATTTTTGCTTTGGCAGACTCATGAATCATTCCTGATGTTGCCCAATCCTTCGCTCTGAGTCTCTCTTTAAGAACAGGAAGAAAGACATTCATATTCTGCCAGAAATTCAGGAACTTTTTTCTGGGTACATCATCGTCTTCACCCAGATTTTGTGCCCATTCCTTAATTCTCTCTTCATCAAACATATACTGAAGTACGGCTTCGTCACTTTCTGAAAATTTCAGGACATCATCCCAGTCCTTCTGCAATGTTGGAAACCATTTCAGGAATTCTGCAAAGTCATCATTCGGAATAAGGTTAAGGCTTCTGTAGACATCAAATGAAAAAAGCCACAGGGGAATTCCCTGAATAAGTTGCTGATCAGCAATAGTATTAATGAGCTCCTCAACGGTAAAAAAGTTAGGAAGGAATCCCGAATAATTATTTTCCTCCAGGATTCTTCTGATAAAAACTATAGGACGTTTACCTGGCAAAATAATATTAAACGCAGAAAGATCCGGATTTTGCGCTAATAATTCGTGAATAATTTTATTGAGGAATTTCAAAGGGATTTGTAGCTTTTTAGGTGGTCTAACTCTTCAGCAATAAAAATATTATACTCTGCTTGCTTTTCTTTATTCATTCCATGACGGGTATCCCGGTCATAAGCTGTCTGGAAATTTTTATATTCGTCTGAAATTTTCTTATAAATTACTGTAAATAATCTATTGTAATCGCTAGATTTTTTAATCTTTTCAGCAACAATTTTTCTCATTTTTCTTACGAACAATTCTGCAATATCAAAATGTTTCTGTTCATGTAAGAGAATGTAATCATTTATCTTCCTGACATCTTTCCATGATTTATCTTCATTGAAAATTGTTCTTATTTCAATCTGTACAGGTGAATCGGGATTCGTAGATTTTACAATCGAATATTCCCAACCACAATGGGTATAGGCTGCAATATCCGGATTATTTCGCCTGTTAACCGGGCTTTTAAAATTATCCCAGGTTAATTTTTGCCCTTCCTGCCATATAATTTCCTGTCCGGATATCATGTTGACAGCTAGGAAAAAAGAAAAAAAAATCAATCTCATTATTGTTTCACCACAATTGTTTTGGTAATCCAGCTATTTCCTCCGTTCCAGAATTTAAAAGTATATGTTCCTTCTTTTTGAGGATTGAATTTAATCTGATTGGCACCTACATAATTTCCTTGTTCACAAGGACCGTCAGTAATATATTTATAAGCAGTTACCGTTCTTTCAAGATTATCTTTATAGATATAGTCATATCCATAAAATCCCTCACAATGAGAAGGATAAGTAGAATAAGTTTTTATGGTCTGAATAGCAAAAACATCCATTGTATCATTCACTATCCTTACACTGTCTATTTTGATCTTATCTATAGACTCAATTGTCTGATAGTCATCATCATTACATGAGATTGAGACCAATCCCAACAACAATGCTGAAAACCCAATGTTTAAAAACTTTTTCATAGCCTTCAATTTCCTGATTATCAATAATTACTTATCAAAAATTATTCCTTATTAACACAAATTAAGAATTAAAATTACCTTTTGATACATAAACCACTTTTTTAGTATCAAAAAACTCTTCATCAAAATAGTTTTTAAGATTAAAAATTTCACATTTAATTCCGGCAAGCTCCTCTGCAAGGTCTCCACCTTTTAAATATAAAATTCCATTATGCTTGATATTCAGCTGTTCTTTTTCAAATTTTCCTTTCAGCCATCGCAAAAATTCAGGCATCTGTGTTACTGCCCTGCTGACTACAAAATGGAATCTTTCTTTCAGCTTTTCTGCTCTTCCATGAATTGCGGTTACATTCTTTAGCCCTACACCTTCTGCTACAGCTTTTACAACGCTGATTTTTTTACCTATAGAATCAATTAAAGTAAAATCAGTTTCAGGAAATAATATTGCCAGGGGAATCCCCGGAAAACCACCACCTGTCCCAATATCCAACACTTTGGTTCCCGGTGCAAATTCCATAACTTTTGCAATTCCTAATGAATGCAGGATATGCTTTTCATACAGGGATTCCATATCTTTTCTTGAGATCACATTAATCTTTTCATTCCACTCATTGTAAAGCTGTTCCAGCTGGGCAAACTGCTCCAGCTGTTTCTCTGTAAGATCGGGAAAATATTTTAATAGTAACGTTGTAGACATCTGTTTTATTATAATCAGCAAAAATAGACTTTTTATTGGCTTAATTCAAACTTTAACCACAGGTTTGCTTTAAGAATCAGGAAAGAATTTTTTGGATTTTATTTCATAAAACCTGATAAAAATCTCTTAAACAGATCCGACTTTTATTTCCCGGCAAGACGTTTTTATTATATATTTGTTAAAATTGAAAAAAACATGGATAAACTTTCAGATAGAGTAAAAAGACTGGGATATTCACAGACTTTTGTAATGTCAAACAAAGCGAGAGAAATGAAAGCCAACGGGATTGATGTAATCAGTTTAACTCTTGGCGAACCGGACTTTGATGTTCCTGACAATATAAAACAGGCCGCTTTTGATGCTATCAATCAGAATTACAGCCACTACTCTCCTGTGCCGGGATTTCTTGAATTACGTGAAGCTATTGCCTATAAATTAAAAAGAGATAATCAATTAGTATACAAACCTACTCAGATATGCGTTTCCAATGGTGCTAAACAAGCTATTTTAAATGTTCTTGCTGCCATTATTAATGATGGTGATGAAGTATTATTGCCTGCTCCTTACTGGGTAAGCTATGACGAGATGGTAAAAATGATGGGCGGATCCTCCGTAATGCTTCCCACCTCTTATGTAACAGATTTTAAGATTACGGCAGAACAACTGGAAGAGGCCATTACAGACAAAACAAAAGCTATCCTTTTCAGCTCTCCATGTAACCCTTCAGGAGGATATTATACTTATGACGAATTAAAATCGCTTGCAAAAGTGATTGCCAAATATCCGAAGATCACTGTAATCTCAGATGAGATTTATGAATTCATAAACTATGAAACAAAAACCACCTCAATTGCTCAATTTCCGGAGGTATACGAACAGACAGCAGTAATTAACGGAATGTCTAAAGCATATGCAATGACCGGATGGAGAATAGGTTATTCCGCATGCCCGGAATGGCTGGCAAAAGCTTGTGAAAAAGTTCAGGGACAGATGACAAGCGGTGCTAACACCATGGCTCAAAGAGCTTCTATTACAGCTTTACAGACAGATCCGTCTGAGTATAAATATATGATTGATGCTTTTAAAAAAAGAAGGGATCTTGTCTATGAACTGATTAAAGAAATTCCTGGATTTAAGGTATTGCTTCCTAAAGCTGCTTTTTATTTCTTTCCGGACATCTCTTATTATATTGGCAAGACACTGAATGGAACTGAAATAAAAAATTCAGATGACTTTGCTATGTTCCTTTTAGAAAATGCCCATGTAGGATGTGTTGGCGGACTGTCTTTCGGAAGTCCGGAATGTATCCGGTTCTCTTATGCTGCTTCCGAGGAAGACCTGAGAGAAGCAATGAAGCGCATCAAAAACCTTCTTGAACAATTCAGCTAAATAAGAGCAGTAAAAAAATTCATTTAATAAGAATATTTAACTATTAAAATAAGCATAAAAACCCTGAAATAAGGCTTTTTATTTAAAAACAGACCTAAAAACAATTATAGATTTTATTTATCGAAAATAAATTGTTTGATAGATGAATCTTCATATATTTGCATAAGAAAATTAAATATAAAAACAGAAAATTATGTCTTTAGTAGGAAAAAAATTCCCAAATTTAACAATTGACGCCATGTCAGAAATGGGTGATGATCTTAGAATCAACATCCTTGATGAAGCAGTAAACAACCAGCAAAAAGTTCTTTTATTCTGGTATCCGAAAGATTTCACATTTGTTTGTCCTACTGAGCTTCACGCTTTTCAGGAAGCTTTAGGTGAATTCGAAAAAAGAAATACTAAAGTAATCGGTGCGTCTTGTGATACTAATGAGGTACACTTTGCATGGTTAAACACACCGAAGGACAACGGAGGTATTGAAGGAGTTACTTACCCGCTTTTAGCTGACACTCACAGACAATTGGCAAACACCCTGGGAATTGTAGATCAGGATTTTGAATATGATGAAGAAGGAAACGAAACTTTCACAGGTTCTAATGTAACATACAGAGCTACTTACCTTATCGATGAAACAGGAAAAATCTTCCATGAAGCAGTAAATGATATGCCTCTGGGAAGAAATGTAAAAGAATTCTTAAGATTGATCGATGCATATACGCACGTTCAGAAACATGGTGAAGTATGTCCTGCAAACTGGGAAGAAGGAAAAGAAGCAATGAAAGCAGACAGAACTTCTACTGCAGAATACCTGGCAAAAAATTAATATCTTAATTTAATATTACAATGTAACAATCTAACAGTATAGCAATCTCTTTTGAATTGTTGGATTGATAATTTTTAGATTGTTACATTGTTTATTTTTATAAAAAAAATAGACTTATGTACACTGAATTAACTGAAGATACACTACAAAATATTGTAAATGACAATGAAAAAGTAGTTGTTCAATATGGAGCAACATGGTGTGGAAACTGTAGAATCATGAAGCCTAAATTTAAAAAATTAGCATCAGAGAACGAAAATATTCCTTTCCTTTATGTAGATGCTGAAAAGCTTCCTGAAAGCAGAAAATTAGCAAAAGTAGACAACCTTCCCACTTTCGCTATTTTTAAAAATGGTGAACTGGTAAACCAGGTTCAGTCTAACCAGGCTGAAAGCTTAATTAACCTTTTTAACGAATTATCATAATGAAGTTACCTGTAATCAGACAATTTTATCAGAATCAGAGTCCTGAAAACCTTGAAAAAACGTTGGAAGTACTGGAAAGTTTCTGTGAATTCCGAGGAACAAGCGAAGAGGATTTAAATGTTGCAGGGGAATTAATCACTAACATCTGCGGAGCTTTGGAAGTTCATGCTAATGTACAGAATGGAATGAGCGAAAAAGATGCTTTAAATTCCTTTGCACAAAAAGTTTTAGGCTCTATTGACAAATAATTTTTTTTTAAATTATTCAGCCTAAAAAAAACACAACATATCTGAGTTTTCTCATAACTATACTTCTCTCTATTCTTTAATAATCTTTTTCAAACACTAATAACTTCAATATGGAGTTAGTATTGACATGGGTCATATTAAAGAATAACCAAAAATCCTGATGATGTATCATCAGGATTTTTGGTTTCAGTAGGGAAACCCAGAAACACTTTCACTCTATTCATAACCATTCACAAATATATTCCGGTCAGAAAATAAAAGCCCGGTGACAGCATCACCGGGAATATGCATTAAATGAATAAAAAATTCTTATTCATTATCGGACATTAGTTAGTTTCTTCTGCTCATCAAAATACTTAATATATACCAAAATAAAAGCATAATAGAAGCAAAAAGCTGTAATGCAGCTCCCACGTATTGATTAGTACCATATGAGTCTTTTAATTTACTCGTCTGGTATAATATCGTTGCAGAAGCCAGGATTACCATTCCCACAGAGAACCATAGCCCTAAATTAAAACCGAATAGCATTCCACCTGCAATTAGCCCAAGTGAAATAAAGCCTCCGATTACGATAATATTTCTCAGGAACGAAAAATCCCTTTTTGAAGTAAATGCAACTGCAGAAATACCGGCAAACATAGCAATCGTTAAGGTAGCCGCCTGAAAAATAACGTTCCCTCCTCCCTGCATATTGGTAGCAATAAAAAGCAGAGGCATAAAAATAACAGCTTCCAGCAGGATATAAAACCCTAAACCAAGATACTGTGTAGATTTACTTTGTGAAAGAGACCACTTAGAAGCTAAAATGGAAGCCAGCCAAAAAACACCAATGATCAGCAGCCAGATATACCTTTGACCGAACATCATCGCAATAATCTCTACCGGCACGGTTTTCAACAAAATAGTTTCAACTCCTATAAACGCAAGAATTGATAAAGCAACGTGTAAATACGTTTTCCTGTAAAAATTCGCCTTTTCCACTTCTGAAGAATGAGCGACTAAAACATCTGTCATCATAGTTAATATTTTTTAATTTAATCAAATCATTTTACGGTTCTTTTTTCACCGGCATCACTCCCAGGATTTTACCACCATCCTCAAATACAGCACTTACAACTTCTTGCGAAGTAGAATCACCGGCATATTTATATTTGATATTAGGATGACTGGAACCGTCCATTGTGACATAATACCCCACTTTTGAAACCTCAAGCTTCTGGCTGGGATCAATCCCTTCTTTTACTTTTTTTAGAACATCATCCGTGACAATCTCTTTTACTTTATCTGAAAGCAATTGATCAACTGCTGCACGGTCAGAAGACTGCACTGCAATGACAAATTTCTGAAAATTGTCATTGTACATCTTAACTTTATCTTTACTGATTACTGCAGGCTGCTCTTTCTTTTGAGGCTCTTTAATTTCCAGCCCTACTACTTTCTGTGCTAACAAAAAAGGTGCTGCAGCAATGGAAAGACTTAAAAATATTCTTTTCATATTTTGTTATTTGGTGAAATAATTGATGGAAGATACGAAAATCAAACCACTTCTAAAAATTTCATGGTATCAACATTATCTGCGTAAGTATCAAGGCCCGGATTCTGAGCTTCTCCAAACAGAACAGAATTTAGCTCTAATTCTTCTTTTCCTACCACACACTGAATATCTTCCTCATGATCTGATATAAAACGTTTAACATCTTCCAGAGTATTGTATCTGCTGAAATTGATGACCGAAAGTGGACTGAACAGTTTCTCATCTTCCTTCAGCATTACAAAATTATTATCCCAGAACTTCTCCTGATTCAAAAGATACACCGCCCTGTTATAATCATAATTATTGGCATATTTATTATGATTGATAATATCCTTGAAGTCTAAAAAGTTTTCAAATAACCTGTCAATTACAAAATCATGTGGTATAAAAAGCCTGGTTACATTACGGCATCCTAGTCCGAAATACTGGAAAATATCCTTAGCCAGAAGCTGGAGCTCTTCATCAGTTTCATCACCTTTTAAAACCGCAATTGAAGTTCGGTTTTTACGGATGATGTTCAGGTGATCTTTAAAATAGTACTCAAGATATCTTGCTGTATTATTACTTCCTGTAGCAATTACCGCATCAAAGTTTTCCAGCTTTTCTACAAATTCAAACAACACAGCACCATCAGAAAATTCATTCCATTTTTTCAACAGAAAGGGAATCATGTATTTATCTTTTGAAGACAGTTTAATTACCGGAATATGATTACTCAGCACTACAGAAACCACATCATGAAAACCTACTAAAGGAATATTCCCTGCTAAAATAAGCCCTACTCTCTTTGAAACTTTAGAGATTGAATAATTTTTAATCCAGTTTCGGATGTTTTCCTCTGTTAACAGATCACACCATTGCTGCAAAGCAAATTTCTGATTATCAATGGTAAACCACGGATTCTCTATTTCGGATTTTTTTAACAATAATTCAATATTTGCATCATCCTCATTATACTGCTCTTGTTTTTTCGATAAAAACGCTTTGATATAATCACTTAATTTAATAAGTCCTAAAACTTGATTTTCGGTATTCATAATTACTTTAAAATTGGGGAATATTTTGTAATTTTGTGCAAATTTAAAAAAAATTAGCGATGGCTATTAAAATAACTGATGAATGCATTAACTGTGGGGCTTGTGAACCGGAATGCCCAAATAATGCAATATATGAAGGAGCTGTAGACTGGAAAGCTTCTGATGGTACTTCCCTTAAAGGTACGATTACAATGCCGTCGGGACTTACTGTAGATGCTGATGCACCACAGGAACCTGTAAGTGATGATGTATATTTCATTGTAACAGATAAGTGTACGGAATGCAAAGGCTTCCATGAAGAGCCACAGTGTGCAGCTGTATGTCCTGTAGACTGCTGTATCCCGGATGAAGATCATGTAGAATCTGAAGAAACTCTGCTTAATAAAAAAGCATTTTTACACGGCGAATAAAAAAGTCCGTCTCATGATCTGTGAGGCGGTTTTTTTAACCATAAATTCAAAAAACAGAATAAAAGCAAACCGCAGGGATGAAAATCCAGGCAACAACCAAAAAAATAAAAAAATATGAACAAGAAGCACAACTTCAGCGCAGGACCGTGTATTTTACCTCAGGAAGTATTTGAAAAATCAGCACAGGCTATTTTAGATTTTAATGGAATTGGATTATCACTTCTTGAAATTTCACATAGAAGTAAGGATTTCGTAGCCGTAATGGATGAAGCACGTGCTATTGTAAAAAGATTAATGAATCTTGGTGATGACTATGAAGTGCTTTATCTTGGTGGTGGTGCCAGCATGCAGTTTGCCATGGTTCCGTACAATCTGTTAAAAGTTGGAGGTAAGGCAGCTTATCTGGATACAGGAACCTGGGCAGCCGGCGCAATCAAAGAAGCAAAAAAATTAGGAAATGTAGATGTCGTAGGTTCTTCAAAAGAAGAAAATTATTCATTTATCCCTAAAAATTATACGGTAGGTTCAGAATATGACTATTTTCACTGTACCTCCAACAATACAATTTACGGAACTCAAATGAAAACTTTTCCTGAAGTAGATACCCTGATGGTATGTGATATGAGTTCTGATATTTTCTCCAGACAGCTGGATTTCTCAAAATTTGACCTGATTTACGCAGGAGCTCAGAAAAATATGGGCCCGGCAGGAGTAACCCTGGTTGTTGTAAAAAAAGAAATTCTAGGCAAAACCGGAAGAGAAAATATGTTGTCTATGCTGGATTATTCCCAGCATATCAATAAAGAATCCATGTACAATACCCCACCGGTATTCCCTGTATATGCATCTTTACTTACTCTTCAGCACCTTGAAAAGAATGGGGGAATTGCAGCTGCAGAAAAAAGAAACGAGGCCAAAGCCAAACTTCTATATGACGAGATAGACAACAATCCGTTATTTGAAACCTTCTGCGTGCAGGAAGACCGTTCATTAATGAATGTTTCTTTCAAAATTACAGATGAAAGCAAAAAAGAAGAATTTGACAATGCATGGAAAGCAGCAGGAATCAGCGGGCTTAATGGTCACAGAAGTTTAGGCGGGTACAGAGCCAGCTTATACAATGCTTTGACTATTGAAAGTGTACAGGTTTTGGTAGATGTAATGAAGTCGATAAAATAACTTATCTTAGGCAACCGAAAAATAAAAGGATATAAGACAACAAATACCAGATAGCAGAGGGCTGCTATCTGGGAACTAAAGTCTAACATCTGTAATAAGATAGCACATGAAAGTTTTAGCAAACGACGGAATTTCAAAAGCAGGAGAACAGGCTCTGAAAGAAGCCGGAATTGAAGTCCTGGACAATAGAGTCGCCCAAGATCACGTTATTAAATTTATTAATGATAATAATGTAGATGTTCTTTTGGTAAGAAGTGCAACAAAAGTAAGACAAGACCTGATTGATGCATGTCCCGGCCTGCAAGTCATAGGAAGAGGTGGTATTGGAATGGATAATATTGATGTGGAATATGCAAAAAACAAAGGGATTAAGGTAATCAATACCCCTACAGCTTCTTCCAAATCTGTAGCAGAACTGGTATTCGGACACTTCCTTTCATTAGCAAGATTCCTTCATGAATCTAACAGGCTGATGCCTCTGGAGGGTGAAACCCACTTCAATGCTATGAAAAAGTCATTCAGCAATGCTTATGAACTTTCAGGAAAGACATTAGGGGTTATTGGCTTTGGAAGTATAGGCCAGGAAGTCGTGAAGATCGGAATCTCATTGGGAATGAAGGTACAGGTACTGACCAGAAGCCCGAAAACAGAAGTCCTTACACTTAATTTTTTCGACG
The DNA here is from genome assembly GCF_003385595.1 of Chryseobacterium flavum. Classification (GTDB taxonomy): domain Bacteria; phylum Bacteroidota; class Bacteroidia; order Flavobacteriales; family Weeksellaceae; genus Chryseobacterium; species Chryseobacterium flavum. The sequence continues at coordinate 46,374 of NZ_QNUE01000007.1, read as the reverse complement.
GACAATCTGTTAATTTCGAGATCACGTCTACTAATGATATGGATGCATTCCTTAAGGATGCTGATTTTATAAGTATTAATACTCCAAAAACAAATGAATATATTATAAACACATCTCAGTTTGAAAAAATGAAAGATGGAGTATATATTGTTAATACTGCAAGAGGCGGTGTTATAAATGAAGTGGCATTGATAGACTTTATCGAATCAGGTAAAGTAGCGGGAGCAGCATTGGATGTTTTTGAAAATGAACCTAACCCGGAATTGCCTTTATTAATGAATCCGGCACTATCACTTTCCCCCCATGTAGGAGGAAATACAGTAGATGCGCAAGAGAAAATCGGAGTTGAACTTGCAGAACAAATTATTAAGCTACAAAAAGAAACTATAAGATAAATATGCCTGTTTTTAAACCTTTCCGTGGAATACGACCTCATAGAGACCTGGAGAGTACCTTCCCTACCCATCCACTGGATAATTTTACCCAGGAAGAAATCGCAGAGAAGGCTCAAGTTGAGAATACTTACATCAATATGATCAAACCCTATGTTGTAAGTAAATCCAAAGATATTGACCGGAATCTAAGAAAAATCCGTTCTACTTTTGAAGAACTTCTGGATGAAAAAAAATTGGTCCAGGACAGTTCAGCTTATTATCTTTATGAGCAGATCTATCCCAACAAACAGGTTTTCCGGGGACTCCTGGGATTAGCCAGTATCGAAGATTTCTGGAATGGAAAAATCAAAAGACATGAAAGTACTATTCCCCAGAAAAAAGAAAAGCTGGCACATTATCTCGAAAAAGTAAGCCTGCAGGCAGAGCCCGTATTGCTTACCTATCCTGCCAATTCTAAAATTGAATTGCTGATGAATCATGAGGAAAAGAATGTCCCTATTTTCAATCATGTGGATTCTATCGGTATCAGACATAAAATCTGGAGAATAGATAACCGTCTGAAGCTTCAGCAGTTTAAAGAGGTAATTGATCAGATCGATTCTTTTTATATTGCTGACGGACACCATAGAATCGGCTCCACTGCATTGAATGCAAAACGTCAGAAAGAGAAAAATAAAAGACACAACGGAACAGAGCATTATAACTTTGTATATAGCTTTATTGTATCAAACCAGTCCATTAAAATTCATGATTACAACAGAATTTTACATGATCTGAATGGTCTTTCCAGCGAGCAGTTCCTGAAAGAGCTTGAACAGTATTTTCTGATCCACGAAAAAGGAGAAACTCCTTACTTCCCTTCTCAGAAGTTTCACATCTCAATGTATCTTGATGGCAAGTTTTATTCTCTTCACGTGAAACATGACCTGCGCTCAAAAGAAATGTCTCTCGACAACCTTGACCACCATCTTTTGGATAAATATATTTTCAAAAGTATTTTAAAAATTGAAGATCCGGACAGTTCTGAGCTCATTTCCTATGTAAAAGGAACTTCCAATCTGACGGGAATCAATCTTTTAAAAGAAAAGGTAGACAGTGGTGAAGGTAAAGTTGGTTTTGGAATTTATCCTGTAAGTTTTAATGATATGATCAAGATTTCAGACTTAAAACTGAGTATGCCTCCAAAATGCACATTCATTGAGCCAAAGTTAGTTACAGCTTTATTAATGTATGACATGAAACCTTAATAAATTCCTATTTTTTCCCTACTTTTATCATCGGAAAAAGAAAGGTAAATAATAAATGAAAAAAATATTCATTATACTTCCACTCTTTTTGAGTGGATTTTTATTTTCTCAAAAAAAGCCCCAGAAAAAAAGTACCGGTAAAACGGCAATTCCTGTAAAATTAAATTATCACGATGAATTTAAGAAGATTTCAGATGAGATCATGACCAATGGCCGGGCTTATGATAACCTCAGGGAACTCACAAAAGGTATCGGTCCACGTTTCAGTGCTACTCCCGGTTATACAAAAGCGGTAGAATGGGCAGAAAAAAAGTTTAAGGAAATCGGTATTGAGATGATCTGGCGGCAAGAAGCTAAAGCTCCCGTCTGGATCAGGGGAAAAGAATCTTTACAGATAAAAGCAGGAAACGGAGACTGGAAAAATATCAGAATGCTTTCTTTCGGAAATTCTGAAGGAACAGGTGGAAAAGATCTGACAGGTGAAATTGTTTTAATTAATTCCACTACAGAGCTTAATGCCATGTCAATAGGCCAGTTAAAAGACAAAATAGTTTTCGTAAATGTTCCCATGGACCCAAAAATCATCAACACCAGTGATTCTTATTTACTTACTGCAAAATCAAAATTAATTTCCGCTTCAGTAATTGCTAAAACAGGAGCAAAAGCATTAATTATAAGATCATTAACTACCGCTAATGACGATACACCTCATGCCAAGATGATTTACTATGAACCGGATGATAAAGTTAAAATTCCTGCTCTATCAATAGGGGTAAGGTCAGCAGATGAATTGGAAAAAACATTAAAAAAACAAAAAGTTACGGCTAAAATTAATATGACAGCCGAATCAAAAGGAGACACTACAAACCCCAATGTTATTGCTGAAATTCAAGGCAAAAAAGACTCTAAAGTGATTGTTTTAGGTGCTCAGCTTGATTCATGGGATATTGGTGAAGGGGCTATTGACGATGGAACGGGTGTCGCCCAGTGTATCGAAGTTTTAAGAACATTGAAAGCATTGGGATATCAGAATAATCACACCATCCGGGTAGTTTTATATGCTAACAGTGAAAACGGAGGACAGGGCCGTGAAATGTATGCCGCTTATGTGAAAAAGAAAGAAGAAAAACATATATTTGCTTTGGGAACAGATGCTGGAGGCTATTCTCCACGAGGTTTTTCCTTAGATATGTCATCCCAAAGGAGAAGACTGGTATATCCCTGGAAAGAATATTTCCTTCCTTACGGTGTTTATGATTTTGATCAGACAGATGCAATTCAGGATATCACACCTTTAAAAAAACTGGATATTCCTTTGGCAGAACTTGTTGTAGACACCCAAAGGTATTTCGATTACCATCATTCCGAACAAGATACCTTCGATAAAGTAAATAAAAGAGAGCTTCTTCTCGGAGCTGCTGCAATGACACAAATGATCTTTATGGTTGATAAAAACTGGTAATATGAAAAAGATCATCAGCTTATCCTTATTAATACTAGGGACAATTATCCTATCCGGCCAGGCGAAAGAAGATTCCCTGCAATTTAGCAGGATATCTACAGAAATCCTAAACAACGGAAAAGGATATAACGAACTAAAAGAACTTACTAAAACCATCGGACACCGGTTAAGCGGTTCTGAAGCTTATGAAAAATCCGTAAAATGGGCAGAACAGAAACTCCGGGATGCAGGTGCTGACAAGGTCTGGCTCCAGGAAGTAATAATTCCTGTTTGGGAAAGAGGCAAAGAATCACTGCATATCAAAACTTCCAACGGAAACTGGAAAAGCCTTAAAATGCTTTCTTTGGGAAATTCTGAAGGGATCGGTGGAAAAGATGTTTCGGGAGAGATCATTATGGTGAAATCTATGGAAGAGTATGACAAACTTCCTGCAGAAAAAGTAAAGGGCAAGATTGTCTTTTTTAATTATCCTTTTAATCAGGCTCATATACAGACCTTTATCGCTTACCGGGATGCAGGTGCTTACAGGCGCACTGCCGCTACTTTGACGGCAAAAAAAGAAGGTAAATTTGCCATTATCAGATCTCTTTCTTCGGCATTTGATGATGTACCTCATACCGGAGCTATGCGTTATGAAGAGGGGATTCCCAAAGTCCCTGCTATTGCCATAGGAAATACTTCCGCAGATGAGCTGGAAAACCTGTTAAAAATGCAGAATATAACAGCAAAGCTTAACTCCAATTGTGGAATGAAAGGGGAAAGACGCTCCTACTCTGTGATTGGTGAAATCACCGGTAAAAAAGACCAGGATGTGATTGTAGTTGGTGGCCATCTGGACTCATGGGATGTAGGCGAAGGCGCTCATGATGACGGCGCCGGAATTGTCCAGAGCATTGAAGTGCTGAGAACTTTCAAAAAATTAAGAATAGAGAATAACCATACGATTCGTGTTGTTTGCTTTGCGAACGAAGAAAATGGAACCAAAGGAGGAAAACAGTATGCTAAAACTGCTAAAGAAAACAATGAAAAACATCTATTTGCCATAGAATCCGATGCAGGAGGCTTTTCACCGAGAGGTATTTCACTGGAAATGGATGATACCAGAAGAAATCAGATTAAAAGCTGGATAAATCTTTTCCTGCCTTATGGTGTTTATAATTTTGAAGGAAAATATTCGGGGTCAGACATTGCCCCGCTCCATGAAGAAGGAGTTCCTACTGCAGAACTCGTTCCTGACCCGCAGCGTTATTTTGATATTCACCACACTGAAGAAGATACTTTTGAAAAAGTAAACCGCAGGGAATTACTTCTGGGTTCAACCGTTATGACACAACTTATTTATATGATCGATAAAAATTGGTAACAATGAAAAAGATATTAGGAACAACATTATTGCTTTTGGGAGTGACTGTTTTCAGCCAATCTAAAGAAGACTCGGTTCAATTTAAAAAAATTTCCAATGAAATTTTAAATAATGGAAAAGGATATACTGAGTTGAGAGAGCTTACGAAAACCATTGGCCATCGCTTAAGCGGGTCAGAGGCTTATGAAAAATCTGTAAAATGGGCTGAGCAGAAACTCCGTGACGCCGGAGCTGATAAAGTCTGGCTCCAGGAAGTCATGATTCCTGTTTGGGAAAGAGGCAAAGAATCACTGCATATCAAAACTTCCGGCGGAAACTGGAAAAGCCTTAAAATGCTTTCTTTGGGTAATTCTGAAGGAACCGGCGGAAAAGATGTTTCGGGAGAAATCATCATGGTAAAATCTATGGAAGAATATGACAAACTTCCTGCTGAAAAGGTTAAAGATAAAATCGTGTTCTTCAACTATCCTTTCAGCCAGTCTTTTATAGAAACATTTAAAGGATATAGTGATGCTGCAAAATACAGAACAACAGCAGCTTCTTTAACGGCTAAAAAAGGAGGTAAATTTGCAATCATCCGCTCTTTATCGTCTGCTTTTGATGATATACCACATACCGGAGCTATGCGCTATGAAGACCAAGTCTCTAAAATACCTGCGGTAGCCATCGGAAGTACTACTGCGGACGAACTGGAAGCTTTATTAAAAAGTCAGAAAATAACAGCAAAACTTAATTCCAACTGTGGAATGAAAGGAGAAAAGCTCTCCTACTCTGTTATTGGCGAGATCACAGGTAAAAAAGATCAAAGTGTAATCGTTGTCGGCGGACATCTTGATTCCTGGGATGTTGGTGAAGGAGCACATGATGATGGTGCCGGAATTGTTCAGAGCATTGAAGTGCTGAGAACTTTCAAAAAATTAGGAATACAGAATAACCATACGATCAGAGTAGTATGTTTTGCTAATGAAGAAAATGGAGTTAAAGGAGGTATTCAATATGGTAAAACAATAAAAGAGAAGAATGAAAAGCATCTTTTTGCTATTGAATCTGATGCCGGCGGCTTTGCTCCAAGAGGAATTGCCCTGGATATGGATGATGCCAGAAGAAAAGAAATCCAGAGTTGGTCAAAATTATTCCTCCCTTATGGAGTATACAATTTTGAGGAACGATTCTCCGGTACAGATCTTTATCCACTTCATGATATGGGAATTCCCGCCGCTGAGCTGATGCCGGACTCTCAAAGATATTTCGATATTCATCATACTGAAGAAGATACTTTTGAGAAAGTAAACAGAAGAGAGCTTTTATTGGGTGCCGCAGCAATGACCCAGCTTATTTATATGATTGACAAAAACTGGTAGTAAAACATCAAATAAACAGGAAGCTCATATAAGTCCGAAGCCGGATTTGTATGGGCTTTTTAGTAACAGTATTCTGCCTTATTTACAGGCTGTTCAACAACTTTATCGTTTAAGATTTCTTTTTGTTCATAAATCTGTATAGCAAACTCTTCCATATATGATCTAGCTTTAATTCTGAGTTCCAGTTTACATCAAACCTTTCCCCTTCCAATACATAAAAAGGTGTTGATATTTTAGAGTGAAACATAGGAGGATTATTTTGTACAGTAATAAAATAATCAGGTTCTAGATTTGACTTTCTATAATATAGAATTTCAATCACAGTTTCTTTCTTATTTGTTTTGAAAATATACAGGTTAACATCATACAGGTCATGGTACTCACTATTTAAAATTCTAACAACCTCTTCAAATGAAAACCTTCTTTTAGATCTATTTATCTTGTTACCCCAGCTTCTGAAATAAAAAGGATTAGAGTTCTTTTAAGCTCATTAAAATCAGTTAAAATAAATACTCTATTTATGGAAATTGGATTCCAGCAATAATCTTCTACAAGTCGTAAAAGATTATCTATAGAAGTATTAAGGTACTCTTCCAAGGTTTCTTGAATAGTCATTGAATTTATTTTTCTATTTAAAAACTAACTGAAAGAAATCTGAATGTATAATTAAATTTACAATACTTTTATGTAACTGCAAATTCTTTCCTATTTTTGAAAGTGTTTGTTTTCATGCAGTAGTTTAATATAAAAATAATTATTTTTCTTTGTTTAAGGAAATAAATCACAAAAGCAATAATTAAAAACAACTAATATACAAGACTTTACACTGCATAAAAACACCGCTACACTCAAGAAATTCTCACTTTGGCATGAAATTAGCATGTAAAATACTGAGAAAAAATTATAAAAAAACACTAAGGATGAGAAAAGAGGTTTTCTGTGGATTTTCAGTTTTCCACTGATTCAAGTTCATATGCAAATATGATCCTTTTTTTTCTACGATGCCGTACACAGATACGGGAACGTGATCAATTGACCTGTTGTTAATTTTTCACAGCATTTTTGCGCCCCGTATCTAACTGGTATCATTAACCCTCGAATCATGTAGCAGTGATTCATAATTTTTTTTATACGGATACTGATCCGGTATAAAACAATATGGAATAACAGCAAAGGTATCACGAACCTTAGCCCAGTAAGAGAATATGCCATTCTTTTTACCGTGATAAGTATGCTGATAATCATAAATTAATGTATAACCCTTAAAATGTTAGTAATGATGAGAGATTTTTTTGAAATGATTTTTAAGAGAAATGAAGATGCTGCAAAAATGCATATCTGGAGCCTGCTTTTGGTATTGAGTTTTGCTGCCTTTTCTGTATTGGTATACATCTCAAAACCGAGCTTAAACAGCTTAATAATATATCTGACCGCATTTGCCGCTTATATCGGCTTTGGTCTTGTCTTCATCAGTTCCCTTGCCGGAACAGGAATGAAGAAAAGAGCCGGCAGAAACATATAACTTTCAATTTATTTTTACTTGGAAAACCGCCCTGTTTTGGAGCGGTTTTTTATTATTCAAGTTATTTAAAAAATATTTTTCATTTCCAACAAAAAAGCCACTCCTCCCAGAGCAGCTCCCGTGATAACAACAAGTGCTATCATCACATCGTAAAAATTTATTCTTTAAACATATTCTTCAGCATTTTTTCGAGGATCTTCTGGGTTTCTTCCTCGATCATTTTTCCGGATTTTTCAACCATTTTCTCCCTGAAAGGCTCGCAACAGGCTTTGATACCGAAGCCTTCATCTGTTTTAATCAGTTCCGGATGCAGATTGTGCGTTTCACATACCTCCGACTCTATTTCCTTTTTTATCCCATCGTAATTCAGATCCAACATATTTATTTTGTTTCTTATAAGTGCCGGATAAAGATAGAAGTAATAACTCCTTACCGAAATCCGTATTTTTACGGTATTTACAGAAAATAAAGAAGCGTTTCTTCATGACAGCTCTATGCTTATATAAAACCAGCACTTACTACTTAATCTTTAAAACTTATCCAGAATTTTCTTCGGTAAAATTTTCACCAGTTCTTTTTTATATTCCTTTTCAAGCATCACAAATTTCCACGCCTTTTTATCTTTTGAAACCGCACAGGTTTTCATACCAGCGTTGATGAGATAGGAACCTTCGCTGGCTACATATTTCACATTATCCGCACCGTACTTAGCTGTTAAGGCACCGTTCATTTTCTTCTTCATGTCATCATTTAATGAACTGACATTACATTTCAGCTTCAAAAAGTAATGGGTAATAGAAAAATATTCACCGGTAATGAGTTCAGGTTTTTCAATAGTTCCAAATTTTAAATCCTGTACTTCAATTTTCATGAATGGATTATTGTAAGTCATATTCAAAATCTGAGTCATCTGCTCTTTTGAAACTATTGTGAAGAATTTTGGATATATACAGCTTACCGCCTGATCGATCTGTTTGGATTGAATGCTGTTTACAAAATAAGTAAGTGATTTTTTTATCGCGGCATCGTCCGGATTTGCCCTGGTCTGTGAAAAAGCCATAAAAGACAGCATAACGAACAGAAGCAGAAGTGATTTGGTTTTCATGATTGAAGGGCGTTACATTTTTGCCAGAAAAATTATTAAACTTTCCAACTGTAAAATATGTCGTGATATTGACTCAGATCGTTACAGAATATTTTGAGCAATAAAAAAGCCATCCTTTCGGACGGCTTTTACCATATTTTGAAGATTCAATTATTTTACTTTTACAAGCTCAACATCGAAAACTAACCAGGAGTTTGGTGGGATTACCCCTCCTGCTCCTCTTTCTCCGTAAGCCATTGCCGGCGGAATCAATAATGTAGCAGTTTCTCCTTCTTTTAATAACAGAATTCCTTCATCCCATCCTTTGATTACTCTTCCCATCCCGATTGGAATTTCGATAGGCTCGTTTCTCTTGAATGAAGAATCAAACTCAGTTCCGTCTACCAATTTACCTGCATAGTGTACAGATACATTGTCACCAGCTTTTGGAGCTTTGCCATCTGCTGTTTTTGTGATTTTATAGTAAAGACCTGATTCAGTTTTTTGCATACCGGCTTTTAGGTTTTCAACCAATTTCTCCTGGTTCGCTTTGAATTCTTCTTCTTTTTTCTTTTTTTCAGCTTCTTCTTTAGCGATGAAAGCTTTATTGTTTTCTGCGATTTTAGCTTTTCCTTCATTGAACGTTTTAGCTGCATCGTAGTGTTTGTACTCGTCACCTTTGCTGAAAACAGAAACTTTTTCTAAAACGATATCTGTTTTAGGCTTATCCTGAGCTCCTTTTTCAACGTTAGCGATAGCATCTATTACTTCTGTACCTTTTACCACTTTCCCGAAGATCGTGTGTCTTCCGTCTAGCCAAGGAGTAGGAACTTCTGTGATAAAGAACTGTGAACCGTTAGTATTAGGTCCGGAGTTCGCCATTGAAAGGATTCCTTTCCCAGTATGTTTAAGATCATTTCTCTCATCCTCGAATTTATATCCCGGATCTCCCATTCCCGTACCCTGAGGGTCTCCCCCCTGGATCATGAAATCTTTGATCACTCTGTGAAAAATTGTTCCATCATAATAAGGAACTCCTTTAGCCTTAGCTTTATTATCGATTTTTCCTTCTGCAAGACCGATAAAGTTGGCTACAGTTACTGGTGCTTTTTTGTCTTCAAACTTAACAATCATATTGCCTTTTGTTGTTTGAAGATTTGCATAAAGTCCGTCATTAAGACCTTCGTAAGTTTCTTTGTCTACGTTCATTTTTTTATAAATTGGGGTACAACTCATCAGCGAAATACTTGCCGCTGCCAGAATTATATTCTTGTTAAACAATTTCATGTATTATAAAGCTTTTAATTTTATGATTAATGGAATATCGTTATCTATTTTCTTTTCGTCTCCATAAGTTCCGTAAGCCAGAGACGAAGGCACCAGAAGGGTAACTTCTTCCCCGTCTTTTATAAAACGCAGCGCATTCTCTACCGCTTTCAGTTCATCAAAATGTCCGAATTTGGCATCCCTTCTTTCAACAGCCTGATCATAGATTTTCGTCTGATCAAAATCATACAGATCATAAGAATAGGAAATAAGGCTGTTGTCCGGTCTTTTATCCCTCTGATCAAACCCTTCTACTGTAACCCAGTAATTAAGCTGTGTGGGATAATATTTTTCAGGCTGAACCTTGATCCATTCCTGAATATGTCCTCTTTCTATAATGTTCAGGTTCTTCATTCTTTCTTTGGAAACGTCCAGATCCTTTTGACTCAAAATACCACCCACCGGAGGATGAGCAGTCTGTGTATTTCTGTTACAGCTGAACAGACTTACAACCGATATGAAGACTATTTTTTTCATAAACTTTTGCGAAAATACACATTTCGTGAATCAATTACAAAACTTGGTGCAGAAATGTAAGAATGTATCAATATATGCATCCGGTAATATCTTAACTTTCCGTTTATCAGCATGAAATAATTATGATAATTCTGGTATATAAATACCAAAAGCCGGGAATATCCCGGCTTTTGTATAATCTATTTAATTTATATTAAACTGTTTCCAATACATGGTCAACAGCCACTCTCCATCCGAACGGATCTTCAGAAAGGTTAGTTTGAAGATCAACCAGATCTTTTTTAAGAAGAGCAGCATAGCTTTCTTCATCAGACAATCTTGGAAGTTCAAGTTTTTCACCCTGATATCCCAGCGCCTGGAACTGAGTAGTAACTACTGCAGTACCTACTCCCCATACTTCTTTTAATGTTCCGTTTCTCTGAGCTTCGATCACTGTTTTCACAGCTACCGGTTCAATCTTTACTTCAATTCCTCTTTTCTTAGCTAACTGAATAAAGCTGTCTCTTGTTACCCCGTCAAGAATTTTTTCAGAGGTCGGAGGCGTATAGATTGTATCGTTAATTCTCACAAAAACGTTCATTGTACCACTCTCTTCAAAGTATTCATGGGTAGCATCATCTGTCCAGATAATCTGCTCATATCCTTCCTCAATAGCCAATTGTGTAGGATAGAAAGAAGCCGCATAGTTTCCTGCTGCTTTAGCTGAACCTACCCCTCCGTTCGCTGCTCTGGAATAATGGTCAGAGATTTTTACAGAAACCGGCTCCGAATAATAGCTCTTTGCAGGTGTTGCAACAATAGCGAACATATATTTATTGGAAACTCTTGCTTTTAACGCTTCTTCTGTAGCAAAGATCAATGGTCTGATATATAAAGACATTCCTTCTCCCTGCGGAATCCATTCTCTGTCTATATCTACCAATGCTTTTAGTCCGTCAATAAACATTTCCTTAGTCACTTCAGGCATTGCAAGACGCTTTGCTGACTTGTTGATACGTTCAAAATTCTTTTCAGGCCTGAAAAGGAAAACCTGCCCGTCTTTGTCTTTATAGGCTTTCATACCTTCAAAACAAGCTTGCCCGTAGTTTACCCCCATCATGGCAGGTGTAAATGGTATCGGACCATAAGGAACTAATTTTACATCCCCCCATTTTCCATCTTCATACTCACATATGATCATATGATCAATAAAAGTACCTCCAAATGAAAAATTGTTAGGGTCAAATGTAGAAATTCTGGAGTTTTCAGTTTTTTGAATTATCATTTTTAAAATTTTTTACGATGTTCTACAAATTTAACATAATTTTCTAAATATAAAAATTTTAGAGTAAATTTGACAAAAAAATAGCTTGAAAAGAGAAGTTAAGACCACAAACGACGGAAGTAAAACATTGTTTATCAATGATTTAAATGAAAACTACCATTCACATCACGGTGCATTACAGGAAGCCGAACATGTCTTTATCAAAAATGGACTGAATTTAATAAATAGTTGCGAAATTAATATTTTAGAACTCGGTTTTGGGACAGGTTTGAATGTTTTAGTAACAATTAATGAATATTTAAAAACTGACAAAAATCATGTCATTAATTATTTTTCACTCGAAAAATATCCCATAAATGAATCCGAGGTTAAGGATTTGGCTTATTTTGAACTTTTTGATAACCCAGAGTTTAAAAATATTTATCAGAAAATTCATCTGGCAGATTGGGAAAAATCAGTGGAAATCATTAGTGGTTTCAACTTAAAAAAGATAGAATGTGATTTTTTCGATCTGAAGGGCATACAATTGCCAGAAATCAACCTGGTCTATTTTGATTGCTTTGGGGCACGGGTACAACCCGATCTTTGGGAAAAGCCTTTATTTGAAATGGTTTCTGACAAAATGGCCGTTAATGGATTATTAACAACGTACTCTTCCAAGGGAAGTGTGCGGAGAATTCTTCAGGAATTAAACTTTAAAGTAGAAAAAAAACAAGGTCCTCCGGGAAAAAGAGAAATGATCAATGCAGTGAAGATGTAAATAAACTCGTCGAAAACATACAGGCTATCATCTTTTCTTTACGGTTTAATGTTAACCTTTAAACTGTTCCATCCTTTTGCTTATGCAAAATTTCTTACATTAGCCTTACAAAATATTATACATTATATATATGATAGACAAGATCAACATTAGAGTGTATGCTTGTGCAGTGAAAGACAAAAAAGTTCTGACTTTATTTGAGGAGTATGCAGGAGAACCTTTAGTGAAGTTTCCGGGCGGAGGACTGGAATATGGTGAAGGCGTACTGGAATGCCTGCATCGTGAATTTGATGAAGAACTTAATGTAAAAATAGAAGTCGTGGAACACTTTTATACTCAGGAGAGTTTTCAGGTTTCCCGGTTCAGAGAGAATGAGCAGCTTCTGACTATCTATTATATTGTGAACATTACCAATGAAGAAGACTTCCTTATTATGGATCCTTGTATAGAAAGAACAGAATGGATGGAGATTGACAGGCCTGATAATCCTTTTCCACTTCCTATAGACAAAATAGTTTTTGATAAACTAAAAGAAAAATTCCTGTAATCTTTATTACAGGAATTTTATATTTTATTTTTTAACTTTAAATTGATTAGCCCCCGGATAAGGTTTAAGATACCCTGAATTCCAGTTGGACTGAAGAAGAGATTCTACAAATTCATCACTTCTGTTTCTATGGGGATCATACTGTTCTTTCAGATCTATATCAGCCATTTTCCCCTTTACATTCCACCAAAAAGCACTCCATCCTCCTCTCAGTTCTTTGATGATTTCATATACATTTTTTCCGGTGGCCCTGTTCATCAGCTTTGCAAAGACCTGTCCTTCAGTAGTTGTAAGATCCCTTAGTTGTTTTTCATACTGATCAGCAAGCATATTCTGCCTGTCTCTTACAAACTTTCTTTTCGCCTTGCTGTCCATATCATTCATATCCTTCTGTATATCGCGGTACTGCTGCAGGGCAGTTACAAACAAAGGATACACCCTGTACAGTTTTTTATTCAGGAAGTAATAGTAGTTTTTATCGAGCTGATTGTTGAATCTCGGCTTATTGACCAAAACCAGCTCATCCATTACCACTACAGGCTCTCCGTTAACTTCATAGATTTTAACTTTTTGCTGTTCGTCGTAATAATACTTATTGCCAAATTCATCCACTTTAAGGGATTCAGCAGGATATTGGTTAAGAGGTTTTGCCACAATAGAATCCTTCTGACCAAAGACACTGACTCCAAAAAAGAAGATAAAAAGACAGCTAATCTTCCTAAAATTCATTATTTTTACACTTATATAAGAGCAAAAATTGAACGCAAAAATCATTCCTTTTTATGAAATTTGAAAAGAAATCTTTAAAATTTTTAGAAAAATACCTAAACACATCATCACCAACCGGTTACGAACATAAAGGACAGGAAGTCTGGATGGACTATATCAGGCCATATGTAGATAAAATTGAAGTGGATCATTATGGTACATGCTATGGTATTATTAATCCCGACGCAGAATTTAAAGTGGTCATTGAAGCTCATGCAGATGAAATCTCATGGTATGTAAATTATATAACAGATGACGGACTGATCTACGTGATAAGGAACGGAGGTTCAGATCAGACCATTGCCCCTTCCAAAGTAGTTCATATTCATGGAGAAAAAGGAATTGTAAAAGGCGTTTTTGGCTGGCCGGCAATTCATACCAGAACCAACCAGAATGAACCTGCCCCTAAAATTGAAAATATTTTTATTGATTGTGGAGCAACTTCAAAAAAAGAAGTAGAAGAAATGGGAATTTTTGTTGGGTGTATGATTACATACCCGGATGAATTCTTTGAAATGAATGACAGGTATTTTGTCTGCAGGGCGTTAGATAACAGAATCGGCGGGTTCATGATTGCCGAAGTAGCAAAACTTTTGAAAGAGAATAAAAAAACAATCCCGTTCGGGCTTTATATCACCAATTCTGTTCAGGAAGAAGTGGGATTATACGGAGCGGATATGATCGCTGATACAATCAGACCTAATATTGCTATCGTAACAGATGTTACCCATGATACAACAACACCGATGATTGAAAAGAAAAAAGAAGGTGACCAAAAATGCGGCGCCGGACCGGTAGTATTCTTCGCACCAAGTGTTCACCACACCATCAGAGAATTAATTATTGACACTGCAAAAACCAAAAAAATTCCTTTCCAGAGAGCTGCAGCCAGCAGAGCAACCGGAACTGATACTGATGCTTTTGCCCACTCTAACGGCGGGGTGCCAAGTGCTTTAATTTCCTTACCTTTGCGCTATATGCATACTACGGTAGAAATGGTATCTAAAGAAGATGTAGGTAATGTAATCAAGCTTATCTATGAAACCGTTCTTAAGATTAAACCGGAAATGAAACTTAAATATCATTAAGAACAGGGTTTCAGATACAGAATTTAAGTATAAAAGTCAGACCTCTTTTATCTGATGCCTGATGTCTTATATCTAATAAAGTAAAAGTATAAAAGTAAAAATGAAAACGAAGCTTATTGCTCCATCCCTTTTATCGGCAGACTTTGGGAATCTGCAAAGAGACATTGAAATGCTGAACAATTCTCAGGCTGACTGGTTCCACATTGATGTCATGGACGGAAGATTTGTTCCTAACATTTCTTTTGGTTTTCCGGTTATGAAAACCGTTCAGCAGCATGCTAAAAAATTTGTGGACGTACACCTGATGATCGTTGAGCCTGAAAAATATGTTGATGAGTTTATCAATTATGGTGCGGACCTGATTTCTGTACATTATGAAGCGTGTACCCATCTTCACAGAACAATCCACCATATTCAAAGCAGAGGAGCAAAAGCAGGTGTTGTTTTAAACCCTTCCACTCCGGTATTAATGCTTGAAGATATTATTGCAGATGTAGATCTTGTATTATTAATGAGTGTAAATCCAGGATTTGGGGGGCAGAAATTCATTGAGAATACCTATAAAAAGATTGCTGAAACCAAAGATCTGATAGTAAGCAATAATTCCACAGCGCTTATTGAAGTAGACGGAGGCGTGAACCTTGATAACGCCTCAAAGCTTTTTGAAGCCGGAGCAGACGTTCTGGTTGCAGGTAACGCAGTATTTTCTGCTGAAAGTCCTGAAAGAACTATTGAGCTTTTAAAGATCTAAACAGATTATTTTAAATATACAGAAAGGCAACCGAAAGGTTGCCTTTTCTCATTGTGGAATTGAACAGATGTGGTTATTAGCTTTAATTATTGTCTTTGAAAGCAACTCAAAGTTCCGGATAAAATTCTGACCATGCATCAGTAGAAATACGGCTTTTCCCGTTCAGTATTTCCACCTAGCGCTCGTTACAATTCCCTGTACCGGATACATGCTCCGATTACCAGAATAATACTGATCAGAGAAAAAACAGACCTGATATTATTTAAAAGGTTCCACCTGTTCTCGAAACTTTCACGCATCTGTTTAATTGCTTCCGCTGTAGATCCGGCAACATCAAATTTATCCAACATATCATTCAAAGGAACATTTCCTGCAATGGTAACACCAAAAACCCCGATCAGATAAGTCAGTGCCGCCGCCAGAAGTAAAATAAAAACC
This sequence comes from Chryseobacterium flavum, assembly GCF_003385595.1. Taxonomy (GTDB): domain Bacteria; phylum Bacteroidota; class Bacteroidia; order Flavobacteriales; family Weeksellaceae; genus Chryseobacterium; species Chryseobacterium flavum. The sequence continues at coordinate 30,521 of NZ_QNUE01000007.1, read as the reverse complement.
GGTTGATCACCACGAAGTATAAATACAGACAGGGGAAGAAGAATTGCAGTTCCCATAAAGCTCATAAAAAATACAGGATTAAGAATTTCACGGTTAATATGCTGCATTGCTTTTAAATATTCAGCATCCGGAAGCTTACCCAATCCTAATACAACAGAACATGAGTATGCATAAAAAAGCCCTGCCACCAAAGCGGTAAGCACGGCGGTAATAATCAACAGAAGAGTTTCCATTTTCATACTTTATATTTATGGTTAAGAGTCAAGTTTAATAGGGATTCCATTTTTTAATAATATTCTGAGCTGTCAGAATCATTTCGTGATCCCAATTACCCGTGTTAAAATAATGAAAATCTTCATGCTGAATTATGATTGGATCCGTATGATTAAATAAAAGTTTCGTAAGCCTTACCTGCTCTTCATACAAAACGGCATCCTCAACAGGTTTAGCAAGGATATTCTTTTTAGGGAACCAGTCTTTTGTATTTTGCTTTTGACAACCGGATTTCTCCACAATTGTTTTAACCTTTATAAAATCATCTAAAAAATTTTGTTTCAGATCTTCCGTATTGATGGTATGCCCCAGTCTTTCAACAATCACATAATCCAGATTGCTGCATTGTGATAATACAGAAGGCAGCACAGCAAATAATTCCTCAGGAATGGCGTCATCATGCGTATCCCTGCGAACCGGTTTTTTTCTGTACACACTATTTTGCCAGCTTCCTCCTGAAAGATGAATTTCCTTTACCTTATGCAAAGGATATGAACCAATAATCTCCTGCATTTCCACCCCAAAATTGCAAGCCTGACAATAAATATTATGAAGATCAAGAATGAGAAAACCTTCCATTTCTTCTATAAGTTTATCCAGAAATATTCCTTGTTCTTTAACTTCTTCAACAGAAAAAGAAAATGCCAGATTTTCCACCCCAACAGGAAGTTGTACCGCATCCTGCAGCCTGTTGAGCCTGTCTTTGCCTATTTCAAGAATTTTAGGATGTAAAGGAACCGGAAGCGGGATGCCCTGATGATAATTTTCAGTATTCATAAAGCCGAAATGTTCGGTAATATGATTATACTTCCTCTTACAGACTTCTTTCTTCAGCTTCTCAAGCCATATTTCCTGTCTGTCTGTCCACTTTGCTTCAAAAAGCGAATAATAAACACCATGCCCTATCAAACGGTCGTTTCCAGCATAGAAATTCAGGAGATCACAGAGCCAGTCCGGTTCTTCTGTCTCAAAAAAAGTATCAAATGACCACTCCAGCACATCTATGGCATTGTCCTGCAATAAAGGTAAAACAGCAGAAACAAAGTCAGCCTCTGCCATCATGGATACTCCTACCAATGGTCTTTCCATAATCTTATCCCATTCCGCAGGCCGGACAGCCCTGAGGCAGCCGAAGAACAGTATCTTTTTTAGCAATAATTTTAGGCTCTCCTGGTTTTGGCTTTTCAGGGGTTTCGCCGGTGAGCGTTTTTTTTACTTTTTTTATCGGTTTCTTCGTTTTGGTAACGGGTTTTGCAGTTTGTGCAGAAACTCCCGCAGCTAACAAGCTGGCCATCAACAATGCTGGAATTTTCATAATCTTTTTTTTAGAAAATTTACAATAAGCGTTCCATTATTTTTTCATTCTAAATGTACAGTTTTTCCGTGGGTTTCAGAAGCAGGAATCCTATCAGTTTTATTCAAACAGATTGTATACCTGTTTTTGAAAATAAGTATTCTTTATTTATATTTATCCTAAAAAAGAAAAATATGAGAAACAAGCTGATAAAGGCTGTTTTCCTTGGATTAGCATTATCTGCATATCATGCTGATGTACAGGCTCAATCTGTTGACAACAAGAAAAAGATGGAATGGTTTAAAAATGCCAAACTCGGTATTTTTATTCATTGGGGAATCTATTCTGTTAACGGAATTTCCGAATCCTGGTCATTCTTCAATAATTATATCAATCATGAAAATTACATGAAGCAGCTGACCGGATTTTCAGCCTCAGACTATAAGCCCGGTCAATGGGCAGAATTGATTAAAGAATCAGGAGCGAAATATGCAGTCATCACTACCAAACATCATGACGGCGTATCTCTTTGGAATTCAAAAGCAGAAAAGGCCATCACCATATCCGGTGATTCGGCAGCCGGAAAAGATGTGTTAACCCCTTTTATCTCCAGTCTTAAAAATTCCGGGCTAAAGACCGGTTTGTATTTTTCACTTCCGGACTGGAGCCACCCTTATTATGATATTAATACCCGGACAAAAAAACGGTATGAGCTCAGAAATGAACCTGAACGCTGGCAAAATTTTATCACTTATTACCAGACCCAGTTAAAAGAACTTTCATCACAATACCACCCTGACCTGCTTTGGTTTGATGGCGACTGGGAACATACGTCTGAAGAATGGAAATCTTCCGGGACACTTGATATTTTAAAGCAATATAATCCTGATATCATCATCAATTCCAGGTTAAATAATCATGGTGATTATGACACTCCCGAACAGGGAATTCCGGTGGTTGCTCCTTCAAATCCATATTGGGAACTCTGTTATACTATAAATGATTCCTGGGGATACCAGCCTCATGACAATCATTACAAAACACCGAACATGATTGTCCGCACTTTAACAGATGTCATCAGTATGGGAGGCAACCTGTTGCTCGATATCGGTCCAAAAGCTGATGGAACAATTCCGCAAAAACAGGTTGAAATCTTAAAAAATCTGGGCAGATGGGTTTCAAAGAACAAGCAAGCGGTATATGAGACAGATCGTGGAATCCCTTTTGAAAATTATAAAGGAAAGTCAGCCTTGTCCAACTCTAAAAAAACACTATTTCTGTATCTGGAGGAAGCCAAAAGTATAACAAAAGTTTATGGCCTGGCAACAAAGCCTTCTTCTGCAAAAATTATTGGAGACTCTAAAACCATAGTTGGTATAGACTACAAAGACAAAACACTGACTCTCCGTTTCCCAAATGTAAAATTTGATCAGGATGTTACGGTTGTTGAACTTACCTTTGACGAACCTCCTGTATTTCTGAAGGATTTTGAAACAGAAAAATACCGGCTTTCTGACCTGCTCGATCAGAAAGACAGCCAGTTGGCAATATATAATCTTGCCAGCACACTTCATAATGGTAACAATCTGTTTATTAATTCCGGCCTTACTCATGACGGACTTAATATGAAACTGCCTAAAACCTCTCAGACCAATCCGGAAACACTGCAATGGATCAGCAGGCACGCAGAAGCACTCTTCGACACTGAAAAAGGATTACCAGAAGGACATTATGCGGGAATGAGCGCTATTTCAAAAGACAGGCAAACCCTTTATCTGTTTGTAGAAGGAGAACCTACCGGCCCTATCGCTTTAAAAGGAATAAAAAACGGAATAGCAAGGATAAGAGTGGCAGGGGAAGGAACTTTGCTGAATTATGACCTGTATAATAAACTTTACTGGAGTGACAGACCGGGAATAATTTATATTGACATTCCTAAAGAAAGGCTGGATAAAAACATGACTGTTATTGCTGTTTTACTTGATAAACCTCTTGAGCTGTACAGAGAGAAAATCGGAGCAATAGAAAGTAACCTGTAAACAGCTAAAACTTCATATGTAAAAAAGCAAAATCCGGAGAAAATCTCCGGATTTCTATTTTATAGAGGGAATTTCTTAGAAAATTTCTCTTCCTGAAAAATGGAACTGAGCTTCAATAAGGGCATTCTCATCAGAATCTGAACCATGAACAGCATTTTCGCCAATGCTTCTTGCAAACATTTTTCTGATTGTACCTTCCGCAGCTTCTGCAGGATTGGTAGAACCGATTAACGTTCTGAAGTCTTCAACTGCATTTTCCTTTTCCAAAACAGCAGCAACGATTGGTCCTGAGCTCATGAATTCTACAAGTTCTCCGTAAAATGGTCTTTCAGCATGTACTTCATAGAATTTTTTAGCATCAGCTACTGTAAGCTGAGTTAATTTTAAAGCTTTGATTTTAAAACCTCCTTCTGCGACCTTACCCAATATAGCACCGATATGTCCGTCAGCAACAGCATCAGGCTTGATCATAGTGAATGTAATGTTAGACATAAATGTATTATTTTTTTAATGCTGCAAAATTACAAAAAATATCTCTTATTTCGATTTTAATTTTTTTTTAACATAAAAATAACTTTTATTAAGAAATGACAAATTAAACTTTGGCACAGTAATTGTTTATTCTATTGCGATTCTCATGTTTAATTTGAGTTTTCATGGTTATTAGTTTTTACCCAGCTTCGGCTGGGTTTTTTATTTTCAAAAATAAACCAATTTTATTGCGAATTTGATAAAATTAAAAAGCTTATAAAATGATATTTTCACCATATTGCTTCCTATTCAATCAATGAAATAATTAATATTTTTTTAATATTTTGTAAAAAAAAATTCCTGCAACATTTTACATGTCAGAAAAAGTGACATTCGGATTAAAATTACAGGTGACAAAAAGTGGAGTTATTATTTTCTGAGAAAAAATAAAGATGAAATTTTTACAGGTACTATTACATGTAAGCAGATTACCTACATCAGAAAAGAAATATATTACTTTTGGGAAGCTTCTTCTGCCTCCTCCATCAGTTTAATATAGGTAGCATATCGTGAATGCTGAATCTCCCCGGTTTCCAATGCATCAATAACAGCACATTTCGGTTCATTGATATGAAGGCAATTATGATATTTGCACTCTTCCCTTTTTTTGAAGATCTCGGGAAAATAATGTTGCACTTCTTCTTTTTCTATATCAATCATGGCAAATTCACGTACTCCCGGTGTATCAATAACATTTCCACCAAAATCCCAGAAATACATCTGTGCAAAAGTCGTGGTATGTTTTCCCTTAAGATGGGTATCGGAAATTTCTGAAGTTTTCAGATTCAGGCCTGGTTGTAATGCATTAACCAGTGTAGACTTTCCACATCCTGAATGTCCGAAAAACACCGAAGTTTTATCTTTAAGAAGCTCCTGAAGCTGATCCAGATTCAATCGGGAATAAGATGAGATTTCCAGTGTATCATACCCGATCTCCTGATATAGAAATTCTATATCTTTTACAATTTCAATTTCTTCTTCATGAAGAACATCAATTTTATTGAAAAGAAGTAAAGGAGTAATATTATATGCCTCGCAGCACGCCAGAAATCTATCCAAGAACCCAAGGGAAGTTTCCGGATGCTTAAGAGTAAAAATAAAGCAAGCCAGATCAATATTGGAAGCAATAATATGGGCCTCTTTTGAAAGGTTCACTGATTTTCTGATCAGATAATTTCTGCGGGGTTCTATTTTTGTGATCCACGCAATATCATCCTGTTCCAGCTGAAATTCTACAAAATCACCTACGGCAAGAGGATTGGTAAGCCTTGTTTTTATCAATTTAAACTTTCCCCGGATTCTGGCCTCGAAAATCTTATGTGTTTCCAATTCCAAAACCTGGTACCAACTGCCTGTAGATTTAATGATTTTTCCTTTCATAGATAATACTGGATGCAAATATAAGAAATTAGGGCTTAGAGTACAGAAATGAGGATACAGAAACGTTTATTTTTCTCCTATTTCCAAGCCCTAAGCCCTAATTTGTATTGGCTTAAACTTAATCCACAGAATTATTCCGGCATTAAACCCAGCCTCCAAACATATCCTAATCCCTGTCTATCATAATATTGTTCTGCACCTCGATGGATTCTTCGTGAATCGCTTTGAATACTTTTTCAATAAATTCAGGAGACATGCCAGTTTCTTTGGCTTTCTGATTGGCGTATTCTGTAATTACTTTCCAACGCTCAGGCTGGAAAATCGCAATATCATTTTCTTTTTTAAGCTTTCCGATCTTTTCAGAAATTTTCATTCTCTGGGAAAGTAGCTCTATTAACTGAAAGTCAAGGTCAGAAATTAAAGTTCTGTGTCTCCCCATTTCGCCTTCAAACCCTGCAAGGTTTGAACTTCGTACTTTTAAATTACCAATAAGATCCGCCAACACTTCCGGAGTTATCTGCTGTGCGGCATCACTCCATGCTTCATCAGGATTACAGTGAGATTCTATAATAGCCCCCTGGTATCCCACGTTAAGCGCTTCCTGGGTAATATCAGCCAATCCTGTTCTGTTACCACAGATATGAGACGGATCAATCAGCATTGGAATGTTAGGAAACTGGCTTTTAAAATCAAGAGCAATCTGCCAGTTCGGATTATTTCTGTATTTTGTTTTCTGGTAAGTAGAAAATCCTCTGTGAATCACTCCCAGGTTCTTGATATCCTGTCCCAAAAGCCTTTCCAGTGCTCCAATCCATAAAGCAAGATCCGGGTTGACAGGGTTTTTAACAAATACAGGTTTATCTGTACCTCTTAAAGCCATTGCAATTTCCTGAACTGTAAAAGGATTTACAGTAGAGCGTGCACCAATCCACAAAACATCTACATCTGCTTCCAACGCAGCAAATACATGATGAGCATTCGCTACCTCAGTTGCTGTTTTGAAACCATATTCCTCTTTTACTTTTTTAAGCCAGTTCAAACCAATCACCCCTACTCCTTCAAAACCATTTGGCTTGGTTCTGGGCTTCCAGATCCCTGCACGAAACACAGACACCTGAGCATTGGACTCTTTAATTCTTTTAGCTGTTTCAAGCATCTGAGCTTCACTTTCCGCACTACATGGTCCTGCAATCATCAATGGCTGTGTAAGCCCGCTAACCCACTCGTTTTTTAAATCTTTTAAGTTCATATTCTAAATTTATTGTTTTTACATTTTTAAGTTCACAGCACAGCCCTTTCATTATAAAATTTACTTTATAATTCTTTTCAAAAAATGCCGTTCAAAATTTTTAAAGGAATCAGGAGATTAAAAGGGCTTTACCACTCCTGTATTTTTTGGAAAGAAATTCAGTTAACAGTACCAGTAAAATCGGTAATATGTTCTGAAATTTCTATAATAAGAAGCAGAAAAGCTAAAATAACCGCTAAAATACTTAGCGGGTGTAAAATAAGACAGATATGTATTTAATAAATTTTCCATTTACACTGGAAATGTCTTGTTTTAGCGTTTCTTACTATTATTTGCTTTTGTCAAAAAGTTATTTTTCACAAAATTATTTGACAAATATATAAAAATTATGTCAAATCAAACTTCATTAAATCATCAAGATCTTTCAAAAGTGGATTTTTTTCTATATATTTTTCAAATATTTTTCTTTTAGTCATGACCTCAATCTTCAGATTTTCAACGTCTCGCTGGTATTCAATCTCAATAATATGGTTATGAACTTTTCTTTTAAAATGATTGAAAAAATCTCCGCTTATTTTATCAAACTCTGCTTTTGCAGAGTCTGAAGGATATAAAACCTTTATCTTATTTTCCTCTGCTTTGATCAGTTTGAAGGTTTTCACTGCATTGAAAACAAATCCGTCCTTTCTCTGGAGCTGCTTAAGCATAAGATTCCATTCCACCTGAAGATCTGTATCAGTAAAATGGTTTTGTGGAAGATTGTCATTTTTTATGACAACAGTTTCTTCAGCAACTGTTGTTTCTTCTTTATTTAAAAAAGAATTGATGCTGAAACCTAAAGATACGCCTTGTTTTGATAAAGGCTTACTGGTTTTCTGAACGGCTGTTACCATTACCTGTTCACGGCCGGATGGTTTTTCAGGCTGTGTTAACGGCAATTCTTTCTTCACCGGAGTCTTTTCAGAAATTTTCACTTCTTGTTTCTCACTGAGAAACGGAGCCAGGATCAGGAACTTTTTTTTTTAGTATCACCTGAATTAGCGGTTAAGGAAGCCAGCTGCATCAGTGCAATTTCAACAGTAAGTCTTGGATTTTTTGAGTTTTTATAATTGATATCCGCATGGTTACAAATCTCAACAGCATCGATCAGTTGCTGGGCATTCCATTTCTGGCTCTGCTCTACAAATCTGGCCTTGGTTTTCTCTCCTACTTCTATAAGCTCTATCGTAGAAGCATTCTGTGCCATCATAAGATCTCTGAAGTGATTCCCGAGTCCTGCAATAAAAATATGGGGATCAAATCCTTTTTTGACGATTTCATTAAACGCAAAAAGCACTTCGGGAATTTTATTCTCCCTGGCGAGGTCAACAATATTCAGGTACTGGTCATAATCTAAAATATTGAGAACTTCAGCTGCTTTGGCGAGGGTAATATTTTTTTGGGAAAAGGTAGAAAGACGGTCAAAAATAGAGAGTGCATCCCTCAATGCTCCGTCAGCTTTCTGAGCGATCAGATATAATGCATCGTCTTCATAACGGATACCCTCCTTTTCAGCAATGTTTCTAAGGTGTGCCTGAATATCTTCAATTATAATTCTTTTAAAATCATAAATCTGACATCTCGAAAGGATGGTGGGAATAATTTTATGCTTTTCTGTCGTTGCTAAAATAAAAATAGCATGTGCAGGAGGTTCCTCAAGGGTTTTAAGGAAGGCATTAAAAGCTGCCGAAGACAGCATATGTACCTCATCTATAATATAGACTTTATATTTTCCTACCTGCGGGGCAAAACGTACCTGATCAATCAGTTCCCTGATATCATCTACAGAGTTATTGGATGCAGCATCCAGCTCATAGATGTTATAGGCAAAACCGTCTTCTGAAACTGAACCGTCTTTTTCATTGATTTTTCTTGCCAGAATTCTGGCACATGTAGTTTTACCCACACCCCGAGGACCACAAAAAAGTAAAGCCTGTGCTAACTGGCTTTCTTCAATTGCATGTTCTAAAGTATCCGTAATATGGGATTGCCCGACCACCGTATCAAACTCCTGAGGGCGATATTTTCTTGCAGATACTATAAAATTTTCCATTGGTCAAAAGTAAGAAATATAGTTTTAATTTGAAAATTAAAAGTTTTCAAATTATAGCAAAAAACTTATTTTTGGTCAAATCCGAAAACTTTTAATGATCACTTTTTCGTTTCGTAGAAATAATCGATAATCTCTACGATTACTTTCTTAACTTCAGCTCTGCCTTCATCAGTTCTCATGTCAATACCGCAGAATTCTGTCCCGTTGTAGGCAGGAAATAAATTCAGATAGTAAACCCCTGCTGCTACCAGGGCCAGCATTGCTCTTACACTGGTGGCATTTTCACCGAAATAGGGATCTGTAACATTTTCAAATAGATTGGCTGCTACATCTTCCCTTTGTTTCAGTATATTTTTAAGTATCGGCTTGCTTTCGGAAAGTTCCCAAAGAATAATTTTCTGCAGCTCCTTGTTTTTCTTTAAGCTCTCAAACTGCATAAGAATCCCTTGAGTTAAAGCATCCTTCCCTTTACCTACCTGTATTTCTTCTTCAATATCCGGGCTGAACTTACTCCAGTAATCCTGAGACCTGATATACTCATCTATCAGTTTGTCTGTACTGCCAAAGTACTCATAAATAAGCTTTTTATCAAAACCAGCTACTGCTGCAATTTTACTTACTTTCAGACCGGCATAGCCTTTTACTCTTAAAATTTTACCAACTGCTGCAAGCAGTTTTTGCTTTGTTTTTTCTTTGTCCCTAATGGGGCCTTGCACTACTTTTCTTGGCATAATTTATTATTTTTTTGCAATATGCAATTTTTTATTAATATCATCAAAAACATTAAGCGTTTTATCAAGATGTTCTTTTTCGTGTCTGGCAGTTACTGTCATTCTTATCCTGGCATCTTTTCTGGCTACGGCAGGATACATAATAGGATTTGTATACACCCCGTTTTCAAGTAATATTCTGCCTATATCCCACATTTTATTCTGATCCCCTATCTTTACAGGAATAATGGCAGAACAGGTAATCCCTGTATCTAACCCCAGATCATTTAATCCTTTTTTAAAATAATTGATATTATCCCACAATTTATCTTTCCAGAATGGTTCTTCATCAATAAGATCAATTGCTTTTAAAATTCCAAAGGAAGAAGGAGGCGCTGTTACAGAGAAAATATGCTGTCGTGACTGGAACTTAAGAAATGATGTGATCTTTTTATTAGCAATCACATATCCTCCAAGATTCCCAAAGGTTTTGCTGGAAGTTCCTGTTATAAAATCTATCTTATCGAGCAAATCATCATCTTCAAGGGCTCCTCTTCCGGTTTTCCCCATTACCCCCACTCCATGAGCATCATCTACCATAAGATAGGCATTATATTTCTTTACCAGATCATAGATTTCTTTGGCACGTGAAGTATCACCCTCCTGGGAATATACTCCATCTACAATAACAAGCTTTGTACGGTACGTATTTTCACATACCTTCAAAATATGTTCCAAAGCTTCCAGATTATTATGAGGAAATGTTTTTTTATTGGTAAAAGCACATCCTTCGTGTACACTTGCGTGTACTCCCATATCCAGAATAGCAATATCCTCTTTCTGCATTAAAATCTGCAAAGTAGCACTGTTAGCGGAATACCCGGTGGTAAACAGTATGACTTCATCTTCATTTCTTCCAAAAAAATCAGCAATCTTTTTCTCTATCGCATTGTGATAATCAAAATTTCCACCAATCAGCGGGGAAGCACCTGTACCTGTTCCATATTTTTCAATTCCTTCGATAGCAGCCTGTTTTACCTTCGGATGCTGTGAGAATCCCAGGTAGTCACTGGAAACAAAACTTATATATTCTTTATTATGATCCCCAATATTAATATTCAATGTCGCATTACTGCCTGAGGTATTTTTTAACCGGTAATTCATATGCCCCCGTGCCTTCATATGATCCAGAAATTCGTAAAAATATTCTGCTCGCTGGGCTATATCATAATCCGGAATATTCTCAAAATCTTTAAAAGTTGCCGTTGTAAAATCAATACTCATCCTTAATGTTATTTTGTGTGTTAGTGGTTTGCAAAACAAATATATGATATATTTAAAGCACCTCCGTAGTGATATAAAAAATTAAATCATAGAGATATTTCACACTACATTTTCAGCACTGTATTTATCATATACTGCTTGTTTTTTTTAATATATTTTTCCTTTTAGAATAACTTGTTTTTCTAATCTAAATTTATAAAAAAAAAGAAACTGATAAAGCAATATAAATAAATAAATCACATTATAGATGATTATTTTTTACAACCATCTCATTTATAAAACATTATTTTTTACAAATTATACAATTAAGACAAGGATTGTTTTTCAAAACACTTTTTTTGTACAGAAAAAAAGGTTAATTTATATCTCCAAACAGAGAGATAATAAATAAAAAATAAGCTATTAACTGAAGAAATAGCTTAAATTGTATTGTCTGATTTCCTGAACGCTCCGGGAGTAAGTCCTGTCATTTTTTTAAAAAATTTTGAAAAATTGGAAGGGTCATAGGTAAAAATTCTCGCAATTTCAGCAACTGATTTATCAGACTCTATCAACATTTTCTGAGCTTCCCTAATGATTTTTTCATCATAGAAATAACAGGGATGCCGGCCTTTTTCTTTTTTGACAGTATCGGTCAGATGGGTATGGGAAACGGCAAGACATCCTGCAATTTCATTAAGTTCCATAAATTCCGGAATATTACCTGAAATCACATCCTGAATATGCTCTTCAAGAAAATCAAAGTACTGCCTGGTAATTTCTTCACTTCTTTTCATCATCTATTACTCTAATGAATTAAATTATAAAACTAAAATTAAAGATTCAATATATCATGGTGAACTTTTCGGATAACAGGAATAGTCAATAAAAACTATCTTTAAATGCCTGTGTTGAATTTTTCACTTTCAATTTTTCAAGAATATTCTGACGATGCCTGTTTACGGTGTTTATACTGATGGAAAGTAAATCTGCAATTTGTTTGCTGGCATATCCTTCGCCAATACATTTCAGCACTTCCAGTTCTCTTTGAGTTAATATATTTTTATAGTCCAGCCTGTCCTTTGCTATAATTTCTCCCCTGACGCTGTTGATAATAAGAAATTCCGGTTGGGATAACGGTTTTAAAGCAATATTATATAAACAGAATGCAAACCTTAATTTTCCGTTATCAGGAGAATATACATAAAACATACGGTGTTTTACCCATATATATTTATTATGCTTGTCTCTGATCCTTATTTTGGAAAGAACGCTGTAGTCAGCCCGTAATTCCGGATTCATTGAATTCAGTAATTTGAAAAAACGCAGTTCATGAATGTATTTCCTTACCCGGTCATCCGGATGCATCCTTTTAAGCATCTCCTCTTCCCAGATTGAGTTAATTTCTATGAAATCTCCTTTAACACCTATTCCCAGCTCACATGCTGCTCCGGACTTATAAATATAACTTTTATCAGCCTGCATATCACTCAATACACTGATTGATCCTTCCGTTTGTGAATACATTAAAGCCATCTGTTTATACGTTCCGATATCGAGAAAACATTTTTGTGAGGCTTTTTCAAGTAATTGATCGCTTAATTGTTCCCGAATTTCCATAATGGTTATTTTTCAGTATTGATGTGACCAGGCTATAATTATACTTTTGCTAAAATAATCATTTACCCTTAAAACGTATTAATAAAGAAATGAAGAAATTGATATTAAGTTTCTGTACGCTATTCCTGATCGGGAAAATTAAAGCTCAGACCTTAGAAAAAATGACATGGTTTAATGAACCGGAAAAATGGGAGATCAAAAACAACAGGTTATCTTTATTTGTCACCCCGCAAAGTGATTACTGGAGGATTTCTCATTATGGATTCACTGTAGATGACGCTCCTTTTTATTACGCTGTTTATGGTGGTGAATTTGAAGCAAAAGTAAAGATAAGCGCAAATTATAAAGCAAGATTTGATCAGATGGGGATTATGTTGCGAACAGATAAGGATCATTACATTAAAGCCGGAGTGGAATTTGTAGATGGAAAGTATAACCTAAGTACTGTTGTTACCCATGAGAAAAGCGACTGGAGTGTAATCACATTAGATAAAATACCTTCTGCAGTCTGGATCAAAGCAGTAAGAAGGCTGGATGCTGTTGAAATTTTCTATTCCTTTGACGATAAAAATTATACCATGATGCGGAATGCCTATTTTCAGGACAATACTCCGGTAATGGTAGGTTTAATGGCTGCATGTCCTGATGGAGAGGGCTTTAACGCTACTTTCGAAAATTTCCGGGTAAAGCATCTTCCTGATATGCGAAGACTCAAATGGCTTGAAAACAACAAATAACCGAGTGAATACTTCAATATACCGTAAAATTTTCCTCCCGTTTTTGGGAGGTTTTTTGTGACTGGTTTAGAGGAATGGGATTAAAGTCAAAAGATCTCTTAAAAGAGACCTTTATTTTGTGTTCTTAGAATCATGTTTTTTTCAAAAGTCCTCTATAAATCATTATTGAGAACGACTCTGCAAAAGTATGAATACTGCCTGATCAAGGCAAAAATCTTATGTAGAATTATCACTACATGGCACCCGACTAATATCTGTATCGTCATCATCAAATACAGACAAAATTCATATCAAAACAATTTAAATTATACTCAATTATCTGTATAATTTCATTATTTTTACACCATCAAAAAAAACTGTTTAACCATAAAACACAAATGACCTAAAATACTTAATGAGAAAAAATTATTTTCAATCACCTCCTATCTTAAAAAAAACTTCGACTTGTACAAAAACTAATATTAACAATTCTTTGCATTGATACGCAAAAGATATAGATCAGTTTTGCACATATGAGGGTTTGGGCATTTTTTTTTGCTTTCTTACATATCAACATCTACGGGCAGCTCTATACTTCTGAACGGTATATAGAAAACAGGCATCCGCAAAGCAGTGTGAAAGCCAGTCCTGTTATTGCAGCCGTTTTCCGGAATTCCGGACCGCCATCGGGTGCCTATTATTTTCCTGATTCAAGTAAAAGTTATAAGATGTCAGATGCCTTCAGTGCATCAGCTGACTTTCCTGATCCGGGAAACCTTCATATCCAGTCCAGAATCTCCGGAAATAAAGAAACACACTGGGAAGATTTACCTGCCGGAGAAGAGCTGAATTATACCATTGTTCCCGGGAAGTATACACTCAGTGTACGCATCCCTGTTTCTCCGGACGGAAAGTATGAAGAAAGGAAAATACAGCTCAATGTTCATCCTCTGTTCTACCATACCTTATGGTTTAAAATTTTACTTTCCTTAATTTTTCTGATCGGGATTATTATTATAATTCAACTGGCTACAAATTTTTTAAGAATAAAGAATAAGGCTTTAAAACAAATTGTTCACAATAAAAATTCAGAGCTCAGAGAAACATCTTTCAATCTTAAAGTGGTAAAAAGCGATCTGCAAAGGGAGACTGAGTATCAGAGAAAACTGGTGGAAACTATCAGCCACGACATTACTACTCCCATTAGATTTATAGCCATGCTCTCACAGAAACTTCATGAATCCGATGATGTAGAACTGCAGAAAAAGTATTTTGACAGTATTTACAAATCTTCAGAACAGCTCTATCAGTTTACCTTAAATCTGAAAGAATATACTGAGCTGTATAAAGCTGAGAATGTTTATGAAGAAAGAGAATATGTGCTGAACAGGATTTTGGAGGTCAAGAGAAAATTATTCCGGGAAATAGCCAGAGAAAAAGGAACTTCTATTATTATGACTGCAGATACTGAAGTGTACAGTAGAGTTAATGAGAGTATTCTGACAGCAATCATACACAATATCCTTGATAATGCTGTCAAAAATACAGCCAACGGGGAAATTGTTCTTAATATCACAGACCATATTCAGGAAACAGTCATTACAATAGCTGATACGGGAGCAGGCATGTCCCTGCAACAGGTAAACACCTATATGAACCTGTTCAGAAACCCCAATCTGGAAACGCCAAACTTTAAAGGAAAAGGGTTAGGCCTTCATATGGTTATCCATCTCGTAAAAAAAATCGAAGCCCAAATCAGTTTCAGACAAAATATCCCGAAGGGAACTGTTATAGCAATAACGCTGACTAAAAAACGAATTTAAAATGAATGAAAGAATTTTAATTGCCGACGATCACTATGTTGTAAGGGCAGGAACAGCACTTGTTCTTGAATCTGCTTATCCGGCCCTGCAAATAGATTTTGCAGAAAACTATGGACAGGTAAAAGAAATGTTGAGTACTCAGTATTATGATCTTTTAATTCTGGATATCGACATGCCCGGAACTCAATATAAAAAAATGATCTCTGAACTTAAGGATATACAGAAAGATTTAAAGATCCTTGTCTTTTCAGGATATGATAAAGATGTTGCTATCCAGTATATTAGAGAAGGTGCTGAAGGATATCTTAATAAACAGAGCAGTGAAGGGGAAATTAAAAATGCCGTAAAAACAGTTATTGAGAAAGGCTATTTTTATCCATCAGACCTCATAGGCCTCATTATTCAAAACAAAAGAGATAATCCCGTTGAAAAGCTTTCATCCAGAGAATATGAAATCTTTAAATTACTGGCTGACGGATATGGAAATTTGGAAATTTCAAATAAACTTAACATCCAAATGTCTACAGTAAGTACGTATAAAAAAAGGATTTTTCAGAAGCTTGACGTGAGTAATATTGCGGAATTAATCAAAGTGTATGAAATGGTACACTGATCTCCGTACTTTTTCACATACGGGACTGGTCTATTCTTATTTTCCAGTCCCGGAAATTTTTTCAGCGGTAAGATTAAATTAATAATCAGTACCGTTCATCATGAGCAATTATTTCATACTGTGTTTATAGAATCAAACGGATGTTAGTATAATCTTTGTATAGAAAGAAACAGTTCCCTGGTATTATCTGAAGTACCCGAATCTGTAGTAGTGGCATTATTACTTCCTGTCATAGATTTATTATCTACCCGAAATGCATAGTACACCCTGTACCATCTGGGTTCCGGCTGTTGCATGGTAATATCAAAAGTTACAGTTTCGTTATGTGTCTGCGTAAGATAAACACCATCATCAAACTGCCTGAAACCGCCAGGAATCAGCTTAATATTACCATTATCAGAGTCCCCGGTATGTGTAGACATTTCAGAAACCCAGATTTTAATATCTGAAGAACTGATGTTATATAGTCTCGGATTAAAAGAAGTAACAGCCCCGGTTCCTGCCGAATTGTTATCAAATTGTGCATCCAGCCTCAAAACACCACCCAAAACAGGCAAATCAGAAAGGTAGGTGCTTGCCAGGATATTTGCACCCGAAGTTCCTGCCGGAATACTTCCATGATAATATACCATCTCACCGATCACAATATCATCATTCATTCCTCCAAAAGCAAATTTCCAGGTTTCCCCATTAAACATATAGTATCCGGCTTTATCAACCTTTGCGGTCTTTATTGAAGGAATTGTCACAGCTTGTGTTATATACACCAAAGCCCCTGTCTGATCAGTAAGATATACCGCATCTTTAGCTTTTAACTGGTCTCCGGTCATTCTGGGAGCAATAACTCCATCCGGAGCAGTAGAAAGATCCGGTTTCCCGACTACGTGTAATGTTGCTTTAGGCAATTCTGTATTAATCCCAACCTGGGAAAAAAAACTGTTAGAAATACATACCATAACAACATAAAGAAATAGTTTTGTTTTCTTCATTTTAGTTATATTTGTTTAATTATTTGATTAATTTATAGGGCAGATCAGACTTCTCAGCTCAAATATTTAATCCATTCTAAGCTGTAGATGCTTTACCTGATCTGTTACAAAGTTATCTGTTCCGGTAAATCAATTTCGTACATGATCAATGAAAAATCGTAAACGGTTACAAAAACACAAATCACTAATAAACAATTAATTAATACAGTCATTTTCTTTATTTGGCTGTTATAAGAACATTATAAACTGAGTCTAAATTATTTTGAATTGCAAATGATCGTTATTAATCAGAAAAAAGCCGAAAGAATAAAAGCAGATCGTGGGAGCCTTCGTTTCCGATATATCAAACTTTGTATATTTTTTTCAGGGCTCTCTGTATTTGCACAGCTTTATCTTTTTCAGCCGATGCTTCCTATGGCTGCCGAACAGTTTGGGGTAACAGTAGGTGACACTTCCCTGCTGGTATCTTCATCCACGATAGGAATGGCGTCAGGATTGCTGTTTTTTGCTTTTAAAGCAGACAGCTACTCCAGAAAAAAGCTTATGGTTTTTTCCCTGCTGTCATCGGCTTTGCTTACTATTATTTCTACCTGGATCCCCAGTCTTGCTCTCCTCATTGCCATCGGAATATTAAAAGGTTTTGTAGTGTCGGGTGTTTCTGCAGTTGCACTGGCCTATCTTACTGAGGAAGTTCAACTTGCTGTAGTTCCGGCAGCAATCAGCATGTACCTGAGCGGAAATACAATTGGAGGAATGAGCGGAAGAATACTGGCCACTATTTTTGCAGGAGAATTCGGATGGAGGAATGCTGTTCTCATCATCGGACTGGAAAGTTTAATCCTAGGGCTGATCTTCTGGAAGCTTTTTCCGGAATCAAAGTTTTTCACTCCTCAGAAAACAGATTATCATCAAAAGGTAAAACAGATGAAAAACTTCCTTTCCAGTGCCTATATGCTCCGTTTGTATTTTATAGCAGCTTTACTGATGGGAGTTTTTGTAAGTGTGTACAATTACCTTACTTTCAGATTGGAGGCCAAACCGTTTTCATTAAATCATTATGTTATTGCCTTTATATTCCTGATGTATATTTTCGGTGTTTTTGGAACCATGATTACGGGCAGGCTTTCCAAAAGATTTACAAAAAATAATATTCTGAAAGGCTTTATTGTTCTCATGCTCTGCGGAATTGGTTTATTGCTGTCGGAAAATATTTATATTGTCATTCCGGGGCTTGGAATTTTTACCCTTTCCTTTTTTGCTGCACATACCATGGCCAGTCAGATGACTGCGCTTCACGCCAAAAAGGGAAAATCTTCTGCTACTTCTATTTACTGGCTGTTCTACTATTTCGGCTCCAGCATTCTGGGAAGTGGTACAGGATATCTTCTTCATTCATTTTCCTGGAATATATTCATTGCTGTTCTTATCATAGCCATTATCGCTGCTCTATTATTGGCTACAGCTAACACTTCTGCGGAAAATAACGGTTGATACCACATATGTACCACGTTTTATTAAAGACATAAACTCACCAAACCGTGTATAATTCGGCTATTTTAACACTTTATTAGTTTTTTGAGACAAAAATTTTAACAATTTTTCGTTAAACTCCTGTTTAGCAACATGGTGCAGGGCATAGTATTTGCTGTTTTTTATTTACCATACACCACCTTAAAAACCCAAAATATTATGAACGTAGCAGATCTTAAAATCAAAAATTTAGTCGAGTACAAAAATCAGATTTATACGATCACTGAAATTTTTCAGAGTTTGGAGCAGGCTTATTTTGTTAAAATTGAAAATGATATTCACAGTATTTCTGTTCCGGCAGATTCTATCAAACCTATTAAGATTACTGAAGAATGGCTGGAAAAGTTTGGCTTTTCAAGAACGTACAGCTCAGACCAGATAATACGCTATGAACGGCCTGAAACTTTTATAAAATATGATATTGATCTTAGCTCGAGAAAAATACTGGAAGGCCTGAAAATCTATGGGAACTCTATAAAGTGTAAATACATCCATGAATTCCAGAATATTTTTTCCTGCCTGTTTGGGAAGGAACCTTCTGTAAAATATGGCTATCTTGAAACAAAATAGTATTAATAAATAGTTCTTAGTTATTACAAAGCCGTTGTTTTAAAACAACGGCTTTATTTGTAGTAAAACTATCCGTACGAAATATCCTAAAATCTCACCATACATCAATCAGCTATTTCCTCCATATTTGTATGAAATAAAAAACCATCCGATGATTCTGAAAGTTTTTAGTACCGTATTGATTTTAATTGCTGTTTTTATGGGATTCAAACAAGGATTCAGCATGTTCTCCGGAAAACCCGAAATGGCAGAAATGTTTGGAAGATGGGGGTTCAGTAAAACGGCACTTATGATCAATGGAGCAGTAACCATCCTGGCATCAATTCTGATCCTTTTTCCACGGACATTTATGTGGGGAAATTTTCTGATGGCAGCCGGTATTTTACTTATTATCTGCTTCCAGCTGCTGGATCGTGATTTGAAAGGAGCAGCGATTGAATTCCCTTTCCTTCTTATCAATCTGCTGATCATCTATCTGCAGCATCCTCTTAAAAGCTAACAGATATGAAAAAATATGCATTGTCCACAACTCTGATTCTTTTCCTTTCCTTACAGCTTGCGGGCAGACGAAAGACAACCGCCAGACAATACCAGATACTATAACAAAAAAACAACAAACAATGGATTTATCAAAAATAACAGATGTGGCAGTACGCCAGGCAATAGAAGCATTACAGGCAGGTGATCAGAAATGGTATACTTTCTTTACAGAACATCCAATGATGACCGATGATGGTAACCCCGTAAAATTCAGATCTTTTTTCGCCAATGCTTTGGGTAAAGAAATCTTCCTCAGTATAGACCGTGTAGAAAATGACGGGAAAAATATCTATGGAAATTTTAAAGCCGGACAATGGGGAACTTTCCCGGTGTTTTTTAAGTTCCATAAAAATGAAGAGGGTAAATTTGAAAGACTGGATATAGGACAGGACAAATAAAGTAAAAACAAAGGTTATGAAACATGATAACCTTTGTTCAATAGTGTATTCCTATTTTATCTTTTTAAATTCAATATCGGTCATACCAGCTCCGGACAGCTTAAATCCTTCAACAGCATTGTTTTTATATGTGAAATCCAGTCTCCCAAACATTGATCTGAAAGAATAAAAGGTTGATGGACTAAGGGAATACAGCACAATATCAGGATTAATAGAATGTCTGGCTATT
Organism: Chryseobacterium flavum; assembly: GCF_003385595.1. Taxonomy (GTDB): domain Bacteria; phylum Bacteroidota; class Bacteroidia; order Flavobacteriales; family Weeksellaceae; genus Chryseobacterium; species Chryseobacterium flavum. The sequence goes on along the minus strand of NZ_QNUE01000007.1, from coordinate 10,662 downwards.
AAGTTATCCCCCTCAATACGTAATTGATATACTGTATTAAATTCTTCATTCCTGTAGAATCCGATAAATTTCTCCAGCTCTTTTCTGCCAGGCCTTAATGTATTTAATATTACTTTTTTGCAGTCAAATGCAAAATCTCCGATATTAAAAATAAGTGATCCTGTATGAAAGGAGATGCTTGCTGTGGGAATATAAGGGATGGAAAACCGGCCGTCTTCCATCATTGTTAATGGTGTTTTATTCTTCCCCTGGTAAAGGTTTTTTCCATCTGTGGTTATCTCCAGATAATTACCGGGATTTATTTCATACATTCCTGCAAAGTCTTTGAGTCCGGCCGATGTATAGCTTACTTTTTGTGAGGGCGCCGGAAGTACCTGCTGGTCTTTCAGAAACAGGTCAACCAGTTTATATACAATGAACAATCCATCAAATGTGCTCCTGTTTCCAGTCATAACAATGGATAAATGATAATCCGGAACATGTAAGATATAAGACCTGTACCCTGCTGTACCACCACCATGGAAAACAATATTCAGTCCTTCATATTTCCCGGTCTGCAAGCCTAGTCCATATTCTATTTTCTTTCCGGTAGTAAGTACAGAATTTTGCTGCATGGTATTATATATTTCACGGCTTCCTATTTTTGGATTCTGAAAATTTACGGCCCATTTACAAAGGTCATCCAGTGTGGTAAATATATTGGATGATCCATACTCCATCTGGCCCAGAGGAGCTTTAGAAAACACGGTTCCGTTATCCTGGTAAGATTCTGCTTTGTCCGGAATAATTTTTTCAGGATCATCTACAGCCATTGAATGATCCATCTGAAGAGGCCTGAAAATATGTTCTCTAAGGATCTCGTTAAATTCCTTTTTGTAGATCCTGTGAAGGATTTCTGCAAGAAGCATAAAGCCTGTATTATTATACCAGTATTGTGTTCCCGGAGGAAAGTGGATACTTTTAATAGCCAGAACCGTTTGTACAGCTTCCTTATTGGTTACCCTGAACTCATTTCCAAATCCTTGTAAACGTTTGATCATAGTAAAGTCCGGCAGTCCGTGGGTATGATTAGCCAGCTGACGGATGGTAATTTTATAGGGAAGATGTTTTAATTCCGGCAGGTAGATCCTGATATCATCTTCTAACGAAAGTTTTCCTTCTTTTTCTGCCAGAAGAATAATAAATGCTGTAAACTGTTTGGAAACAGACGCGATATCAAAGGCTGTGGAATCAGTTACAGCAATCCTATGTTCAAGATTGGCTAATCCATAAGTTTTCCTGTATATGACTTCTCCTTCCCTGATAATGCCTACAGCCATTCCCGGGGCTTTTTCATCTGAGTAACTGCTGATTATAGAATCTGCTTTCCGGAGCTGCTCTTTTTGTCCGGATTGCCCGGAACAGGTTTCTGTATAGAAAACGAGAAAAAAAAGCAGGATCAATGTAATGGGTGACTTCATTGTTTTAAATTTTTAATAATGAAGCAAATCTCAGGTTTCAGCTCTGAAAAAATATCCGGAATCCGGAACCCGGACTGTTTTTATTCTGAAAATTCAGTCTGACTTAAAGTCGGACATTTATTAAACAACTGATTTCCTGTACTCTGTAGGGGTCACACGGGTTTCTTTTTTAAAGGCTGTATAAAATGATGACCGGGAATTGAAACCCACTTCATATAATATTTCCAGCACGGTTAACTGTGGCTGGTCTTTCAGAAGTTCTTTTGCATCATTAATCCTGAATTCATTGATAAAATCAAAAAAGTGCTTTCCTGTATATTGGTTAATCAATAACGACAGCTGCTTTTCAGACATATCGATCTGCTCTGCCAGTTTCTGCAAGGTGAGTTTATCATTAAGATAAGGCTTTTCTGTTTCCATAAACTTCAAAAGGTGTTTCAGCTGTTCGGGCTCTTCTTTAAATTCAGTAACAGGATTTACAGGAACCAGATCTTTATTGATCCCGGCAAGCAGGTTCGGACGGTATAATGCGTTCAGTACAAACCAGCTGATGACGAATAAAACGAATACTGAGCTAAAGGTATAAAGTGCTAAAAAAAGAGTACTGCCATTTTGTACAAATCCCCTGATCAGAACAAAAAAATTCCCTATCAGAAAAAGGACGGTCGTTTGAGATAACCATTTATAGGTCAGGTCATGATTACTTGAATAATTTTCCTGATACAACTTTTTAAATGTTTTCAGAGTCAGAAATACGGCAACAATATAATAGTAATACTGAATGGTGGAAATGATGTCAAACAGCCAGTCTCCCTGCCCGGTTATTCCCTTCATACTGAACCAGATGAAAAAAAACAGAAAAGGCAACCCGTGTATCAGGTGTTTTTTATTTAAAGTAAAGTTATAGTAGCAGGCTGCATTTACATATAAATAATAGACCGGCATCTGCAACAGAATACTGGATACTTTAAATCCTTTGATCACATTATGGTCAGGCGTTGTAAGAAAAAAGCCGGAAAGGTCAACAACAGAGATTAAAAGAAAGGCCGCAAAAAGATAATTAGGCAGCTTCCTTTCTGTTTTCACCGTTACAAGAAAGACACTTAACAGTAAAAACAAAAAAACAATAATTTTACCTAAGTCATTGATTAAGGCCATATGTTCTATTTTCAGTATTACAAAAATACAAATTATAGCTACTGATTAATAATTTAACCTCTTGATTAGCAACAAAGCACATAAATATTCTTACTTAAGCCGGCAATTTATTTAAGCTTAAAGAATCTGAAAGCCGGGTGCCTGATTCTTGCCTACCTGATGATGGGATTAAGTTTTTGTACCGGAGATGGTAAATCTGTCTTCCCCAAGTGAATATTACAATATCTTCTCTTCATTTATTCTTATCTTTATAGTGAACTTAATTACGAAATATAATGAAGGAAGTTACTGTATACCAGGTTGATTCTTTTACCAAAGAAAAATTCAAGGGAAATCCCGCCGGGGTTGTTTTAAATGCTGAACACCTGAATACGGAAGAAATGCAGCTCATCGCCCGCGAGCTTAACAATTCTGAAACGGCATTTATTTTCCGACCCGATTTATATGACCCAGCTTTCGATTACCATGTACGGTATTTCACCCCTACCACAGAAGTCCCTTCCTGCGGACATGCCACTATTGCGGCATTATATGCAAAAGCAAAGGAAGATCAGCTTGACACCTGTGTTATCAGGATAAAGACCCAGATCGGAATCCTTCCCGTTAAAATAGAAAAAGAAGATAATGATTACCGGATTACCATGACCCAGGGAACTTTCGGGCTAAGCCCCGCTTTTGATCCGTCAACAACACAAAACATCATCCGGGCCCTGGGATTAACTATGAATGATCTCGATGAAAGATGTCCCGTACAAATTGCATCTACAGGCCATTCAAAAGTAATGATCGGCATTAAAAGCAGATCTGTTCTAAACAGCCTGGTTCCCGATTCCGGTGCTTTGGTTCAGCTGAGTAAGGAAATCAGCTGCAACGGATATTTTGTATTCACCTTTGATACCGGTGATCCTGATATTTTAACGTACGGAAGAATGTTTGCCCCGGCTATCGGCATTACGGAAGATCCTGTTACCGGTAATGCTCATGGACCTTTGGGAGGTTATCTTATCCACCATAAAATTGCTGGTTATTCAGGGGAGACTTTTGAGTTTACGGGAAAACAGGGAGAAACCATCAACAGGATCGGTAAAGTTCTTGTTACCGTACAAGTCAGCAATGGTACTCCTGATAAGGTCAGCATTACAGGAGATGCAGTAAGCGTATTCAGAACAGTGATGCATGTTTAAATTGATTTCCGGAAATAATTAATCCCTTCAGCTGGTTCTGAAGGGATTATTTTTAGATTTGATGCAACAGTTTTATGGATTTATTGAATGGCTCCTGTATTTCCGCAGTATACTTTCTTCAGTTTTTCTGCATCCACTTTTACAATATCTCCGTTCCGGATCTTATGTTTCTTTTGTAAAGCCTTTTCCCGGAACAAAACTGCATTGAGCTCCGTTAGCTGATTCAGTTTACCAGCAGAAAGACCTAAACAGGTTCTGAGTACCGCTGATGCCTTCAGTCCAAAATCAAAAGGACACTTAATCTCAAAGGTTAGGACTTCCGTATCTGAATGCAGAATATTTTCTATTGGAGTATGCTTGATCTCATATTCTACACTTTCAAAATCAGCTTCGATATTATTCTTTCTTCTGGTTTCCGGTGAAAAAGCATATTGCCAGGCCGTTTCTTTATTATTTTCTGAAAACCTGGTGAAAAGATCTTTATGTAATGACTCTGTTTTTGTCCTTGAAAACAAAGTCATATTGTAAGTATTCTTACATTTTACACACCGGTAAATTAACCATATATCAATATTCTTTTTTTGTGCGTTCATCCTGAATTTCTCTCCGCAATAAAATCTCTCACTGTCGCACTGATTGCATTTCTTTTTTAAGAGAGGAGTATTTTTTGCTTTTACCTCCCATATATGTATCTGACTCATTACTTGTTATTATGCTTAGTATTCTTTGTTAAGTCCTACATACTATTCATGATATTGCAGCAGCAATGGTCATTAAAAATTCTTCCGGAATGGGTTCTGCATTCCTGTATAGCCTGACCGGATGATCAGAATATGCCGTTGCTTTTACAGCAGCATCATAAATAATATGTTTAAATGAAAACCTGTCCAGATGGTAATATCTGAACTAAAGAATGACCAGCCTGTGGTTATGAGGCTGATACTAAGCTAATATAGGTTTAAGAGTCGTTCTCAAAATGTATGTTGTTTACATTGATGAGGTAAAAATAGCAAATAATTTTCAAAACGCAGGGAAACCACTTAAAGATCCTGAAAGTGAACCGTACAACAAATAAAAATTGGACTATACAACAAACTTCTTATGTGCATTCCGGACGAACTTTGTGGTATTAAAATCAATCAAAATGATACAGATTAATAAAATTTACATCAATGGCGAATTTGTCACGCCTCACGGAACAGAAACTTTTGATCTTATAGACCCTGTTACGAACCTGAAAACAGGTGAAGTGATATTGGGAGATGAGGAAGATACCAGGAATGTAATTGCAGCAGCAAAGGAAGCATTTAAAACCTTTTCAAAAACAACGAAAGAAGAACGTATTACATTTCTTAAAAAACTTCATACAGCAGTCAGCCGCCGGGAAGCGGAACTGGTATCTGTAATGGTAAATGAATATGGAGGAACTTTACAGTTCTGTAAAATGAGTGTTCAAAATGCCATTTCAGCATTTACGACCACAATTGAAATCCTGCAATCGTTCAGTTTTGAGCAGGCTGTGGGACATTCAAAAGTCCGTTTTGAACCGCTGGGCATTGCAGGAATCATTACTCCATGGAATGCCAGCAACAGCTTTATCTGTAATAAACTGGCAACCGCTATTGCTGCCGGCTGTACCACAGTCATCAAACCCAGTGAGATGAGTGCACAGCAGACCCGGCTGATTGCAGAATGTATCCATGAAGCCGGTTTGCCTAAAGGAGTTGTCAACATCGTAAACGGATTGGGAAATGTAGTGGGTGCAGAAATCACCAGCCATCCTGATATTGCCAAGATCTCTTTCACAGGATCCACAATTACCGGCAAAACAATCGCGAGAGGGGCTGTGGATACCATGAAACGGGTAACTTTAGAGCTGGGAGGAAAATCACCTAATATTATTCTGGAGGATGCGGATTTTGGGACTGCTATTCCTATGGCTGTCTTCGGGGCTTATATGAACAATGGCCAGGCCTGCATTGCTCCTACCCGCCTGTTGGTTCCTCAAAGCAGGCTGGCAGAGGTCAACGAACTGGCAAAACAGACTGTTCAGCAGGTAAAAGTAGGCCATCCTGGTGACGAAACCACCCATATCGGCCCCATGGTCAGTGCCAGACAATATGAACGGGTACAAAACTATATCCGGTTAGGCCAGGAAGAAGGAGCCACTCTTCTGGCAGGAGGAGAAGGAAAGCCTGACGGACTGGAAGAAGGTAATTTTGTAAAAGCAACTCTCTTTACCAATGTCCGTAATGATATGCATATTGCACAGGAAGAAATCTTTGGGCCTGTTTTATCAATCATTCCTTATCAAAATGAGGAAGAAGCCATTTCTATAGCCAATGATACTACTTACGGATTAGCTGCCTACATCAGTTCCTCTGATGTAAAACACGCTGAGCAGGTTGCCTCCCGGATTGATGCAGGAAGAGTCTGCATTAATGGATTTTCACATGATCCGCAAGCGCCTTTCGGAGGCTTCAAACAAAGTGGAATAGGCCGCGAATATGGCATTTTCGGGCTTCAGGCTTATCTTGAACCGAAAGCAATACTTTCATAAGAGTTTTTATCCTCACTGTCAGATTTCTTATCAGTCATTTAGCAGTGGGGAATATATATAATCTTATCCTGATGGTAAAAAAGTTTGTAAGTTTGAAAAAAAAATAACTGTTTAAGTAATGGACAACCATACAACGATCCGCCCCGTTAATTATTCCTGCCACTTTTCAGAGTTCAGGGAAGGGGAACAGTTTGCGCAGGTTCATTCGCTGGGACTAGTTCTCTCCGGAGAAATGGAACTGGATGACGGCCGCACCAAAACCTTGTTTAAGGAAGGAGATCTCTATTCCGCAAGGAAAAACCACCTGCTGAAATTCGCAAAATATCCACCCAGGAACGGTGAAATTAAAACCGTTACGTTATATTTTGATGATACTATCCTGCATGAATTCAGCCGTGAATATGGTCTTCATGCAGAAATAACAGATCCTGCTTCCACATTTATAAAACCGGATAGCCAGGCCCTGATGTCATTTATGCAGTCACTTCTTCCGTATGAAGAACTGCTGAGCAATCCGGATTCCACAGAGCTTATCCGGCTGAAACAAAAGGAAGCTCTGATGCTGATGTTAAACTATGACCCAGCTCTTAAAGATATTTTATTTAATTTCTCCGAACCTTATAAAATCGATATTGAAGCATTTATGAACAGGAATTTCCATTTTAATGTCAAGGTTGAACGGTTTGCATATTTAACGGGAAGAAGCTTGTCTACTTTTAAAAGGGATTTCCGGAAGGTTTTCGGACTGCCGCCCCGCCAATGGCTTCAGCACCGGAGATTACAGGAAGCTTATGTCTTGCTCACCCAAAAAGGGAAAATGGTTTCTGATATCTATCTGGACCTGGGATTTGAAAACCTTTCCCATTTTTCCTTTGCCTTCAAAAAGCAGTACGGATATCCGCCCACCGCTTTACAGACTCAGAAACTGAATAAGTAAGCTGCAGCACTATACTGTCATGTAAAGACTGACAGCTATCACCAGTATAAATACTACCATTGCGCTTAATTTTATGACAAAATCTTTTCTGCGGACAGCGGGGTCAAAACAGAATGTTTTTTCGTTAAGATAAAAGTCTTCATATACCCTGGCATCAATACGCAGATCAGGCCGGAACCAGTGGACTCCCTTCAGAAAGTGGCTAATGATCTGATATCTTGTTTTTACAAAGGAATAGCAAGGCTTATACTCCTCTTTTGGAGATCCCTGTTCGCGTTTATTCATCCTGAACGAACTGTATTAATCGCTTATCTGTTGCTGAAAATACTCTTTTTCCTGGTATTCTTACAATATATTCCGGACAGTTATCTCATTCCGGGATCTGTCCTGATGATGGATTATTAAATCGTTATGTCAATATTATGATTTCCAAAAGCTTTAAAGAGAGCCTGTTTGGTTTCACTGATTACTTCTTCGGTGCGATAAATACTGCACCAGAATTTTATAAGTACTCCAAAGCTTTCCTTTGATAAAGTATTATAATAGATCTGGCAGGGTCTTGTCTGCTCTATCATAGGCATTCCGGATATCGTCTCCCGGATGATCCCGTTAATATCCTCCGGTGTTGTTTCCCCTTTCAGATTAAAACTGATCTCTACCTGCTTCAGGTTATCGGTATACGTCCAGTTGGTAATATTCTGGGAAAGCAGGCTGCCATTCGGTATAATGATCTCAGATCCGTTAGGTGCATTTATTTTTGTGGTTCTCAGGTCCATGGATTTTACCCTTCCCTGCTGGGAGCTGATCTCAATAATGTCCCCGATCTGTATGGCCCTTCCAAATATCAAAATAACCCCTGATACGAAATTACTGACAATTCCCTGCAATCCCAGACCGACCCCAACTCCCAGGGCTCCGATAATAATGCTTACCTTGTCCAGTGGGATTCCCGAAGCCAGTACAGCCAGCAGATATCCTCCCGTAAGCAGGACCAGCCTGATGATCAGAAGTCTTGAATGCTGTTTTTTATTAATATTTTCTTCGTCTTCATCTTCTATTTCACCAAAAAAGTAAGCAGCATATTTTTGCAGTAAATGCGCGATCCATATCATCGCAAAAAATAAAAGCACACTTCCCAGTGTAAAGCTTAAGCTGCCGATATGTACGGTATATTTCAGCAGGCTTACCATTGAATCGCTGATGCTTCCCCAGATATTGAGGTAGGAAGCAGTAACCACAAACCAGAGGTAAACCGTAATGATGATAAAAGGAGTTTTCAGGTTATCCGACAGGTTCTTATGATCAAAGATTGTGACAATTCCCCTTTGCACCCGGGTTCTGTAGATCTGGAGCAAAATGATTTCAATAAAAATCTTCAATAAAACGCTGAGGGCGATCACCTGGGTTAGTGCCACGGTTGCCGCAAGACTCAGGGTATGGGATAAGGAAACTCTGCCGAAAATATTCAGTATAACAGACAGGACACAGAAGCAAATGAATATGAAGCCGGTCCATCTGAAAAATTTAAGCTTAAAAAGTCCGTTGTCCGGTATCTTCAGCTGTTTTATAATATAAAAGACCGCCCCGGCATTAATCAGGATAAACACGCAGCGTTCTGTAAAGCTTACCGGCACAAAAAGGTTGATAAAGCTGGATACCGTAAAAAGGAGAATAAGGAACAGCCAGTTATACCGGCTTGTTTTCTGCCAGCTACCGCGAAAAAGGAAACTGATGCTTATGAGCAGGATAAAATGCAGCATTGTGGTAAACACTACAGGAGCATACAGATTGGATAAAATAACAATATAAAGCCCCAGAACAAGTACAGGAACGAACGCTCCTTTGTTCAGAAAGCTAAAATTAAGCGCTTCAAGGTTATCCAGGCAGCCTGCTTTTTTCAGATATTTCAGGTTGTTATGAAGGTAAACCCATATAAGAAGCATAAAAATACCTGCAATAAACAACCCTGTAATAATCCGGGTAATATAATAGAGGGTAACCTCCTTCTCCACTCCTATTTTCCCGGAAAAATTTGCAGAAATATCTTCACCGTCAGCCTTAGCCCCGACATTCCAGAGTAAAGGATATTCTTTTTTGATAAGATTGATCTCCGATTTCTGGAGTCTTTCTTCTACAGTCTGCAATGCATAAAAAACAGCTGTTTTATTTTCAAGTATTTTTCTTTTTTTCCCGTTCAGTGTTTTAGCATTTTTGCTGAGAAGGGCTGCTGTTTTTTTATACTGCTTGGTAAGCTCCTGTATTTCCTTCTGAAACTGTTTTTGCCGGAGGGTATCTTTTACAAATGCCATCACCACCTTGTCTTTTCCCAATGATGCAATGCGGCTCTGTATGCTGTTTTGTATACTGTCCTGTTTATTGATAAACTTACTCTGGTTATCAAGTTTTATTTTAAGCTGTTCCAGTATCGTCTGATACATCTGCTGGTTCCGGACGTTCAGATTGGCAGCTTTTACACTTCTCAGGATAACATCCATATCTTTATCGGTCTTGTCTATATCAGAAAACACAAGATACGCTTCAGTGGTAAATTCTGCATCAATATAAGACGACTGGAGGACCTCACCGGCTTTTTCAATAGCCAGCAGATAGTCCCCGGAAGTCGTTTCATTCATTAATGTACTGATGTTCTTCTGCGGTTCATTGCCAGGTTTCTCCTGGGCATGAAAAAATGATGAGAAAAATATTAATACCGTAATGATCAATACACTGTTTTTCTTTAACATACCGTATAATTTAACCCTGCTAAATTAAATGAAATATTCCAGTGTAAGCGGATCATCGATATACATCTATTGGTATATATCAAATCTATTCACCTCCCGCTTTTACTTTTCAGCAACCTGTTACCTTATTTTCTGCCCTCTTCTTTCCAGGATGAGATGGGCGGCATCCAGCATTTTGGTGAGATGGATGTACGGGCTTATCATATTTTTCTCCGGGACATTATCATAAACGCCCAGTGAGAAATACACAATCCCGGACATAAAGTAATCAAACTCCTCTATACTGTATTCTTTGAATGCTTTTTTAAAGACCAGCAAAGGATTCCGGTATTCTTTTTCCGAAAGTAAACCGGGAAATAGTGGAGAAATATTTTCTGCCCGGACAGGGAATGCCTGTTTCTTTTCTTTAAGTTTTATAAGATACCCGGCACGCACAAATGACCGCATAGACTGGTGAAAATGAAAGATCACGGAAGGATCTTCTTTAATCCAGCGGTCACTCTTTACTGCGTAATTCATAATATTGTTCAGCTGTTCTTTAGCTTTTGCCAGCTCATTGAACCGGAAGAAGGTTTCCATCAGCCGTAGCCCGGAGTATTTCTTTATGCCTGACCCAAAC